>JAITLV010000058.1 GCA_031277685.1 Sphingobacterium sp. | reverse complement strand
ATCTCGGAAAGTCTTTGATTTCTTGCTTATTAACTTTGTAGATGAGCTCTTCAAAAATATTCATCACGGCATCTTTACTCAATTCTGGATCTTGAAGATACCGTAAGCAGACATAATAGGCCATTTCGGTATGTCGTTGATAGAGATTTCCCAATACCTTGAGATCTGATGTCTCCTGATATTGTTGCAAGAGCTCATGGTCTTGCGTTGAATCCTTTTTTGACGACTTGAATGCGAACATTTTATTTGCTAAAAATATTTTTTTTTTCTGGTTTATGGAAATTTAATATTTGCCGCATCCCTCTGCAAAAACTTGAACGATATGAGAACAATACTTTTTATGATGAGTTTGCTGCTATCCCTGAGCGGATATGCCAGTGAGAAATACGAGGTGAAAGGGAAGGTGACCGATGCTACGACCAAATTAACATTGGGTGCTGTGGTCGTCACAAATATGCAGACGAAAGAAAGCAGATCTACTGATCGTGAAGGAAATTATCAGATCACTGTAAGTGCTGGTAAGACCATGCTGGAGTTTAGTTATCCTGGCTATATTACGCAACGTATTCAGGTAAACGGAAAGTCGAAACTGGACATAGCACTAGTGCCGGATAACCGTACACTGGATGAAGTTGTTGTTACGGGGTATGGTAGGGTTGCTAAAAGAAATACAGCAAATATGATGACTGCTTCTACGGCCTTAGCAGGCCAGACTCAGGGACTTTATATTCGTGGAGGTTATATACCCGATCAAAATCAGGAATCCTATCAGAAAATCAAGGAAAACAAGTTTATCAATCCCATGAAGGAACCGCTGTCAACATTTGCTGCAGATGTGGATGCTGCTTCTTATAGTAATGTCCGTCGGTTTATCAATGCGGGTAGTTTACCCGATAAGGATGCCGTACGTGTGGAGGAGATGATCAATTATTTTCAGTATCAGGTAGCAGGGCCAAAAAATGGCGAACCGGTGAATATCGTAACCGAATTGACCAAGGCACCTTGGAACAATGCACATCAGTTGATGCGGGTGACGTTAAAAGCCAAAGATATCCCGACGGAGAAACTTAAAGCCTCGAACTTAGTTTTCTTGATCGATGTATCAGGATCGATGATGGGACCGGGACGACTGCCTTTGGTGAAATCTTCCCTGAAAATGTTGGTGGATCAGTTACGTGATATCGACCGTGTTGCTATTGTGACCTATGCCGGTTCGGCCGGAGTGAAACTGGAAAGTACAAGTGGTAGTCAGAAAATGAAAATCAAAACAGCCATAGATGAACTGGAGGCCGGAGGAAGTACTGCTGGAGCTGCAGGGATCAAAAAAGCCTATGCCATTGCCCGTCAAAACTTGGTCAAGGGCGGAAACAACCGGATTATCTTGGCTTCCGATGGTGATTTCAATGTGGGCGAGAGCAGTGATGAGTCTATGGAGGAGCTGATTGGTAAAGAGAGCAAATCTGGTGTTTTTCTGACCGTGCTCGGTTATGGTATGGGAAATTTGAAAGATAGCAAGATGGAGATCCTAGCAGATAAAGGGCATGGCAATTATGCTTATATCGACAATATTTCCGAAGCCCGGAAAGCCATGGTCACCGAATTTGGCGGCACATTATTTACGGTGGCTAAAGATGTGAAGATTCAGGTAGAGTTCAATCCGAATTATGTACAGACCTATCGACTGGTCGGTTATGAAAACCGTTTGCTTGAAGCCGAAGATTTCAATAACGACCAAAAGATGGGCGGTGATATGGGCGTAGGTCATGTGGTTACCGCCTTGTATGAGATCGTTCCTGTTGGCGTCAACTCGACAATGGTGGGAACAGTAGATCCGTTAAAATACCAGCGAAATTCAACGAAAAATATTGCTATCAAAGGAAATGGGGAATTGGCAACAGTCAAATTCCGTTACAAGGAGCCTGAGGGTGAAAAAAGCAAATTGCAGCAACAGGTTGTACAAGCGAAGGTTATTGATCTGAATAAGGTGAGTGAAGATTTACAATTTGCAACAGCTGTAGCCGAATTGGGGATGTTGCTCAGGGATTCAGACTTTAAGCAACAGGCTGATTTTGATCGTTTGATTGCACGTGCTAAGGCTGCAAAGGGAATGGATGATGAAGGATATCGAGCAGAATTTATTCGTATGGCAGAAAACGCACGGGATTTATCGAAAGCAAAATTGTAGGCGGATTAAAAGACAAGTTAGGTCGCATTAACGCTCGATAGAAAATTGTGTTTGGCCAATGATAACGTTATTGGTCAGACACAATGAATAATGAAGTGTACGGCTGCGTCTGATTTCCAGACTTGCTTAAATTGCTTATTTTATCGAATTTTTCAACTAAAGTATCTTTTCTGATTTTTTTGTTTCAACGAATAAATAAATTTGAGATAATAAAGTAGGGAAAGTGTAGTTTATTAATAAATTTGATGCATGAAGAACTTTCTATTAATATGTTTTCTTTTTTTTGGAGCACACAGTGGCTTGGAAGCCCAAAATGCAGCGCTCAACAAACAGCAGACCATCGCTTATATCAATAAATTGTATAAGGTTGCCTATCGTTACAAAGAAACCAAAATTGACACCGTCACTGTAGATGGAAAAGTACTGACAGTTTTTCTGTCCACTGGACAGCACTATAGAAGCGATATATCGAAATCCGAACCACTTATCATCGCACGTGTCAAGTCTGGTTATCAGATTCGCTATAAATCGGCTGCGAATACCGAAGAAATTCTATGGGCTATCCAAACTGAAGATGACGCCAAGCGTTTGCAAAAAGCCCTACAACATTTGATCGGAATACTAAAAACAGAAAAGAGAACTGATCCTTTTGGAAGTTAAATCGGGATGCTGAATTTGTTCCTGTCTGCTAGAAATGTTCGGCAAGACACGAACTTGCCGAACATAAGAGAAAGATTGGGGCATACACAGAATGTGTGATTCGGATTGCTGAAGGGGTTAACCAAAATGCCCGCTGATATAATTACGAGTGGTTTCGTGTTGCGGATTGTTAAAAATCTGATGCGTATCTCCTTGTTCAATAATCTCCCCAAGATACATAAAGACCGTTTTGTCGGCGACACGTTGTGCTTGCTGCATATTGTGCGTGACGATAACAATAGTATATTTTTTTTTCAGATGATGAATAAGTTCCTCAATCTTCAGGGTACTCACAGGATCCAACGCTGAGCAGGGTTCGTCCATCAAAATAATTTCAGGACGTAGGGCTACCGCTCTAGCGATACAGAGCCGTTGTTGCTGCCCTCCGGAAAGCCGTGTGGCAGGCTTCTTTAGATCATCTTTCACCTCTTCCCAGATATAGGCTTCTTCCAACGCTTTTTGTACAGTTGCTTTGTCAGCAATCAGGTTGTTGATTTTGAGGCCATAACTGATATTATCGTAGATACTTTTTGGAAAAGGGTTGGCTTTTTGGAAGACCATGCCAACACGTTTGCGTAGATCGGTTACCTCAACATCTTTCTGATAGATTTCGTGACCGTCCAACTTGATATGTCCTTCGATTTTGGCCTCTGGATAGAGATCGTGCATACGGTTAAAACTCCGCAAAAGGGTACTCTTGCCACATCCTGATGGCCCGATCAGGGCTGTAACCTTATTTTCTTCGAATTCGATATTGATATTCTTCAACACCTGTTTGCTCCCGAACCATAGGTTGAGATGCTCAGCAACCAATTTACTTTTCATTATTTCTAAACTTATACCGAATATAGAAAGCTGTTAAATTCATGAGGAAGACCACAATGATCAGTACCAATGCGGTTCCATAGGCAATTGGCCTGACCTCTTCGATGGATTGATGCTGCGTAGACAGCATGTATAGGTGATAAGGCAGTGCCATAAATTCTTGATTGAGATTGCCAAAGGAGTTGGTGATATAAAATGCTGCACCTGTGAATAGGATTGGAGCTGTTTCTCCGGCAGCCCTGGAAAGTGTCAGGACGATACCTGTAAGTATTCCAGGCAAAGACGCAGGAAGTACGACATCTTTGATCGATTCAAATTTGGTAGCGCCTACTGCCAATGCTGCCTCCCGCATACTCCTTGGGATACGCAGCAGAGCCTCTTCGGTTGTTGTAATAATATAAGGTAGAGAGAGCAGGCCTAAGGTCAATCCAGCAGACAAAATTGAAGTGCCAAAATTTAGAGCCTGAACAAATAATGCTAACCCAAACAGGCCGTAGATGATAGAGGGTACGCCAGATAAATTACGGATGGATGCACGGATGGTTCGGGTCAACCAGGTGTTTTCGGCATATTCGTTGAGGTAAATGGCACAACAGATTCCAAAGGGAATAGAGAATATTGCTGTAATCAATGTCAGGAATACCGTGCCGATAATGGGTGTCAGAATACCACCTTGTGTCATGCCGTTGATCGGCAGTTTGGATACAAATTCCCAGGATAATACATGGGAACCTTTCGTAAAGATATCGTATAGGATCACGAATAAAAAAAAGCAGACAAGTCCTGTGGACAGGAGTAATGTCCCCCATTCGATGATTGGTGTCAGTTTTTTGAATTTATGCAGCATGGTATTTTCTAAAGCGGTTGATAAAATATTCACCAATCAGATTGGCCACCAGTGTCATAAAGAACAAGACAATCGCTATGGCAAACAAGGCGTAGTAATGCGTGGTCTGATAAGGGACTTCGCCCATTTCAATAGCAATGGTTGCGGTAATAGTTTTAACCGAATCAAAAAATCCTTTTGGAAAGATTGCTGCATTGCCAGTAGCCATCAATACGGTCATTGTTTCACCGATGGCTCTACCGAGTCCGAGCATGATTGCGGCAATAATTCCTGGTGCTGCTGCTGGAATCGTAATTTTGCGTAATGTCTGCCAACGGGATGCTCCAAGGCCATAACTTGCTTCACGGTAGGTTTGCGGTACAGCGTGTATGGCATCTTCAGAGATGGTGATGATGGTTGGAAGAGCCATGACCGCAAGTAATATAGCCCCATTTAAAGCATTGAGTCCGTTGGGCAGATTGTTTAGGTCCGCTATGCCAGGACCGACGAGTACAATGCCCAAAAAACCGATCACGACCGAAGGGATGGCTGCTAACATTTCTATCGTTGGTTTTAAAATTGCCTTGAGCTTGGGACTTGCATATTCAGAAATAAAAGCAGCGGTCCCCACACCAAGTGGAATGGCAATCAACATGGCACCCAAAGAGACAATCGACGTACTCACAATTAAGGGTAAAATACCGTAAGCGGGTTCTGTCGCTGTGGGGTTCCATTGGCTTCCTGTGATAAAATCCAGCGGTGAAACCTCCAGAAAGAAAGCAATAGCATTGTATAGCAACATAAAGAAAATACCACCCAGAAGTGCAAGTACCAAATATCCTGTGGACTTGAATACGATTTTGGCGATCTTATCGATAGTTATTCGTTGTTTGTACTGCATGTTATTTTAGTGAATAAGGTAATAACCTGAGTTTTCGATGATCTTAGTCCCTTCACCCTTTGTCTCAAATTGAATAAATGAAAGGACTTTGCTCCATGATTTTTCGGGAATAAACTGATAGAGGGGGCGTTGAAAGAAGTATAATCTGTTTTTTATAGCTGTTGGGTCTAATGGGGATATGGCAATGGAATCCACGTTGTTTTTGATTTTCAATACCTTGATTCCATTGTTGTCTTGAATCTTCTTCGAAATATAGCCAGCCCCGACATAACCGATACCAGACTTGTCAATTTTGATGGCTTCCAGAATTTGTGCATTTCCGGTCATTTCCTTCGCCTTTTGACTATAGGCTATTTTTAGCTTTTTGCGAATAAATGAGTAAGTACCTGAGCTGCTCTGCCTGCCGTATATGTTTATTGGAACATGCTGTCCGCTTACTGATTCCCAGTTTTCGACTTCGCCGCTCATGATTTTTGATAGTGTATTTACGTCCAGCTCCGTGATGGGATTATCGCTGTGAACGACAAATGCAGTGGCATCTTCGGCAAAAACAACAGTCTTTAAAGGCATATTCTTCTTCTTGAAGAGCGCCAGTTCTTCTTCGGTCAGGGGACGTGATGAGTTGGCGATATCCGCTTGTCCATTTAATAGCGAAGTAATACCGAGTCCGGAGCCTCCGCCTGAAATGGCCATACTGAATGTAGGGTCCGTTTGATTATATGCTTCGGCTAAATTAACGGCGAGATTGACCTCCGTATCTGAACCTTTCATTTTGATGGTGTGGTCGGTATTACCGCAGGACCATAGCAAGATACTGAAACTAATAAGGACAGTAGAGATAAGACGATTGAAAGCCATGTCATTCATTCTTACTAAGTTAAATAGAAGAAGAATGACTTTGTGTTAGGTTTGTGTTATCTTATTGTGAATTAATATTTTGTAAACCTATTTCTTATCCTGCATGACCGATGGTTTGCTTGTCCAATGCGATGAGATAATAAGGTTAGGAATAGCTAAATAGTGTTAAATGGCTTTTTTTAACAGAAACGATTTGATAGCTTGTTGTCGTTTTTGTGATCTGTAAACTAGCATATTTTTTATTTCATGTATATATTCGACCTCCATAGGCGCTTCATAACAAGTGTATCCAGCAAATTTTTAGTTGTGTTATGTCTATTTTTATCCAGCCATTTTACTATTGTCTATGGGCAGCAAGGAGATCAATATGGTGGAACAATTTTGTCCGCTGATACAAGCTTGTTGCTTAGGGGGATTAACGTGTTGAATTTGACTTTGAAAAGGCATACTGTTTCAGATGCGTATGGAAAGTTTGTATTGGAGTATAAACAAGGAGATACGGTTGAATTTAGGCATGACCATTGGGAAACAAAAATAGTCTATGGTAGCGGGCTAAAAGATTCTATCTTCCTCCAGAAACGGGGGATTGTACTTGATGAAATCGTTATCACAAGAAATCGGCACAATAAAGAAATAGATGAACTTAAGGATATACAAAAGGAAAAGAATAAGAAAGGCGGTATCTATTATGGGGGAAGACCACCCATTGCACTCTTAAATCCCTTTGGAGGAAAACCAATTACATTTTTTTATGAACTTTTTAGCAAGAATGGGAAACGGGCACGGCAGATGGAGAAAGATGTACAATACGCTTTACGGGAAAGCAAAGTGGATAGTGCATTTAACAGGATTACGGTTAAAAAAATTACGGCTATAAACGACGGGGAACTGCCGGATTTTATGAAAAGCTATAGACCGACTTTTGAACAGGTGCAATCATGGGATACCTATGATCTATATTTCTATATACAGAAAAGCTACGACTCATTTAGGACTATTAAGGTCCAGCAGAACCTCCATTGATGATGTGTACAATGTGGCCAAGGTTTCGATCATTTATATGACCGATAAATTCCCTTTTCTAAATCATTCTTTTTCTACCGTTATTATACCCAGATAAATGCTATTCATGCTGCGGTTGCTGCCATCTGCTGCTGCAAAACCAAGATAGAGGTGGAAGATGGAACTGGTATTGAGTTTAGGCAGATCAATAAGCTGGGATCGCTGTTCGATGCTATTTCCCAATAGTACTCCAGTGGATTGATCCATCGGGTCCTCAGGTAATAAGAGTACCAGGGTCCTAAAATCACTTAACTTATGGGTCAGTAATTCCTTGCTCAGTTTGGGCTGCCATTTGATTTCAAGCTTGTGGTCTATAATCTCGGTGGATGTGGAAACGATCATATCTTCCAATCCTCTACTGATCGCAAATTTTTCATAATTGATAGCAGGTCCCTGTGTCCCCAAGAGGACAGCGTGTTCAAGATGATAGGACATCGCCGCATTAAATGCGGTCATATTTTCTTTATATCGTTGAAAACCTAAACGGAAAAACTTTGTGAATTGCCCCAGAAAAGTTTGTGTAAAGGCGAATTTACTTCTGTTTTTATTTTCACTATCAGATAGTTTTCTTCTTTTCTTGACCTTTGGAAGCGAACGTACATAGTTGATATCTTTCCATTTGCAAAATACGACAGCGCCAACCTTTCCGGATGGAGCGCCGTTTGCTCCATTATTTACTCGTGCCATACATTCATTTATAATTGTTTTGATTCTTTTAACGGACAAGTGGAGGAAAAGTTTGCTTCAAACAGGATACTTATTGTAAATTAACTGATACAAAATAGGGGTATAATAGATAGATTATACGCTTTTATCCGAATGAGGTCCGAATGAAGTCCGAATGAAGTCCGGATAAGCTCCCTATCTATTGTTATTGAAATCCCTGGTTGAATACAGGTTGAATACAAGTTTTGTTATCGAATAGAGGAGCTCCTGCTACTTGTGATTTGTGCAAAAAAAAAACAGGCATTTCGCCTGTTTTCGGGTTATTATAGAATAAAGAATTTCTGTGGGATGTTTTAAAGCAAGAGGAGGAGGAAGACGGGAATCAATGCGACCATGGAATACATCACCGCGACTCTTTTTTGAAGATATAGACTGATAGATAACAATAGTTCATTATTCTCCATACTCTTTATTGTTCCGCCATTTCCCATCACGGAAGGATTAACTTCAGCAATTTGTCCTTGTTCATTTTCGATTTTCCAGGCCGACATCCACATATTTCGTGGGCTCCATTTATATTTTCTATCGATGAGGCTTATAGTTGCCCCACCGGTCCAGTTATTGTATTCGATATCACCGATCAGTTCGCCGTGTTTATTGCGTATTTCGGTATATGGGTTGAAAAGACCTTTATTTTTAAAACGATATTGATCGGAGCGGATAGAGACATTCGCATCCAGTGTCCAGTCATTGGATTCCAATGAGCCGATCAAGGTATCATTGTTATATAACTTTGATTTATTTCCCAATAAGTTGTTTTCCCAGCTGTAAATAGATCGCTTTTCCATAATTGTCTAGTTTAATATGTTTATTTTTCAAATTAGTATAGGGCTGGGGGATTATGTTACAGATATTTTGAAAAAATATGATTATTATTTCTTGTAACAGGAAGGTTAACAGGTCTGTCTGCCAAAAAATCTGTACTTTTGTTTCAAAATCACACACATTGACACATCAAGAAAAGTCGAGTCAGATCAGAAAAGAGATTAATCTATCCTATCAGCGGCTCAAAGGTGCTTATCCCATATTAAGAAGACAAAACAGCATTGGATTGGCTATTTTTTTAATCACCATTGTTGCGATCATTTTGGTATCTATTGGTTGGTACAGAGCAATTGTTCCGGCCTGGTTGATGATCGTTATGAATGCTTTTTTTATGGGTGTTCTGCATGAGATTGAGCATGATCTTATTCACTGGCTTTATTTTAAGAAACAGAAGGCGGTACATCATGGCATGCTTTTTACCGTCTGGATTTTACGTCCCTTGACTGTTAATCCTTGGATCCGGCGCACCTTGCATCATCATCATCATAAATTTTCGGGAACTTTGCATGATGTGGAGGAGCGAAGTGTGACCAATGGCGAACGTTGGACGATCAAACGGTTGCTGACAACGCCTGATGTTGTGCTCGGTGGTCTATTTCGTTTGCGACGCATGTTTAGCGATATGGATCGTGAAGTAAAAAACGGCAATCTTAAACTGGAGACATCATCAAAACTGAAAAAGATCATGTTTCTGAGTATAGTGCCGGTGACGATTTTTGCACATGTGGTACTGTATTTTTTCTTTGCGGATGGGTTACTAGATTGGTTAAATAGGTATTATGTAGTTGGTTTTAGTTTTCCACACTATGTTGATAACATGTTGATAAGTCTAAATGTAGTCATTTATACGATCCTTTTACCTAATTTACTACGTCAATTCTGTTTACATTTTATAACCTCCAATATGCATTATTTTGGTGATGTAGAGGAAGGAAACGTGATTGAACAGACACAGGTTCTCAACATCTGGTGGACATATCCGATGCAGCTGTTCTGTTTCTTTTTTGGTTGGACACACAGTATTCATCATTTTGTTGTGAATGAAACCTTTTATGTGCGTCATATCGGACGAAAGAAAGCGCAAGCGGTGCTGCGAAAATATGGTGTTCGATTTAATGATTTGGGAACTTTTAAAAGAGCTAACCGTTTTCGGGAGCTTTCAAAGTAGGCTGATTTTTCTTTCGGTATTCCTTATAGTTGCCCTGTTGTTCATATTCTAGCGCACCTTCTTCACAATATGCGGAAAGATGTACGGAGAATTTGTTGCTTTGGCTTTTATCAATCCCTAATTCATTTAAAACTTCGGAAACACGTTTGGGGAGATGGAAGAAATCCGAGTGGTAAACGAGTTGATCCAGCTTTCTATTGATTGAGATCCGCTCTTGTACATCAGGGGGAAGTGAATAACGAGAGTTAAAAACGATGTCTTCTTGAAAGAAAAGTTTAGGCTGGATTTCAAGGCTATGGCATAGCGTTAGAAAATTAGTCATGGTCAGATCTTTACCCTTTTCTATTCCATTTAAGGTTCCTGTAGAGATACCGGTCAAGTTCGATACATCTTTCAAGGAATAATAAAGTTCATTGCGCCGGGCGCGAAAACGTAATCCAATCCATTCCAGCCTAAATTTGTTATTATCCGTCATACAACGAATTGAATGATAATTTGCGCAAAAAATAGTTTATAATTTTGTTTAAAAATTTGCTATTATATTTTTTTTCCCTATATTAGATTATGAAAGGTTTTAGAGAGTGTTTGCTTTTAAAATTGTTTGATATGTATATTGTTTAATTTTATATTTTTTTATTTATTTAAATAGTAAATATTTATATTTTTAATAGTATTAGATTAATAGTGTGTTTTATTTTTGTCAATAGGTGTAAAAAATTGCTAATCAACCCTATATCTATGCTCTAAGGGTAATTTGGAGCATATCGGTGAAAAACAATTCAAAAGAAATAACTTGCCCAGCTCCGGCTCCCCAGAATCCGTCAAGTTCATCGGGGCTGAGGTAAGTTTACTAACAGGAGGAGTCGTAGGCTATTGCGACGCTGACTTACCTCACCCTGGTTCCCATAAGAGCCTGCCTAGGTTCTTCCGAGGCTGAGGTAAGTTGAAATAAATTCAAATATAACTTGCTTGTTTGAATGAATGGCCACAAAGTCTGCTTGCCCAGCTTCGGCATCCCAGAATCCGTCAAGTTCCGCCGGAGCTGCGGTTAGTAGCAAAGCTAAAACTGAAATATTTATGTTATAAAGGTTAATTCCTTAACGTAAGGGCTTGTGGTACAACTAATGCCCACTCATAAAATAATAAATCAAATAGAATACAATCAGTACACAAACGGCAATAATGAGTGTCCGTTTGATATTGCGACCAGCAGGTGCATCGTCTTTTTCTTTAACGGCTACATCAGGTAGTTTTTCCTCCTGCCTCTCGTGGCTATGCTCTGGGGTATTGAATTGATTTTCCATGTTTTTTAAATGTTGTCCTATCTATAGAACAAACTTGGTCGTAAAATCGTTTAACATGTTCGATTTTTCATTACAAATAAGACTGCTCTAACACTTACAAATACTGTTTCGTGAATAAATAAAGTCCAAAAGCGTTGTGTTTTCTAGAGTATTTGCATACATTGCAGCTGCACTTAACACGAATAAACCTAAACAGCGCGTAAACTAATGTTTACCATAGCTTTCGTGTCGGATAGGTCTATATGAATAAATAAAAACATATGAAAAGAAGGACACTTATCGGATCATTCTTGGCCGGCTGTATGCTATTGGCTATCAATCCGACTTTTGCGCAACAAAAAGCCGCAAAAAAAGAAATTGGTCTACAGTTGTACTCTGTACGCGAAGAAATCAGTAAAAACCCAAATTTCGATCAAATTCTACAAAAGATCGCTTCTCTGGGGTATACAGGTGTTGAAGCCGCTGGTTATAAAGATGGTAAATTGTATAACTTAAGTCCACAGGAGTTTAAAGCTAAAGTGGAAAAAACAGGGATGAAGGTCTTGTCTTCCCATGCAACAAAAACATTGTCGACCGAGGAACTTGCCTCTGGAGATTTTACAGAATCTTTAAAATGGTGGGATGAATGTATTGCGACACACAAAGCTGCTGGCATGAAGTATATCGTTACACCTTGGATGGATGTGCCTAAGACACTCAAAGATCTAGAAACACAATGTCGTTATTTGGATGCAGTAGGAGCTAAATGTCGCCAACAGGGAATTGTATATGGGTATCATAATCACTCACATGAGTTTAAAAAAGTTGAAGATAAAGTGATGTACGATTATATGCTGGAACATACGAATCCTGAAAATGTATTCTTTGAAATGGATGTATACTGGGCCGTTATGGGACAGGTCAGCCCTGTGGATTATTTTAATAAATATAGTGGAAGATTTAAGGCTTTGCATATCAAAGATCATCGCGAAATCGGTCAAAGCGGAATGGTTGGTTTCGACGCTATCTTTAATAATGCAAAAACTGCTGGACTGCAATATTTATTTGTTGAATTGGAGGAAACACGTAACGATATTTACACAGGCCTTGAACAAAGTATTGATTATTTAAAAAAAGCTCCTTTTGTAAAGGCTAGCTACTCAAAATAACCGTAAATCGGGAGAAAATTGACGATGTTGAGACAATTGTCCGGTTGATAGATTTATTATTTTTCGTTAACTTGATCATAACAAAAAGGGATTATTTAATCGAATAAAATAGATCATATGAAACGGATTATTGTTGCTACAGATTATGCTGAAGAGGCTGAACATGCCCTGAAGTTTATATTAGAAGTTTTTGCTGGTAAAGCATATGAGATTGTCTTGTTTTCGCTGCAGAATCCTTCGATCCATGCGATGAATGCACGTCTTTCTCCCGATTCTATGTTCAAAATTTTTGAACACCAAAATAAGATTTTAGCACATAAAGCGGAAGCGATTACAAAGCATAGTGGTGTGCCAACAGTTCCGTATCTAGCTGCGGGATTGTTTTACGATCAGATTACAAAATGTATTCAGGAAACGGGCGCCGACCTATTGGTCATGGGGATGGCCAAACGCTCCTTTGACCAGGATATGCTGGGCAATACTACAACTGCTGCCATCAGCAGACTGAAGATTCCGATCCTCTCCGTTCCATTGGGTGCAAAATTTGCTGGTTTACAACATATCCTCTTCGCCTGCGATATTGTTCGCGGCGTACAAAAAGAGATCCTTGAAAAACTGAAAGATTTCGCCGCTGGCTTTAACGCTACCATTGAGGTACTTAATATCCGTAAAACTGTTGAACAGTTAAACGAAGAAAAAGGAACGGAAACCCGGGAAGCAATCGGTGATGTCATGGGTATTGTCAGTTATTATTATAAAAATGTAACCTCCAACGAGGTGGTCAAGGCAATTCGCGATGAAGTTAAAGAAAGCGATACGGATCTATTGGTGATGGTCCCCTACAAATATGGTTTCTGGAGCTCACTGACCCATCGAAGTAAAACACGGATGATGGCTTCCGGCCTGGATGTACCACTACTCACAATATCAATATAATTAATGGGCATTTAGAATTATTTATAGTGCATATAAAACTTATTATTAAAGAGTTCTGATGGGTCATATTTTAATTTTGTCCTGAAAAAACTGTCTGCTTGTGGATAGACTTTTCTCATCTTTTCTTTCGCGATATGTAGGCGATAGGGGAGATAGTAGGTGCCTTCATTTTTTAGGGCTGCATCAACCAAAAGGTTCGTGAGGTTCTGCATATCTGTTTCTTGCTGTGCTGTTTTCTTCTGATTGAACAGAAGTACAAAACCGAATACATCTTCCCGGGCATAATTTAAGTATGCGTCGTGGTCGCGGTTGACAGCCCGAATGGTGATATTCAGCAAATCCAACTTTGATTTTATTAAAAGAGGCTTTATATCCTGAATGAAATTCATGAAATTGCGTTCAGGAATAAAATATTCGTGGAGCAAATCCGTCGATGTGGTATCCTTGTTTTCAATCAAGGATACCTGACTATCCATGATCTCATTTCGGGTGAAAGTGAGAAGCCGTGCAGGGATAGCAGACGATGTTTCTAGATCCCAGCGAAGCCGTTTCCCATACTCGCTATTCACACTACCGCGAAATATAAGTCTTTTGGTTTCCTCAATATTCTTTTTCTGTAGGGATAGTTGCACCGGCGGTTCTGAAACTTGTTCAAAATAGTTGAGTGTTGCTTCTTCCATAAAATTTTTGTTTGATACACGGAGCCGGCCAAAAACCAGATCTACCTTTGGATTGTCGAGAATATATTTTTTATAATATGCCGTGTAGTGTTCGGGCGCTAAGTTGATGTAATGATATTTTAAGGCCCGGTTATCGACAACGTTGAGTTTTACATCGAGGATAATGCCAAAGAGACCATACCCACCGAGAACATGATGAAATAGTTCAGTATTCTTTTCACGGCTGCAATGGAGTACCCGACCTTGGGCGTTCATTAACGTAAAGGATACCACGCTGGAGACCAAGGGGGGCGAATTCTTTTGCCATCCATGCCCATTGACACTGAGTGACCCGCCAATAGAAAATGAGCTAAAGGCTTGCATCACGGCGATTGATCTGTCAAAACGATCCAAATATTGAATTGCATCTGTCCAAAGCGCCCCCGAACCGATGCTCAGTATATTATCAATCGTGTCAAGCTGCATGTGATTGTAGGGGAGCATATTGAGTACAATACCCCCAGGGTACATGGTATGTCCACCCATGCTGTGCCGTGCCCCGGCCAAAGCAACTTTTAACCCCTTGGCATCTGCATACCGTAGAATTTGCGTCAGCTGATTTTCAATTGCCTGTCTATCGGCTGGAATAGCAATAATGCTGTCTACTTTGGTCAGGTTCAGCATGCTTGCATCATCCACATGCCGAGCCGGAAGAACGCTGTGACGATCTATTTCTCCCCATTTAGTTTTAAGAAGATGAATAATAGGAAATGCAATAACCACTAGAATAATAAGCAAGATTAGGATTGAATAACGTTTATTTTTTTTGCTTATACGCATGGGCTCCGTTCTTTTTAATTATGCTATCTATTGCAAGGCTAGCACAGTACCAAAATAATATAAATTTGTTGTTTTTTAATTTTATTTTTATCCATAAAGTTATTTAAGCGGGTTTTGTAAAAAATCTTTGAAAAAAATAATATGCGTTATGGAATTCCATTGCTGTTTGCATCCCTGTTCAGATTATTACTTGAAAAGATGATAAAGTATACCTCTTTGTTTTTATTTATTTGTGCTACTCAAACACTTTTTGGTCAGGTGCACCGCTACGAAGGTAAGATTACGGATGCTACCGGAAGGCCCCTGAAAGATGCTGTTGTGGTTAGCGTGGCTGATTATATCGTCTCCAATTATCGGGAGTTGAGTACCGGATTATATCGTCGCAATGCGATACGCTCTGATGACAATGGTGTCTTCGGAATTGACCTCCATGACCGGGATCGGATACAGATCTGGAAATATCCGGGTCAATTGCCAACGACATACCAACTCTATGAGTTTCGTTCAGATCCCTTTGAGAAATCTGGGGGTTATCTGGTTGAACTTGTGGTCGCTAGGGAGCAGTATAACGCTACAGATATGTACAGCGTGACAGATACTTCGTTCAGGGCGGATGCTGTTAGGCCCCTTGTCTTGCGGAATTATGGCGGGGCTTACTACAGTATGGTAGAAAAGCAGAGTCGTGTTTATATCCATCAGAACTCAAAACCCAAATATGGCCTAATGGATATCAATCTGACATTTGGCGGATCGTTCAGTAAAGCGAATGACCGTGTAAAATTACAAAAGGATTATGTACAGGGGCACGCTGTTGGCGGACAATTGATTGCCTCGGATGATGTTCCCTACAGTTGGGGGCCTTCGGTCGGACAAGTAGGGCTGGAGAAGATCTATGACCATAAGAACATCTATCGCAGCGGCTATCAAGCCTCTACTGCACTTGACATGACGTATAGCAAGGACGATTTAGGTAAATTCTACGGCGAAATCGAATATAAGAAAAAACAAGGGGTATTTGATCCAAACCAGGGGAAGTCCTGGAGCACACAGTTGAATTATGCCCGGCATCTTGGAACCACGCACCATTTGCAGCTGATAAATAAATTCAGTCACACGGACGAGGATATGCCGATGATTGGTAATAACTACGCAAATGTGCTCTTGGGGGCCTATCTCTCACCAGTTAATCTGGATGCAAAATCGCAACCTACTTCCCCCATAACGGGTTTATATACCAACCCCTGGTTTTTGTTGAATAGCAATCGTGATAATCAGACGAACACAAAATATATCGGCGCGCTCAAATATGATTGGACTCATCCGCAGTTTTTTCTTGTGGCAAATCTCAATTATCAATATCAACAAGATCAATTAAACTTTGGAAATGTGGGCATGGCGAATCAGGATATGTTGATAAATCGTAACTTAAAAACGAAGTTATTTGATACGAATTTGCAGATAAAGTACTATTTGCATAAAGAGAAAGTGTTGTATTTACAGGGGAACTTTTGGTATAAAAACCAACAGATGTCTTTGACTCGCGCACAGGAGAATTTTGCTCCTGTTGCATTGTCGCATCAATCTTTGGAGTTCCAGGCCGGATTAGTACGAAAGGAAATGGATGGATATAATCCCAATTGGAGTTTTGACGTATTGCCGAGTATACTGAGCAGCAACAAGAGTAGAAATAAAACGGCATTCAACCTTGTCGGGCAGGTACAGCGAAATTTTAATTTCAACCTGTTTGACGCGAAGAATATCCGCGGCAGTGTATGGACCAAATTTGATCTTTCACACCTCGAACCGAATCAGATCAATAATGATATACAGTTTAGCCTGATGCGGTATTCTATTCGTGATTTTCAATCTTTTCTACCTATGGACGAATTGCTATTGCGCGATCCCATAGATAAACTACAGCGGAAAATTAATTATGAGATCGGGTCTGAATTCAAATTAAATCATTGGATTCTGGAGGGTAGTTATTATCAATTTTATGTGAAAAATGGTTATGTACCAGTTTGGGAGCATAATCAGTACCGACTGGAAAATGGGGTGGATTATCAGCAGCGGGGAGTTCGCATTTCATTGTCTTCTGCTTTTGGACTTAGTGATAGGCAAATTGTATGGATGCCTCGGTTGGATTTTCACCTATTCCGCAATAAGGTGGATAAAATTCATACGGCGGCGGAGCGTATTCAAATTGCTGGCATGCAGGAGATCAGTAAAAACTATGTTGCTGGTCAGCCTATTGGGGTAATTATGGGGACGGCCTATGAACGCACGACGGACGGCCAACTTCAGATTGACGATTTGGGTTATCCTATTATTGCTAAACAGCAAAAGATATTGGGGAATCCCAACCCTGATTTTACGCTCATCTTTGGCAATATGTTGCGGTATCGAAAGGTCCGTCTGGATATTGATCTCGAATGGAGTAAAGGTGGTAAAATCTGGAACGGTACAAGGCAGATGCTGAACTATATGGGCCGTTCCATGGAGACAACAACAGCAAGGCTATTGAAAGATCAACTGTTCGCTGGGATAGATCCACAGGGTAATAAAAACAATAAAACAGTGGACTATTATGATCCGAGAATAGGGACCGAAAATAACAGGTGGAGGCGTTATGGTTTAGGTGGAGTGGCCGAAGATGTCATCGAAGATGCCAGCTACCTGCGTTTATCCAGAGTGAATATTTCACGTAGTTTTGACCTTTCCTGGCGCTATCTGCAAAAAATTGATCTCGCTTTTTATGTAGAAAACCTAGTCTACTGGAGTAAGTATACTGGTAATTTTCCGGGATCTTCCCTGCTGGGGCAGAACAATGCGGTTGGCCTGGATTACTTCAACTCGCCTTTGATGCGAACTTTTGGATTTAATCTGATGATGAAATTTTAACCGGAAACCATGAATATCGATAGCTTACATACGATGGCAAATAGATGCTGTGACGGGAGATCCCTAAGGGATACTACCGTAAGTGAAAATTTATCTATATCTAAAAATAGGGCAATGTCCGATAAAAAGGAATTTCGTACCATTCCAAAACAAATCAAACATTTTTTTAGGTGTTCTTTTTTTACAAAATTATATATATTATTTGCAATTAATGGGTTTGCCCAAACAAATGGTGTGGGTCAGAAAATGAATGAATATACTGAACTGATGCCTTTGGAGCGTGTATACGCACATACCAACAAGACTATTTTCGCGCCAGGTGAAATGATTTATTTTACCACTTATCTCTGTAATACGGTTTTCGGTGTTTCCAATCAAAGCGATGTGGTTATTGTGGATCTGATCGCACCGAATGGGCAGGTGATCGTGCATAAACAATTTGCCGTAGGGGCGATGTATGCGAAAGGAAGTGTCAAATTGGACGAACAGCTTGTCGGTGGAATTTATAAGTTAAAAATTCAGACTCCCTGGATGGTGAATTTTCCAAATTTGGCCTATGAAAAAGACATTACATTGATGCGCAGCAATCCGCCACGTCTGTTAATGCAGCTACAAATGGAAAAGGAATCCTATGGCAAAGGAGAAACGGTGGTCGCAGACTTCTCGGTCAAAGACCTGGGTAACCATCCACTTTCAAATCAATTATTTGACTATGCGGTTAATATAGGGGGACAACTTTACCTTGCTGAAACAGCGAAGACCGATCCGCTGGGTAAAGCACGGATTACTTTTGCCTTACCCGCCGTGTTAAAGGATAAACATGTTAGTTTGAATGTCCGTTTTGTAGCACGGCAGCTGCTTGAGTCCATCTCTAAAAATGTCCCGATTATCCTCGAGGACATCGATGTTAAATTTATGCCCGAAGGCGGATATCTCCTCGATGGTTTTTCAAATGTGGTGGCTTTTAAAGCCTTGAATGCGGAGGGATTCCCTGCCGACATCGAAGGAACGATTTACGACGACACCGGAACTGAAATCGCTGGATTTTCTTCCTTTCATCAGGGTATGGGCAAGTTTTCATTTGTCCCTAAGGCAGGCCGATCTTATTACGCGCAATTGCAAAAACCTTATCGGACAGTGCAGCGCATTTCATTGCCCACAATAAAAAACAGTGGCATAAAGGTACAGTTGGAAGAACAGACAAAAGATACATTGCACGTAGCGGTCATGAGCAGTCTGGATAGCCGCATAAGTTATTTCATCCGAAGAGAAGATAAAATTTATCGTACGGAGGAAATAGCGCTAAAACGAGGATTGAATTCGGTGAAAATTTTAAAAGAAGGATTACCGCAAGGGCTGCTAAGTATATCCATCTTGCAGGCAGGACAAATTTTGAGCGAGCGCTTGTTCTTTAATACCATGGATGATGGACTGCGGATTCAAGTGACACCTGATAAAGCGATTTATAAGACGAGAGAGGATGTCAAGTTAACAATTGAAACACGAGATGCAGCCGGGCGACCTATTCCAGCAGCTTTGTCGCTGAGTGTTGTCGATGATAAATTGTTGAGCTATCTGGACGATAAACAACATCATATCCTCTCCTGGATGTGGCTTGGTACTGCCCTGCAGGGGGATATCTATCAACCTGCATTTTACTTCGATCAAACAAAAGACAAACGGTCAGAAGCGCTTGATATGTTATTGCTGACGCAAGGTTGGCGAAATTATCAGTGGGATCAGGTGCTGGGCAGTAGCGCGCTAAAGGTGATTCCGGCGAAACTTCACCATCAATTGTCTGGTGTGGCTTATAAACAGGTCAATGGACAGAACATGCCGTACTCTTCGGCGATGTATGTGGTGGCAGATAGCCTGGTATATACGGTAAAACCGGATAACAATGGGCGTTTTTCCATCCGGACTATTCCTTGTGCCGCCTGGCAGATTTACATCCCGAAACATCGTCTCAATGAAAATTATGTCATTGAGACCTTTCGGGATGATAAGGGATTGAATATTTCCAATACCGTCGGAAGGAGAACGACGGACCTTGTTTTTGGGCGGCCCGGAGTGGTTCCGCTTGTTCAGCCCCGGAATGTGAAAGAATCTGTTTTGCCAAGATTGGAGTTAAGTCCCTTAACGTTTGATCAAGATAGGAGCCTGGAAGAAATCGTCGTGGTCGGCTATGGACTGGATCGGAAAATGCTTGTGTCCGGATCGGTAAGCAGCATAAGCGCCGAACAGCTGTATGGACAGGCAAATATTATTTCAGCGTTATCGGGCCGGGTCGCCGGGATTGCGGTCAGTCCATCGCTTGAGCGCTCAAGTGCTCCAATTGTCATCCGCGGGGTAAATTCCATTGGTGGGAATGGTGGTCCGCTCTTAGTTGTGGATGGTATCCCTTACAATGAAGCAAGCATCGCTGATCTGACCCAGCTTTCATCTGATTTAATTGAAAGCGTCAGTGTGTTAAAGGGATCTTCAGCATTAACACTCTATGGCTCACGTGGAGCAAATGGCGTGGTTCTGATTAAAACAAAAGGTGGAAAGGGAGGTGAGCGGGATGCCTTTAATTCGCTGAGTCAAGCCCATCTCATCGGTTCTCAAAAATACCTGAGCCTGACGATGGTATATCCGAAAATACGCTTTGATCAAGCTCAGGAATTTTATGTTCCCAAGTATCAAAATAAACAGGCCTTGATCAAAGATGATTTTCGGGATAACATCTATTGGAATTACCATATCGAGACCGACGTCCAGGGGCGTGCCCAAGTTACCTTTCCCAATGCTGACGAACAGACGTCTTACCGGATCATCACCGAGGGAGTAGGGCGAGACGGTCTAATCGGGCGTAACCAAGAAACAACATATCAAGTGAAAGATGAAATTGGTCTAGACATTAAATTACCTTTATATGCATCTCAGGGCGATCTGATAAAGGCGGAGTTGCTGATTGATAATGCTCGAAGGCAACCTATATCAATCCAAAGTCAGGTTGACCTCGTGGGGGACAACCTGAAGTGGATAACCGGAGCGCATACATTAAAAATTGCTGCCCAGGAACAGTGTAAGTTGCTCGTGCCACTTGAAGTAATGCAGCCTTCCTCCGAAAAAGATAAGATCCGTTTCTCGATCCGGGTGGATTCTACAGCAATGGGCATGGTAAAAGATATTAAATTATTTAACAAAGGATTTCCCGTGGAGTTTGGTCATTCAACATCGAAATATCTGGTAGAAGAGTTTGAGGTGAAAAATGCGCTTAAGGGATCGCAACGGCTTTCGGTGGAACTGTATCTTAATCCTTTAAAACAGATTACACAAGGACTAGCACGTATCGTTCGTGAACCATACGGCTGCTTTGAGCAGGTGTCTTCTTCGGTGTATCCCAATATCTACGCACTTTCCCTCCTGCAACAAATTAGGGGTGATGAATCCTTGCGGCATAAGACAACAGCCTTTTTGGAAAATGGTTACAAAAAACTGGCAGCCTACGAAATTAAAGGCGGCGGTTTTGACTGGTATGGTAAACCACCGGCACACGAAGTGCTTTCAGCTTTTGGTCTGATTGAATTTATAGAAATGAGACCCTTTGTTGCCGTAGATCAGAAAATGATCGAACGGACGCAAAATTGGCTTTTATCGAAGAAGGATAGCCGGGGTGGATATCATCAGGGGACTGGAAGGTATGCTTTTTCCGGAAACCGTAAGTTGATCAACAATGCCTATATTACTTATGCCTTGAGTGTAGCAGGGGTAAAGGCTGAAATCGAAACTGAATTTAATAAGGCCTATATGGAAGTTTTACGGTCAAAAGATCCTTATCGAATGGCCATAGTAGCGCTTACCGCAAAGAATCTTGATAAATTGGAACAATTGGAAAGCCTCAAGTCGCACTTAAAAGTGTTGCTCCCTTTGGTCATTGAAGATAAGAAAGGCTTTGCTGAGGGAAGTATTACGGAATCGGATGGACATTCACTGCGAAATGAAACACTGGCCTGGATCGCTCTTGTTTTTCTATCGGAGAATAAGCCGACCAACGACTTGACTTCATGTATGGAGGCACTGATAAAATCCGCACATCAAGGGTATTACGGTTCAACCCAGGCAACAGGTCTTGCCTTAAAAGCGGCGACCGGATATTATCAGTTATTTGATCAGAATTTGAAAGCGAAAGCGGGTAAAAAGATGGAACTATGGCTAGACGGTCAGTTGCTGATTCGTGATACTACGCTACAGGCAGACTCTTTGGGCAGACTTTTTTTGACGGAGTTGCCTTCAGGCAACCATCAGATCTCCATGCGCTTGGAAAACCTGGATTATGCAGTGGCGTCCTACCGGTTCAATTATTTGACGACGGAACCGCCTAGCGCAGCGGACCGCACTTTGGATCTTTCGACATCTTTATCCAGCGGTCGTGTTCGTTTGGGCGATAATACGGTACTTAAGGTGCGGTTATCCAATAAACGGGATAAGGCAGCGTCTATGCCATTGGCAAAGATCGGTATTCCGGGGGGATTAACGCCAGAACCACAGCAATTGCGGGATCTGATCGAAAAAGGTTTTGTGGACTACTACGAGATTTTTGAAAATTACCTGGTTTTATATTGGCGTGGAATCGAAGGTAATGAAGTCAAAGAATTATCTGTTGACCTGAAGGCACAGGTGCCCGGAAAATATCATGGTGCGGCATCTTCGGGCTACTTATATTATACCGAAGAATTAAAGGATTGGCAGGACGGGCTGACGGTCGAGATAGATGAACAGAACAAATAAGTCATGCCAGCAGATAAAAAGTATCCCGGTTCATACTATAAGCCGGGGTGCTTTCTTATGTGTATAAATAACTTAGTGCAAAAGTGGCGAAATTTTGTCCCACATCTGCTGATAGATCTTATCATCTTGTATGATGCCTTTATCTTCTTCATAATAATTCGGTGAATCATTGCTTCCACCTCTATGGCGTTCAATCAGAAAGATATTGAGGACAATTTTGGCTCTTCCATCTGGAAGCGGACTGATTAAAAAATTGAGAATTCTTTTATCCCCCTCGCGACCAAATAATGATTTGTTTTTTAGGTATATGCTGGTTTGGATAAAACCCGAAGGGCGATCTAACTGAGCAATATAGTAACCACTTTCATGAAGTGTCTGTACGACTTTTGTATACGCAGAATCTGCGGAAATCTGGAAGGTCTTGGTACGTTCTGGATTTTGGGCAGAAGCAGCATGACTGCAAAACAGTATGAAAAGAAGGGATATTAGCGAAATATGTGTTTTTTTTACCATGAGTATAGCTTTAGTGAGTATAGAATAAAGTGTATTGCTTAAAGCTAGTGATTTTTTTTCTGTAACACAAAGTTTTCCACTAAGGAATCCGTCGGCCTAATATTTTTAGACTTCTTTCAGTATCATCGAGTGTTGCGATGTTGGGAAGATTTGCCCATTCTTGAAAGCCCATTTTCTCAAACAGGTGGATACTCGGGATATTGTGGGCAAAGATAAAGCCTAATAAGGTGTGCACACCGAGTGTTGGCGCCTGATCTATACAATATTGGAGGATTTGCTTGCCTAGTCCCCGGCCTCGTTGCTGTTCATCTAAGTAGATACTAATTTCTACTGTGGCATCGTAGGCTGGTCTACCATAAAAAGACTGAAAGCTAACCCAGCCGAGGATGCTGTTGTTTTCATCTTCTACTAACCACAGTGGTCTCTTTGAAGGGCTATGTTCATCAAACCATTTTTGTCTGCTTTCCACCGACACGGAACTTGTGTCAGCAGTGACCATTCTTGATGCAATGGTGGTATTGTATATGGCTACTATACGAGGTAAATCCTGTTGTTCGGCATCACGAAATGTTAACTGGCTCATGTTACTTGTTTTATTGAACTAAGCCAAAAATATCAGTTTTACCCTATAGTTGATACTTTTTGTTCAAGTTTTTCTTTCTGAGTTGTCTCTCAGCAGTTATTTTTTACAGCATTCGTTCTCACGAAGTGATGCCTCTAAATTATTTCCTAAGATCCAATGTTTTAAATACGTCGTTTCTCCATGTTGGTAAGGGGATATAGCTTTTTTAGCAGCGATGTCATGATTTATAGTTAATAAAGTCAGAAATTACACTAATTTGAATAAATATTTCTTTTGAATGTGGTCTAATATTCTCATCTTAGGGTTGGCAAACGAATGTTTTTGTTTGTTGAAATTATAAACCCGGATGCAGGCAAATCGTATCAGTCTATATTAGAAAGGTTAGCCCCTGTAGATTACAGCGCCTCAATGCTGTAAAACAGGTCAGAGAATGGCTGGTTGAATCAAACCTTTTCATGCGTGATGGTTAATTTTCTTGGGATTTATTGTATCATTATGAACCAACAGCAACCTAAACAATCAATTCGAATCCGGTCAATGGATGTCATGCGGGGAATGACCTTATTTCTCATGTTATTTGTCAACGATTTATTTGTTCCTGGAGTTCCCAAATGGTTATTACATTCCGAAGCTGACGTAGATGGGATGGGGCTGGCGGATTGGGTCTTCCCAGGATTCCTTTTTATGGTTGGAATGGCTGTGCCCTATGCGGTGACTGCTAGGGAGAAAATGGGCGAATCTATACGCCAGATCTTTGTGCATATCGTTGGTCGTACAGCAAGTTTACTTCTTATTAGCATCTTGATTCTGAATGGTGGACGTGTAGATGCTTCGCAGACAGGTATGTCTAGTTTTTTATGGCTTGGGTTACTATACCTCTGTGTATTTTTGATCTGGAATAGGTATCCGACGAAACTCGGTAATCAAGGTGTATTTAAGGGACTGCGTCTAATCGGGGTTGTGGGGATATGCTATTTGGTTTATGCTTTTAGAGCCAAAGAGGGAAAAGGACTGGAAATCGGGTGGTGGGGAATATTGGGCCTGATTGGATGGGGCTATTTTGCTGCGGCGACTACTTTTGTGTTAAGTAGGGGACGGCTTGCTATTGTGGTCTGTAGTTGGTTGTTATTTTTGATGCTAAATATCTTATCGCAAACTGTGTTAAAATTGCATATTCCGATCATCGGGAAATACCTGAATGTCTTGTTGTCGGGGAATGTTCCCTGTATTGTATTGGCAGGAACCATCATTGGTATTCTGATCCGGCGATATGCCGCAGTACCTAATCTGCTTTTGCGCTGGATGCTGGTGATTGGGCTACTGTGGTTGATTGGAGGCTTCGTTCTACGTTCGTGGTTTATACTATCCAAAATTCATGGAACCCCAAGTTGGGCTTTGGTTTGTTGTGGTATCAGTGTGCTCTTACTACTTGGGATCTATTACATCATAGATATTCAAAAGTATGATAAAGGAATATTTGTATTTGAGGAGGCTGGTAAGAATTCCTTGACAACCTATCTCGCACCAGACCTAATTTATTTTATCTGCTGGGGATTCCAGATCCCCTTGTTTTTTTACAAACAATCAGATCATATGGTATTGGCTGTTGGTGGTTCTTTGGTATGGGCATGTGCGATGTTGTGGTACGCTATTCTTCTGAAAAAGGTAAATATTTATTTAAAACTGTAAAAATATATAGCGAATTGCCTGTTGAAGATGCTCTTCGGTA
Source organism: Sphingobacterium sp. (assembly GCA_031277685.1). Taxonomy (GTDB): domain Bacteria; phylum Bacteroidota; class Bacteroidia; order Sphingobacteriales; family Sphingobacteriaceae; genus Sphingobacterium. Next base: position 7,217 of record JAITLV010000058.1, on the reverse strand, counting down.
CAATTCGCAAAAACGTTAGTCCTCCTAAGATCAGTTCTTCTAATTTTGAAATTTTTAGTATAATATACATGAAATCTAACTATGTAATAAGTTCCTTCAAGTTGTTAGGCTCCTACGCTATAGCAGTCTTATTTTTGCTACTTATGATTCATCCACAGCGGAGTTATGCACTGAGAAAAAATGAAAAAGTGGTGATCGCTTACGTCACTTCCTGGTCTAACGTGATGCCGGATCCAACTTACATAACTCACATCAATTATGCTTTTGGGCATGTAAATGATAGTTTTGACGGTGTTCGTATTGATAATGAAAGCCGCTTGAAAAATATTATCGACTTGAAGAAGAACCATCCACATCTGAAGATATTGTTGTCTATAGGCGGCTGGGGTAGTGGTCGGTTTAGCGAGATGGCTGCTGATGTGACCAATCGAGTGAAATTTGCCCAGGACTGTGCACGCGTAGTGAAACAGTTTAAGCTCGATGGTATTGACATTGATTGGGAGTATCCGACCAACTCTTCTGCGGGTATTTCCGCTACAGAGTCTGATACGCAGAATTTTACCTTATTAATGCGGGATATCCGCAAAGCAATAGGTAAGAAAAAATTATTGACACTGGCCTCGGTATCAAGTGGTCAATATATCGCTTTCGACCGGATTAAAAACGATGTGGATTTTGTGAATATCATGACGTACGATTCGGGTAATCCGCCTTATCATCACGCAAGTCTGCATCGCTCATCCTTGTCGGGACGCACCACTTGTGCTGAAGCTGTCAAGGCGCATATCGCTGCTGGCATGCCTGTTGAAAAGCTGGTGCTTGGTATCCCGTTTTATGGACGTGGAAATAAAACAGATATCAAAGGTTTTATCGACTATAAGGATCTGCTGAATTTGCAGGGCTTCGAACAGAAATGGGACGATGAGGCAAAAGCGCACTACTTGGTCAATGAGAAGGGAGAATTGGTACTAACATTCGAAACACCGGAATCCATTGCCTTAAAGTGTGATTATGTGCATGAGCAAGGTCTATTGGGGGCGATGTATTGGGAGTATGCAGGTGATACTGAAGGTGGCGTATTGCGGGATGCGGTTTATAAGGGTATTATACGTTGATATAACATCTTTTCAAAAAATACGCACAACCGAAATTGCTGCGCTAGCCATAAAATTCCTTACTTGTAGGGGCAGTAATTTCGGTTGTGTTGTGGCAATTGACCTTTAGCGGCTAACTAATCGTGATGGAGATCAGAAAGCCGTCCATTTTTGACTGGATTGCCCGGAAGCAATTACTGTTTCGATGAATTTCATTCCCCTAGCGCCATCTGCCACGGTCGGAAAATCCAACATGGCTTCGGTAGGGCTGGTACCGTTTATCTTTGCAAGAATAGTGGCTGAAAAATTCCGATAAATATTAGCAAATGCTTCGATGTACCCTTCTGGATGTCCGGCTGGTAAGCGGCTGTTGTGCTGCGCGAGCGGAGCGAGGTACTGCTGTCCCGCACGGTATATTTGTGCTGGTTCATTAAGTCCTTTTAGCAGGAGGGTGTTGGGGTCCTGCTGATTCCATTCCAAACCAGCTTTTTCACCGTATATTCTTATTTTTAACGCATTTTCTTCCCCTGCCGCTACCTGTGAAGCGGAGAGTACGCCTGTGGCATCGTTTTCAAATCCCAGCAGCACATTTCCATCATCTTCCAATCGCCTTCCCACCACGACAGTACGGAGATCGGCACATACCTGCGTTATTTTTAAACCGGAAATATACTCAGCCAAATGGGCGGCGTGGGTTCCGATATCCCCCATGCAGCTGCTTAGTCCACCTTTTTCGGGATCTGTCCGCCAGGCGGCGAGTGGGGATTCTGTCTCGATTAAGGTGCTCAACCAACCCTGTGGATATTCGACCATGATTTTACGGATTTGGCCAAGTTTGCCATCACGGACGAGCTGACGAGCCTGTTTGACCATGGGGTAAGCGGAATAAGTATAGGTGACACAAAGCAGCAAGCCTGTTTCATTGACTTTCTGCTGTAGCAACTCGGCTTCTTTTAATGTGAATGTCATGGGTTTTTCGAGTAGCACATGAAACCCATTTTCGAGCGCAAGCATCGCTGGTTCGAAATGGGCCACATTTGGGGTTACAATGCTCACAAAATGTATCCGCTCATCAGCGGGAAGCTGACTTTCTCGCTGGATCATTTCGCGGTAGTTTGTATAAATTCTATCTGCTGGTAGTGAAAGCATAGCACCAGATTCTTTTGCTTTCTCAGGATCAGAGCTCAATGCACCACAACATAGTTCGATCTGTCCATCTATCCCTGCTGCCATACGATGAACAGCGCCGATAAAAGCATTCTTGCCCCCACCAACCATGCCCATCCTGATTTTTCTGATTTCCATAATAACTGTATTTTGGTCTGTTATCCTTCTGATAAACCTATTAATTTTCGGTTTAGCTCATTATTGCTGCCAGCAGAAGCAAAATTGTCGAATGCATGATCACTTACCCGTATAATGTAATCTTTGATATGCTGTGCACCTTCACGAGCGCCATCTTCGGAATTTTTAAAGGCACATTCCCATTCCAGAACTGCCCAACCCTGAAAATTATATTGTGTCAGTTTGGTGAAGATAGCTTTGAAATTTACTTGTCCATCGCCTATTGAACGAAAACGACCAGCTCTTTCCTGCCAATTTTGATAGCCACCATAGACACCTTGCCTGCCAGATGGGGTGAATTCAGCATCCTTTACATGGAACATTTTTATCCGTTCGTGGTAAATGTCAATAAATTGCAGGTAGTCCAGGCATTGCAGGACAAAATGTGAGGGATCGTACAGAATATTTGCTCGTTTATGATGATTGACTTTTGCTAGGAACATATCGAAGGTGACGCCATCGTGGAGGTCTTCACCTGGATGAAGTTCATAGCAGAGATCCACATCGTATTGTTCGCAGGTATCCAATATCGGGAGCCACATTTTTGCGAGTTCCGTGAAGCCTGTTTCGACCAGATTCTCCGGACGTTGCGGCCAGGGGTATACGTAGGGCCAGAGAAAGGCGCCGCTAAAGGTCGCGAGAGCCTTCAACCCGAGGTTATGAGAGGCTTTGATCGCATAATGAAGCTGCTGTACAGCCCATTGTTGTCGCTCTTTGGGATTATTATGCAGCTCTTGCGGGGCAAATGCGTCAAATAGCGGGTCAAAAGAAGGGTTTACAGCGATCAGTTGCCCTTGGAGGTGTGTGGATAACTCGGTAATCTCCAGACCGTATGATTGTACGGTGGCTTTTAACTGTTGAACATAAGTTTCGTCTTCTGCCGCTTTTTGAAGATCTATTAACCGAGCATCCCAAGTCGGTATTTGGATACCTTTGTAACCGATTGAGGCTGCCCATTCACAAATACCTTCTAAGGTATTGAAAGGAGCGTTATCCCCGGCAAATTGTGCTAAAAAAATAGCGGGTCCTTTAATTGTTGTCATACATCTTTTTTTTATAAAGGGGATGCCCTTAGGGCGCCCCTATATTCGTTTGTTACCGTTTATGCCCAGGCTTTATCCCCTTTTTTATAGGGAATATCTCCTTCGTATCGGCCTGGAGCTTGATTGTACCGTAGTGCCTGTTTATAACCAATTTCTGAAGAGAAATAGCCAAGGAGAGTCAACTGCTTAAATAGGGTATAATAATGATTGGGTGAATCTCCTTTTTGGGCGTTATAGGCTGTCGCATCTTTATCGATCGCGGTCAACAGGGCAAGTTTCTGCTCCGGGCTAGCTTCCACGAAGTCCAGATTGTGTGCTTTTTTACAGGCCGCGTCTAATTTATCCATCCCTTCGAGAAATACTTGCTGATCCGGAGCTTCATAACAGTCATTCACCATGACTGTCATAAACGCGCCTACTTTTGCGGCTTTTGCTCCCGGACTTTTCGCAGTGGTGGGGAGTATCGTTTCGGCTACCTCATCCAAGAATGCGATTTGCTGCGGTGTTAAATTGAGCCGCTCTTTAAGGCTATGGTCTTTGTTGGAGCTGCAGCCTGTCAAAAATGCATTGCCGCCAATCACGGCGCCACCTGTAAGCAGGGCGATCATCTTTAAAAGTGTTCTTCTTTCCATGGGCTTAGCTATTGTTTTTCTTGAGTTCACTGACGGCATGGTCTACTGCTCTTGCTGTTAATGCCATATAAGTCAGCGAAGGGTTTTGGCAGCCCGATGAAGTCATACAAGCACCATCGGTGACATATACGTTGGGACAATCCCATACTTGATTCCATTTATTGAGTACCGAGGTTTTGGGATCCAGTCCCATTCTTGCGGTACCCATTTCATGGATACCATGTCCCATAGCATGACCACTATCCCAGGTGTTCACATTTTTTATTCCTGCAATAGTAAGCATGGCTTTCATTTCTTCCTGCATGTCCTTTCGCATCTTAAGCTCATTTTCTTTCAGTTCAGCATCCATCGCCAAAACGGGTAAGCCCCATTTGTCCTTCCGCTCTTTGTCCAGTGTGATTTTATTTTCGTGGTAGGGGAGTATCTCGCCGAAAGCTGTAGCACCGATGGTCCATTGACCAGGTTCGGTGAGTGCATCTTTAAAATCACCACCGATATTGAGTTCGGCGATCTCTCTGCCCCAGCCTTCACGTCCTGCACCGCCCTGGTAACCAAAACCACGGAGGTAGTCCCTTTTGTCACTGCCGATATTGACAAATCGGGGAATATAAAAGCCATTGGCTCTTTTCCCGAATATATACCGGTCTTCGTAGCCTTCCACTGTCCCCGAAGCACCGATGTTGTAATGATGGTCCATCACATTATGTCCCAGTTCGCCACTGCTGCTACCCAAACCGTTAGGCCAGATATCGGTAGCGGAGTTGAATAGAACCCAGGTGCTGTTGAGTGCGGATGCGCATAGAAAGACGACCTTACTTTTGAATTCGTAAGTTTGGTTGGTCTCTGTATCCAACACCTCGACGCCACTGGCCTTTTTGCTGTTTTTGTCGTACAGCACCTGGCGTACCAGCGAGTAGGGGCGAACGGTCAGATTGCCTGTTTTCATCGCTGCGGGAAGGGTGGAGGATTGCGTACTGAAATAGCCTCCAAAGGGGCACCCTTCCCAGCATCGATTTCTAAATTGACATTTCGATCTTCCGGGAATCAGGGCCGTAAGGTTTGCTACCCGACCAATGATCAGATGCCGTTTGTCTCCATATTCTTGTTTGATACGTTTGGCTACATCCTTTTCGACGCAGTTGAGCTCCATGGGGGGCAGAAACTGTCCATCGGGCAGGTGTGCGATATTTTCTATGGAACCACTGATACCGGCAAATTTTTCAACATGGTCATACCAGGGAGCAATATCCTGATAACCTATAGGCCAGGGGACAGCAATTCCATCCCGTTCATTGGCTTCAAAATCCATGGGACTCAACCGGTAAGATTGTCGGCCCCATAAAGTGGAGCGCCCACCCATGCGATAGCTGCGCCACCAGGTAAAGGGCTTCAGTTCGGTGTAGGGACAGTCCTCTTCATTTACCCAGCCGTCCATGACGGCTTCTGATGCGGCCCAGCCACGGTGAATAACAGGATACTTCTTTTTCTGTTCTATGGTTGTACGCCCGCGGTGTGGGAGATCCCAAGGCTCGCGTAAGGCAGATTTATAGTCTTTGACATGTTCATAGGGGCTGCCACGTTCCAACATCAGGACTTTTAGGCCTTTTTCACAAAGTTCTTTCGCAGCCCATCCGCCACTGATGCCTGAGCCCACGACGATGGCATCATAGGTATTTGTTTCCATACTTGGTTATTGTTGAAATTGAGTACATAATTTTATTTTGGTTTATTTTTATGCGATAGCCGCATAACGTTCACATGTGGTTCCCTTGTTGTAAGATAAATTTACAGCATCACTCAATCATCTTTCAACTGCTATTTGGGTGAAAAAATATGCTATCTTGCTATTTGTAGAGTTTATAATCGTATATTATATGCTCAGATAGCAGATGTATTCGCTGAAGATAGTATGGCATGAAAACGTTGATCCAAAAAATACACGTCGAAGAACAGTATTCTTTTGCGTGCCGAACCTACAGGACACCGAATTTTGAAACGGCCTGGCATAGGCATCCTGAGTGTGAGTTGATCGTAATTACAGAAGGCAGCGGAACCGCACTTATTGGTGATTATATTGGCGACTACAAACAAGGGGATGTGTTTTTTCTGGGTTCGGATCTGCCGCATTGGTTTCGCAAATCGAAGCAGGATGCCATCGGCAGTGCTATTGTCGTTCATTTCCTAAAAGACTTCTGGGGGAATGGATTTCTAGCGCTACCGGAGATGCATGTGATTACAGGCCTATTGAAAAATGACAGCACCGGAATACAGCTCTTGGGAAGTTTTTCAAAGGAAATTGATCTTATGATCCGCGAAATAGAATATACAGAGGGATTAGAGCGTATTCAATTGCTGTTAAGATGCTTGGAACGGATCGGATTATCCGAACAACATAAAGTGATCACAATGGCTTTTGATACAATTGCAGGACGAGAAGAAAATATCGTCATAGAGGCTATAATAAACTATTCTTTTAAGAACTTTTTAAATCCAATTTCACTGGAGGAAGTTGCTTCCAGTACGAATATGTCTGTTTCCGCATTTTGCCGTTTCTTCAAAAAGAATATTAAAAAGAGTTATTTTGATTTTATCAAGGAGCTCCGGATCGGTCATGCTTGCAAACTGTTGCGCGATACTGATCGACCTATACTCGATATCTGTTACAATAGTGGTTATAACAGCTGGGCACATTTCAGCAAACAGTTTAAGGTGGTGACAAAGGTAGCTCCTTTAAAATATAGAAAACAGTTTCGTACAGGATAATGACTTAAGAAGAAAAAGCCACATTCAATGCTGAATATGGCTTTTTCTAGTGGAGCTGGAGAGATTCGAACTCTCGTCCAGTCATGGTACTGTATACGCTTTCTACATGTTTAGCTTCTCTTTGATTGTCGGGCGAGGGAAGGTGAGTCGCTTACCTATACCGTACGCCGTAGTTGCTGTTTCTCGCAAGTGCTTAGCAACATCACACTTGCCAGTTCTATCGTTCGATGCCCCGAATGTTAAACCAAAGAACAGGATCTAACGGGACAAATAGCTATGTTAAGTCTAACTTAAGCAGCTAAGGCGTAGTTTTCTTCGCCAGTTATAATTCTGAAAGTTCA
>JAITLV010000049.1 GCA_031277685.1 Sphingobacterium sp. | reverse complement strand
CAGGACCCATACATTAAAAGTGTATTGCTCTACCAGCTGAGCTACGGAATCTTACTTCTTTGTTTTTGAACTACCGTTCCTTGTTTGAAGTGATGCAAAGATAGGGTTAATCCCTATTCCACGCAAGTATTTGTGCGATAAAAATGCGCTACGGCTGTTTAGGGCTTCATTTTTAGTGATTTATTTTTTTATTTAGGATAGAAATTCCCGGTCTTCTTCCGATAATTGGGACTTTCTGTCGCTGATTTCTTCTTCCGATTCGTCTATTTCTTCCTCTTCATACGCCCGCTGTTTCTTTTTTCCGATTTTCAATAGGGATACAAATACAATTCCCGCAATAAAAAAGGTCAATAGTAGCTTCCATAGTGCCACCTGTGATTCCCCGAGAAAATTGAGCTGCACCGATTGCGGATTTTTGACACACACCACTGTGATGATAACCGTTATCAAGATTAAAAAGATATTACGCATGTTACTGTAAACTATATGTCGTTATTCTAACAGCGAATATAGGGAATATCTGTTTTTAATTGATATCGATCTTTGCCCGATTTAAGCGTAAAGAATTTAAGATAACCGAAACGGAACTGAAACTCATCGCAGCGGCAGCAATCATCGGCGACAGGAGAATTTCGAAAGTAGGATATAGAAGTCCGGCAGCCAATGGAATCCCAAGTATATTATAGACGAAAGCAAAACCCAGGTTCTCCTTAATATTTCGGAGCAGTTTTTGGCTCAGTATCTTTGCTTTGGCTATTCCGATAAGGTCTCCTTTCAGCAAAGTGAGTGAAGCACTTTGTATAGCAACATCGGTACCTGTGCCCATGGCAATGCCAATATCGGCTTGGGCAAGGGCAGGGGCATCATTGATACCATCACCAGCCATAGCCACCACATGTCCTTTTTGCTGTAACGCATGAATTTCCTGCAATTTATCTTTGGGCAAGGCATTGGCTTTGAAATGCTTGATGCCAACTTGATCCGCCACAGCCCTTGCGGTATGGATATTATCACCTGTTAGCATGACTACATCGACTTTATGCTGTATAAGATATTGGATTGCACGCTTCGAAGAGGCTTTTATTTGATCTGAAATACTAAAATACCCCAATAAGTTGCTATCTTTCGCCAAGAAGGATACCGTTTTTCCATGGGATTGGGCGGTTTCGGCCATCTGCTTCATATCGTGAGGGATTGCTATGCCGATAGACTCCATCAACAATTGATTGCCCAGTGCTATGCTATGTCCAGCTATATTTCCCTTGATTCCTTGCCCGGCAACATTTTCAAAATCGGAAACTGCAAGGTCCGTTTTACTATTTTCCTTTTTTGCCCTTTCAATAATAGCATGGCCCAAAGGATGTGTGCTATTGGCGTTTAAAGCGGCAGCCAAAGATAATATCTCGTCTTTGCTGCTTGACGAGTTTGCCTGAATATCATCAACGGTGGGTTTTCCTTCGGTGATGGTACCTGTTTTGTCTGTTAGAACCACATCCACTTGGTTCACTTTTTCCAGCGCACTTGCATCTTTGATCAGGATTCCATGTTTGGCCCCTTTGCCGACACCCACCATGACGGACATCGGTGTAGCGAGTCCCAAGGCACAGGGGCAGGCGACAATAAGTACGGCAAGTGCATTGGCAAAGCCGAACGCTAAGGAAGCAGAAGGAACCCAAAGCCACCAGGTAAGAAATGTTAAAATTGCAATGATTATGACAATCGGAACAAATATCTCAGATACTTTATCCGTTAACCGTTGAATGGGAGCTTTGCTTCTGCTCGCATCATTGACGAGTTGAATGATCTGAGCCAGTAGTGTGTCCGAACCGATACGTTCTGCCTTCATGAGGAAACTGCGGTCGCCATTGATTGTTCCCGAACTAACATGATCTCCTTCCTGTTTTTCTACTGGAATGGGTTCACCCGTCAGCATAGATTCATCAATGTTACTGTTGCCATCCGTAATCTGTCCGTCAACGGGGATTTTGTCCCCGGGTTTTACTTTGAGTATATCTCCGAGTTGAATTTGATCTATGCCAATTTTTTTATCTATTCCATTTTCTACGCGCGTAGCTTCGGAAGGGCTCAGCTTGATCAGCTCTTTGATTGCCGAATTGGTTTTGGAATGTGCTTTGGCCTCCATCACCTGGCCTAATAATACCAAAGTCAATATGACGGTAACGGATTCGAAGTAAAGGGCAATGTAGCCATGGTGATTTTTTAATTCAGCAGGGAACACCTGCGGAAAAAATAGGCCAACCAAACTATAGGCAAACGCAGCTCCAGCACCAAGTGCAATCAGGCTAAACATATTAAGGCGCCAGGTTTTGAAAGATACCCAGCCCCGTTGAAAGAAAGACCAACAGGTATAAAAAACGACCGGCAGGGATAAAACCAGTTGTATCCAGCCAGACCAGCTGGGCGAAATGATTTTACCTATTGGATTACCGGGAAGCATTTCGCCCATGGAAAGTATAAAGATCGGGACCGTAAATAGGATAGAGATCCATAATTTCATGCGTAGATCACGATAGGTATGATCGTCGGCCTCATCATTCCCATTGGCTATAGGCACAAGGTCCATACCGCATATAGGGCAATTTCCGGGATGATCTTGTACAATCTCAGGATGCATGGGACAGGTATATTGAAGGTCTGTCTTTAACATGGGGATCTTTTCCAGATTCATGCCGCATACCGGACAGTTCCCGGGTTCGTTATAGCGTTTATCGCCCTCACAATGCATCGGACAATCGTATTGATCAGCGGATGTATAACCATGTGCTTTGTCAGCTGAAGATATTGTCTGTGATTGATGTACCGTAGCATTTGACTGAGTGGAATGATTGTGTTGCTGTTCGTGTTGGATATGCGAGGTCGCTGCATGCTCAGTATGCAGCTTATTTTTAATTGCTGTTTCTGCATCGAGCTTCACCAAATGCATACCACAGATCGGACAATTTCCTGGTTGGCTGTACGTTTTTTCACCTTCGCAATGCATGGGACAGCCATATCTCTCCGAAGCTTGTGCTACAGTGTGTTGATCGGACTGTAAATTACCCTGATGCTTATGTATTTCGCTGAGCTGATAAGGACCTAATTTTGATATGATTTCCTGTAATTGCTGTAACGGAATATGTTTCTGGGATGTTACTGTCATGCTTGGCGGGTTTAAAGTTACCTCGACATGAACCCCAGGAAGCTCATTCAATGCATGTTCGATTGTGGATCTACATCCATCACAGGACATTCCCGAAAGTGTATAATGGTGTTGCATAGCGTTGTCTTTGTTGCCTAAAGTTAAACGTTATATCGAGGTGATTTTTACACTTTTACCGGGTTTTCTTGTAAAATTTCCCGTTGATAATATCTGCTTCCGGTTTGCTCTCATTTTCTAGGTCGAACCAGCGTTATAGTCTTCGGGAGACGGTATGTGGTGTAAAAAACAGCGAAACTACGCTATGATAAACACAACCGAGCGATGTTTTGTTTGCTCTGGGGATAGATATGGGATAGGGGAATTTCCCTTTTATTAAGCCAGTAGCATTACTTGGGGATGTTTGATCAAGGTATTGATGGTTATTTGTTCTTTCAGAACTGCTTCGTGAAAAGGCGCCGGGATCATCAATTTGAATGTTTTTCGGGCGGTTTTTACCAGGAAAAGAGCACCGTGAATCACCTGCTTCTCGTCGATGATCAACGTGTATTGTGTTGCCGGCTGATTGCCTAATTTTTCTTTTTCGATGAGTTGTATTAGTTGCTGCATTGTATCAAAATATTTAGCCAAAATTACCAAATACTTAGCATTTATTGTTTTTTTTCTAATCGTTGCTATTTGAAATTTATCCACTGCTTTCAACCTTTTATTATTTTTTTAATAGCTAATAATCGTTTTAGCAAAGAAGAGTTTTCAAAACATAGCGCAATCGATTGCGTATTTAGTCTGCTAAAATGCTAAATATGAGAAGGATGTGTTTGCTAAAGTTTGTTTAACTTTTTTAGCTTTGTGCAACAAATATCCAATAAAACAACATTAT
>JAITLV010000012.1 GCA_031277685.1 Sphingobacterium sp. | reverse complement strand
AATTTTAGACTTTTATGAATTAGATTTAGTAATTTAGGGCACAACAATAAAAACAATACGTTGAGATTTGATGAATTTGGCTTTGTTCCAGCTTTGGAAGAAGGTTTAGAAAGTATGATGTTTGAGGAGGCTACGCCGATCCAAGAACAGACCATCCCGATTATTAAAGAGGGAAAAGATATGATTGCCTGTGCACAGACAGGTACAGGTAAAACAGCAGCTTATATGTTGCCGATCCTCGATGCAATAGCACGGAATTCAAGGGAATCTATCCTCGCTATTATCCTTGTTCCGACCCGGGAACTTGCTATGCAAATTGACCAGCAGATTATGGGCATGTCTTATTATACGGGTGCAACATCGATAGCCATTTATGGGGGTGGTGATGGTATGGGGTATGAACAGCAAAAACGGGCCATACGAGAGGGGGTAAATATCATTGTTGCTACGCCGGGAAGGTTGATAAGCCATCTTACCTCCATGAAGATTGATCTCTCTCATTTAAAGCACTTTGTTTTGGATGAAGCCGATAGTATGCTGGATATGGGATTTCAAGACGATATTTTACGTATTGTAAGTTATCTACCGAAGAAAAAGCAGATGCTTTTGTTTTCAGCTACGATGCCGATGAAGATCAGGTCTTTTGCCCGAAAAATTCTGCAAGAGCCTGTTGAAGTCAATATTGCCATTTCTAAACCTTCGGAAGGGATAGATCAACGTGTATATCTTGCCTATGATCAACAGAAAATGGAGCTCCTGAAGAATATACTGAAGGATCCCAACTATGTATCTGTTATTATTTTTGCATCTCAAAAAACTACGGTCAAACTTCTCGCTCAGGAATTACAGAAGCAGGGGATTGATGCGGAGGGTTTCCATTCGGATCTCGAACAGTCGAAACGGGAAGATATTATGGCCCGGTTCCGGTCTCGTCAGGTGCGGGTACTGGTAGGGACAGATGTGATATCTCGCGGTATCGATGTGGTGGGAATCAGTTTGGTCGTTAATTACGATGTTCCACCGGATCCGGAAGACTATGTACACCGTATTGGACGTACTGCGCGAGCAGCAACTACAGGAACAGCCATTACCTTTGTCAATGAGAAAGATCAGAACCGTTTCGCTCAGATTGAGAATTTAATAGGTTATCCGATTGAACAACTTCCATTGCCAGAGGGGTTTGAAGCGGGACCTACTTACAATCCTGCCAAAAAGAATCCACAGCATAAGAAGAAGCGTTTCAATAGGAATAAAAATAAAAACTATCAGAAAGCTAAAAGAGCCTGATTTTAAAATACAAAGCCCCCATATGAGAAAAATATGGGGGCTTTGTATTTGAGTATATATTGTATTCAACTTTTATTCAACAGTCCATACGGCCAATTCATATCCGTCAGGATCCTGGAACTGAAATCTTTTTCCTCCGGGAAAGCTAAAAATATCTTTTAATATAGTCCCGCCAGCACGGATAACCTGATCACGCGTAGCCTGCAGATCGTCGGCATAGATAACGACGAGAATACTGCCTTTTATGGGGTCACCAAGTGTAAAACCACCATCAACATATTTTCCGCCAAAAGCCGTATATGCTGGCCCGTAATCCGTAAACTCCCAACCGAAACTCGTTGAGTAGAATGCTTTGGCACGTTCAAGGTCGCTTGATACAAACTCAAGGTATTGGATCTGCTGGTTAACAAATTTGTTTTCTGTACTGCTATTGCTCATAACGGAACTATCTATTTAATGTCTATATAATAAATTGCTTGATCGGTTGCGTCGGTTTTCAAATTAAAACCCGAACCGTTTTATAAATATAAGGCTTTGTTGAAAATGACACACATTTTTCTTTTCAACATGTTTTTTTCGTGCCGACCTGTTTATCGGGGCTACCTGCCTGGCAAAAGGAGGAAACAACATTCATTTCCCAATCTTAGTTGGACTGGGAAATGAATGTAGGTTGTTAAGCACTCTTTTTACTGCTGATCCAATATTGCAATAACACAGATGAAACAACCAAAAACAATCCTGCATAGAAGGATAGGTTTAATTCTCTTGCTTCATTCAGAAATAAAAAGGCAATCAAAATAGCATATACGGGCTCAAGGTTTAAACTTAGGTATAAGGTAAATGCCGTTATCTTCTTTAAGATTTCCGTAAATGCGAGATAGACTCCTACAGTGCAACATAACGATAGGATGATTAGATAGAAAATATCCAAAACATCGGGAATGAAAGTGCTGATTGGATAATGCTGAATGTAAAAAGGTAGTAGGCAAGCTAGTCCGATTGTACCACCAACCATTTGGTAATAGTTGATGCAGATGGCATTGTACTTTTTGGTCAATCGTTCGTTGTTAATAGCATAAAGAGAAGCAAAAGCCGGAGAAATTATCCCTAAGACTATGCCAAGCTGGTGTGAGGTATCGAAGTGAAATATCAGTGCAATACCGCACAATGTAAGCCCACTCAACAGAAGTTCAGACAATCTGAATTTCGTTTTATTGATCATCGGTGCAAAAATAGCGGTGAAAAAACTCGCCATACAGTAGCAGATCACGCCGATGGAAATGTTTGAATATTTGATGCTAGCATAGAATAATAGCCAGGATGCTGTCAATAGTAGCCCATTTTTTGCAATATGCAGTTTCTCTTTGAACGTAAAATCTGTAGGTATTTTATACCATTTTAGAATAAAAAATAGGATAACGGCAGCTAAAAATACACGGTACCATGTGAGTATCCCCTCGTTGAGTGAAATCACTTTTCCAAATACGCCAGATAGTCCCAGGCACAGCACAGCAAGGTGCAGTATGAAATATGAATGTTTCATATGAAATTGTCTTCCAGTTCCGTCCATGAAGGACGAAAGGTGTTAAATAATAAAATTGATCGTAAATAAGAAGCACAGCAAATCGGTCCATTTCTGGTATTGGGCTTCAGTAATATAGAGAAAAAATATTACGCTATTGGAGGAGGAAGACAACTCGTTCTATTCATCATATTTGTATTTACCCGAAGATAGGGAATTTTGGGCGCAGCTGCAAAAAAGGAATGAAAAAGCCCCTAGAAAGTCTTTGCTTCTAGGGGCATATAATTTAGTCAGTTACCTTTATTTTGTGATTCTATGGCGTATTTGGCGGTAAAGTATCTGTTCCGCCACCCAATGCACGGTAAAGATCTATGGCTGCATTGAGCTTTTCCCGTTTTACTGTAATACGTTCCAAATCATTTTGGAGCGCATTGTTTTGGGCAGTTATCACTTCCAGATAGTTTGCCATCCCACTTTTATAAAGTAAGGCTGCATCAGCAGTGGCTTTGGCGAGTGCATTTGATTTGGCATGGATAAGTTGCAGGCGCTGTTCCGTATGTTTGATTTTTGCCAAGGCATCCGAAACTTCTGAAACTGCGACCATAACCGACTGTTTAAACTGCAAAGCTATCTTTTCGCGTTCGATGACCGATATCTCATAGTTTGTTTTTAAAGCACCTTTCTGGAAAATTGGTTGAGCAATATTCCCCGCTATTGTTTTTACGATCGATCCCGGTAGATCAAACCATTTGTTAAATTGAATGGAGTTTGTACCAATGGATGGTGTCAAGCTTAGGGAAGGGTACATCGCTGCTTTGGCGAGTCCCATTCTGCTTGTCGCTGCCACAACCGCGTATTCAGCTGCTCTGACATCTGGTCTGCGGCTCAAGAGTTCGGCCGGCACCCCTGTGGCAAGTCCGTCTCCAACAATCGTATCATCTAAACTTGCTGTACGTTGAATGCCCTCGGGGAAACCTCCGCAAAGAATGCTCAGTGCATTTTCTTCTATAGCCATGTTTTGATGGGCTAGGGGAATCAACAATTCAGCAGTTTTCTTCTGAGCTTCGGCTTGCTCCACGGCAAGCGAACTGACCAGTGATGAGTTGTATTGCAAACGTATCATGCTAAGTGTGCTATCGCTCAATTGAACATTTCTTTGTGCAATCTTAAGCTGCTCATCCAAAGCAATCAGATTGTAATAGGACTGGATGACCTGTACAATAACCCGGGTTTTCAGGGCCGATAAATTTTCCTTTTGGCCAAAAAAATTGGCCAAGGATTCCTCTTTTTGCATTTTTACCTTTCCCCAGATATCGGCTTCCCAAGATAATCTGAGCGTGGCACTATAATCGTCCATATAAGGTGTCCCAATAAATTGGTCACTCAGCGAGCCATTCAAGGAATTGCTCGATAACCAGGTTCTATTCGCTCCAATGCTTAAATCAGCTGTTGGCAGTAACCCTTTCTTAGACTGCTTGTACGCGAGTTCCAATTGTTGCATGTTGAGGAGTGCAACATTGACGTCTGTATTGTTGGATAATGCCTTCTCAATGAGTGAGGTCAACAAGGGATCCTGTACAAATTTACGCCAGGATAGCTGTAGCGTATCAGACGTCAGGACAACCTCGCTGTTTTTGAAATTTTCGGGCAT
>JAITLV010000337.1 GCA_031277685.1 Sphingobacterium sp. | reverse complement strand
ATTCCACCGGAGGAACTGACGCCACCGGGAACACGCTATTTTCCGAAAGATGGACGCTTGGGGCAGAGCTGGAGCGTACCCCAGGATCTCTTTCAGACCGATGGTACCATACGTTTTAGGACGACCTTTGTTCCAATCCCAAATAAGAACATTGCCTCCCATGATGTTGAATTTATAGTCCGTGAAGAGGATAATAATCCCAAAGACTATTACTTGTTGATTAATCACGAAAACATGGTGCAGGATCCGGATAAGTTGATGGAGGTGCCACGCAGTGTGACCGCCCCGGCACGTCCGGATCATTTTAAAATCCGGATTATTAATTTCGCCAAGAAGCTGATGCCAACAAGCTCCATGGAGGATATTACCGGTCCGATCACCTTAGCTTATGCAGATGGAACACCAGTTAGTAAGGTCACGACAAAGATTGCAAGCGATGCCTGGTCGGACTATGTAGAACTACCTTATGGTACCTATCAGTTTAAACTGCTGACGGCTGATGGCCGGCAGATTCCGGCTGTGGGGCATACCTATTACAATAATATCGACCGTTTCAATTCAACCATGGAGATGGGCGGTGGCGCCATTAGCCGTATGTCTTCAGGTCAGACCTATGCTCCGGTTCAAACCTTCCAACCTGGGGGTATCTATACCATTGTTGTACATCCCAAAGAATTTATCTGGACCACGGGTACGGACGATATCAGCGAATTGCAAAATGGTTTTCAGATCATTGCGGATATCAGTGAACCCCTGAATCGAACCTATGCACAAATACAACTGGCCAATACCATCATTGGACAAAATACGGTACTGACCGCAAAAGGACAAAAGACAGCTGCAACGGCTTATGGTGTAGCATCGGAGTATATCCGTGTAGTCGCGGGACACCAGCCTATTGTAATTGAAACAGGTTCAGGACAAGCTTTAGCCACCATAGATGCTGAACTACAGGCTGGACAAAATTATACAGCCTGGCTTTATATGGATCCGGATAAAAAAGTGAAGGTCTTATTGGCAGCCAATAATCTGGCGGGAACAACCTATATTGGTAAAGAAGGTAACGGTAATAATGCGAGCATCGATCGGTTCCGGTCCAGTTACATGTTTAATTTCCGTTTCCTCAATTTCTGTGCAGCTTTGCCTTATGCTACGTTTACCAATGGCGAAGGGCGTCCTTTTGGTACAGGGGCGATGGATAGCGGTGTAAATATGGCTCCTGGTGTTTTAAATATCCTGCAACCTTACACATCGCTGCTCTATAGTGCCTCCAATGACGTCGGTGGTCCTTATCAGTTTATGGCTTATAGCTCACTGCCAGCACGCATTCCCGGTGATTGGCTGGAACAGGTCAAACCGTTGTCCAGTACGCAGCTTGTTGCCAACCCCAAACTGTATACAGCTGTGGGACGTAAAGTTCCGCTGCATGAACCCGGGGTATATTCCATCGCGGTCATTGGTGAGCTGAAAGGCAGCTCCGAAACCGACAAAGCGAAGTTTATGGTAGTAAAACACACGAAATAACCATTTTTATGAAACACAAGATTTTAAATCATCCCTTTTTTGCAGTTATCGTGTTATCGTTTGTTTTTTGCGTAGCGAGCTGCACAAAAACCGAATATAGAACTGTTGAAGACCCTGCCTATATCCGTGTATTTAATAATTTGACGTATACACTCACATTGAGTAATAAAGAAGAAGCGCAACCCTTTTTCTGCATGTTTATTGATCCGGAGTTTGATGCATCAGGCAAACCCATTGGTGGAACAGCGATAGGTGATTTTTTAGATAAACGGAATATTTATGGGGCACCCAATGCTGCGCATGCCGGATTGAGTACCTCAAAATACAACCCTGAGTATCCAGGTAAAGAACTAGTACCCACAGCACCGATATTGAATGGTTTTGACTTAACAAATTGGGCGCAGGTACCTGCAGGCAAACGTCGTTTCCTCTTTATGGCACGTCCCATCAGCAGCGTCCCGTTTGCGCAACTGCCCGATGAGCAGCAGCGCAAAGTATTTTTGGATACCATTATTGATCTCTCCTCACGTGAAGTGTATACACTGCATGTGTTGCAGAAAGATTTTAAGACCAAGGAAAATGGCCTGTATGTACGTCAGGAAACTTTCCATAAACTAGCCTTTTCGGATACGTTAACTTACGTCAATTTTTATAATCTTAGTGCCAAAGGCTTTCTGCAAGCTGATCCATTGCAGAAATTACCCGTTCCAGCGACAACAAGTTCATTGCGTTATGGATTGCGCGATACGATGAATGTTTTTATCACGCATATCCAACCCAGTGTGAATGCGGCTGGGGCGACGCTACAGCAACGGATTCCAAATTTCAGTTATCAATACGCCGGACAGATCCTGCGGAATGTCGATGTGCCGAAGGTGACTCCCTATTATGGCTTTCCGATCTTTTTGCAAGAAAAAAATAAAGTCTATGCTGATACCTGGCAGTATATTCAGTTTTTTGTGCCTAGCGTAGATCCACGTACTGCGGGGGCTTATCTTGAACCGCCTATGGTACCTACTGGAACGTCGGTAATGGCGGTAAAGGATGGAAGCTTTGGTTTTATTCGAATGGATCATGCTCAATATGCGCCAAGCTATTACTTGAACGCCTTTTTTCCGGGGCTAACGGTCAATGTACACTCAGGAACTGATAATCCACGGTCTTTTGGTGTGGTCAATAGTCTTGAAATCGTCAACGGCAATGCGTTTTTGACCACGGTACAACGTAAATATCCACAACCTATTTATTAATTATGAAACTTGATATTTTAGCGATGAGATATAATAGATTAGCTTCATGCAAAAAGCGGGAGGGGCGGCGAATGTCCGCAAAAATCACCCTATTGTTTACGCTATTTTTTAATCTTTTCTTTTTTAACGCCTGTAACAATAAAGATCTTGATCTATATGTCGAAAGTGATGATTACAGTAATGCCGTAGATTTTGTCGGAAATAACTACAACCTGAGCTTATTTTCTGCAGCCTTAAAACAGGCCGGTTTAGAGGAGCTCCTGAAGGAAGAAGGACCTTATACGGTATTTGCCCCCGATAATCAAGCTTTCAATGACCTCGGTATCGTACGTGCCAGTGATTTTGCAGCGATGAATCAGGACAGTTTGCGCCAGGCATTGCTTTACCATATTCTTCCCCGCAGATTATATACGGCTGATGTTCCTGCAAATACCATCGATAATAAGTATCTCAACATGATGGATAAAGAACTGTTTATCGGTTATCAATACAGAAAAGACTGTGCGGAATGTGTCTTAGTGTCGGATCTGTATGTCAATGGCTCAAAATCTGTTTCCACATCGCAGAATGTGGTGTTGGCAAATGGTGTTTTGCATATGGTAGATAAGGTATTGAAGTATTACCCAAGTTTGCAGGATGTGATCATGACCAAGCCTGAGTTTAGCTTATTTATGGCCTTGCTCAAGCGTACAGGCAGTTGGGATCGTTTGGCACAACCGGCCTTTACAACTGTTTTTGCACCTAATAACGAGGCTTTTGAAAAAGCTGGCATAACAGCCGACGATATTGCCAATTTGGATCCGAGCAAGTATGGCAAACGCCTTTGGCAGGTGTATTTGCTGAATAATCATTTTTTCCTTTCCGATATGACGGTTTATGGACAGATGTCTGGATCGGGCTATTATGGCGGACCATTCTACCGAACATCCATTATAGGTGATGAGGGGTATTATTTTGGCATTTCTTCCAATACGCCTATGGAACCATTTATTATTCACAGCCAGGCTCCCGAACCCAACACGCCACTCCGGATCAGCAGTTTTTTACTCGGCTATCAAACGGATTACAAGGCAGAAAATGGGGTATTACATGGAATAGGCGCTCTGTTGGTTCTCCCGGAAGAAGCGCTTATTAAGGACGAAACTAATGCAAAAAATAATGAAAAGTAATTTAATTCAATATATAACCGCTATTGTCTGTGGTATACTGCTCTTATTCTCCGCCTGTCAAAAATCGGAATTTATGCCTGACCCCGTCGGTGAAGAAATTCCTGCAGCCAATTATCCGCCGCTGACAGAAGGACTGCCCGAAAATGCCAGTTTGTTTAAAGCCATGTGGCAAAAGGCAGAAATGGATGCCGTATTGGGCACAGAACAGGCACAAGCGAAACTGACTTTTTGGATACCGGCCAACACGGCAATGGAAAGTGCAGGATATACTGCAGCGAAAATACAGCAATTGTCGAAAGACTCCTTGCAGAATATATTACGCTATCATGTGCTTAATGGCGCGATCAGTTCCGAACAGCTCAGCTTATTTGGGGGAGAACTGACGTTTTTTACGCTCCTGAAGCATCCTAAATTTCTGGATGGCGAACCTCGAGATGGCTCATTGGTGCGGACAGTACCTTACTTTTATCGGCAACAGCTCAATATGGATCAGGGAGACCTGATTATTGATGGTAAAAAAATTAAGATCGAACAGGAGCTGGAGCTGGCACAGGGGCATGCTTTTGTGATAGAGCAGGTGCTGAAAGCTCCCCAACAACAGATGTTTGATTTTCTAGTAAAGGACGGACGGTTTTCCTTGTATTTGAAAGCTATGGAGCTTAGCAATACCGAATATACCAACGATTTTATGATGAATATGTATACGGGCTTTGGTTTACCTGTTCGTTTTATGCTGGACTGGAACTATTTTTTTGAGGGTACTTTCCACTATAGTTCGGAAAGACCAAGACAGGTTATTCACTGTACCTTATTTGCGCCTACTGATGCCGCATTTAATCGCTTGGGAATTTATTCCGAGGCCGATTTGCGGGCTTTGAATGGACGGATCGAAACACCAATGATCTATGACCAAGGTCAGCTGACGCCGGTAGATAGCCTACTCAAATACCAATATATTGGCGGTGCGGATATGAATCTGGGATTCAATGAGGATTATACCATGGTTACGGTGGATGTGCAAACAACCCGTAATTTCAATAAGTCCGCTATTTTTTCGCAAATGCTTGACGACGCCAAGTTGAAACAATTTCCAGGTATTCAACATCGGTTTTTTCACTCGGGTAGTCGTATTCAGGTTGGCCATCTGGAAAGCAAGGAACCACCGGCAGACATTATCGAAGAAAATATCAATACCATTCAAGGGCCTGTCCATGTCGTCGACCGGATTAGTGTGCCCAATGATTTCAGTATGTGGCACCTGAAGAAGTAATGCTCCATGAACGATAAAATTTAGAAGCAATGAAATCAATAAAATATTTATATGCCATTCTGATGCTGCTTTGTTTGGCAAACTGTTCTAAAGATGCGGTAAATCCAACTGAGGCTACCGAAAAGAATACCTTAAACGATGTTGTTCGCGACAATTTTGGATTGTCTTTTCTCGCAACAGCACTGTATAAAAGCGGGATGAATAAAACCCTGATGCAGGAAGGCTCATTTACCTTGCTTGCACCATCGGACGATGCTTACAAAGTGGCGGGCTATCGTACGCCGGCTCAACTATATGCTGAACCGGCGGCTAAACTTATTGAACAAGGAAATTATCATATCCTGAAAGATGAAGTTCTGTTTACTGGAAAGGATTTGAAAATGAACCAGGAGGAGGAAACTTTATTGGGTACAAAAATTTATTGGAGCCGAGTGAAGCGTGGGCTTGATACGTTAACAACCATCAATGGGAGCCGGTTGCTACAGGCGGATACCCGCGCATCCAATGGTGTAATGCAGGTGCTTGACCGCCTTTTGGTTCCCAATGTACACGCCAACCTCAAACAGGCATTGGCGGCAAATGTGGATCTTAGCTTGTTTTACCAAGCATTAAAAGTTACTGGATTGTTGGAATCATTGGCGGGCACGACAAACTACACCGTGTTTGCTCCCAATAATATGGCGATTAAGCAAATAGGCTATCCCGATTTAGAAGCGATCGAAAAGGCCGATCCTGTAGTTTTAAAAAATCTGTTGACTTATCACATTGCCAAGGGAAGAAAGTTTGCACAAGATTATTTTCTACTTACACCTGAGGGGCAGACCTCCTATACCGAAACGATGCTGAATGAAAAGACAGTGACCGTCAACTTGCTTGGTCAATTCAATGTGCCCAATAGCTTTACGGGGATTGCCATAAAAGGCTTAAGCAATCCTGGGGCGCTGACCCCAGTACGTACGGATGTGCTTGCGGGCAATGGGGTCATCCATGTGCTTGGACAGGCTCTCCAACAATAAGGTGAAAGACTGTGTGTTATTCACGCAGATTTATAAAAAATGTTTACATGAGAACAATCAATAATACGATATATCGTTGGGTAGGGATGCTTATTGTCCTATGCCTGCTACAATTACAGCCAACAGGAATTTTGGCCCAGGAGACTTCCGGAGCGCTGACGGGTCGTGTACTTGACGGAACAAAAGCACCGATAGCGGGAGCTTCCATTGAGGCTGTTCACACGCCTTCGGGCACAAAATATACACTATCAGCAGATAAAGACGGGCGTTTTACGATCAATAATATGCGGATCGGCGGCCCCTACCGAGTCATTGCCACGGCAGTGGGTCTGCAGCCCGATATCCGGGAAGATATATTTATCCGTCTAGGGGGAGCGCAGGAGGTTGAGCTTCTGCTGAGCGAATCCAACCAACGTATGGAGGAGGTTGTGGTCAGCGCCCGTGCGAGGGGTCATCGGGCCGATACCTTCGGTGCCGGT
The DNA here is from genome assembly GCA_031277685.1 of Sphingobacterium sp. GTDB lineage: Bacteria > Bacteroidota > Bacteroidia > Sphingobacteriales > Sphingobacteriaceae > Sphingobacterium. Next base: position 16,093 of record JAITLV010000337.1, on the reverse strand, counting down.
AAAAATATCTCGGGCGAGCAGATCCGCAACATGCCTACAGTATCGCGTTCGATCACTGATGTGACCCGTCTGACCCCTCAGGGGAGCCGCGACAACAGTTTCGGAGGTACGAACTTCCGTTACAACAACGTGACGGTGGACGGCGCGGTGAACAACGATGCGATCGGATTTTCGCCGTCTTTAGGGGGGCAGACGGGAACTTCTGGCATGGCCGGGAGTTCGACACGTACCAACCCGATCTCTATCGATGCGATCCAGGATGTGCAGGTCTATCTGGCACCCTATGATGTGAAGATCGGTAACTTTACGGGTGGTTCGGTGAATGCTGTGACCCGATCGGGGACGAACAAAATCGAAGGTTCCGTATATGGTTTTGGGCGCAATGCTGCACTGACCGGAAAAGACAGGGTCGGTACACTTGGAAAAATGAACAGTGACTTCTACGACTACCAGTCTGGTCTTCGTATCGGTTTCCCGATTATCAAAAATAAACTGTTCTTCTTCAGCAACGAAGAAATTGCGCGGCGTCAGGATCCGACACAGTTGCTCGTTGGCGCAGCTGAAACGGCCCAGATACTGAGCGTGACGGATGCCGAAAAAATAACAAATACCGTCAAAGAACGCTATGGCAGTTTATTTGACGCGGGAACTGCTGGATTGTATACCAATTGGAGCAAATCGGTCAAGTTCTTTAACCGTATCGATTGGAATATCAACGCCAGGCATCAGCTGGCAGTGCGGAACAATACGATCCGGAGTTCGGCGACGCATATGGACCGCGACCAACAGGACTTTCGCTTTTCGAGCATGGCCTTCAAACAGACCAATAACCAGAGCAGCACTGTGGCTGAATTGAAGAGCCGTTTTTCAAACAACCTGTCGGCAAATGCGGTGATCGGTTATACAATTGTCAATGACAGCCGTGATCCGCTGTCGGATCCGACGCTACCTCAGGTTCAGATTCAGGGGCGGACCCCCGGAACGACGATCTATATCGGTACGGACCGTGAAGCAAGTATTTTTGATATGCAGCAGCGGACATGGGAGTTTACGGGCAATTTAACCTGGAACACCGGAAGGCACAAACTGCTTTTCGGTACCCACAACGAGCTGTACAAAATCCGTTACGGTTTTGTGAACAGCTGGAACGGCCGTGTTGACTACAACAGCATCGAAGATTTTGTTGGCAACAACCCGTATCGGGTCCGCGGTAGCTACAATTACGTCAACAATACCCGCGATTATATTTTGGCAAATCCGGCGGCAGATTTTGCTGTGAATATGTACAGTTTGTATGTGCAGGACGAAATCCGTATACACGACCGCTTGCGGATCACCCCCGGACTACGGGCAGATCTGGCAAGTCTTCCGGCGATGCCCGGACTGAGCGATAAAGTGAAGGGTATCCTTTCGGACCCTAATTTTGGTACGACATATCAGTATACCCCATTAAGCCGTCTTCGGAATGATTTTATGAACCGGGTGCAATTATCGCCACGTGTTGGTTTCCGTTGGGAAGTAACAGCGGACCGGAAACTTGTATTGCGGGGTGGGGCCGGATTGTTCACGGGGCGTATCCCGTTTGCCTGGCTGGCTTACGCTTATTACAATACGGGCAACAGCTATGGTGCATTTGACCAGCGTGCCGACCAGAAACCTTTTGCGCCGGGCAGTGATGCGATACGTCCGAGTGAAAATGGCCTGGCAGATTTTATTGCACAGAATGGTGCTGTCGTGAATGACCCCAATAGCGGAAAAACACAGGTCGATCTGGTTGACAATGGCTTCACGCTACCGCAGGTCTTCCGGGGAAGTCTGGGGATCGACTATGAGGCGGCCGGAGACTGGAAGTTTACCCTGGAGGGGATCTATACCAAGAATATCAGCGATGTGTTATTCCAGCAGCTCAATACCTCCGATAATCCACGCTGGTACGGTTATGACAGGGATCACCTGCAGCCGGTATACAGTGGTACGGTGGATAGCCGTTTCTCGAATATCTACCTGCTTAGCAATACGGACCAGGGGTATAAGTACAGCGTGACGGGAACGGTGGCGAAGAAATACAAGACCTTGAATGCCACTGCAAGCTATACCTATGGTATGTCAAAAGACCTGTCCAATGGTGTACGGAATTCGATGGAGTCGAACTGGCAGCTCAATCAGTCGCTGATCCCGAACAATCCTAGCCTTGCCTATAGCAATTTTGACATCCGGCATCGGATCGTGGGGAGTGTCGGTTATGAAAAACTGTGGGATGGTGCCGGACGGACAAATGTCACGCTGTTCTTTTCGGCACAGTCGGGATCACCCTTTACCTATGGTATCGTGAACAACAGCATCCAGGGATTGCCCCAGCAGGTATCGCTGGTGTATATCCCTACAGCGTCTGAGGCCATCCGCTATTTTAAGGATATTTCCGGTGGACAGACAGCTGCACAACAAGCTGCCGCTTTTAATGCTTTCATTGACGCCAATGAATATTTAAGCGGGCGAAGGGGCGATTTTACGGAACGCAACCAGGGGCGTACCCCCTGGAATGTGCAGGCCGATCTGCGATTGGCACATGAACTTGCGGTCAATAGGAAGGGTCATATGCTGACCGTTTCTGCCGATGTGATGAACCTGACGAACCTGCTGTACCGGAAATGGGGCGTTCAGTATTTCTCACCGAACACGTTCAACTCGACAAGTTCAGTGGGGCTGACGCCGACACTGTTTCCGCCGCAGCAGAACGAAGGAAACTGGCCGGTGTTTGAGTTCCGGAATCCTGGTACTCCGTACAGCATAGATTATTTTAATTCGCGGTCACAGGTCCAGCTGGGCCTACGGTATTCATTTTAGATAACACAACAAGAGGTACATGCGGGGTGTAGCCCTGGATGTACCTCGTGTTCAAAAAGGGAGAAAACTTGGCTACTGGAATAGATAAAAAACAGCATAAACGCCTGATGGAATGCATCGACAGACTGCTTGAGCGTGATGATAAATCGCAGGAATGGCTTGAGCGCAGAGCAGAACTCGGGGATGCTTTCGGCAACTTGCTGCGCGCGATACAGAGCGTAGAACAGTCCATCGTGGATTATAAAAACCTGTATGCACGTATACGACCTCTGGCTTCCAAAGCCCACCGGAAGCGGTCAAAGAAATCATAAAAATCTTTTTCTGTAACATAACCCGCTTACTGACCTGTAAGCGAGATTTAGCAAAGATCGTTGAGCACTGCAACTGCGCACCTTAAAAACGGTTAAGCAATTCCTGCTTAACCGTTTTTTATTCTTAAAGTGGGAGAGCGTTGTCTAGCATACTACTCATTTATATGGTTTAATCCAATGTTGCTTTCAAGTACTTTTCCAGCTCTTCACCTCTAAGATTTTTGGCGATAATAATGCCGTTAGGATCGATAAGAAAGTTGGTTGGTATCGCTTCGACCATATAAAGTTTTCCAGCAGACTGCTGGTCATTGCTGTCAATAACCTGTGTAAATGGCATATTCTCTTCCTTCAATGCCTTTGTCCATGCTTTGGTATCCTTATCAATAGATACGGCAAGGACATTAAAGTTTTTATGTTTAAATTTTTCAAAAGCAGCTTTGACATGTGGCATTTCTTTACGGCATGGACCACACCAGCTTGCCCAGAAATCGAGCAATACATATTGGCCCTTGTAATTGCTTAGTTTAATCGCTGTCGCTTGGTCAGAGTTTAGTGTAAAGTCTGGTGCTTTTTTCCCAATTTCTATTTTGCCAAGTTGTGCAAGGGAAGCTTGCATCTTTTGTAAGTAATAGCTTTGCTGAAGTACGTTGGGGCCAAATTGCCCGAGAAATTCCTGAAGCTCTTTTGCATTGTTTCGTGGTGTGAAATATTGGCTGGCTATCATTGCATAGACCATTGAATTAGGGTTTTCGCTAATTTTCGCAGTTATTTCTTTTCGCTGTATCTGATAGATGGAATCAATTTTCTCACCTTCACGTTTCAGCCACAACCTGTTCTCTTCGGTTTGGGCCTGATTATTATAAGCATCGAAAGCACGATTGTAAGCTTCGCTGCTGTTCTTTAGTAATTTCGTGCTGGGAAGATTTTCATAGGTTGTCGTAAATGCTATCATGGCCGGAGAACCGACGATCTTCTCTTCTTCCAAACTACCGTTGTTGAGCTTTGCTTGAATAACAGTTTTGTTTGAACTGACCAAAAAGTAGATAGCAGGCCTTTTCATCGAGGGACCTAGATTTCCTAAGCTTGGTACATGGATGCCATAGAAACGTTGATCGCTGATATTTAATTTGGTCTCATAACGAAAACTGTCCTGCACGGACTGGAATGTGCCGATTGTTTTCATATCTGCATCCATCAAGCGAATTTCGCGATTGCCTAATCCCTCGATACGGCCTCCAATGCTAACTTTTGTTTCCTGAGCCTGGGCTGAGTAAAACAGTAGGGCAGTAGCGATGCCCAAACAGTATTTTTTAGTTGTGATCATATTTCTTTTTTAAGTATGCTACTAATTCTTCGTGATCAATATGCTGTTGAATGACTGTGCCATTTTCATCAATTAAAAATAGTGTTGGCAATTGTTTGACATAGTAGGCTTTGGCAACAGGGTTGTTGTCAAAACCTGTGAGATCCGATACTTGTATCCAAGGGATACCATCTTTTTGGATAGCATCTAACCATAGCTTCTCTTTATCGTCCATGGAATAGGAGACGACCTCAAAACCTTTGTCTTTATACTGCTGATAGGTAGCGACCAATTTACGGTTGGCAATCCGGCAAGGTGCGCACCAACTGGCCCAAAAATCAAGCAGTACAAGCTTGCCTTTGAGCTGATCAAGCTTGAACGTTTTACCGGCACTGGTTTTGGCGGCGATTACAGGTGCCTGATGACCAACAAGGTATTGGTTTTTTTTCTCCTGTAGATATTTTTGGAGCTCCAGGTAGGTATTGTACCTATTGAGACTCGGGGCTATCTGGGCATTTAGTTCCTGCAATTGAGCATAGTTCATGACGGGGAGATAGGGTCTGAACCAGTCGAGTACTGCCAAGGATTGAGGAAAAGCAGTCAGATAACTGTGGCGGATACTATCGAGCTGCTGATTGAATCCCTGCATTTGAATTCCTAATCGTACTTTCCCTTCTGCATCACTTTTCTCATAGTTTCGGCTGATTTTGGAAAGTGTGTCCTGTAGATATTGACAGTCGAACTCATAACTTTTCTTGATGCTGTTTTCAACACCACCAATGACCATATTTGGCCGGCTCCAGCTTTCGTATAATTGAACTGTTATTGTGGTGTTTTGCAGATAGAAGTCCTGGCTTTTTCTAACACCTTTGACTTGTATATTGGCCGCAATCGGGGTATTTGCCTTTCCGTTGAATGAAAAATTTCCATCAATGATCTCTGCTGAATCGAGCAGTTTGCGTCCTTTATCCATCTCGTAGAGATAGACTTTATTGACCGACTTGGCCGTATGTACCTGTCCTGTTATCTGGAAGGAATCTTGTCCTTTGGCAATCTGAGCACTTAGAAAAAGCGCCCAGATCATACATGTGTTGTACAATTTCATCTGTAAATATGCGATGTGCTAAATTTGTTGTTGATCATTTGTTGTCTATCTTGGATTGGGAATGATATTGCTGTTTATGAGCAGGACTTTCGGCGGGATCTGACAGACGAATTTTAGTGATCCTTGGGGCAGGGTATAATCGCCCTCTTTATTTGCCCGTTTATAGTCTTTTTTAAACAAAGGATCTTTATCCAAACGCTTCATGTCAAACCAACGCAGGCCCCTGCCAAATAATTCAATTTGGCGTTCTTGGATCGTTAGTTTGAGCGCGGCCGCTGCGGAGCCAGCTTGCAGTGGTTTGAAATCGCCCGGTGCAAATCGTTTCTCACGAAGCTTGTTTAGATAAGTGAGGGCTTCGTTTAGCTTACCTAGCCTCGCTTGACATTCGGCTGCAATCAACATCATTTCGGGCACGCCAATGTTAAAGTTGAGATCATTGCGAATATATACAGGATAAGGCTCGGTCGTTGGTTTGCCATTGCTTTCCAGATTAGACCAAAAGAATTTGAACCGCAGGTCGTTTTTATCGACGATGGCCAGTAGATCCGGTGAAATGCAGGTATTTGTCAAAGCGCTGCCAAAAGAAGTCGTACGGTAAGCAATTCGTTCACTGTCATTCTGTGGGAGCGGTCTATTCGTGGTACCGCCATGAGGCCGTGCCGGATTAACGAAGGACCAGGTGTTATAATCGATAAGTGTGGATTTGACGGCAAGTACTTTTTGGGCATAAGCTAATGCCTCAGCGTAATTTCCCATTTGGAGATAAACTCGGGCGAGGATCGCCTGTGCCGTTTTCTTATCATTGCGAAGCATATGTTCTGCTTGCTCAGGCAGCAGCTGTTCAGCCTGTGACAGATCGTTCAGTATAAAATCGTATACTTCCTTACTTGAAGCACGTTTGGGTTTGGCCTCCAGATCCGGTTCTGTGAGAATAGGTACACCGAGATCACTTGCAACCTGAGCTGCCTGATATGCGGGTGCATACAATAGGATAAGATTGAGGTAGGCGGACCCTCTATTGCAGTAGGCATCGCCTTTAATATGATCTATGCGTGTTTTTTGATTTGCCGGAAGTTTAGGAATATTTTGCAAGATAATATTCGCATTGAAAATATTCGCATAATTCGGGTCCCAACCATTGTCAGTCTCGGGATTGACATAGAAACTCTCTGCCCACATATAGATTTTGGAGCTGCTGGTATTGAAGCCGCTCTTGACATAAGATTCAGGCATATAGATGTCATCTGAAAGCCGCTCGAGCAGCGCATATCCCGATGAACTATAGGATGGATTGGCCGATAAGTCTTCAAAGTCGTCAATAGTTTCAGGAATAAATTTTCCTTTTGGAATAATGTCAAGGTATTTATCGCAGCTGCTGAGGCTGGTTAAAAGTAAAATGAGACTACTTATTTTTTTTATCATCTGAGGTCGAAATTAGAGGGTTACATTAATACCGAAAGTAAATACTTTAGGTTGCGGTAAATCCAGCTGTGCAGAAACTAGCGCCTCGGGATCTATTCCGGATTTGTTGGCTTTCCATACCCAAAGATTGTTGAGCTGCGAAACCAGCCGGATTTCGGAGAACGGAAGTTTCCCCTGCAACTGTTCTCTCCTGAACGTGTAGCTTAAACTCAGCTCACGTACACGCAGATAGGCGGCATCAATAATAGAATTGCTGGATCGGGTTGTTAAAAAGAAGTATTCATTGCTTAGATCTTCCCAGCCAGGGAAAGTTGGGATATCAGTACTGAGCTCATCGCCAGGTTTTTGCCAGCGTCGCGCAATCTGATTATTGTAAGAACTCGACCAAGTAAGACTGTTCATCTCTGGCATTTCCTTGCGTGCGTAATGTCCCCAGTTGAAGACGGTGTAAATAGCCAATTGAAATCCTTTGTAACGGAACTCATTGGACCAACCGCCGGTATATAATGGACGGGAGCTTCCGTTATATACCAGTGATTCCAGTACCGGTAATCTGGTTTTATTTCCTTCGGCATCAAAAGTTTGTGGTCTACCTTGCTCGTCTAGCCCCGCCCAACGATAGCTCCAAAGGGATTCTCTTGGATAGCCCTCCAGAAAAGGTACCGTATTTTTGGGCCGATTATTGGTCGGGTCACTATCCGTAATGTTATTTTTGGTCACCTTGCTTTTGTTGAGTGCAAGATTTAATGTACTGTTCCATTGGAAAGTACTGTTTTTTAGGATGGTTGCATTTAAGCCAAACTCAACCCCTTTATTGATCATGTCAGCACCATTGATATACGAATTGGACATACCCACGGTTGGGTCTAGATCCTGGCTGCCCAATAGATCATAGCTAAACTTATGGTAGTAATCAGCATTAAGCGTGATTCTGTCCTTTAGAATCCCTAGATCCAAACCGACATTATAGGTTTTGGTACGTTCCCAGCGTAACTTGGCATTGGGAGGACTGTCGACCCGCGCAACGTAATCGTTGGCTGTTGCATTAAAAAACCTTCTTGCCACCAGATAGGTGGAAGATTGGTTGCTACGATCGAAATTTCCGGTCAAGCCCACGGTTGCCCTTAGGTTTAATTGCGAGATCCAGGCTACATTGAAAAAATGTTCATTGTCAACCAGCCATTTTCCTCCGATACTCCATAGAGGGGTTCGCTTAAATTTTGGATCTGATCCGAACAGGTTGGAGTGATCATTACGCCAGCTTCCAGTGACAGTATAGCGGTTATCGTAGGTATAGGCTAATGTACCATAGAAAGAGTATTCCCGATTTTCGGTATAGTTATTTCTAACATAACTACTATGATCATACGTATATGTTTTTCCTTCCCAATCTTTAATCCCGACATTTAAACCGATAAGATCTATATTTTGGGAAGTGAGCAATTGGTCATTGTAACCATATAGTCGATTGCGGTCTCCTTCATTAATCCTTCTGTTCAGGTCGAAACCGGCAAGGACGTTGAAATAATGTTTTTCACCCAATTTCTTTATGTAGTTGAGGAAATTGCGCGTCGATAAGAAGGTCGTCTGATCACTTCGTGTATCAAGGTAGTCACCATACGGGATATAGGTTTTTATACTGTTGTCTTTGTCGAGCACCGTATAACGGTTCATAAAACTGCGTGTGGCATAGCTGTCCTTGTCGTATAAATTGCGTCCGTTGATCGTTGTCCGCTCATAGACAAAGTTGTTGGTGAGCTGGAGTCCGTCAATTATTTTCCAATCAAGCCCGAAGAGACTGCGGATGGCTAAACTACGGCTCCTATTGTTTGCCAACTGATTTTCCTCATATAGATTGAGCCCATTGTTACGATAACCAAGTGACATTAATCGGTCATTTTCGACCTTGTTATAGTCTGCATAGTTCTGAATGTAATTCCCTTGTTCATCCCTCAGCATTTGATAGGGTTGCAAAGCACGGATTTCACCGGCTAGACCGCTCATGCCGTCTTGGTTCCAACCGTATAGAAATCTGATATCCGTGTTTAGGCTAACAAATTTGGCGAGGTCATATTGCAGTCTATTGTTGAAGTTGAAGGTCTTGCTACTAGTCTGCTGAAAGCCCGAAAGATCAAATTGCCCATTGACGGTTGTCACATGACTGAACTTATCTGCGCCACCGGAAATGCTGATAAAATGACTTTGATTGACAGCCTTACGGAGCAAAAGTTTGTTGATTTGATCCTGATTGTTGAGTCCTGCCAATGCTGCTAATTGGCGATCGCGCTCTTCTAGACTGATTTCTTTGCGGTCATAAGCGGTAAAAATACCAATAGATTGCGTGTAGCCCGCAGAGTTGCCATCATAGATATCGATAACAAATTCTTTGTCATATTGCTCTTTTTCATAAGCAATGATTTCTGCGGAACTGGCACGCTGTAACGCTTTGTAATCGGGGCGCATCTGCACGCGTAAATTGCCTGAATAGCTCACTTTTGTCTTCCCCTTTTTTCCTTTTTTGGTAGTGATTACAATGACGCCATTGGAGGCCTGTGATCCCCATATTGCAGCAGCAGCGGCATCTTTCAAGACCGTAATATTTTCAATTTCATTGATATTGGGTATGATGCTGGAAGCAAAACCATCTATGATCATCAGTGGTTGTGTGCCAGCGCGTAGTGAACTGCCGCCACGAATACGCATATCGCTGACCCCTTTCTCATCTTTATAAAAACTTAAACCCGGTACCGCACCTTCCAATGCTGTTTCCAAGCTATTATTGTTACGTTTTTTGAAATAAGTGGAATCTAAAATGGCGGTGGATCCTGATGAATTGTTTTTATTAAACCGTTGGTATCCAGTATTTATAATTACTTCTTCCATACGGTTGTTGCTCAGTTCCAGCTGCACGAAGATGGACTTTTCGGGATTATCGACACTATACTCCTGTGGTTGGTAGCCCACGGAACTGATAATAACATGTACGGGTGCTTGACGAACCATAAATGAAAACTGCCCCTTCGCATTGGTTATAGTCGTCTTTTGTCCGGAACCATCGTCAAAGATGATGGAAGCACCTTGAATGGGATCTCCGTGCTCATTGAGTACACGGCCGCGGTATTCGGTCTGTTGGATTTTTTTTGTTGGATCTGCTTCGACGATAATTGTCCGCTGTTGGATACGATATTTTAAGGGCAGCTTACTAAAGAGCTGTTCGAGCACTTCATGGATGTTTCCCTTGGCATCCACCGTGATCAAACTCTGGGAGAAATCCTTGCCCTCCCAAAAGAAATGATAGCCATTTTCACGCTTTAACTGATCAAATACGGTTGAAAGTTTTTGCGCTTTGGCATGAATTTCGATCGTCTGGCCAAAAGAATAGGCTGGATTAGATTGTAATAAGTACAGGCTGAGGAAGGCAATGCCAATTTTTTTAGCCATAGGGCTACGCATGGTCTTCCAAGCTAATTGGGTAGTTTTTTGATTCATAAGATTGATTAGGTAGGGTTTTACTTTTGTTTTAATCGGACGATAATCTGGTCGTTTCTGTTTTTAAATTCAACATGGAGTTTGTTTTTGGTTAATATATCGAGTACTTCATTCAGACTATAGGATTTGGCAATAGAACCATGGTATTCCCCCGCAGGTACGCTTGAATCTATTTCGAAATTTACCGGATACCATCGTGAAAGCTGCTGACATACGGCTTGGATGGATTCGCCTTCAAAATTAAAGTAGCCCGTTCGCCAGGATTGCTGCGCTGCATTTTCAAGGTTTTTAAAATCCAGCTCCAACGAATATTTGTTCAGTATACTTTGCTGCCCAGGTTTGAGAAGAACCGATTTTTTGTCAGTTTGATCAGGCCGATTGGTCTCCAGGCGGATGGCCCCCTCATAGAGACTCGTTGTACTGAAAGGATCATCTTTATAATTTTTGATATTGAATTTGGTTCCCAATACTTCGACAGTTTGCTGTTCCGAATGAACAAAGAAGTGCTTCCGTTGACCTTGTTCATCTGTCCATTTTGTGACTTCGAAATAGGCTTCGCCCTGTAATTCAACTTGTCTTTCGTTCCCGCGCATATTGCCAAAGAAACGGAGTGTTGAAGCTGAATTGAGCCATACTTTCGTGCCATCTGCCAAAATAAGCTTAATATTACTCCCTGCTGGGGTATGTATGGTCTGTGGATCATTTCCTGCTATCTCATTGGCAGTAGATTGATAGTGGAGAAAGCCGGCCTGATTTTTAAAGACCAGCAAACCGTTTGTTTTGAGGGTGTCTTTTACTGTTAGTTGGCTGAGATCAATGTGCTGACCTTGTTTATTTGTCCAAATGGGATGAGCAGCTTCATCTGGAAGAATGTTTGTGAGTGTAACTGTTGTGAGATGTCGTTGTACAGGTCTAAGCTGCCATAAACTTAAGCCTATTGTACCTAGCAGTATGGCGGCCGCAGTCCATTTGATCCATAGCCTACGGATGCGCACGGGAGCAGGATGCGTTGTATTAAGAATGGGTAGTTGCTGTGCAATGCGGTTCAGTCGGAACTCGATCTCCTGTTCATTGATGGACGCTTGCTGTGATGCCGCTTGGTTATACCAACCGAATAGTTCTTCAAGTTCCTCTAGTTTGATTGTACCGTGCTGATATTTTTTCAGCAATTCTTCTTTTCGCTTGGCCTCCATTCGGTATAATTAGTTGCTTTAGTTATATGACAATCTAAAGTCTTAGAGGATATAGATAAATTTTATTTTTTTTATCCGGCTATTAAAACAACGATAGCCTGTAGCAGTTTGCTTTTTAAGATCTTGAGCGCATTTGAGACCTGCAGCTTGGAGGTTCCTTCGGAGATATTGAGCAATGTGGCTATTTCTTTATGGCTCAAACCCTCTTGACGGCTGAGTTGAAAGATATGGCGCATCCGCTCGGGGAGTTGCGCGATTTCCTGTTCGATGATCATGCGAAGTTCTTTTTCGAGTATCCAGGATTCAGTCTGCTCATGAAAATGGGTTTTGTTCTGGATCGCATGGTCGAGATACTTGTCAACAACTTTATCACGGTTTAATTTATTCAATACCTTATTACGGGTAGCGCGATAGAGGTAGGAAGAAACATTTGCCTGTTCAGGCAATTGTGATCTTTTTTCCCAGATCTCTGCAAATAGTTCTTGGACGACATCTTCCGTTTCATCCATGTCGCGAAGGATTTGATAAGCATGACGGAACAGCACTTCTTTGTATTGGTGAAATAGGAGGGCAAAAGCTGTATGGTCTTCGGCTTTTATCAGTTGAAATAGATGTTCTTCTTTGATCTGGTCCCCTTGCATGTGTTATCGGTAGTACTGTTATTCAGGTATAATATCGTCGATGCTTGTTATTACTGTCAAATGTATGAATTTAATTCTATTTTTCTTTTTAATCGCTGTGCTGCCCATTAACGCTATTTTTTTATAGGATACTTTCCTAAAGTTCCTTGACATCTAAGCGATATTGCTTTTTGAATACTAAGGCAAAATAAGACATAAAAATAGCGCACCTAAAAGGTGTGCTATTTTTGACTGAGTTTATGATTACTATAAATGATGTTTATGAAATTTAGTCCTGCTGCATACGCTCGGATCCGTAATTTAAAAATGCGGGCATCAGTGTAGGGAATGTCCATGCAAAATGATTTCTTCCGTAGGCAATGGGCCGATAAATTGACAGGTACGAGTCAAATTCCCGCGTTTTGTAAACCCCTTTCATTGCTTCCAGTAAATTGGACGGCCAGACCCCAAGTGCTGATCCTGGGGTATCAATATCAGGGTTTTTAAACCAGGGCCATGCTGTTGGATGTTGGTTATAGTAGTATAAATAATTGACAGCTTGCTTGATGGATTTTCCATTTTTCGTGACCGCAAACAGGTTTTCTCCAGTAGCATTATGAATACACCACATGGACGCAGTCAACGGAGCGAGTGAGAAATATGTATACCAGAGACCTTTTTCTCCACGCTTTACTTCTTCGATAAGATGACCATCGGCTGCTATCTTTTCAAAGAGATCACCTTTAATCAGCGCGATCGTAAAAGAAAGTTCTTTTTGGTCATCGAGAAAGTTTGCCGAAAGTAAATTTGCAAACCTCGACCAATCGGCAATATTATTGGGACGCTCACGTAAGAAGTGTGTTGCTTTTTGGTAGACTTGAACGGTCCATATTTTGAATTGGTTGAGATCTTTTTTCGCCCAGAGCGGATCGTTTTTAAGTAATTCGGCAGCGATCATTAGCCCCGCGCCTGCATAGGAAAGGACAACTGGTCCGTCAAAATCGGAATATTTTTTATTGATGGAGGCCCAAGAGTTGATAAAATATAGGGCCTTTGATGCATATTTTTTTTCACCGTTCAGGGTATAAGCTAGGGCAGTGCAATAGGCGGCAAAGGCATCTGTATGAAGTTTTATGGCCATAGCACGTTGCCCCTCCTTGTCGCTGTAAAATCCGGGGACACTAAAGTCTTCGACAGCATGATGTTCTGTTAAAAGCATAGAATCTGCTAAAACAATTAATTGCTTGTAGGCGGTATATATCGGCTCAGACTTTTTGCTGATCTGCGATTTTACAAAACTGATTTGTGTAGTGGGGTGCATAAGAGATTGTGCCTGGCAGGAAGAATCGACAAAAAAATAGATGAAGAACAGTGTTATGCCTGTTCGTATAAATTGACATGTCCGGCGGAAGAGGCCAGAAAATAAATAATTGAAATTTTGCATGGTTTTAAATGGTTACTTTGCTGATTGATTTCGTCGCTATGGGGGGATTAGCTACTGCAAATTAATAAAAAAATAGCATAAGTTTGCTGGTTTTCAGAAATTTGATTTGAATTATTGCAGCGAAGTAATTAACTTCATGGCTAGAATAATCAATTATGGACATCGATCAAAATCTGCCTGAGAAGAACCTCTTGTGCCAACTCCGTAGTGGAGATATGCAGGCGTTTGATATTTTGTACTATCGCTACAGCCAGATTATCTATGCCAATATTCTTAAATTCCTGAAAGATGAAACCACCGCCGAAGACTTACTGCAGGATGTTTTTTTGCGTATTTGGGAAAATAGATCAAAAATAGATCCTGAGCAATCTTTTGCGGCATTTTTGTTTACCTGCTCACGTAATATTACCTTTAATTTCAAAAGACGGTTGAAATTGGAGATGGAATCCGAAGTCCATCTCGCCTACGGAATATCGGAATCAGAGAATACCATTGATCGGATACTGGATGCGAAGGAGGCCATGGTCTTGGTGGAAGCCCTGTTAAGCAGATTGCCCAATCAACGCCAGAAGATATTCAGGTTGTCTAAGCTGGAAGGAAAAAGCTATCAGGAAATTTCGGAAGAAATGGGTATTTCTATTGCTACGGTCCGTGACCACATTGTCAAAGCGAATAAGTTTATCCGAAATGGAGCATTGCAGGACAGCGGATTCTCGGCATTGTTACTGGCATTGCTTCTCTATTCGAGTAATTAAAAAAAAAATTTTTTCTAGAGCAGACCTTTATTTAACACAGTGTGTATTTACTTTAAAAATACAGCACAGTGGATACCAATAAATCTAAAATAGACCAATTACTTCAAAAATATAAAGATGGGAACTGTTCGATTGAGGAGATTGAATGGTTACGGAATTTACTTTCTGTTACCGATATCGGTGATCAGGATGGTATTGACCAAGCACTGGTCGCCAGTTTGCTGCAGCCATCAGTTGGTTTGGAGATGAGCGAATCCAGACTTAAAATAACACTCGAAAATATCAAAAAGAAGATTCAGAAAAACGTAGAAGACATTGACAGTTTACCACAACAAAATACCGATGGGATTGTACCTATCCGTCAGAAAACCATATTCCCAATCCGCTGGCCTTACTGGACAGCGGCGGCATGTATACTGCTTTTTCTTTTTTCCATGTTTATGTGGAGACAAAGGCCGGACAATACTAGGGCAGCTATAAACTTAGCCGGGAGACAGGCTACCCCGGAGGATGCGGTACAGCCTGGTGGGAATAACGCAACACTTCGTTTGGCAGATGGCAGCCTTGTACAACTCAATAAGCAGGCATCGGGGATTGTTATGGGTGAACGTATTACCTACCAAAATGGCGAAGCTATCGGAACTTCAACACAGACGGGCCAAGGTAAGAAAATTGATCCCAGTAAAGTGCTGCTGGAGTTAACGACACCACGAGGTGGTATGTACCAAATCACCCTGCCTGATGGTACAAAAGTATGGCTCAATGCCGCTTCATCCCTGAAATATCCCATGAGCTTTGCTAAAAATGAACGAAAGGTTATTCTTGTCGGAGAAGCTTTTTTTGAGGTAACCAAAGATCGGGCACGTCCTTTCAGCGTGCTGAGTAAAGGTCAGGAAATTGAGGTACTTGGGACCGAATTTAATGTCAATGCCTATCCCGAAAATGAAAGTATTAAGACGACCTTAATAACAGGGAAGGTTAAACTATCAAACAACAGCCAATCTGCGCAGCCAGTATACCTACAACCTGGTCAACAATCGACCAATACCGACGGGGGAGATATCCGTGTGGGGAATGTGGACACAGCGCCTTTCACGGCTTGGAAAGAGGGGATGTTTTACTTTGACGAAACACCACTGTCGGAAGCACTTCAACAGATTGGCCGTTGGTATAATGTAGAAGTGAGGTACAAAGGCAATGTGCCGCAAACCCATTTCTATGGCCGTATAAAACGGAGTAAGCCACTCAAGGAAGTACTTGATGTATTGGAAGAGGGAGGGCTGCGTTTTGAGTTAAGCAAGCGTGAAGAAAAGAATATCTTATTCGTGATACCATTGAAATGATAACCCTAAATAATGATGAAAACAACGATGATTATGGATTCCACTTAAGCAGGAAAAGAGTATAGGTAAAACAAAAAAGGCAGTGCTGGGGGGCACTGCCTCAAATTGGATGCATATACTTATAAGTATTGCCCGAGGGCAAAAGTTTTGATAACCATTTATAAATAACATACAAACCGTACAAACATATGATTTTTTATCCATTTGTTAGGCTACACCCGTGGAGTTTAACTTTACGAAGTATACTGATTATGAAATTGATCG
>JAITLV010000238.1 GCA_031277685.1 Sphingobacterium sp. | reverse complement strand
TCATTATTTGACAGCACCGGCTTACAGGCATTTTTAATGCGGTCAAGACAGGGTATGCTATTCCATGGCTCGGCAAAAAATAAGCTAAAAAAGTTACTCAAAAAAATGCACTGTGCATCCGACATCCAAAAAACGGCATATCTATTTGAGGCTCTGATGCTACTCGTTGATACAGATGAGTATAGACTACTTTCCAATATACCTTACCTGATCACCCTTTCTAGGAATGATGGTGAAACCATTGATAGTGTATATAAATATGTTTTTGAAAACTTCGAAAAGGACATCTCCCTAGATGAAGCTGCTCATTTAGCGAACCTGACAAAGCCAGCATTCTGTCGGTTCTTTAAGGCTCGTACTCAAAAAACTTTTTCCAGATTTGTGAATGAAATACGGGTAAATGAAGCTTGTAGGCTACTTCGGTTGGATGAGAATCAAATTGCCCATATTGCCTATGCTTGTGGATTCAATTCTTTGCCCAACTTTAACAAATTTTTTAAGTCCATCAAAGGCATTACGCCATCCGATTATAAAACCAAACTATTCACTTAAAGGTCGCCGTACTCCGCTGCGATATTATTGATTAAACTATACACACCGTTCACGCAACTATTTATACCTTCATATCAGATATGATAAACTTATATACTTGAGTTATAGATTTCAGTGACGAATAAAAGCACATTTGAGCCATCTACTTAAAAAGAAAAACAGATCGTAAATTACGTATACAATATCATTTCAAGGTAATAATCCCCCTTAAAAAACACCTGTTCAATTCTTAAAACTTACTTTTAAATTCAAAAAGTCAATAATTGAGAATTCAAATGAAAAAATTCTATATTTATATCGGGCTAGCTTCCATTTCCCTTCTTGTGAATAGCTGCAATATGTTCGACATCCATCCATATGCTGGAAAAATAGATGGAAGAAAGAATATCAATCAAGAGAATATCACAAAAATCGAACAAGATTTCGCGCTAAGAGATACCCTTAGATACGCATTTATCAGCGATTCACAACGCTGGCACGATGAACTTGACGATTTCGTAAAAATAGTTAATACACGTAATGACATTGATTTTATTATCCACGGTGGTGATATCAGTGATTTTGGCCTCACGAAAGAATTCCTTTGGCAACGTGACATCTTAGCAAAACTGAAGCAACCCTACGTCGCCCTTTTAGGCAACCACGATTGCCTGGCCAATGGTGAGGAGATCTTTGAACAGGTATTTGGCAAAGCTAACTATAGCTTTATTGCAGGAAAAACAAAATTTCTATGTTTAAATACCAATGCCCTAGAATCGGACTACTCTACCCCCGTCCCCGATTTTTCGTTTATTGAAAGCGAACGTCAGATAGATATTGGACGTTTTGACCAAACAGTTGTGGTCATGCATGCCCGCCCCACATCCGATCAGTTCAACAACAATGTTGCTTCTGTTTTCCAATACAGTATTAAACAATACCCCAATCTACTCTATTGCAGTAATGGTCATGACCATATATACCAGGAGGAAGATATCTTTAACGATGGGATCATCTACCACGGTACTCCTAATATTGGCAAACGTCAATTTTTAATTTTTACAATCACCAAGGATCACTATACATATGAACTTGTCTCCTATTAACCTGAAAAAATCATTTCTCACGCTTGTTACCCTTTTCCTTTCGACCCTTAGTATTGCCCAGTCAATCGTCCTGCAGGAGAATGACAACCGTCCTTCCATAGACAGCAACAGCAAGGAACTAAAAAAAACAGCTTTTAACCTAGTACCTTCCAGTTACATGATTCAATATGCTGGATCCATCGGCCTAATATCTTTGGGTACGGGATGGGATTATGGCAAACAGAAACAGTGGTCGACGGATTTCTTGATAGGCTATGTCCCCAAATACAATACCGATCGTACCAAGCTCACCCTGACCTTACGCCAATCCTATACGCCATTGAAGGTGCATATCCGCAAGCGTGTAACCTATCATCCATTACGCACTGGCGTTTACCTCAATACAACTTTAGGCAAGCAATTTTGGTACAAGGAGCCAGACAAATATCCGAATAGCTATTATAAATTTTCCACGAGACTGCGGATCAATATTTTCGTTGGTCAGGATTTCTGTTATAAGATCAAATCCAATACCTCCTATTTCGAAAGCCTGAAATTTTATTATGATCTTCATACCAGTGATCTTTATCTCGTTAGTGGTGTACAGAATAAATACCTAAAATTTGACGACTACGTTGGTCTTGCCCTAGGTGTCAAACTGCAGATTAGACGTAAATAAGAGCACGGAGCCCTCTGGATGTTTAAGACAGGTTGAATCAAAAAGGCTAGATCATTGCTGACCTAGCCTCTAAAAAAACTATCCTTTAACCTACGTTTACCTATTTCTGTTGAATGAACAACAGCTCAACAAAATAGTTTTAACAAATTTAATTTTTAAGCGCTTATGGATCTTTTCTAAAAAAGGTGTTCTACGGCTATATCTCGTCGCTTAAACAACTGCTCGATGCGCAATTCCATAAACCAATCCTAAATTTTATTAAATTCGTAAACTGAACCACCCTGTTTTAATAAAACACGTTTTTCATCCACTAAGAATTGTAATGTTGACGTATCATCAGCAAATATATTATTTCCTTTATACTGATAAGGGACATACATCTGCCCACACTCAGAATATTGAGAGATCAAATTCGTACCATCCGATGAAATCGTTAAAGTGTGCTGATTATCTTTAAACCGATAGGTCCCCATAATCCGACTAAATTGTTCTTTAGTCAGCTCCTTTGTTTGATTGAAATCAGGCAGGACTAGTTCACTTCCATAAACATATTGAATGAGTGTATTCTGAATCTCGTCCACATCAATATTTACAGCATTACATAAGGTTGCAATCCCCAGTTTTTCTTTTGGAAAATACCAGTATGCTGAAAAATAATTACCAATCCGACCACCATGAATATACCCTATCGGATTCTTGAACCGTGCCTTTTCAATTCCCATTCCATATTCACCTTTATTTTCCGGGAGCATCCGGGCAAGACTTTCTGGAGAGATTATTTTACCCTCAAACAATGCGGAAAGGAATGTATTCAGTTCTATTGCTGTAGTTGCGATGCCGCCACTAGCAGGATGGTTGGAGAAATTTACCGTTGAATTTTGAATATACTTATCTTGGATATTGTAGGATATTGCTTCATGTTTATTTACATCCGTTTCTGCTGAGAAATACGTATTAGTCAATTTAAGCGGCTCACAGATCTTTTCCTGTAAAAGCGCCGCATATGATTTACGATATACTCGCTCCAATATAAAACCTAATAGCGTATAATTCGTATTACTATATTCGTAGGCTGTGTTAGGTTCAAAATTGCTTTTTTGATTTTCAACATATTTTATAAATTCTGCTGTAGTATGCAGCTCCTGTTCCCAAATCTCTTCACCTTCGATCTCTGTAAAGTTGAATATTCCGCTTCGATGCTTTAACAATTGTTCAATCGTGATCTTTTCAGCATTTTGAATTTGCGGATAAAATGTAGCAAGACAAGTACTCAACTGCAGTTTCTGCTCTTCAACAGCTTTAAGAACCAAGGCCGCAGTATAGGTCTTTGTATTGGACGCAATCCGAAATTTGGTATTATCATCATTTTTTATTTTGGCCTCAACATCGGCGTAGCCAACCGAATGAGCGTAGTATAAACTATCATGGAGCAATATGGCAACGCTTCCCATCATTTTCCGATTTTGGAAAAGATGATCGAGGTAGTCATCTAACTTTCGCTGTGCGCTGGCATTCGTACAGCTCAAAAGAGCAAATAATACATAAAAAAGCAAGCGTAAGTTCTTGTCGTTTATTTGCAAATATATCATACAGGCTTCATTATCTAATAGATTTATTTACCCGTTAAGATATAAAAATAAATGAGGGTTTACCAATTTTTCGCAAAAAAGGCTTTTCATCATACACTATTTATCATCAAATAATTCATTTGCTATAATTTGCAGCACGGATAAACTGCCTACTGTTAAAATTATTACACATTAGATCCATCACAAAAAATATAAGGCACCACATCCACCCTCTCGCAAATTTTTCAGATTATCTCGTGACGCATACCTATTTTGTAAAAACTTCTGAAAAGTAAATCCCCAATATGACACTTCCTATCATACAACCTAAAATGCACCCTAGTTTCTTAATTAGTTAAATCGCGTAAAATACGGCTAAGAAATTCAGGTGTAATCCCAATGTAGGAGGCTATTAACTTTTGTGGCAACAGTTCAAACAGACTTGGATAGCGCTTTTTAAAACATTGATACCGCTCTAACGCCGTCAAACTCACCGTTTCAATGATACGACGCTGCGAAGCCGCAAAAGCATTCTCTGCCAAAAGACGAAAACAACGTTCTAGATTTGGCATCATTTCATACAAGTTATTTAGATCCACATGCGACAACAATAGGATCTCGCTGTCAAAAACGGCATCTATATAAAGACTTGCTGGCTCCTGGTTTTTTAAACTGAACATATCTCCAATCCACCATCCACTCGAAGCAAATTGTACAACGCGTTCAAAACCATTTTTTTCAATAGTGTAACTCTTTAAACAGCCACTGACAACAAAAAAGCCATTTTTTTGTATTTCTGTTTCTTCCAGTAATATCTGCCTGCGCCTGACTTTTTTCAATTTCAAGAAAGAACGTATCAAACTGACATCATTTTTCGACAGCATGACATGTCTGGAGATATGGTCAATAAGAAGTTGTTTTTTCATTTTTCATAATCCTTTTAGTATGATACGATGTTAACTAAACCCCCGAATTATTTTCAACTTAAACACAAAGTATTGATAAACAATAACATAAATAACATTAAGTATTATTTGGTATATTATTATTTTCACGTCATATCTTACCATGATAGATAATTTAGTGTGCTCTATTTAAAGACACCAATTGGTTAACTTTTACCCCATCAAACCAATATAAAAAACTTAACCGACTGATTTATAAGTATTTTTTTTAACACAGTGTAAATAAATATAAATAAAACAACTTCATTTTTCGTCATTATAACAATCCAATCCAGCAGCTAATCTACAATTATCCATTGGATTGGTCCCTCCAAAATCAGCTTATCATGTATACCCACCAGCAGCGACTGCAGGTAGTGTATTAGAAGACATAATACGATTAAAAATACATCACAGCTCTAAGAAATAGGCTGGACCAGCATGTTTTATAAAAACTGTATGGGATAAACAGGTTTGTCTGACAATATTTTTGTATACAGATACTGAAAGAATAACCCCATAAGAAATTGATCATCCTACGATAGAAAAATTCCTTCAGAATCATTCACTAGATAAAATAGTGAACATTAAACTATTATAATCAACCACTTATGAGTCAAACCAATTATTCAAGGTAACGAGACAATAAAAACGTCATTTTCATTTGAGATCACACAATCTCAATACAACGAAGGTAGTTAACGGTATCTCCGTTTTCGATGTCGATCTTAATACCATAATTTAACTTCGATAGCTCATCCACAGCATCCTTCAATGGAACAGTACTCCAATACTGGATCTGAATTCAAAAACGAGGTAAAACTACAGCTCCATGAAATCCAATCTTCACCTTTAATTCCCTGACAGCTATTATTTATAATAGCAGGTGCTCGTGGTAGAATCGTAAAATACAATAAGACATTTCAAAGCCTTTCAGCTCTATTTATTTCAACTATTTTCCAAATTTCTTTTGTATTTTACAGCAGAATAAACGGATGACTGCAGCTCTACCTCACTTCCCGCAGGTGTTTCCTTAACCAGGCAACAACCACTCGCCTATCCTGAATATTATATTTTTTCATCGCCTCCTCAAGCCACAGCTCGCCATTAACAATCGCATTTACCACCTCCTTTTTAATCTCTTTTGTATATCGGGTTTTAAATTTATTAAACTCTTCCATTATAGCAATATTTAGCATACGATTAATTAAGATTTTGAGAAATTGTGGTTATATCAAGAAGCCTTTAGTAGCTCAACAATGCGCTGAACCCGTGAATCACTGGACTCATCAAATGTATTTAGATCTATCAGCAGCATAGGCATGCCCTGGTTATCTGTTGTAAATAATGACCGATGTATAAATTCCTTACAAAAATATTTGGATTCTTTATCAGGAAATACCTTCCTACACTCATTTAAAAAGTCATCAAAAAAATGCATTGGATTCATAACCGTTTTCAAATGGCTCTTATCTGGCAATTTAATCTTGGACAGATCCAGTCCTCTGGAAAAAACGACATCATTTAGCTCCGCCCCTTCAAAATCTATAAACGGAGTTTTTAAAGGCTTAAATCTCTTTATAACAAAAAAATCCATCGCATAAAGGCTTTCACCAGTTGATATCCCATAAAACCACGAAGACTCTATTTTCCCTTCAAAAACCACATCTACCAATTCAGTACCATCAAATGTGGTTTTATTAAAATTGTTACTGGAAAAATGTAGTTGTTCAATCTTTATATTTCCAATCACCGTTTTTGAAAAATTATTTGACGTAAATTTACAATCATACCATAATCCTAGATTTTGAAAAACAGTAGATTGAAAGTTACAGTCAATAAATTTGCAGGAAACAAAATGGCAGTTCTGGAATACCGAATTACTAAAATCCTTTGCTGTTATCGTACTATTAACAAAAGAGCAATTTTTAAAAATTTTATAACTGAAATCAAATGTTGCTATCGTCTCCTGCCCAAATACCTTTTCTATTGCATACTCCATAAAGAATTGACCAATTTTAGATTTACCAAGGTGGTATAAGTTGAAAATTTGATTATTAATAAAAAGCAACCTATCAGGCGATAGGTCACTTTTTATCGTCATTTGGAATAACTACCGCTAGCTATTATTTTATTTATTAAAACAAAGGGTAATCTTATTTTCTTACACAGCGTATATTCCTCATCTGTGTTTGAATGAAGTTTACACCAATAGCTGAAACATTGAGTACGCTCGCTGTCAAGTCGGCGTTAACAGTCCCAAAAAGACCACGATCAGCGTGATAATACCAAGCGCCAAAACCCGCTAGTCCACCCAGATCTACCCCAGCCGAACCAGTCCAGAATTCAGCATTGGTTCCAAAATTACCCAGATTTAATTGCACAACCCCATTGACAAGAGCAAAGGAAGTACTCTCGCCATTAAAATTAAAGTGAAGTTTGTTGTTTGTATAGGGAGCAGCAACACCACTCGCATCATACTCCACATAACCACGATTATTTACAGAACCATAGGTAGCTTTTTTTGCACCAATACCCAAAAATCCAGTTAGTTTTCTAAAATCGTTCTCACTTGCTGTACGCCAGGTGCCTCCTGGATATACTTCAGCACATGGATCACTGTTTTTACCAAACTGATCTGGAACCAAACCTTTAAACGAGAAAAACGTATTTCGCGCGTTGGTATGTGCATAAGTGTGATGAAAACGATATGGATTATGCCCAGCCTGGTAATAGATATTCTGTCTGGCCCAACGCACACCATCTATCGTCAGGGGCGATTCGATCAGGTTGACAAGCAAACGATGGCTATTTCCTAAAGTCGGTGTCACGTTAAACGCAAAATTGACCGGAGTCGTTGAAAATTGGCGTATTGTATTATCATCAATTCGTAATGCCAGATTTGAAACAGCAACCTTAATACCCCCGGCTACCGCAGCTGCATCTGCTGTATACGCATAAGCTATTTTAGCATCCTGATAAGCAGGATCAATATCGCCAAAGTTTGCAAACGGAATCTCCATATCAGCAGCAACAAGATCACTAAGTCCACCGCTAACGACATCAATAGTTGCCGTCTTCAATCCGGCAACGGCAACTTTAGCACCAGTCATATTTGCGAACATCCCCTGTGAGTTTAATTCAACACCCAATCGCGCAAACTTATGTTTGAAAGCAATATTAATGGGCACATTCACGTTCGTTCCGCCTGTTGGTACAGTCGTCATACCTGTGGTATACAAAATATCCTTACCAGCAGGAAGGTTGATTTTTGTATTGCCAGAAGTAATATCCGGAACGTCTTCTCCTGTATTGTATGATAGCGCTACCCATTTGTAGGTTGTTCCTTGTTGAACGTCGATTGTTCCCTGTGTCCCCGAGGTAAACAGTGTTGATGAAATCAGTTGCGTACCATCCTCTGTAAACAAGTACAGACGATATTTTACGCCATTGTCAATTGCCGCCGCCCTAACACCAGTCGAACTGCCATTTGACGATGTTTTAACAACACGTTGTGAAGCTTTGAAAGGCACATTATCATCTATTGCCAAAACTGCATCAAATTCTGGAAATTCCACGATTTTAGTGGAATTTTGTTTTGATACACTTGACACAGCCCCTTTTGTGGAAATACCTTGTCCCTCATCGATTCCCGAGACATTCAATACCAGTTTTGTCCCTTCTAATTGTGCTGTTTCTTCAATTTGTTCACGTTCTTTAGAACAGCTTAAAAAAGCAGTACTACTAGCCAGTACCAATGCAATTGATGCCGCAGTCCAACTTAAACGTTTTCCACGTAACATTTTCATAATTTTCTTTTGTTTTTACTTAGATAGTCACCCGTTAAAAATCCCCATTACTAGATCCACCGCCATCATTTCCCCATTCATCAACCCCGGGAGTAGGAGTTCCGGTTGCCGCAGACCCAGCGGCAATACCTTGTTCAAGTTCTACACTAAGCACCTGAATCAAGGGTGCCACATAGGTTTTCTTTTCTTTTTTCATTTTTGTTTACTTTAGTTTTTACCAAATCCATCCCAATTATCCTTTCCATTAAAATTCAATGAAACAGAATAAAGAAATAATTTTGAAGCAAACTTAAATAAGAACAAAAACATCCACACATATTTACCCGTTACATTATCCATACAAGCACAACAAACAAACGTTACAAAACAACAACAACAACAAACATAAAACACTATTAATGAAAGTATTATAAAAAAAGAAACAATGAAAAACAAAGTGAAAACTTATAGAGAAATCACATCCAACACAACAATATTAACACAGGAGATAATTACAACACGTAAACATGTAGCTAAAAACCTACCAAACTTTATAAAATAAGTTAACAAAATTTTAATATATACAACAAAAACAATCTATACCACTATTATACCAACTGCTGAACAAAGGAATCCAGATCGTTTTCACGAGTAAGCTGCAGTTTCTGTTTAATTCTATATTTTGTTACCCGTACACTACTTGGTTCAATATGAAAAGCAGCAGCAATCTCTTTTGTGGTCAGATTCAGGTACATATACGCACAATATTTCAGTTCCAAAGCGCTTAGTTTATTCTCCGATATTTCCTTCAATCGCAGAAATAAATCAGGATTGATATCTTGAAATTCACGAACAGACTGTCCGACAACCTCATCAAGGCGCATTTCATCTCTTATCATCTTTTCCAACGTGCCAACTCGCTCCATATCTTCAAAATTTCTAAGCTTTTCTCTAAGCAAATCCAAAAGCCTATTTTTACGTTCCATGCGCAATGCCTCGACCAAAGCCTCCTTCTGTATTTTTTCATATTCTATCTGCAATCTTATTAGCTCCTCCTTTAGCAAATGAAACTGCAAGTTAATCTGGTCTTCCAAATCCTCGTTTTGATGCCTCAGCCTTAGATTCTCTTCCGTTTTAAGCTTTATCTCCCGATTGACTCGTTGCTCAAAATCAGCTTTCTCCACTTGCAATTTAGCATGATCTTTCTTTTTCATTTTATACCAATGCCGCAGCACGATAACACTGACAGTCAATAAAATACAAAAACCACTCAAAAACACCACATGCTCCTTATCCTGCCCTGGATTCATCTCCGTTGTCGCAATTGTCTGATCGCTTTGTCTATCTTTGACCTGTGCGATTGGGCGCGAAGACTCCGAAACAAGGTGGAGAGTCGTCGTATAATTCGGTATTTCTTCCGAATATAGTCTTACATGACTCCACCAGTGGGAAAATTCAACCTGTAAGCTATCGCAATATTCCTGTATTGGATATTTCCTGTCAATTGTGTATAAAATAGATTCTACCGCAATCGCATAATTAGCAAAACTACATTTATATAGTATTGCTGCGGCTTTTTTCCAACTGGACAAAATACAGCCAACTGTATCGAAACTCGAATTCACATACATGCTTTTTGAAATTAAATTTGATCGGTTAAGCGAATCAATGACAAACAAACGGTGGTGATAGTTTTTGGGGTGATTAACCATTAAGCTTTTAACTATATTCAAGATATATACATAGAACCAAAAATGATAGACTGTCTCTCAGCGAAATTAACCAGCTTCACTTTTTTCTTTCCTACCAACCAAAACCATATATATGCCACAATTATTTTTAAAACTCCTTATATAATTCGCCACGAACCTCAACGACTAAAATTTAAGTAAAACAAAAAAGACAAAAACAATACATTTAATCAAGAATTAAAACGATTCAAATCATATACAGCTACATTACATTATGACAACAAACATCTCGCAGTGGTAAGAAGAAACTTGATAAACATTTAAAAGCATCTTAAAAATCCGACCAAACAATATTACAATTCATTAACATAAAAAAAATAAAATTACATCATTAGCAAATAAAACAAAAAACTATCTCGTACTGCTTAAACATCGTTCATTCCTTTATTAACGCATAATTTTACCTGGGAAAGAAAAAAATAGATACACAAATTAAGTAATAAAGACATTGAAAGTTTTTAAAAAAAATAAAAAGTAAACAAAACTTTTAATACATATATTTTATATTAGTTTCAAATAATCAGGCTCATTTGTCGCGGAAAACCAATTATAGTCACGACAAAAGAGATTGTATTTTTTTGACTACTTATCAGTGCATGGGAAGTGATAATGCGGAATTGTTCCACGGATAAGCAGTATAAAGAGATTCATGTAGCAGTACGTATTATTTCATGATAATGGTACCGTTGCTTCTCGCGCAGGCAGATGACACTTTTAAACTTAATTATAATATGAGATCATTAAATTTTAAACTGCCATTAGCGCTAGCTATGGGCCTGTTTTCACTGGCATCCTGCCAAAAACAATCCGAAAAGGAAGATGTACTACCCAAAATTTCGACCCGGGCACAAGCCACAGCCGCGAATATCGGCGAAGTAAAACTTCAGGAAGGTGTGTTGTTCTACCCTTCCAATGGGGTATCCAATATCAACTCAAGTACTACGGCACTCGAAGTAGGTAACTATGACAAGCTGGTTTACGCGACCAAGCTCACCGAGCTGCAACAGCAAGGACTAGGTGCAACACTGGCCCTCAACCTCAATGTATATGCCGGAACCGCTCAGACCGAACCATTCGGCTACCTCTATTATTTTAAAACTGCCAAGGGAACAGCTGTTCCATCCACACAAAACGATCCCACCCTAATGACAGCCTATCAGACAGGCCGGGTGGAAATGGCCCGCTATATACTTCCCTACCTGTCGACGGTATGGAATCAAAGCGGATTAGTAACCATCACAACAAGTTCTCCCGTGGTGCCCTATACCTTCGATATCAGTCCATTTGCCTCGGCATTAAAAGATCAGGATTCTACCGTATGGATAGCATCCAGCCAGGGACAGCCTGGCAATAGCTCCTATACCTACAAGACTGACCTCACCCTGACTAGCACCGGAAATACCGACATGAGCAGCTGGCAAAAAGACAACTATACTTTACCGATCGTAGGATTTACGGGGTTGGGCAGCACCCTGTCACAGACCAAGTCCATTACCAGATCTTTTACGGTTCCTGACGATATTACAAACGCAAAAATTAGGGTGATTTACACCGGCCCTGAGGGCTTCTATACGACCAATGTACTCAAGTTAGACAACCAGCAGATAGATTCATACAGTACCCGCATGGTCTGTGTCCCCGAACAACGTTATCAACAACGCAATCCATCTGTTGCCAACGGAACGGTGCAACCCGGTCTCTGGAACTACCCCACCAGAAATTATTGCCAAAGTGATACCGTACCACCACATACAACCCCTTTGGTCAATAAATTGACAAAAGGAACGCATGAAATCAAGCTCGACATGACACAGAACGTCGCTGGCCGCAGTGATTATGGCGGCAGCATACAGCTTTCCATTAACCTCATCGGTACACGTGCATTGGGTACAACATTATTTCAACATTTCGATTATGGTGGTTACAGTGCAGCACTTGCCGTTGGTTCCTATACAACAGCCCAAATGCTCGCAAAAGGTATTAACAACAATGATGTTTCGTCCATCAAAATTCCAACAGGCTATAAGGTCACACTTTACGATGGAGACAACCTGACAGGCTCTTCTTTGGTCCTTACCACAAATGAGACCTGCTTGATCGGCAAAAATTTCAATGACAAAGTATCCTCCTTAAAAATTGAAAAAATCTAATATACAACTGAATGAATAATCCCATAGCACCGTCGATAATGCACTATCGACAGTGCTATGACTTCTATTAGGTAGTAAGTAATCAAACTTAACAACGGACTCCTGTCAAAATTCACCTTAAATATTTTTTTTGTATATTATCTCACTATGAAAATAGTAGAAATAACGAAAGAGAGACTAATGGATGCTCAAAAAGATGGGTATACTGTGTTAATTACTAAGTTAAATTCAGATCCACTATATCCAACATGGATCT
>JAITLV010000229.1 GCA_031277685.1 Sphingobacterium sp. | reverse complement strand
TTCGAACATCATTTTAGCTGGATCTGTATCAATAGCCAATGCGATCAGGTACATTTCATCCAAACGCAATTTAGCCGTTTCGGTCATCGTTAACTCATTGATTCTTGCCTTACTTAAACCTGTTTTGCGCGCAATTCGCGATTTATTAACGGATTTCTTCTCTAAAAATTCACCTAGCTTTGTCATAGTTATGATTTAGTATGCTCTTGTTTGTATAGATAAATATACAAAATGTTATTTTTATTTATACAAATGTTTTTATTTCTAGAATATTTTCTATTCTTTTGTATTGAAAATCTATATCATTTAAATGTGTCAATGATGAAAACAGCGAAAATTCAAAAAACAAAGGTATATAGGAGGAGATGCGGAGAGTTAGACATGCAAATATATTATCGTATGCTGCTACAACGTATTTCGCGGCACCTGTCACCCGAAGAAGTTTCTTTTTTAATGGGAAAGTCATTCGATTTTATAAATAAAGTTGAGACATTCAAAAGGAAAAGAACTTTTGTTCATGATTTGGTTGTCATGCAGCTTGTACTAGAAATAAAGAGTATGAATGAATTGATGCCTTACGGAATTGATTTGTCGTCACAAAAGTATACATATGAATTGCATGTAACTAAATTGGGTGACCGCGTTATTTATGAACTGTATAAAGTTGATGTAGAACAAGATCAAAAAGTAATCGAATTTAAGCTAATCGATATTCGACATGATCTCGACCCGTATGAAATTTCGACAATAGAAGAAGTAAAAAAGATAAGTACTCTCTTGGATGAGAATATTGATATCGGATATTTTAATGTGGAAAAGAGACCTGATGAAATACACAACTTATGCTGTGCTAAACTAGAAAGGTATATACATCCTAAAAACCTGATTAAGGTGCTAGATAATTTCCTTAATCGGTCTGATGAACGCAAAATTATTCGGAAAGTATCTAAATACGGATTCTGTTATATTCTAGCTGCTCCCAAGGATTCGACAGAAAAGAAATAAGCAATTTTTAGCTGTCCAACACGAACAGCTAAAAATTGCTTCAAAGATCCTAAGCCGTAGGTACACCAATTATAAACTTCCATTCCAATAGGTTAATAATAAATACACTTTTTAGCTTAGATAACCTACGGCTTATTTTTTCTTATTCATCCCGTAAACTATTGACAGGGTTAATACGGGCTGTCTGGAATATGCGGGCGGCGATAATCGCTAAAGTTGTCAAACCAATAAACAATCCTGTTAAAATAAATAGAACAATCGGTATATCTATATGATAGAAGAAATTTTCTAGCCATTTATGCGTAAACCACCATGCTATAGGGAAAGCTATTAGAATCGCTATCAGCAGGAGTAAGATAAAGGATTTGGAAATCATATATGTGATCGTATTTACGGAAGCCCCTAGTACTTTACGGATACCAATTTCTTTTACTCTTCGTTCTAGTGTATAAATAGCAATAGCTACGATCCCTAGGATGGCAATCAGCATACTGGAACCGGTAAAAAGTGCTAATTGCTGGTATTGTTTTTTTTCTTTGTTATATTGATTCTGTACTTGATCTTCCTGCCAGTTGATCTGCGCTATCCGGTTTGGAAAAAATTTGTTCCATGTCCTGTTCACCAATGCTAAAGCTTCCTTTTTCTTGCCTTCCTCAACCCGAATGAGCATACATCCACCTTCCCATTCAGTTTCTGCCTTAATTGCAAAAGGACCGATCGGAAACTTTAAACTTGCTCCGTTAAATTCTTTAAATACACCCACTGGTGTATTTTTTAGGAGCTCTAAACTTTTATTGAGTTTAAAAGGGAGCCGTTGGGCTGTTCCTTCGGAAACGAGCATGTTTGTAAATACTGGTTGCCCATTTTGTACCGAATCCGTAAATGATCTGTCCAGTGCATAGTCCGCACTCAAAGGACGTCCGTCTAGGAGTTTTATACCCATTGTTTTGATGTAATCATAATCCGCATAAACAAATACAATAGGCAGTTCTTTGTTCGGATCCTGAGGGTCTTTTACTATTTTAAAATCTGCACTCCCGCTAAAGGGAGTCCAGCTTGTGAGGCTAACCGATGCGATGTATGAATTTTTTAATAGCTCCTGTTTGAAAGCCTGATCCTTTCCTTCCCAAGAGGTATAGTTGATGGCTAAAAGATTTTTAGGTTCGTAGCCAAGATCTTTGCTATACAAATAATGCAGTTGTGCCCGCATTGACATCATGCAGATCGCTACGACGATGGAGATAGCAAATTGGAAGACAACCAGTATTTTGGTAAATGCCATATTTAAGGGAAGTCTGAAGAAAGAAAGCTGCTTCCGAAGTTCAAGCGATGGCTGTGTTTTCGATAGAGAAAACGCAGTCGGTAAACTGCACAGCCAGCCTAGAATTATCCAGGTGGTTAGTAGTCCAGCAAACATGAATAAAGAATGCTGGTAGCTCATTGTCAATGGATACTCTAAATAGTTTTCAAATGCAGGACTGACAAGAATATAACCAAAAAATGCGATCAGAAAAGAGCTAGCAAAGAGTATTGTACTCTCTATGCCCATTTGTAAGATTAGATTTTTTCGGCTTGCTCCCAATACCTTACGGATACCTATCTGTTGTGTGCGTTTTAAGGCATGCGCAAAGCTTAAGTTAATGTAATTAATACTGACCAATATAAGAATAAGTGTCGCTATTCCCATCAGTAGATAAATATCCTGCATGGGATTCTCCCATCCTGTAATACTTTGTAGGTGTATATCTTTGATGGGTTCAATAAAAAGATTAAAACTTTTCGCCCAGTCATTCAGTTTTTGTCCTTTGTACCATTTGTTTATTTTGGTAGAAAAGTGGTTAATATCAGTTGTGCTTTTGAGCAATAGAATTTGTGTTTGCAATGAGCCGGCCTCTGTCGGATTAAATTCAATAATCTTAGGCATCAGGACGAGCGCTTCTGCCTGAAAGGATGAATTGTGAGGAATATCCTCAATAATAGCATTGACATAATAAGCCTCTGGTTCCCCTTCTTGCGGTTTATTGTAGAATGTGCTGCCAAGTACATCTTTTCCGCTGAAGTATTTTTGTACAGCAGAGGCTGTCAATGTAATGTTTTTTGCACCTGCAATAATTTGTTTTGGATTGCCTGCAATTATTTTTGTATCAAAAAGATTGAAAAAACCACTGTCAATTTCTAAGGTACTGATTTCAGCTAGTTGTTTTGACAGCCCGTCGATTGTTAATTTCTGTGAACTACTGTTGATCGTGGTATAACCTAAAATTTCGGGAAAATTAGTTTTCAAGACCTTTGAGAGACCTTCAGGAGCTCCTGAAATATTGGTTTTGACACCTTCCTGTGTTTCTTTGGGTACCACCCTCATCCGGTAAAGCTCATTGGAGTTGCCCCATTGTCTGTCGTAGGAAAGCTCATCAATGACAAGTGAACTAATTAACATAAATACCAGTAACGCGATGGTTAAGCCGATGAGATTTGATAGCGAATAGATCCGATTGTGCATCAATGTTCGCCAAGCGGTTTTAAGGTGATTCTTTATCATACTGTTTATGTGGATTAGTTTCTTAGATTATTCATCTCTTAATTTTTCAACTGGATTAAACCGGGTTGATCGAAATACAATAATGCCCACCAATAAACTCAGCAAACCGATCAAAGTCCCCAATGGTAACAAGTAGGTAAATGCATTGATTTCTACTCGGATAATGTAATTTTGCAGCCAATATTGCATCAATAGATAACTCAGTGGAACTGTCGTAAATGCAGCAAATAGGAAGATTCCGTAGTACTCTTTTGAAAAGAGTAACATCAAATGTGCTAGTGAAGCTCCAAGTACTTTACG
>JAITLV010000216.1 GCA_031277685.1 Sphingobacterium sp. | reverse complement strand
TTCCGAACAGAGAAGTCAAGCCCGCCAGAGCCGATGGTATTGCCGTAACAGGTGGGAGAGTAGGTCGGTGCCTTTTTTAATACGAAGCCCCTTCAGGAAACTGGAGGGGCTTTTGTTTTGTGCACACTTTCCGGAGCACAAACCGGCCGATGCTATTGGCGTAACAGATGGGAAAGTGTCCCCGCCCCAGCTGGCGGATTGTTTAATAAGAAGCCCCTAGCTAACCCCTAGGGGCTTTTACCGTATGAAAGGAAATCCTCAAACTCCTTCGTCAGAAAGCTATCCAGAGCCCTATTCATTCTGAACATATTTTCTAATGGATAATTTATAGGCTGTGAGGTTCTCCTAAGAATTGCCTATATACGAAGTAAATGCAGCTTAAAAGGAAAGATGAGAGATAACCTCATCGGTCGTATAAGAGGAAGGGAGCCTCATTAAGAACTCGCTATAGTTAATTCGAGTAATAAAGGGTTTAAGTTGGAAAAAATGTACCTCTATTCTTCTGTGTAGAAGTCGATAAGACTACCTACATATTCTTGATCCCAACCATCAATAATGTCCTCATAGTCTTCATCAGGAATATTAATATGGTTGACTTCAAAAGAGGTGCCTTTTTTGTGTTCGTGGAGTTTTATTGTGACAATAGAGGGTTCTTCCTGTTCTCCGAAGTACCATTGCTGTACAATCTTTTTAAAAGGCTCTAATTCGATGAAATGCCCCGTAATACCTCCATCCCAAAACGAGAATTGTCCACCTTCACGAGCATCTATTTCAACTAGGTCTCCTGTCCATAAGCGAATAGTGATATCTGTAGTCAACGCACGATAAATATCTTCTGGAGTAGTCGGAATGATGTAGTATTTCTTGAAATTCTTCATAGAAGTAAGAGCATTTAGAAAAGTCAAAGATAAGACTATTAGGCTGGATTTCATTTTAGTTTTGACTTTTAGTTTTGACTTTTTATTTTTGTGCATGAGTAATAAACTCCCACCAGATTTAGTTAGACATCTCCAAGGAGATCCCCATTTTGATTATAATGCTTTTGTAAGCATTCACGACAAAGAACAAAAGACATCTTCTATACGTATTAATCCGGGGAAGAAGTTTGATTTGTCGCTGCTAGATATTGATCGGGAAATACCTTGGTGTGAAGGTGGTTTTTACCTTAATAAAAGACCTATTTTTACATTGGATCCCTTGTTTCATGCTGGATGTTATTATTCTCAGGAAGCGAGCTCAATGTTTCTTAATTTTGTTATTCGTGAGCTTAAACTGAATATCGAGCCTATACGCGCATTGGATTTATGTTCGGCGCCAGGAGGTAAGGCTACGTTGTTGAATTCTACGTTACACAAAGACAGTTTGTTGGTCGCAAACGAAATAATTAAAAGTAGGGCCTCTATACTACGAGATAATCTGGTAAAGTGGGGGAATGCTAATGTCATCGTTTCCAATAATGATCCCAGTTCTTTCGCTCGTTTACCTGGATATTTTGATTTGGCTGTTATAGATGCCCCCTGTTCTGGTTCAGGTATGTTTCATAAAGATCATGATGCTATGGATGAATGGTCGATGGCCAATGTCAAGCTATGCAGCGAAAGACAAAAGCGAATTATAGCGGATAGTATAGTGACTGTAAAGACAAATGGGGTTATATTTTATTCGACTTGTTCTTATTCAAAAGAAGAGAATGAGGATATTGTGGATTGGATGATAGATACATTCAATCTCGAGTCGATATCTGTGTCGGTCGACCCTTCGTGGGGTATAGAAGTTGGAAAATCAGATAAACACGAAGCAGCCTCATATCGTTTCTACCCACATAAGGTAGCTGGAGAGGGGTTTTTCTGTGCAATTCTCAAGCGTAAGGGGGATGTGCCGAATTTTTCTCTTAAGAAAGTAAAGATGGAAAAAAACGCGGCACCGCAATCTCTAGCACAAGGATGGGCAAATATGGAAGGGCTTTATTCCTTTCTTTACCATGACTTATTACATATTTTTCCAAAAGCATATGAGCAGGATTTAACAGCTTTACAGAAAGTACTTTATCTGAAAAATGCTGGTACAGAAATCGGAAGAGTGGTTGGTAAAGACCTGATTCCAAGTCACGATCTTGCTTTGAGTAATCGAATTCACAAGGACATTCCGTTTCTGGATCTGGATTTAGAAGAAATGCTGACCTACCTTCGTAAAGAAAGTTTGCCGCCTTCTGTGAATAAGAAAGAGATAAGCGGGTGGATTATTGTGCGTTATGAAGGAATGGATTTAGGTTGGATTAAAGCGATGCCAAATCGTATTAATAACTACTACCCTAAAGAAGTTCGCATTGCAAACCTTTAATATATCTCAAAGAGCTGACTAGGCCTTGTTTTGATGCTGAAGTATTAGTTCGCATATGTCACTAGCAACTTCAACTTTACTCTTTAGCTTGAACTCTTTTATCTCTCCCGTTTTAGAAACGATTGTGACTTTATTTGTGTCAGTTCCAAAACCGGCCCCTTTGTCTACCAAGGAGTTTAGAACAATAAAATCTAGGTTTTTACGCTCTAACTTTTCTTTTGCATGTTCTAGTTCATTGTTTGTCTCTAAAGCGAAGCCGACTAAAGTTTGCTGAGGCTTTTTATATTGCCCTAAGAAAGCAAGGATATCTGTTGTTTTCTTGAGTTGAATTGAGAATTCTTCTTCTTTTTTCTTTATTTTTTGATGCGCAACATCAACGGGAGTATAGTCTGCAACAGCAGCGCTCATGACAATTATATCTGCCGTTACAAATTCTGAACTGCTTGCTTCAAGCATTTGTTGGGCAGATTGTATATTAATAGTTTTAATTCCTAGAGGCGCTGGTAATGCTGTAGGTCCTGATATAAGCGTCACTTTAGCTCCGAGTTCCTTCAGACGAAGAGCTAGAGCATAACCCATTTTTCCTGATGAGTGATTCCCGATAAAGCGAACGGGGTCTATTGACTCATAAGTTGGTCCTGCTGTTACTAATGCTGTTTTTCCTTTTAAAGGCAAATTATCTTCTAAACTTGAAAGCAAGAATTGTATGATTTCTTCAGGTTCAGCTAGCCTACCTTCACCGACTAATCCGCTAGCAAGCTCTCCATTTCCGGGAGGAATTATAATATTCCCATAGGACTGAATACGTGAGATATTGAATTGCGTTGCTGGATGTTTCCACATGTCTAAATCCATTGCTGGTGCTAAATAGACAGGGCATTTAGAAGAAAGGTATGTTGCTGTTAAGAGATTGTCACAAATCCCATTTGCAAATTTTGCTATTGTATTGGCCGAGGCTGGGGCAACAATCATTAGGTCGGCATCTAGGCCCAATTGCACATGGTTATTCCATGAACCAGTGTTTCTGTCATAATACTCGACAAGTACTGGTTTTTTTGAAAGAGTGGATAGTGTTAGAGGTGTAATAAATTGAGTTGCCTCTTTAGTCATTAAGACTTGAACATTGGCCCCCTCTTTGATTAGTAGCCGTAATAAATAGGCAATTTTGTATGCGGCAATACTGCCGCATACACCAAGTATAATATTTTTGTCTTTTAGAGAAGACATCTTTCCAATACGATTAGTCCTGCTCTTTTGAAGGATTTCTAAAATAAACTTTGTCGTTTAGAAATTCATCAATTGCAACAAGAGTTGCTTTTGGCATACGTTCGTAGTGTTTTGAGATTTCAATTTGCTCTCGGTTTTCGAAAACCTCTTCCAAATTATCATTGTTGCTAGCAAATTCTGCCAATTTGGAATTCAACTCCTCCTTCATCTCCACTCCAATTTGGTTCGCTCTTTTGCTAATTACAACTATAGATTCATACAGGTTGTCGGTAGCTTGATCCAACTCTCTTAAATCCCTAGTAACGGTAGAGTTTGGAACGGCGTTGTTTTTTGCTTGACTCATATTTGTTGATATATTATATAAATATTCTATTTCTTAACTTGTGTTGCTGTAGCTTCTGTATTCACTTCGGTTATCCCAAGTTCTTTATTTTGATCTTCTATCTGCTTGTTGATTTCGTTCATTTTACGGATAGCGAATACGATCTTTTTGTCAGCACTAGATTTTAATCCATCTAATTCATTCCGATATTTACTTGACGGGTAATGGTCAATAAAGGTTTCATAGTAGTCAATTGCATCGTTAAAACGTTTCTCTTGTCTATTTGGGTAGCTATTGTCCGCAAATAAATATTGCGCTTTTACGATTAGATATTCAATTTCCTCCGCAAAACGTGTGTCAGGATAATCTTTTAAAACGTTTTCTAGTGCAATTACTGCTGCACGATAATCATCCGATAGCCCCATATTGTAGTAAAGCTTTGCATTGTCAAAAGCTTTTTTCTCCAATTTCTCCCGAAGATTCTGAATCAGTTCTCCTGCTTCTTTGGCTCTATCCGATTCTGGGTAGTAGTTTACAAAGAGTTGTAATTCATCGATTGCTTTACGGGTATTCTCTTGATCCAAATTGGATCGAGGGGACTCAATATAGTAACAATAAGCAGCCATATATCTACACTCTTCAGCGCGAGGACTGCTCGGGTAGATCGTAGCAAAACTTTTGAAATGATAGCGAGCCGAAGTATAATCCCTTAGACGATACGTAGCGTTGGCACGGAGATAAAAAAGATCTTCCGCTTCTGCACGACCACGGTATTTTTCCGCTAAATCATCAAATAGAATTAAAGCTTTTGAGTATTTCCCTTTTTCATAAAATTTTACAGCCTCTTGATACTTCATGGCTATATTATTGCTGTTTTTCAGCTTTTCAAACTTACTTTTACAGCCGGTTAAAAAAAATACGGCGAATAAAAAAGTGATTA
The DNA here is from genome assembly GCA_031277685.1 of Sphingobacterium sp. Lineage (GTDB taxonomy): Bacteria > Bacteroidota > Bacteroidia > Sphingobacteriales > Sphingobacteriaceae > Sphingobacterium. Next base: position 25,081 of record JAITLV010000216.1, on the reverse strand, counting down.
TAACTCCTGTGCGTCTATTTAAAAACATTGTACAAAGATACGTCAATTAAAGATAATATTCAATTATATTTCAGCGCGCAATTTAATTGATTTTAATTGAGTTAGTGATATCAGAGCGCGGCTTTAACAAACTTTAACCCTTAATAAGTAGCCTGTCACGATTATGCTATAAAAGGTCATCGGATTTCAAAATAAGTAAATATTTGTCTATCTTTACTCCAAAAGAAAGAAAGTATTTAATAAAATGACCTTAAGAGAAAGAGTCGAACAAGCATTAGACACATTAAGACCTTATCTTGAAACAGATGGAGGTAATGTTAGTATTGAAGAAATTACCAGCGATAATATCGTTCGGTTGAGGCTATTGGGAGCTTGTGCTAGCTGTTCTATGAGTATCATGACGTTTAAGGCAGGATTGGAACAAGCGGTAAAAAAAGCAGTACCTGAAATTGTTGCTGTAGAAGCAATCAATATTACGGATATGGACGATCCAAATGCTACAATGCCTAACCAATTGTAACGGAATTGTTGGTTTTAGCTTAACACATTTTAACAAGAAGGTATTTTGTGTTTAATTATTTTTGTTAGAATGCAACAATATCTAAAGTACCTATTCGTGTTATGTTTTGTCTGCTGGATACAATTTGGGGTTACGCAAACTAAAAGTATCCTGCAGTTCAGTGGATTAATATCCTCTGTCGGATCTGAGCTACCCGTAGCTTATGTGACAATAAAAAATACATCCTACAATAATCAAACTTTTATTTCTAATAACGACGGTTATTTTTCATTTGTAGCACATAGCGGTGATACTATACAGTTTTCGAGTGTAGGCTATGATCCTGTGACCTTTGTGATACCTGTAGTCTCCGACGATAAGTTTACTGCGCATATACAGATGCGTAGTTTAGTGATTGAATTGCCTGCTGTAACGCCTTTTCCTTGGGCCAGTTATGAGGACTATCTTGCAGATTTTATGGGGATGAAAGACGGTCATGATCCTGTAGCGTCGGCGCGCAACAATTTGAGCCCTGAAGCTATGGCTGCATTGGCGCGTATTGTACCTCGTAGCGCTGATGAAATTCAGAGCTTTAATTCGACGCAGAGACACATAAATATGACGAATAAGAATATTAATCAAAGATATGCTAATCCACTGTTGAATCCATTTGGTTGGGCACAATTGATTAATCAAATTCAACGGGGAGACTACAGTAGACAAAAGCTGAAATATTAAGCTACTCTACTTTGTTTATATCTGTTATTCTGCCAATTTCACGCACGCTTAATCTTGACGCGAAGTATGAAACACAGGCTGATAGAACGAAAACAGTTGTAAATACAATAATGAAATCCTGAGAGCGGATGTCTATAGGGTATACATCGATAAGAGAGCCTTCCATTTCTCCTGTACGAATAAAGCCAAAGGTTTCCTGTAGTTTACAAAAGAGATAACCTATTGCGATACCTATTGCGCTTCCTATAAGTGCAATCAAGATACCTTCAATAAAGAAAATTCGTTCAACCATAGATTTTTTAGCACCTAGGTGCTGTAAAATTTTCATGTCTTCTTTCTTATCAATGACTAGCATGGTGAGTGAGCCGATGATGTTGAAAATCGCAATAATGCCAATAAATGTCAGTATGAAGAAGACAATCCATTTTTCTGATTTTACGGTCTTATACAGAGTTGGGTTTTGTTGTTCCCTGTTTTTAACTAGAAAATGCTCACTAAGATCTTTTTCTAAGCGTTCTTGAATCTTAGCGGTTTTAGCAACGTCCTTAATGTATATTTCGATAGCAGATATCTCGTTTGGCTCACCCAAAATGTCTCTTGCAAAACTCATCGGTACGAGGACGATGTTGTCGAATTCTGGCTGATAGGTGAGGACACCATTTACTGCGATTGTTCGTATGTTAAAGTCTTCTAATGGGTTTAGGTTATTTGTTGAAGCACCTTTTCTTGGAAAGTAGAGTTCGATCTGGTTATAAAACCCCGTAAGAGGAATTTGCAAATTGGATTGAATCTGGGCCCCTATTAGTGCATAATCTGTCGAATCTGCCTGGATTACGAACTTACCGGAATGTAGGATCTCCCGTTGATCTTGTGATGCGAGGGCATTGGGAGAAATGCCTTTGAGTTGTCCAACAAATTGCTGATGGTCATATTGAATAAGAATTTTATCTTCCAGTAATTCAACATAGTTTTTTACTTCAGGCGAAGATGAAATTTGTTTGAATACTTGTGTTTCACCGGAGAAGGTTTTCCCTTGTTTAGGTTCGATACGTAAGTCTGGCGTAGAGTTGCTATACATGGATAAGATAAACTTTTCCATACCATTGTAAAACGAAAGAACGATGACGAGCGCAGCTGTACTAACAAATACCCCTACAATACTTATTATAGAAATGATATTTATTGCATTGACTGACTTTTTTGAAAAAAGGTAACGGCAAGCAAATAATAGGGGTATTTTTAATTTTCTCATCCGCGGATAAATGGATTTGTTTCTTTTTCATAAGCGATAGTCGTGGCAGGACCATGCCCTGGATAGACAATCGTTTTATCGGGTAAGGTGTATATATTTTTTTTAATAGCGTTTAATAACGTTTCGTGATCTCCCCCAGGCAGATCTGTTCGACCTATGCTATTCCTGAATAGGACATCTCCACCTATCAAAAAATCTTGTTCTGCACAGTAAAAACAAAGATGTGCAGGAGAGTGTCCGGGAGCTAGTATACAATGTAGGATATGGTCTCCAAGCATAAGTTCCTGCCCTTCGACTAAGAAGGTTTCGGGGATGGGGGACGGTTCATATCGGAATCCCATTTGTGGAGCATAGTTTTGTACAGCTACTAATACAGGAATCTCACCTTCGTGGAATAGCGGTTTAAGCCCCCATTTTTCATAAACGAAATGATTTCCAAGGACATGGTCAATATGACAATGGGTGTTCAATAAGAAACGAGGATTCAGTCCATTTTCAGTGATGAAGGACTCTAGCTGTTCTTCTTCCTTAGGTGTATGCATCCCAGGATCAATAATCACACAGTTTTTTTTATCGTCGAAAAGGATATAAGTGTTTTCCTGATAGGGATTGAATGTGATGGTTTCTATATTAATCATAACTCAAACTTAGCTAAAAAGCATATAATTCACGAATATCTGTAGCAAAAAGCACTGTTTAGAACCACTTGCTCGTGTTGATGAGGTGAGCGATGTCCTCTTCTATAAACTTGAGGACGGGTTGTATTGAGTCTAGATGTGGTTTTTCATTGAAGTATAAAGCGCCTCGGAGGTAATGTTTGGACTTGTCCGATATGAAAAATTGATAGTTTGAGGCAGTATTCCCTTGTATGTGATACTCCAGTCCATATACATTATGTTCCGGGAGAGAGATTACCTGTTGTTCTATAGCGCTTGCCATAGCGGTATGTTTGAAAGCAAAGGTACGGGCATCTTCGGTGAGCTGTTCGAAAGTCGAGTTTGGTCCTATTTCGAAGTAACTGAGGTGTAATCTCGCATTGAATTGAGGAAAGTCTAGGTTTTTCCAGCAGGGTTTTGAATTACTGCTTTTGTCCACCTCAAGGTTACTGTATTTCGGTATTTCAAAGCTGTAAGGGCATCCGGTTTCACGTTGTACATATATCTTTTCTGGAAATATAATTCGGTGAAATCCACGCGGTTTTGGGCTATAATCGTCGTTATTACAGCTTGTAATTGTTAGACCGGCTAGGATTAGGAGAATAATGTTACGTACCATCTAGAAGTTATCTTTCCATATTTGCCAGTTCTTTTCAGCCTGAAGAATCAGCATCTCATGACCGTTCTTTGTTATCGCGTTTTGTGACTTTCCTTTTTGTAAAAATAAAGTTTCGACAGGATTGTAAATAAGGTCATAGAGCAGATGTCCATTGGTGATATACTCATAGGGAATCTGTGGACATTCTTCTATATTTGGAAAGGTCCCGAGGGGAGTGCAGTTGACAATTATAGGGTGAGAAGATATAAGATCTTCATTGAGTTGTTCATAGGTAAGATGACCATTGGTTTTACTTCTGCTAACTATAGTATAAGGTATACCTAGTTTATCGAACGTGTATAGTACAGCTTTTGCCGCACCTCCATTTCCAAGAACTAAGGCTCGGTTATGTTGAGGCGTTAGAAGCGGGGTCAACGACGTTTCAAAACCAAAGGCATCTGTATTATAGCCTTTTAAAGACACCTTATCTTTGCTACGATGCACTGTTATACAGTTGACTGCACCAATTTCCTTTGCTTCTATGGAAAGGTCGTCGATGAAATCCATGACGGTTTGTTTGTGAGGTATTGTAACATTAAAGCCTCTAAACCGATTGTCATTAAGAAATAAGCTAGGAAACTGATCTATGTTCTCTAGCGAATATAGATCATAGTCTACATCGTTGATCTCCTCGTTCTCAAATTTTGATAAGTAATAGTTTTTTGAAAAGGAGTGGCCTAGCGGAAACCCTATTAATCCTAGTTTTATCATGAATTTGAGGTGTATTTCTTTATTATCTCCGAGATGATTTGATTTCCCTGTAACTGCGGTAGGTAGTCGAAGAGAATGTTGTGCTTTTCTGGCCCAAAGGCTAGCGCGAGTTCTAGAAAATTAAGCGCTTCATTGTACTGACCGTTAGCGAACAAGTAAGCGACTAACCTGTAGTAAAGTTCTGCCGTATCTGGATTGCACTTTATTGCTTCCGACATTGTTTCTATCGCCTCTACAAATTTTTTCTGCTCAAAATAGATCGATGAAAAATCTAACCAGGCATCCATGTCTGTAGGATTTAGTTCTACTACTCTAGCATACGCTTTTTCCGATTCTTCGACCTGACCTAGTTTGTATCTTGCGTCTGCAATGGCAAACCAATAATCTGGATTGTCGTCTTCAAGCTCTAAGGCTTTTTTGTAGAAATGCAACGATTCGAAATGTCGTTCTTCGAAGTCTAATGTCACTCCAATGCCAAACCATGCATCCGATAGATCACTGTCAAGTTTTACCGCTTTTTTGTAGTAATCCCTTGCGGTGTCCATTTGCTCTAATTTTTCGTAACATTCTCCCATAGCACAGTACGTGTCTGCATTGGGTGGTTCGTATTCAAAGGTCTGTTTGTATACCAGTATTGCTTCAGAATATTTGTCAAGGTTTACAAGTGCATTCCCTTTGTTAAAGTAAGCTGAGGCAAAATTTTCTTTTATAAGAATCGAGTAATCATAGGCGTCTATAGCTTCCTCAAATCTTGACATTTTGTGGTATGCATTCCCTAAGTTATACCAAGCAATAAATGAATAAGGATCTCTATCTATAAACTCGTTATAAAATGAAATACTCTCTTCCTGTCTGTCTAGTATGTCGTAACAGAAAGCTAACTCGTATAATGCATCTTGATTTTCCAAGTTAGCTTCGAGTGTTTTTTTGAGATAGTGCACTGCCTTTTCATAAGCTCCTTGTATTTGATATAGTCCAGCCAGCTGATAGTATACATCTTCTTTGTTTTCTACGCTGTTTAAAGCGTTAAGCATTGCTTCTTCAGCTTCCTGATATTTGCCTGTAGAAGCCAAAATAGATCCTCTCACGAGCTGAATGTCGCCATCAGAGGGCTCTAGTAGCTCTGCTTTGAGGAGTGCTTCTAGTGCCTTTTCATATTGTTGTACAGAAGCTAAAAGCTGTGCTTTTTTTAAGAAGAAGGATGTCTCAAAAGGGTGTTGACTGCTTGCAAAATCGATAACCTGTAATGCCTTTAATGGGTCATTTTTTTCGGTATAATAATCAATAATACTATCAAAAGCTGCCGAGTCAAAGAAATACTGATCGTCATTCCGAATCATTTCCTCATAACGATTTACAGATTCCTTTTGCTCCTCCGGCGATCCAAACTCAAATTCCTCTTCCATATCGTAACTATTTATTGAAAAATACGCTTTTTAAACTAAACCAGTCCAAATTTCTTTTCCACATATTAACATCAGAGTGCAAAAAAGTGAAAAGGTTTAACATAAACAAAGCCGTCCCGAAATTCGGGACGGCTTATTATACTTAATAATTATACGTTATGTATGATTATTTTTTGATCTCAACACGACGGTTTTGAACACGACCAGCTTCAGTTGCGTTAGATGCAATTGGATTTGCTTCTCCGTAACCGTTAGCATTGATGCTAGATGCAGATACACCAGCATTTACTAAGTATTGTTTTACCGCGTTAGCACGATCTTTAGATAAACTTACGTTGTAAGCTTCAGAACCTTCTGAAGATGCATAACCGTTTAAAGTAACTGATGATTTAGCATCACGGATTTCTTTAGCTAATTTATCTAAAGTACCGTATGATTCAGTTTTCAATACTGAGCTATCAAACTCGAATTGAATAGGAGCATAGTAAGCACCAGTAGTAGCTGAATTTGTAACTACTTGCTCAGGGAATTTGATAGGACATCCAGAACCATCAACTACTGTACCAGCAGGAGTGTTAGGACATTTGTCAAATTTATCTGGCACACCGTCACCATCTGAATCTTTTCCTAAAGCATCAACAGTACCTTCTAATGAAGAAACGCGTTGTTTTAAAGCTTCAACTTCGTTACGTAAAGATGGGTCTCTCAACTCATCATACATAGTAGCAACTGGGTTAGCAAAAGTCAAGTTTTGTTTGTCTTTTGAACCTAAAGTAAACTCTAGACCACCGTATACGTTAGCAAAACGTTGTTTAGAATCTCCGTGTCTGTTTGGTCCGTATAATAATGCCTCATCAGTGAAGTTCATTGTGTAACCTAAGTTCAAGGCAACAACTTCAGATAATTTGAATTTAGCACCAACACCTACAGGAACGATCATACCTAAACGGTAATCTTTATCGCGTGGGTTTGAAGGAGAACGGTCACCTAGGACATCTTCACCCCATTTTTGATCATAAACAGGTGTACCTGTAAAGTCATTAGTTCCGAATTGAACTGGGTTGTAAGCAAAAGCACCGATACCTACTTTAGCATAGAAATTAACTGCATTTTCTCTTCTCAAGAAGTCAACTGTACCTAATTGGAATACACCATTTAAGCTAGCTGCCCAGTTAACTTTTGTTTCAGCAGATTGAGCTTTGTATTTGTTCTCAATTGCAGGACCAGATTGATCGTGGTTATACGTTTTGATCTTACCACGGTTCGCTTCAACTTCTAAACCGAATAGGTGAGAGAATTGTTTACGTACTGTTAAACCATAGTACTCACCAACTTTGTTTTGGAAGTAACCAACTTTTTGACCAAAGTTATTGTTACCACCGATAACAGCATTAGGAGTAGTGATACCACCTTGAACTCCGATAGACCAAGTTCTGTATTGTGATCTACCACCGAATACCTGTTGAGCTTGTGCTGTATCAGCGAAACCTAAAGCGGCAACTAATGTAGCAGCAACAGCTGTTTTTTTAATTGTAGAATAGTTCATACTCTTGTTTTTAAGGTTATTATTAATTTTAATTGTTTTCAAACTTTAAATTATCTTGTCTTTATATTAACACATGGAACAGTACAATTGCCGTGCCAAAGTCTTAAAATTATGTTAAATTTTTGTTTTTGCTATATTTCGTACTAAATTAAGTATTTAATGTGAAACAACAAAACAAAAATCCGGTACGAAAGTACCAAATTTTTGTTTTGTTTCAATAGCTTTATGAAAAAAATTAAGAAATTCTTTCTAAAGTAAATAATGTACGATAACTAAAGAGAGTCCGCCGAGTAATGCCGATACAGGAATAGTCAATATCCATGCCCATAATAGACTGATAGTAACGCCCCAACGAACAGCTGAAACACGTTTGACTACACCAACGCCAATAATGGCCCCTGTAATGGTATGTGTTGTCGATGCCGGAATCCCGAAATGTTCTGTTATACCTAAAGTAACAGCACCTGCAGATTCAGCACAGACTCCTTCTAGTGGTGTCACTTTTGTGATCTTTGTTCCCATTGTCTTCACAATTTTCCAGCCACCACTCATTGTACCAGCAGCAATAGCGGCGTAACAAGTCAATGGAATCCACTCTGGCATATGTTCGGTGTTCTGCATGTAGCCACCGGCAACCATAGCAACGAGGATAATCCCCATTACCTTTTGTGCATCGTTACCTCCATGGGCAAAACTCAAAGCTGCTGATGATACTAGTTGTAATACTTTAAACCATTTTTCAGCAACACTTGGTCGTGAGTTTTTAGCCAGATTGATGACGACTAATGTAATGATAATGGATATCGTCATACCGATGATTGGTGCCAGGACAATAAAAGCTATAATCTTTAAGGTCGCATCAATATTGATAGCATGAATCGGGTCGGCTCCAAGAATAAAGGCATAAGCCATTCCGGATCCTGCAAAGCCACCAATTAACGTGTGGGAAGAACTCGACGGTACGCCATAGTACCAGGTAAACAAGTTCCAGCCAATTGCCGCAAGCAAACCAGCGAAGATAACTTCAAGGGTAATGTATTCCTCCAATACCGTTTTGGCAATGGTGTTGGCTACTTTGTGGTCTGTAAAGTAGAAGTAGGCAGCAAAGTTGAATATGGCAGCCCATAATACAGCCATTGCTGGTGTTAGAACTTTTGTTGATACAACTGTCGCAATTGAGTTGGCCGCATCATGGAATCCATTGATGTAGTCAAATGCAATTGCTAAGACAATCACAACAACGAGTAATGTTGACATCATAATCTCGTAGAATTTTTATGCACTTATAATCGAATGATTATGCGTTTTTAACTAGAATACTTTCTAATACGTTAGCAACATCCTCACATTTGTCTGTTGCATCCTCCATTGCGGATAACACTTCTTTGTGCTTGATCAATGAAATAGCGTCTTTTTCAAATTCAAAAAGATCAGCTACTGCCTTATCAAAAATGTAGTCTGCTTTATTTTCGACGCTATTGATACGTACACATGAATCAGTGATATTGCGAATATTCTTTAAGTCGCGAAGTTCATGGATTGCTTTAGAGACGTGTTCAGTAGCTTCTACTAATAAATCTGCAATTTCGATCATTGGCTCCGTTGCTTTCTCAACTTTGTATAGATCCATTCTATTCGCGGCACCGTGTATAAAATCGGCCACATCGTCCAACGAACTTGCTAATGAGTGTATATCTTCACGGTCGAAAGGAGTAATGAAGTTTTTACCTAATTCCAAGTGAATTTGATGTGTAATATTGTCGCCTTTGTGCTCCAAATCTTCCATCTTGCGCGTGAACTCTTTCTTCTTCTCAGGATTGTTTGAGTTAACAATATCTTTTAACAATTGAGACATTTCGATCAAATTGTTGCCTGCTTGTTCGAACAAAGGGAAGAATTTTTTGTCCTTTGGAACGAAGTATTGAAAAATGCTATTTAAAGACATATCTTAAATTTATTTTTGCAAAAATAATACCCTAATGTTAAGTTAATGTTAACATTGGTTTTGTTTAAACACAAAAGTGTCATCAATTGTTTAGTCTCCGGTCTGAACTTTTTGTAAAGTAAAGCCAAAAGTGGTTCCAATGCCCTCAGTACTACGGACATTTACATTCTGTTGATGGGCTTCAACAATATGTTTTACAATCGCAAGACCTAAACCTGATCCACCAATATCTCGTGATCGACTTTTGTCTGTTCGGAAGAATCGTTCGAAGACCCGACTCAGATTTTTTTCCTCAATACCGTAACCGTCATCGGTTATTTCTATCAGTACTTGCTCAAAGAGCGGAAAGATTTTGATTTTTGTAGTTCCACCTTCTTTTCCATATTTAAGGGAGTTGTCTATCAGATTATACAGTACCTGATGTATTTTATTGCGATCGGCTTTGACCCAGTGTGGTGTACTGGTTTTGGTCTTAAATTCGATTTTGATATTGTGTTGTTTGGCTTTGTCTTCTAACGAATAGGAGGTGTCCTTAATAAGGTCTACAATATCAAATTTTTCAATGTTTAGTACCATTTTCCCTGACTCCAGTTTGGATATTTCATCTAAGTCTTGAATGAGATAATTCAATCTGTCTAGGTTGCGGGCAGCTTTATCCAGGAAGTTTTTTGCCATTTCCATATCTTCTTCCATCAACCCATCTTGTAGTGTCTCGATATAACCCTGTGTGGCAAAAAGAGGTGTTTTGAATTCATGAGATATATTGGACAGGAATTCTCTCCGGAACTTCTCCTGAGATTTCAATTGTTCAATTTCATTTTTTTTATCCTTTGCCCAGGCCTTTACTTCATTTTCTGCATCTGCAATCGGGTCTTCGCTAACATGTTCACCTATCGCATCTTTGAGGTCTTTTCCAAGCTTGAGGTTGTGAATCAATTTATACATGGTATTAAGGCGTCGATAGATATATTTCTCGAAAAGATAGTTGAATAGAAGAAAACAAACAACCAAGGCCACAAAAAATATGATTAGTGCAGTCTGGAGATCGTGTTTATAATAAAAGCTGATGGTGGAGATTGCAATACCAACACCTGCGGAGTTTGCTAATAGTAATTGTCTAAAATTCATTTTTTGAATAAAAAAGGCCCCTAATTGGAGCCTAAGTTACTTATAATGATATTAATAAATTGTTAAAATTTTCCGATAATAGTTTTGGCTCCAGTTACTTTGTCACCAATATTTACATTGATTTCTGTTCCCAAAGGTAAAAACAGATCGACACGCGAACCAAATTTGATAAAACCAAACTCGTTGCCTTGAACAACCTGATCATTCTCTTTTACGTACCAAACGATACGGCGGGCCAATGCACCTGCAATTTGACGGAAAAGGACTTCCCGCCCTGCTTTGTCTTTGACAACTACTGTCGTTCTTTCGTTATCGGTTGATGATTTGGGATGCCAAGCGACCAAAAATTTTCCAGGATGGTATTTAAAGAAAGTGACTAAACCACTGATTGGGTTTCGATTTACGTGTACATTGACTGGAGACATGAAAATAGAGACTTGTATTCTTCTGTCATGAAAATACTCGTTTTCTTCTGTTTCTTCAATAACGACAACTTTTCCATCTGCAGGACATAAAATTGTACCGTCTTGCGGAATGACTATTTTTTTGGGGCTTCTAAAAAACTGCACAACTGTAATGAATAAGAATGCTGAAAGAGCATAAATAATCCATTTTACATACTGTGGTGCATCATAATAATCCGCAACGGCATTGATGATGAAGATAAAAAGTACAGCAATCGCTAAGGTGGTATATCCTTCTTTATGGAATTTCATATCTATTTATTTCTGCAAAGATAATTATTTACTCGAATTGTCAATTTGTCTTTCGATTTTAATTGAATGGGTATAGACTTTTCCATCACTTCCTGTTGCAATACTTCCTGAAACTTTAATTGTATCGTCCTGAGGCTGATCTTGTTTGTAAGTCGGGAAATAAAAATCTATGCTTTTAGCAATTCGATTTAAAATGTTGTGATAATTTTCATTATTGGAGTCTACATTCAATTTAAGGCTTCGCAAATTGGCCATTCCTGTTTTCTTAACCTCAACGTCATAGGAAAAATTCAATTGAATGGTAAATTCAATACCACTTTTGTTGATTCCCTCAGTAAAGCGCTTGGCTAGAAACGTATAAAAATTTGAATAGTCATCAAAGCTGCAGGATTTACTTTGTAATAATTCAGCACGTACAAAATAGTCATAGGGCAGAATGCTCAATGACTGAAAATCTTCGCTTGAAAGTTCACCGTTGTCATCATAGGTAGCGATGATTTTGCCATTGATAAATCGCTGGGTCATGGCATAAATAGGTTGCTGTCCGACATTGTAAAAATAGGTGTTCCAATTTCCCTGTGGTTTGCCGCCTTTAACTTTTCCTTTACGTAGATAAAAATCATAACCAAATTCCGTGAAACCTTCGAAAGGTATTGCAAATTCATAGTTTCCTTCACCATCGACGACTTCTTGTTTTCCCCGGTTATCCCAATAATCTTTGATGAAATAACCAAAATCACCATAGGTGATCGTCAGTAGTGGTTTGCCATCAGGATAATAATATTTGCAATCGCCAACGGGATAGTTATCTTTGAAATTCATCTCCCATTTTAGTACGCCATTTGGGTGAAAAGCTTGGAATAAGCCTTCTTTTTTACCATTTGAATAGTTTCCGACGAGTATGCGATTGCCGTTAGGGGCGAAGTCACGAAATTCCCCATCAAAGATTTGCTTTGTAAAGTCAAATTTGCTCACACGTTCAATTGATTTGAATTCGCAGTCTTTTGCCGTCAGATAATAATACTTATCAAAATAGAAACGAATTAATCCCTGATCTAATTTTTCGTAAAATACAGGTTTATCTTCTTGTGCTTGAATAGTTTTAAAGCAGAACGAAGATAACAGCAGCAGTATGTAAATGAGTTTTTTAATCATAACAAAAATTAATGTGCTTCAAGCCAATTTTTACCTTCTCCGATTTCAACAACCAATGGGACAGTCGTTTTTATTGCATTTGTCATTTTGTCCAGGATAATGCTTTTGAATGCCTCAACTTCCTGTTTTGGAACATCAAATACCAGCTCATCATGAACTTGCATTATCATTTTGCCCCTAAGGTTCTGTTGTTCGATTTCTTTTTGTATTGCAATCATGGCAATCTTGATTAAATCTGCAGCAGATCCCTGAATCGGTGCATTTATAGCATTTCGCTCCGCGAATCCGCGAACGGTCATATTTGCGGAGTTAATATCTCTCAAATAACGTCTACGTTTTAAAATTGTTTCGACATAACCTTTCTCTTTTGCAAATTCAACCGAATCACTCATATATTTCTTTATGCCTGTATATTGGTTGAAGTATTCATTGATGATATCAGCAGCTTCTTTACGTGAGATACCTAGGTTCTGAGATAAACCAAATGCAGATTGACCATAAATAATACCGAAGTTAACTGCTTTGGCATTTCGGCGTTGCTCCGATGTAACTTCCTCAAAGGCCATATTATATACTTTTGCCGCTGTGGCACGATGGATATCATGTCCTTGACTGAAGGCGTCCATCATATTTTGATCTTTGCTCAGCTCTGCAATTAAGCGCAATTCGATCTGTGAATAGTCAGCGGATAGGATGACGTGGTCTTCTGAACGCGGAATAAATGCTTTTCTAACTTCGCGGCCTCTTTCTGTACGGATAGGGATATTCTGTAGATTGGGATTTGTGGAACTCAAACGACCTGTTGCCGCGACAGCTTGATTATAAGAGGTATGTATCAGGCCGGTTTCTGAATTGATCAATTCTGGTAGCGAATCTACATAAGTTGATTTTAATTTTTGTAATTGCCTGAAATTAAGAATGTCCTGAACAATGTCAGATTTGTGCGCCAAAGCTAGCAAAACATCTTCACCAGTTTTATATTGCCCTGTTTTTGTTTTTTTTGCCTTTGGATCTAATTGAAGCTTGTCGAATAGTACTTCACCTAGTTGTTTTGGAGAAGCAATATTAAAGTTAATTCCTGCTTTTTCAAAAATAGATCCTTCTAGATTTCGAATATCCTGTTCTAATGTTTTAGAAAATTCGCCGAGAGCGGGGACATCAATTTTTACACCATTTCGTTCTATTTCTGCGAGAACGTATACAAGTGGAAATTCAACTTCCTGCGCTAATTGTAATGTATCTGTTTCAATCAATAGAGGTTCAAATATGTTTTTAAGTTGCAATGTAATATCAGCGTCTTCGGAAGCATATTCTTTGATTTTTTCGAACTCGACATCGCGCATATTACCTTGTTTTTTCCCTTTCTCCCCTATAAGTTCGGTAATGGAGACTGGACTGTAATTCAGGTAATTTTCTGCAAGTACATCCATACCATGTCTCGTGTCAGGGTCAATGAGGTAATGTGCTAACATGGTGTCAAATAAAGTTCCTTGAACCTTAACACCATATCTTGCTAACAATAGGATATCATATTTGATATTTTGACCTATTTTTTCAATTGCTGGGTTTTCTAATACTGATTTAAAAATATTAACGACAAGCTGTGCCTGTTCACGATTTTCCGGAGTAGGGATATAGTATGCCTTCCCAGCTTCAAAAGAAAAAGAAAGACCAACAACATCAGCGAGATTTGCATCTAACCCTGTTGTTTCTGTATCGAAACAAAAGCTGTTCTTTGAGGCTAGTTCCTCGGCTAGTTTTTCTTGTTCTTCAGTGTTGTCTACTAAAGTATATTCATGTGTCGTGTTGTGAATGTTGTTTAGTATGGTATTCTCACTCGACATTTCTGGTGATGTCGCTGTACTTGTTGTAACCGTTGTCGTCTGTGCTGCAAATAAATCCATCTGCCCGCTTACGGGAGCATTCTTCTCAAGGACGGAGAAGTCTTCTCCAAATACTCTTTTTCCAAGGGTTCTAAATTCCAATTCGGCAAAGAGCGGTTCCAGAATATCTTTATTTGGATCCTCAAGTTCAAGTGCTTTTTCGTTAAGTTCAACGGGTACATCCAATAAAATGGTTGCTAATTTTTTCGAAATTAACCCTTGCTCAGCAAAATTTTCAACGTTTTCACGCATTTTCCCTTTTAGTTGATCTGAATTGGCAATAATTCCTTCAACTGATCCAAATTCCTGAACAAGTTTCTTTGCTGTTTTCTCACCAATGCCGGGAACACCAGGGATATTATCTACTGCGTCACCCCATAGCCCCAAAATATCAATGACCTGGCATACATCAGTTATTTCCCACTTTTCGAGAATTTCTTTGACGCCCTGTACTTCAGCCCCATTACCCATACGGGCTGGTTTGTAAATAAAAATATTGTCTGAGACAAGTTGACCAAAATCTTTATCAGGAGTCATACAGTAAACTTGGAAATTTTCCTGTTCCGCTTTTTTCGCCAGTGTACCGATGATATCATCGGCTTCATAACCATCCATGGTAATAATCGGAATATTGAATCCCTCAATCAGACGATAGATATATGGAATCGAAGCTGCAAGATCTTCAGGCATTTTTTCACGATGTGCTTTATAAGCTTCAAATTCAATATGACGGGCAGTAGGAGCCGCCGTGTCGAACACTACTGCTATATGAGAAGGTTGCTGATTTTTCAATACCTCTAATAATGTATTGGTGAATCCCATGATTGCTCCCGTATTCAACCCTGTAGAGGTGATCCGTGGAGTCTTGCTCAATGCAAAATATGCTCTATATATCAGAGCCATGCCATCTAAAAGAAATAGTTTTTTCACAAAATTGAATTTTAGTGTCCTTACAAAGGTAAGAAATTCATCAAACCGTAAGTTTAATAAATTTTTCCGATTTTTGTGCTATGACACATTTAATGCAACAGATTCTATGAGAGGATTGGTAACAAAGTCCACAGGTAGTTGGTATCAAGTTTTGGGCGAAGATGGTAAGCGATATGACTGCCGAATCAAAGGAAAATTTCGTACCAAGGGAATTAAAACGACCAATCCCGTGGCTGTTGGAGATTGGGTTCATTTTGATGTTGAGCCAGATCTTGAAAGTGCTGTCATTCGGGAATTGGAACCTCGCCGTAACTATATCATTCGAAAATCGGTTAATCTCTCAAAACAAACACAGATTATCGGAGCGAACTTAGACCAAGCCTTTTTGGTGGTTACTTTAGCATCACCTCCGACCTCTTTGGGTTTTATTGATCGTTTTTTGGTAACGACCGAAGCCTATGGGATTCCGGCAGTGCTTATTTTTAATAAACTTGATCTTTTTAGTGATGAAGGCTTAGAAATATTGGCCGATTATAAGGCGATTTATGAACGGATAGGTTATCCATGTTATGAGGTTTCGGCAATGGCCGGGACGAATATTGATGTGATCAAGGAATTATTGGAGGATAAAATTACATTGGTTTCGGGGCATTCTGGGGTGGGAAAATCTACATTGATCAATGCCATTGTACCTGAATATGGGTTAAAAACAGGTGAAATTTCAGATTGGTCTGACAAGGGAAAGCACACGACGACATTTGCAGAGATGTTTGATCTGCCATTTGGAGGTAAATTGATCGACACACCAGGTATTCGAGAATTGGGGATAGTAGATATTGAAAAACAAGAACTGTCTCACTTTTTTCCTGAGATGCGTGCTTTATTAAATAAGTGCCGATTTAATAACTGCCGACACATCAACGAACCCGGTTGTGTTATTATGGAAGCTGTTGAGGAGGGCGAAATTGAATCGTCCCGCTACGACAGTTATCTCAGTATATATCACAATGAAGATAGCAGAGCTTGATCAAGAAAGGCTTCCAAATTTGGAAGCCTTTCTTGATCAAAATGCAGGCGAGATTTTATTTCAACGCCTGTGTTAGATTCATGTAGTCCCTTAGATAAGTACATTCCTTTGAGGCCGTATTGAAAAAAGGCGTGTCTTTATATTGTGTATTTAGTTCTTTAAAGTATTTATTCTGCAATGAAAAGCGGCAAAATGGGTTTTTCAATGGGGAGTCGTAGTATTGCCAACGTGTTTCATCTGTATAAACAAAATCTTTCTGTTCGCATTTTGCGAGCATGAAGGTGCATTTTGCCTTAAACTCTTTGTCTGTGCTCAGTGAACGAGCTTTGTTATACCATTCTTTCGCTGATTTTGTCTGTAAGTAATTTCGTTGCCAATGAATTGTTGTGGCTGCATGACTATCTGTTGATGACCAATCGTAGGAAACCAACGACCAAGCGTTTCCGTAGGTACTGGTCTGATAAATTCCAGTAGCCATCTGAAAGTAATAGTCGGCTTTTTTCTGGCTATTTTTTTCATTTTTTATAGCATTTTCCAATCGAGCCATGCGTTCAGCATATTTTAGCTTGGTTGTATACTCTTTTCCGTATTTCTTAGGGTAGTCATTGATGGTGACGATAAACGGATTGGGTATAACATCATTTTCATCGTCATTATACCAATTCTTTATTTCTTTTATTTTGTGATCTTTAGGAAGTGCTTGTAGTGTTTTTGCTGCATTTTGGAAGTCCAGTTCACGTAAATATGCTGTACCTAGAAGCTCTGTCAGATAGTCCTTGTTGAAATGCTTGATATCTTCAAGTAAAAATTTGGATAATGTGTTCTGCTGTGTGTTGTCGGAGAGTAAAGTCTTTATTTTTAAGAGTGTTTTAGGTGTGAGACTGTTTTCCCAAAAATGCATGGTGGACCATTGCATGTTGTCTTCAAGAGAATCCTTTGCAACACCATAATTGTAAAAAATGTCTGCTTTTACAGCCGCTAAACTCGCCATGGCGGTGTCCTGCGTACTGAGATAATGTTTGACGACGAGGTTTTGGAGGATGTTTCTGGCGATTAAACTATAGGTACTATATTCGAAAGCACTATAAGCCCATTCATTTTTGTTGCCGGAATTTTTGCTATCCTGTTGGGCTTTCTCTTCTAACCAAGCTAATGTTTTGACAAGTTTTGATTGATCAATCTGTTTGCTGGTTTGCCAATCGGATAACTGTGCAAGTAATACTGTAATCTGATATTGATCTCTCAATTTAGGGTTTAGCTCATGCTCTTTTACCTGTGCGAGGTATTTTTTTGCCAGGTCATTTTCTTTGTTCATCCAACTTAAATAAGCAGCAGTAATCAGGCCGAGCTGAGGCTGGACATATTTTTTATCCTGATAGAGATTTAATGCAAAATTGCGAAGAGAATCCAAATGTTGTTTAACTGTGTTTTTGCCCTCGTTTCGGGAATAATAATTGTAATTTTCGCCATAACCGATATAAAATGATTCATTCATATCACCTTCTATTTTGTTGGCTTCTCTTCCCAGCAGAACAGCGTTTATGGTATTGGCGGGATCAAGCTTGTAACAAGCATTTAGATATTTCATGGTACGATCCCCTGTGCCGAAACCAATAATGGCGTTAATGTTAAAATTGTCCCCATTATCAGTTGCATACTGAAAAATTTCAGCGTCAGAAGCTGTGATATAATGAAAATTTGCATAGGCCAAAACACGTCTTTCTGGACTTGCGGTGAATAATTTAGAGAAAAGATAGGCGGCTTTGGCTCCATCACCATTTTTACGAACAGCTCCAGCATAATTGGAGAGCGCCCAATTTAGGATTGCATCATTTCCTTTTATAGGTTGTAAATATTTCTCATAGACAGCCATACTTTTGGCATATTCCTGACCGAATAGATATAAGCGTGCGGCCTGATAAGCATAACGAATAAAGAGGAAACTATTTTTTTTATGCTTGTTAATCTGCTCTTCAGCAAGGTTGGCGTATTGGACAATCTCTTTGAAATTCCGTGTATCAGGATTCCAGTAATTTTGCGGAATATTAGTGATGGGCTCTTGTTTTTTTGTAAAAACAAAGTAAGCCCTTTCAGGCTCGTGTTTCCCGTCAATTAGCGTTTGTATAAACGTATTGTTCTTAATAGAGTCCGGAAGATTACTCCAAGAGGATTTTTTGTGGTTGTTGACCAGATCGGAGGTTGCTGAATCGCTCTGGTACATCAATTGTTCAATATCTTTTGCATCCACTCCTGATCCCAAGTGTTCTGCCCAAGCAACGCTGTTTACAAAACTTTCCTTAACTGGTGACTCCTCGGTGTAAAGAAATTGATAAGGGATGTATTGAAATGCCGAAAACCCATTATCTTCGAGATTCGGAAGATAATAGGTTGTTTGATTGTCATATGGATCCACTTCAGGTCCACAAGCAATATTGGTTGCAATCTCTCCAAAAAAGAAAGCAAGTGTGGTGCTAGAAAGCACGAATAATTTCCTGTAACTCGGCATTGCCATGATTTACTAATGTAGCTTGATCTAAATGATAAAAAATAATCTGATGTTTTTTTCCTTTCAATTCTCCCCTCAAAAATTTTGCCGTTTGCAAAAGATCGCTTTGTGTTACTTTCTCAAATCGGACGACATCCCCTTTTTTGAGGTTTGCTTTTGGAAGATCAACAGTTAAAATGTATAAATTACTGTTCGGATTATGTGTAAATAGCGCCGTATTATTAATATCTTGCTCACTAATATGTTTTGAAATACCAATGTAATTATTGTTCCTAAAAACCACAAACCATTGAAATAAAGGAAGTGCAATATCCATTTCCATTGGATAGTTGCGCAGTGTACCACTTAAATAAGTATTTAGATCCTGTTGATTCAGAATAGAATTTTGGCTTCCAAATTGACGTAAATTACCCATATTATAGCACATTAAAGTCACTCTCTTTACTGGTGGAATACCGCTTGTAACGATATTTTTAACTTGATGTAACCTTAATGTTGAACTGACCATAACGCTTTTTAGAGCAGGCAATTGTTGTAGATAATTGAGCAAATAGAAGAATTTATCTCGTGAGGATTGAGTCCAATCACAATCCAATTGTAACTCGTTAAATTCTTCTTTGCCAGCCTGCTTGATTTTCGCGGTGACAAATGGGACAATCTTATTGGCTAAAGCGCGTATTTGTAAACTGTCCATTTCTGCAAAAATGCGTTGATTGATAAATACTACTGGTATTAATACTTGTTCTTTAGGGACAGGCTGAGAAAAGGTAATGGGGCTAATGGGGACGGCCTGAATTCCTGAAGGGTCAAAGTCTATATCCATAATTCGTGCATAAATGGATTTGGCTGCAACTTCGTTTAAAGCACGATGTTCTACAGTGTCGAGTTGAAAGACTGTTTTCCAAAAATAGAAGCCTGTTTCTGGTTTTTGTTTTGAACAAGAGTTGAATACAAGTAGCCAAATAGGTACAAGAAATAAAAAAAGCTTTGTTATGAGCTGCATATCTGCTTTATTTAATAGTATTTGAAACAAAAGGGGAATTAATCTTGTTTGCTATTCAATAAAATAAAGACTAAATTACAAAGAGATTGTGACTTTATGAAGCCTATTTTTAAGTGGATCGTTGGAATTGTTGTGTTTATCCTTCTGGCTTTGACTGGAAGCATTCTGTATTTCGGTAATAAATGGAAACCGCTGTTGGACACCAAAATAAAGCAGTTGGTTTTGCAGGCAACGGATAGCCTTTATACAGTTCATTATGATGATATTCATGTTAATCTCGCCCTGGGTAATTTAACCATTGATAATCTTCATTTCATTCCTGATAGCGCAGTATATAGGAAGTTGGACCTTATGAAAAAAGCGCCAGATAATCGTTTTGCGATAGTCATCAACAAGCTCAAAATAAAAAGTTTTGGCATCCGTAAGGTGTTGATGGACAAGGAGCTGTTTTTGCATGATGTCACAGTAGATGCAC
Organism: Sphingobacterium sp.; assembly: GCA_031277685.1. Taxonomy (GTDB): domain Bacteria; phylum Bacteroidota; class Bacteroidia; order Sphingobacteriales; family Sphingobacteriaceae; genus Sphingobacterium. The sequence continues at coordinate 4,847 of JAITLV010000216.1, read as the reverse complement.
CAACTATACATGTTATCAATGAGGTGCACAGTTATAATGACACCGTGAGTCAAGGACCGAAAAAGCCGTTATACGAAAAGATAAAAGATAACTTAAAGAAGATTCATGTTGAGGCAGTCAACTTGGATAACATTGATTTTAAATATACGCAGGTGCAAAAGGGGGTGCATCAGGATTTTGAAATCAAAAAGGTAAAAGTGCGGATTGATGATGTCCTTATTGATTCAACTTCTGAACAAGACAGGCAGCGTTTTTATCATACAAAGATGATTGATATTGAAGTACCGGGCTTTACTTATCAAACTCCGGATGGTTTTTATAAAGTCAATTTTGATAAACTTAAGATCAATAGTAAAGAAAGAAACGTCCTTTTGACCAAAGTCGCTTACCAACCGACCTTAAATAAAGCTGCCTATTATAAGAAGAAAGGAGAAGGGGGGAGTTATGTTGTTTTTAAGATGGATACGCTACAGCTGGCAGAATTCAATTTTGGGCAGCTTTCCAGAGATAAAAAAATTTATGCACAAAAAGCATTTTTAAAAAATGGGCAACTTTCCATTTATAGTGATAAGCACTATAAGAGTCCTGCTACTCGGCAGATTGGAAATGCTCCACATATGAAATTGATGCAGATGTCTACCAGGTTGGGAATTGATTCGCTGATTTTGGATAATATTGGTATTTCTTATTCGGAGATGAGTGATGAATACAGTCAGATAGGAACCATTACTTTCGATCATACCTATGGTACAATATTGAATGTAACCAACGATTCGACAAAATTGTTGAAGCAGAAGCTTATGCGTGCTAATTTGAGCACTAATTTTATGAACTCAGGAAAGCTACTGACCAATTTTGTTTTTGATATGACCTCGAAAGTCGGTGCCTATACGTATAAAGGGAGTCTTGGAGAGATGGATTTAACTGTCGTCAATAAAATGATTCGGCCGTTGTTGAATGTTGAGGTTAAATCTGGTAATCTGAGACAAATCGTATTTGATGTTTGGGCTAATGATTACCGGAGTAAAGGAACATTTAAGATGGATTATAACGATCTAAAAGTCAATATACTTTCTGAAACAGGCGATGATGGCCGTAGAGAGAAGAAAGGGCTTCTATCGTTTATGGTCAATCAGGTTTTATTCAATCCCGGAAATCCGGATCTGTATGGTAAATACACGGTTGGGCATATAAACAAATATCGAGATCCCTATCATCCATTTTTCAAGGCAATGTGGCAAAGTTTGCTGATGGGAATTAAACAATGTGTTGGATTGGGGCCAGACCGTGAAGCAAAATTAATGAATACGGCAGACCGTGTTGGAAAGGTCGTAAGCGGTGTTGAAAAAGCGAAAAAATTGTTCTCAGGGATATTTAAACAACATAAAACTACCCAGGAATTGCTAAAAGAGGAAAAGGAAGAAGAGGCAAAAGCAGCCGCTAAAATAGAGGAAAAGCGAAAAAGGGATCGTGAACGGGCTGAAAAAGAATTGGAGAAAGAGAAGCCTGGGGATTAAGGGCAAACTATAGATTTACAGAAAGGTATCAATAGATTCCGTTTCACGTGAAAATAGAACGTCCTTAGGAGGAGAAGATGTAGATAGATTTTTGAATAAAGGCAAATTTATCTTAGTTTGCGGCTTATAATGGTAGATTCGATATTAAGTTTTGTCCGATTTGTTTTCAAATATAGAAACGGTCTTGTAGATAAGATCATGTTCTATGTTAGCATGATCTGTGCTGCAATTGTTATTTTCAACGTGGGGTATGTAACAGACCCGACTTTGGGTGTTCTGCTAGGCAAGACGATACACTATCTATTTTTTGTGCTTTTTTTTATGATCGCATTACGGGAATCTTCATCCATCTATGCGCTAAAGAAAATTGCAGTTGAACATTATTCGGGACTACTTATCCTGATTTACTTTTTCTTTATTTTGATTGCCCGTTTTGCTGGGGTTGAAGTCCTATCTGTTTTCTCGCGTGAGCAGTGGATTTACCTAGGTATTTATATTATTTTTATCGCTGAGCTATCCAAAAGTACACTCTTTTTCGATAATTTTTATTTTAATCCAACCATATTGTTTGTCATTAGCTTTCTTGTGCTTATCCTGATTGGGACAGTTCTATTGATGCTGCCGCGAACAACATTAGAAGCGCCACTTAGTTTCGTTGATGCGCTATTTATGGCTACGAGTGCTGTCTGCATAACAGGATTGTCCGTAGCAGATATTTCGACCAACTTTAGCATGTTTGGCCAGACCGTTATCATTGTATTAATCCAAGTAGGTGGATTAGGAATTATGACCTTTACGGGTTTCTTTGGTTATTTTTTCTCAGGTGGATTTTCATTCAAAAACCAATTGATGTTTGGTGAAATATTAGGGGAGAATAAGGTGGCTTCAGTCATCAAAACCCTACTGACCATGATATTTATTACGCTATTATTTGAATTTCTTGGTGCGATATTGATCTTTAGTACCTTGGAAAGGGCCGATTTTTCGAGTATGGGGAGTATGATTTTCTTTTCAATCTTTCATTCCATTTCTTCATTTTGTAATGCCGGATTTTCTATCTTATCTGGTGGAATCACGAATGAGGCCTATAAGTTTAATTATCCATTTCAACTGGCTCTCTCCTCTTTATTTATTCTCGGAGGATTGGGTTTTGGTATCGTGCTGAATTTCTATACCTATATAAAGGAATCTCTGTTGTTGTGGTATCATCGTTTGATCACGAAGAAAAGTTACAAACATAAAGCCTGGAGCTTTAGTTTCAACTCTAAATTGGTATTGCTCTGTAATTCAATTATTATTGTTGTGGCAACACTATTTTTTTATTTTTTGGAACGAAAGAATACACTTTCTTTGGAAAAAGGATTAGATGGAGAGTGGGCGACATCTTTTTTTATGGCAAACGCTGCGCGCTCGGCGGGTTATAATAGTATTGATCTGAGTTTTGTGGGTGCGCCGACTATTTTTCTGATTATGGTATTGATGTGGGTGGGGGCTTCTCCAGGATCCACTGGCGGAGGAGTAAAAGTGACAACTGTGGCACTGTCTTTTATGAATATCATTTCTTTGGCCAAAGGAAAGGAGTATATTGAAATTTTTAAACGCAGAATCGCGAGTGAGTCTGTTAATAAAGCATTTGCAATTATTTTATTATCATTCCTTGTCGTCGGGTTGAGTTTTTTTGTGCTTATTTTTACTGATCCGGACAAAAGTATGAAAGATTTACTTTTTGAATCCTTGTCGGCATATACGACCTGTGGACTGAGCCTGGGAATAACGCCCTCCTTAAGCATGGGGGGGAAATTAATCATTGTTGTGACCATGTTGGTCGGCCGTGTAGGGATGTTGACTTTATTGGTCGCATTTATCAAAAATACAACGCGCAGGAATATTATCTTTCCAGAAGAAAAGATTCTATTTTAATCGCTTACTCTTACAGGACTTAGAATCTAGTGGGGAAAAAAGCGGATTTTCGTTATTGTGGGCAAAGTGATTATGCTTGTAAATACAATAAATTTATCTTAGTTTGAGTTATGAAGTATATTGTTTTAGGATTGGGACACTTTGGGCGTTCATTGGGTGTTCATCTTACCGAACTCGGTCATGAGGTGATTGGCGCAGATCGAAATCTTAGTATAGTAGAACAGCTTAAAGATAAGATCACGCATACGGTATGTTTGGATACAACGGACCGGGAGGCTGTATCTTCACTACCTCTAAAAGATGCACATGCTGTAATCGTTGCTATTGGTGAAGATGAAGGGGCTTCTCTGATGACTGTTGCTCTTTTGAAACAACTAAAAGTAAAACGTATAATAGGCCGTATCGTATCTGATTTACAGAAAACGGTTTTGGAAGCGATGGAGATCAATGAGTATATTATGCCCGAAGAAGAGGCTGCTGAGCGCTTAGCGATGCGGTTGGATAATATCGATATTGTTGATTCTTTTAAGGTTTCAGATCGGTATTCTATTGTGGAAACGAAGGTGCCACAACGCTATGTTGGCATGACGTTAAGAGAAGCTAATCTGACTAATCTTTATAAGATTATTGTACTGACTACTGTAAAAATTACAGAAACAAAGAAAAATGGAATCACTAAAGAACAAAAAGAGGCGTCGGGCATCGCCACCTCCGAGACAATTATGGCAGAGGGGGATATCTTAGTTGTCTTTGGTGAATTGTCCAATATTAATAAGTTAATTCAAAAAGGAGAATAAAGTTATGTTATTAACAACGACAAGTGTTATCGAAGGACACCAAATCGATCGTTATTTGGGGATTGTTTCTTCAGAGGTTGTTTTGGGAGCGAATGCCATTAAAGATATGATGGCTGGTTTTAGAGATTTTTTTGGAGGCAGATCCAATTCCTATGAGCGTGCATTTCAGGAAACCCGTGAGGCAGCATTGCGTGAGCTGGAAGATCGAGCTAAGGCACTAGGGGCGGATGCTGTAGTTGGCGTGCGATTGGATTTCCAGACTGTTGGAACAGGAGGGATGATGATGGTTGGAGCAACAGGAACCGCTGTTAAGATGAAATAGATTCAAGATGGCCCTAATATAATTAGGGCTTTTTTGTACGAAAAATTTAGAAGAGTATTTGTGTCAGTGATAGTTTATATAGGTTATATGAAAACTGACCGTATCCTGAAGAGCGATTTTTAGCTCTATTTCTTTTCCTAGTCTACGAAAAGGGGATTTAATAGATTGGGCGTAATTATAATTGTATATAAAAACAAATTTATCTAAGTTTGGCTTTTAAGACTTTTAAACAACCTAAGAGGATAAATGAAAAATTGGTTTAAGGCGAATTCAGCACATTTGATCGTTATT
>JAITLV010000242.1 GCA_031277685.1 Sphingobacterium sp. | reverse complement strand
AAAGAAATGGCACACAAAAAAGGTGCGGGTAGTTCTAAGAACGGCCGTGAGTCACATAGCAAGCGTTTAGGTATCAAAATCTTCGGTGGTCAACAAGCAATCGCTGGTAACATCATCGTTCGCCAACGCGGTACACAACACAATCCTGACACAAATGTTGGTATTGGTAAAGACCACACATTGTTCGCTCTAGTAGACGGTAAAGTAGTTTTCCGTAAAAAAGCTAACAATAAATCTTATGTATCTGTAGTTCCTACAGAACAAGCATAAGGTTTGCAACAATATTTGAAAAGGCATCAAGCAATTGATGCCTTTTTTTATGCCAATCGCTTCTCGTATTATATTTTATTCTGAAAACCATTCTGTCTTAATGCTATTGTGTTCATTGCCTTGGGTACGAGTGGTTTGGTGCTGTCTGGGGCTCGGGGTGGGATTGTCTATAGCGATAAAACACGGTTCTTATTTATAAGACAAATTGTTATTTTCTGTTAAATGTAACCGCTTTGGTACAATTTTTATAAGGGATATGTGTTTTTAAGATAAATACCAATTTATGAAATACAACAAGTTTGGATATGGTCTGTGTGTTGGGTTGTTTGCCTGTTCATTATATTCCTGTAGTTCGATTTACATGCCCAATGTACCTTCTGCGCCCATGTTTACAGAGGCTGGTGAGGTTTATGTTTCCGGAAATATCAATACAAAGGCAAATGTGTCTGCTAATCTCGGAGTAGCGGTGACGGATCACGTTGCAGTTATCGCCAATGGATCTTATGTTGACAATAGGTCCAATACCAAAGACTATGCCCAGAAAATGGGAGAGGCGGGGATAGGATATTATACACGTTTTGGTCAGAAAAATAACCGTGTATTTGAGGTGTATGGTGGGTATGGGGTAGGTACCACAAGTGTCGTTGATAAAAGATCATCGACGATGGGGCAGGCTATCGTGGAGACGCAGGATATGGATTTTGATAAAATATTTGTGCAGGTAAACTTTTCATCAGAAAAGAAGGATGCCCTTAAATTGTTTGGTAATCGGCATGATATTGACTACGGGACCATTATTCGTCTGAGTAATATGCGGATGAAGAACTTTGCTGTTGACGGTCTGCCCGTAGCGAAAGAAGATAATATGCTTATCGAGCCTGTGTTTTATACGCGGATGGGACTTGGTAAAGGTTGGAAGTTGCAGTATACCAATGGTATGGTTTTCGGTTTTAAAAGCAATACCTATTTAAAAGCGGGTTACCCATTGTTTACACTGGGAGTTTTATATAAATTTGGAGGAAAATAGTGGCTATGAGCAAGAAAATTTTATTTGGATGTTTGGTGTTCTTGGGGTTATTCATTTCCGGCTGCGGTGTGAATAGGCAAAAGGCACAGATCGAGAACTTGGCAAAATGCAAGTTTGATGTGGAATCAGTTGACAGTATTCGCTTGGCAGGAACGTCTTTACAGCGCCTGATCAAGAATAATCAAATTGATCTGGGGGCTGCACCGAGTCTGGCATTAGCCTATTTACGCAAGGATATTCCATTAGATGCTGTTATTCGGCTTAAGATTGATAATCCAACGTTAAAGAAAGCATCCATCAATAAGTTTCAGTACATTATCCTGTATGGTGGTCAACAGCTTGTGGAAGGAATTGTCAATCAATCGTTGCAAATTGAGCCAGGAGGGTCGACCATGGCCAATGTGCGTATTGCGACTAATATCTATGATCTTTTAGTGAATTCTGACCTGCAGAATTTTTTAATGTCCAGTGATGAGAATAAAAAAGGAATATTTACGTTAAAAATTAAACCTTCTATCAATATTGCTGGGCAGTCGATATTTTATCCGGGATATATTACCATCGACAAAGCGGTGAGTCGCAAGATTCTGTTGTAAAAAATACGAGCTGGTAAAGAGATCAAAAGGTTTTCCATGACAATGGGAGACCTTTTTTATTGGCGGATTTTTTGATTGCCCACGATCCGGTGTTTGGGGAAGGCCTGTCCATTTGCTAAACCGTTATTATAAATGGATTCCTTTGCTAAGAAATAAACTGTAATAAAAAAGTTATACGATCAAAGTGTAAAGTATACACCTTATTTTATATTTTAGTCTTTAAATACAAACCTAAATATGTTAAAAAGATTCTTAATTCCTGTTTTACTGTTTACTGGAGTATATGCCAATGCCCAAAAAAAGTTTGATCCTTATGAGCAGGCTATAGAAGGGACCAATCTTTCGTTTAAAATGGTGGCTATTCCAGGCGGAAGCTTTAAAATGGGATCTGTATCTGGCGGAAAGGAAGACGAAAAGCCAGCACATGAGGTTAAACTCGATCCGTTCTGGATTGGACAATATGAGGTGACCTGGGATTTATTTGAACCTTTCTTGTACAAAGATTATGAAATCGCAAAAAGTAAGGATGGTAAGGTTACACCAGAGATTGATGCTGTAACCCGGCCTACAAAACCCTACTTGGATATGACATTCGGTTTTGGTAAGGAAGGACATCCTGCATTGGCCATGACCCACTATAATGCGATTCAGTTCTGTAAATGGTTATATGTACGTACAGGTATATTCTATCGTTTACCGACAGAGGCGGAATGGGAGTATGCTGCGCGCGCTGGCGCGAAGACCGCTTATTTTTTTGGCGACAATGATAAACAGCTTGGGGAGTATGCCTGGTTTAAGGATAACTCAGAGCAGAAAACGCATGTTGTAGGTGAAAAAAAACCAAATCCTTGGGGGCTTTATGATATTTATGGCAATGTAGGCGAATGGACTTATGATCAATATAAAGCGGATAGCTATGCTGAGGGCAAAGATAAGATATTGACTAATCCAATTGTTGTTCCAACGACTTTGTATCCGCATGTTGTCCGGGGTGGAGCTTTTGACAACGCTGCTGCTGATCTTCGTTCGGCTGCCCGTGGCGCCTCGGATCCGATATGGAAGCAATTGGATCCCCAGGTTCCAAAAAGTAATTGGTGGTTTCCTGAAGCACCATTTGTTGGTATGCGTCTCGTGAGACCATTGAATCCGCCTAGTCATGAAGAGATCATGGCTTATTATGATAAAAAACCAATTAAAGATTTTTAAAAAATAAAATAATCAATATAAAACTGTTATGGAAAATCTAGAAAGAAGAGATTTTATTAAAACTTCTGCCATGGTTGCTGGTGGTGCCATGTTAAGCTCACTACCTTTATCCGGAGCCTATGCTGCAGGTTCCGATGTAATCAAAGTAGCCCTAGTTGGTTGCGGAGGTAGGGGGACCGGTGCTACTTTTGATGCGTTAAGTTCGGGTGCGAACATCAAGGTCGTAGCCTTGGCTGATGCATTTAAAGATAATTTAGATAGTACATATAATACGCTTAAAGAGAAATGGCAAGATAAAATTGATGTCAGCGATGCCCATAAATTTGTTGGATTTGATGCTTATAAAGAAGCTATCAAATTAGCAGATGTTGTTATTTTGGCTACGCCTCCGGGATTTAGACCAACACATTTCGAGGAAGCAATCCGTCAGGGAAAACATGTTTTCATGGAAAAACCCGTTGCTGTAGATATCCCAGGAGTACAGCAGGTCATACGTGCGGCAGCTGAAGCCAAACGCAAAAAACTAAACGTTGTCGTAGGCTTGCAACGTCGCTATCAGACCAACTATCGTGAGGCAATCAAACGTATTCACGATGGTGCCATTGGTGACGTGACTTCAGGACAGGTGTATTGGAATTCAGGTGGCGTATGGGTACGCCCACGTAAACCTGAACAAACAGAAATGGAATATCAGATGCGTAACTGGTATTATTTCAACTGGCTGTGTGGTGACCATATTGTTGAACAACACGTGCACAATATTGATATTGCCAACTGGGTGAAGGGATCTTATCCTGTATCTATCCAAGGGACAGGGAGCAGAGCACACCGTACCGGTAAGGAATACGGCGAAATCTATGATAATTTTGCGTTAGAATTGACTTACGCAGACAACAGCGTGGTATATAGTCAATGTAGACACTTTGAGGGGATACAAAATCGCGTTGATGAGCAATTCCAAGCGACAAAAGGCCGTGTATACCTTTCTGCCGGTGGACAGGCGGTATTGTATGATTGGAAAGGTAAGGAAATCTATCGCCATGATGCAAAGGGGAATCCAAATCCTTATCAACAGGAGCATAAAGAATTTTTCGATGCACTTTCAAAAGGAGAATATAAGTTTGACAATGCCGAATATGGTGCATATAGTACATTGACTGGTATCATTGGACGTATCGCTTGTTATACAGGTAAAGTGATCAAATGGGATGAAGCATTGAAGTCCACCATTAAATTGGGACCAGATGTACTTGCTTGGGATGCTAAGCCAAAGTTGTTGCCAGATACCGAAGGCTTCTATGCCGTAGCAAATCCGGGCCAAAATACAAGCCTTTATATTTAATTGCAGTGCAATGATGAGGCTCAACAGGAAAATTTGCTGTATCTTCTTTTTTATGATTTGGGCGCTAAGTTTAAAAGCGCAAACAGATTCAAAGGAGTTACGCAAAATCCGCCTGGAAGGCCCTGCACAAGGCACACAGTTTCACGTTACTTATTTTGCCTCGGATAGTTTAGTTAAACGGTCTGAAATTGATAGTATTCTGAAGGTCATAGATTTATCTATGTCTATCTATCGCAGGGATTCAAAAATATCCCTGTTCAATCAAGATTCGGTGATGCACATAGAAATGGATCCACATATGGCTCGTGTTATTGCAGCGTCATTCCGATTCAACAAACTATCTAGCGGCCAATTCGATATTACCATTGCCCCACTGGTCAACCTTTGGGGCTTTGGTGTGAAAAAGAGCCTGCTTGTGCCGGACTCAGCGACAGTCTATCAGGCAAAACAATTTGTTGGCATGCATCACCTCAAAGTTAGTCGGAATCGGCTGGTAAAGAAAAAGCGGGGTGTTAAGATTGATGTCAACGGCATTGCACAAGGTTACACAGTTGATGTTTTGGCCGATTATCTGAAACAGAAGGGGCTATCCGATTATATGGTAGAAGTGGGCGGTGAAATTAGGGCTTCGGGAACGCCACCAGGGCAACAAGGGTTCTCCATTGGAATTGTTCGGCCTGATGACAATAACCAGGAGGATATTATGACGGCTGTTGTTCAGCTTAAAACAGGCGCTTTAACGACGGCTGGTAGTTTTGAGAAGTTTATTAAATATAAGGATAAAAAGCTGGGACATCATATTGATCCTGTAACGGGATTTCCTTATACAACCAACGTATTAAGTGTTTCTGTATATGCTAAAACCGCCATGGAAGCCGATGCTTTGGATAATTACTTTATGGGTATGGAACCCCTGAAAATTATTGCGAAAGCGAAAGAACTGAAAGGTGTGGAGGTTTTTGTTATTTATAAAGATAAAAACCAGACAATTCAGACGATATATTCGGATGGATTTAGTAAATTATTTAAAAATTAATCAACTATAAACAAAAATGAAGAGATCTGATTTTATTAAAAGCGGCCTTTTGGCTGCTGGAGCCGGATTATCCGGGCATACATTTGCCTCAACAAATCAAAATGCGACCAATATGATGGATAAAGGAAAGACATTCAATCTAAATTATGCCCCACATCAAGGTATGTTCAAGAATCATGCAGGGGATAATTTCCTGGATGAAATTCGTTATATGTATGATCTCGGGTTTCGTGGAATTGAAGACAACGGCTACCTGGGCCGTACATTGGATGAGCAAAAGAAAATTGGGGAGCTCCTGGCTAAATTGGGAATGACCATGGGGGTATTTGTGGTTGATGGTGGACAGAATTGGATGCCTTCTTTGGCCACAGGTAAGCAAGAATTTTTGGATAAATTTGTCGAAACCTGCCATAAGTCTGTTGAAGCGGCCAAACGTTGCAATGCCAAATGGCTGACAGTTGTACCGGGATTCTATGAGCGGAGATTACCTTGGGGAAATCAATTCAGCAATATTCTAGCCGCAATGCGTAAAGGGGCGGAGATCTTCGAACCACATGGTCTGGTGATGGTGCTCGAAACCTTAAGTGACACACCTGAATTATTTTTACAGCAGACGCATGAGACGTATGCCTTATGTAAAGCAGTAAATAGCCCTTCCTGTAAAATCTTGTACGATATCTATCATATGCAACGTACCGAAGGAGATTTGATTGCCAATATGAATCGTTGCTGGGATGAAATCGCTTATATTCAAATCGGCGATAATCCAGGTCGTAAAGAACCGACTACGGGCGAGATCAATTATAAAAACGTATTCAAACACATTCATAGTAAAGGATATAAGGGCATCATGGGGATGGAACACGGTAATTCTAAGCCTGGCAAGGAGGGTGAAGAAAGATTGGTTGCTGCCTACCGTGAGGTCGATAGCTTTTTGTAATATTTTAATAGTGTACTATTGACAATTAGATTTAATTTCTTAAATTGAGCAGGTAAAACCAATTAGTAGTATTGTAAAACACCATTTTTTTTTATGATTTCATCAACAATAAAATTTAAACTATCCTT
>JAITLV010000038.1 GCA_031277685.1 Sphingobacterium sp. | reverse complement strand
TGATTGAAAGACATATGATTGAAGGTCGCCCGGCACAAATGATTGCTGACAATTTAGTTGCAGCATTTGACGAGTACTGTTAATCACGTATTTTGATTTTTGAATTAAAAAGGCTGTCCGAGTTATTTGGATAGCCTTTTTTGTATCTGGATAAAGCAGTTGTATACATTGTATTCCATTGCTGTCCCTGCAAGCCGCTGTTCATAACTTTACTGATGGTCTCCTGTCCGAACAATATACGACAACTCAACGTAGGCACTTCACCTAAAGCAATTCGATCAGTCAAAATCTCAAGTCCACATATCCAGTAGACCTAGCCCCAAGCCTAGTTTCCGTTTATTAAAAGCTTTTTGCTATTTTTAGGTTATGAAAACCTTCCCAATAATCATTTTGTTGTTCTGCTTGACAAACATATCATGTTCACCACAAACAAAAGTGGACCTGATTGTTTATCATGCGCAAATATATACTGTGGATTCCACTTTTAGTACCGCACAGGCTTTTGCCGTCAAAAATGGCAAATTTGTAGCCATTGGTTCGGATGAAGAAATACAGCGAAAGTATAAAGCAAAAGAAAAGATTGATGCAGAAGGAAAATCCATTTATCCAGGATTTTATGATGCCCATGCGCATTTATTTGACGAAGCCGAGTTGATGGATCAAGCCGACCTAAACGGTGCCGATTCTTTCGAAGAGGTTATTCAACGTGTTAAAAATTACCAGCAAAAAAATCCGGACAAAACTTGGCTAATCGGTGGTGGCTGGGACCAAAATCGTTGGAAAGATAAAACTTTCCCAACCAAGGATCTCCTCGACAAAGCTTTCCCAGATATCCCTGTCTACCTCATACGTGTAGATTATCATGCAGCAGTGGCCAACGCTAAAGCGATGGAATGGGCCAAATTAAGCAATATCCCTATTATTCATGGGGGTGTCGTCGGCGGCAACAACAATGTTCCCAATGGCCTCCTAATCGACAATGCGATGGACCTCGTCAATAAAGTAATACCTGTTCCCAATGAACAGCAATATCTGAGCATGCTCAAGCGAACGCAAGACTCCCTTCTTTCCGTCGGTCTAACTTCCATTGTGGACGCAGGTTTATCAAAAGAAAGACTCGATCTGCTCAAAAAATACTATCGGGAAGGGCAGTTGAAAATTAGAGATTATGCCATGATACTTGGCAATCCCCAAAACATAAAGTCATTTATCGATCAGGGTTTCTATGAAACGGACCGTTTCGAGATCAAAGGATTTAAACTGCTCGCCGATGGCGCATTGGGATCTCGTGGTGCATGCCTCCTCGCGCATTACCATGATGCCCCTACACACGGCTTTCTCCTCCATAGCCCGCAGGAATATGAAGCCATGATCAAACAGATCGCCGAAAGTAAGTTTCAGGCAAATACCCATGCGATAGGCGATTCCGCCAATCGTATTATACTGGATATTTATGGCAAATATCTCCACAATAATAGCGATCGTAGATGGCGCATCGAGCACGCCCAAATTATATCACCTATAGATTTTGATAAGTTTCGAAAGTATCAAATCATACCATCTGTACAACCCACACATGCAACCTCCGATATGTACTGGGCCAAAGATCGACTCGGTGAAGAACGTATGAAAGGTGCTTATGCTTATAAGCATCTGTTGGAAGAATATGGCAAACTCGCTTTGGGAAGTGATTTTCCGGTCGAACATTTCAATCCCTTATATGGTTTCCACGCGGCGGTAGCACGTGTCGACAAAAAAGGATATCCTAACCAGGGATTTCAGATGCAAGATGCGATAAGCCGTGAAGATGCCTTGAAAGGAATGACAATCTGGGCGGCATACTCCTGTTTTCAGGAGAAAAAAAGAGGAAGCATCGAAGCCGGAAAAGATGCCGATTTTGTTATCCTCGAAAAGGATATCTTGAAAATTCCGAATGAGCAACTGCGAAATGTAAAAACAGAACGGACCGTAATTGCAGGTGAGACCCTGTTTAAAAGATAACAAGAACTAATATGCCTAGCCATACCCACTAAACTTATACTGCTAACGAAACAACATAACTAACAAAAAGTAGAGCTAACGAGTCACGCATTTCTTCACTTGCCCCAAACTATCCTGAGCAAGATAATGACGAAAAGTTTGAATAATTTTTAAAATTACGAATATTTCGTATATTTACGATATAAACATATATTTATGAAATATTCATTATCACTTCTACTATCTGTGGCGACACAGCTATTATTTGCACAAGAGCATACGCCAGCCATCGCTAAAGTACATTACGAATTCAAGCATGTAAATGACAGCACCCAACGGGATCAATTTATACGCGATGAAACAGTGGTTTACCTAAATCAGCAGGCCAGCTACTATACATCATATTCATCCAAGCGCATGCAGGAAGAGGTTAAAAAACAGATGGAAGATCCCGCATTTACTGGCAGTCTAACCCTTACTACACGCTCGTCACCCTCTTCATCATCCTATCTGATCAACTCCGATCAAAATAAGATGACTGAGGTGGTCTCCGTTGCTAGTGACCATTTTTCCATCGCTTTACCCTATCCCACACAGGATTGGGAAATCTTGGGAGACCGTAAAGAAATCGGTGGCTACAACTGCCAAAATGCAAAAACAACATTCAAAGGCCGGACCTATATCGCTTGGTTTACAACCGAACTTCCGTTTTCCTATGGCCCCTGGAAACTACATGGATTACCAGGACTTATCCTAGATGCCCGTGACACAAAAAATGAAGTGATTTTCGCTTATGCCGGATTCGATAAAATTGAAGATGGCAAAACATTAGTCGCTCTGCCACAAAATACCATCGCAAGTACTGCAGATGAAGTAAAGAAAATTCAGGAAGCTTTTAAAGCCAATCCACAAGCTTATATGCAAGCGCAATCCGGAAAGAATAAAGCCATCAGTGTGGACTCAAGCGGAAATATGATTGGCGTTCGATCTGGTAACTCAGGCGGAAACTCCCCGCTGGGTGCTTTGGATCCATCCAAAATAAAAAGTTTCAATATTTCAAGAGACGATAAATACAAACCTTCGAAGGTTACCAATAATCCGATAGAGCTGACGCCTTAATGAAAGTATTTCTATGTTTATTTATAGTCGTTTTGCTTGGGCAAATAACCTTTGCCCAGCAAACGATTAGTGGAACGGTCCAAGTGGATAAGACACAGCATCCCGTACCCTTTGCCAGTGTCAACATCCTTTCAGACAGTAAAATCATCGCTTTTAAACCGACAGATAAAGAAGGGCATTTTACAATCACATTGACAAAGGAATATGAAAGCATCTACCTGCAGATCAACCACCTTACTTACGAAAAATTTGAACTCAAACTTGGCACGCAGACATCCAATCTTCGGATCACACTCGTTCCAAAAACCAATCTATTACAGGATGTCATTGTAAAGAGCAAACCTAAAGTAAGCCGTTCAAATGATACGATCTCCTACGACGTCGGATCTTTTTCCAAAGAAGAGGATCGCAATATAGGCGACGTAATCAAACGCCTTCCGGGCATGGAAATTACCGAATCGGGGCTTATTAAATACCAGGACAAAACCGTTTCTAAACTTTACATTGACGGTGATGATCTTTTGGAAAATCGCTATGGTGTAGGTACACGGACAATCCCGCATAAAATGGTAAAGGACATTCAGGTGCTTGACAATCACGAACATTATAAGGTACTTAAGAATAAAAGATTTACAGACGACGTCGCCATAAATCTCGTTATCAAAGAGGAAGCCAAGCTGAAACTCACTGGACAGGCGAAAATTGGGGTCGGAACCCCCAATCTCTATGATCCTGAATTGAATTCAATCCTATTCAACAAAAAAGTAAAGATGCTGAATGTTCTCAGCGGGAATAATACAGGTCATGATCTTTCCGGAGATATCATCGGGGCCAATCAATCCTCTTTACTGGCCAAGTTCGGCAGCTCGACCATCAACAATCTCCTGGCGACGAGCACAACAGGCAGTCCAAATATTCCTAAAAACAATTATTATTTCAACAATACCAGTTCACTGAACACCAATAACCTATACAACCTCAAGAATCTCTGGCAGCTAAAATCCAATATTCAGGTCTTATACGACAACGATAGGCAAAACAATGCCTCAAACACGCAATACCTGCTCGATGATGGTGACGTCTATTTTAATGAACAAAATCACCTGAAAACAGCGCGGTGGCTTGGCGCAGCCAGGCTTTCGGCATCTACCAATACGGAAAAGAAATATGCGAGCAATACTTTATCATTTGAATATGAAAAAAAAGATATTACAGCGTTGCTGGCAAACTCTTCAGGGCAGATCGAGCAGTTCCAAAAACACCACATCAAGGGATTCAGCAACTTATTCAGCTATATACCCCAACTTAAAAACAATGACATTATTGCAATCAACTGGTCCTTAAATTATGGTAATAAACCACAGACTTTACAGATCTATCCCGGAGTTTTTCCAGAAATACTCAACGATAGCATTCCCTATAAAAGTAGCCGCCAGCAAATTGAAGTTCCTTCCTTTTTTACGGAGATCAGTACAGGTTATCGCTTCAATAAAGGTAAAATAAAGCAGTACTATCAAATTGGCTTCAATACAGATCGTCAACATTTCAATTCACTCCTTACAATAGAGGATAATGATCAAGGTATTCGAACACTGGGCGATAATACCCGTAATAATCTGCATTGGAGCAGGTCCCAAGCGTTTATTACACCGCAATATTCCTGGAAAACAAATCGGTTTGAAACCCAGCTCGACATCCCGATCACCTATTTATTTACACATTATGAAGACGTCAGCCATCAACTGGCCACTTCCAAAAATTCCGTGCTGATCAATCCCAATTTAAAAGCAAGATGGCAGGTTTCGCAAGAAGACTATCTTCAATTTAACTATCAATTTGCGCAGGATATTGGCAATATCGAAGATATATACCGTGGTGCAGTATTACGGAACTATAGAATGCTTAGCCAAAATAATGCAGCGCTAAATGAATCCAGAAAACATACGTTTAATCTCAATTATAATTTGGCCCGCACCCTAAAAGTATTATTTGTAAATGCAGGCATTAGCTATACAAGATCCCTTTCCAACACGATATTATCTTCCGTTATAAAAAATAATATCACCGAAAATATCTTGGTCAATATGGATAACCTACAGGATCGATGGTCTTCTCAGGTTGGATTTGATAAATACATTTTCCCCTTGGCAAGTACCCTCAAACTAAAAGGAAGCATTTCTTACTTCAAATACAATCAATTGTTAAACAATGCCCTGGTTCCTATTCGAAGTATGAGCTATCTATTTCAGCCCAGTATAGAAGCTAAAGTATTTAAATCGTATAATATATCCTATTCAGGACTCTTCAATTGGAGCAGGAGCAAACAACAGGGCCTTGACAATACGATCCAAAATAAAACCACCGCCATGATGCATAACATAGGTTTTCCGGCTAGCCCCTTTAAAAATGGCTTTATGCGGCTAAACCTACGCAATCTTTCCACCTTTCAAACAAACATGAAGAATGCAAGTTATACCTTCATCGACTTTTTTACCCGCTATAAGGTCAACAAGTGGAAAATGGATTTCGAATTGGAAATGAATAATTTGGCCAATATCAAAAACTATCGCACCTACCTCATGACGGCCAATATGATTTCCCAGAATGAATTTGAACTTCGCGGAAGAACAATTTTACTCCGTACAGTTTTTAATCTATAAGGTATCAGACCACATCGGAAAGAAGCAATTGTCTTGGCCTAATGTTCGTCTATTG
>JAITLV010000051.1 GCA_031277685.1 Sphingobacterium sp. | reverse complement strand
TGATTGATTCGACTGATCATGTCAACAAGATCATTGGCAGAGGTTTTCTGAAAAAAATTTTTAAAATTATCCACTTTCTCAAAAGCCTTTTTAAGATCATCCTCCGAAAATGGTTTGAGCAAGTAATCAATGCCGTTTTCTTTAATTGCCTCCATGGCATACTCACCGAAAGCTGTGCAAAAAATTACAGGACATGCAATTTTGACAGCTTTAAAGATATCAAAGCTAATACCATCCGATAGCTGGATATCCATGAAGATAAGTTCTGGTGATGGGTTGTTGGACAAGTAATCTATGGCGCCCTCCACACTCTGAATCTTTGCCAGAATCCGTGAACCTGGCCGTAAATTTAGTATCAGATTTTCAAGCGAACGTGCGGCTTTAATTTCGTCTTCAATGATGAGGATGTTCATATAATATGGGAAGTTTTATGGTAAATTTCTCGTCTGTTGTCGTGATGATAATATCTTTCTGGGAAAGATGTAGGTACCGTTGATTGATATTTTTGAGTCCCAACCCGGTTGAAGGTTCAGGAATCTTCCTCTCCTGCAGGTTATTCTCAATAACCAAATAGCCTTCTTGCTGATAAATAGCAATATGAAGTGGTTTATCCAAAGAAACGATATTATGTTTAATGCAGTTTTCGACCAATAGTTGAAGCGTAAAAGGTGGAATGAAAGTTTCACTGATGTCATCACCGAGATTCTGTGTCACAAAAAAACCTTCTTCAAAACGGGCTTTCAATAGATAGATATAGGATTCCATAATGGCCAGTTCTTCTTTTAAGGTTAGGACTTTAAGTTTAAGGCTTCCAAGCGTAAATCTGTAAAAATCAGCAAGTTTTAAAATAAACTCTGAGGACTGATCATCGCGGCTTTCTACCATATATTTTAAGGTGTTGAGACTATTAAAAAGAAAATGGGGATTTACCTGTTGTTTCAAAAGTTCATACTGTGCTTCAAGATTTGCAGCCATTGAACGCTCCAGTTCGCGTACGAATTGTTGATTGAGATAGGTCTGGTATAATATATGGATAAACATGTAAAACGTCAGGTTGATCAATACTCCCCTTACCTCGTACATCAATATTTTAGGGCCAAAATTTAAATGGGATAGAATGTAATACTGAATAGAAGAAAGAAAAAACATAAGGATCAAACCCACTCCCAATCCCCTAAATAGTTGACCGGACAGTACTTTTTTACTGCCTGTTTTCTTTGCATAAGCTGGTATCGAATAGATATTATAATACCAGATCAATAATGCAAAACCCGATGTTACAGCGAAATCGGCTATACCTTCGGACGGAACAAAGTGGTGGTCTACAATTTTAGGAATTGAAGTTAATATTCCCAATGAAATCGAACTGATCCATATCAGACGATTTGAAATTTTAAATGGTACTTGCTTTTTGGGGTTGAACATCTTAATGAGGACTGTTTACTGTTTGAAGTTATGTTTTTTATGGGTTATTTAAATCAAATCCATAAAAAATCATTTCTTAATCTTGATACAAATTTTCAGTGTAATCAATACAATGGATTCTGTTAAACGAGTAGTACGTAATGGCGAGGACAACAAAGGCGATGATCGCGTCAATTGTTGAAGAAAAGCCCAGGACTACTATCTTTGAGAAGAAAGCAAATGTAATATCAAAAAACATCCCTGCAAAAATCCATTCCTTAATCCTGTTGAAACGATTTGGAATAAGGAAAATGATACTTCCCAGAATTTTAAATACACCCAGTATGTAAATGAAATGTGCTGGATAACCAAGTTTTAATGTGATGTCCCAGACCACAGGGTTTCTTGTCAGTTCAAAGAAACCGCTTATGCCAAACCATAACGACATAAAGATGCGTCCACTAAGATCTAATTTTTTGTATGTTGAATTTTTCATGATCAATTTTTTAAGTGCCTTTTGAGCCCTGTTATTTATATTATTCCCTTATAATGGATAATTGCTGTTTATTGCGCCATCATGTCAGCTTCCATGATGGCCTCCGCGAAAGCCTTCGGAGCTTCCTGTGGAAGATTGTGACCAATTCCACCGTGTAAAGTATGATGTTTGTACTTCCCTTTATATTTTGAAGCATAACTCGCTGGCGGTGGAAAGGCCGCTCCATTTGCATCTCCTTCAAGGGTTACCGTAGGAACGATAATATCCGGAGATTTTGCCAGTTTGTCTTCTAGATCGTCGTATTGTTTTTCGCCTTTGGCCAATCCCAGCCGCCAACGATAGTTATGGATGACAATATCCGTATGGTCTGGGTTATCGAACGACTTTGAGGAACGATTGTAGGTCTGCTCGTCAAAATTCCATTGTGGTGAAGCTGTTTTCCAGATCAGTTTATTGAATTCCACTGTATTTGCTTTATAGCCTTTATAGCCCCGTTCAGTGGAAAAATAATATTGATACCACCATAAAAGTTCCGCATTTGGAGAAAGCGGATTTTCGTTCGCTTTTGGGCTACCAATAAGATATCCGCTTACAGCGACCAACGCCGAGCAACGTTCAGGCCACAACGCTGCGATAATATCTGCGGTTCTGGCTCCCCAATCGAAGCCACCGATAATCGCCTTTTCAATTTTCAGTGCATCCATAAATTTGATGATATCAAGTGCGACCGCAGACTGCTGCCCATTTCGCATGGTTTGGGCGGAAAGAAATGTTGTGGTTCCGTATCCCCGCAGGTAAGGTACTAGTACACGGTATCCCTTTGTGGCAAGGATAACGGAGGATTGTTCAAAGCTGTGAATACCATACGGCCATCCATGAAGAAGGATAACTGGTTTTCCATTTTTTGGACCTATTTCAGCATACCCTACGTTTAAGAGTCCCGCTTGGACTGTTTTGGTCTGTTGGAAATTTATTGTAGCTTCTACTTCGCTCTTTTTTTCATTAATCGACGTTTGTGCATTTAATTTGGAGAGTCCAGCTTCCATAAGCACAACGATGGAAAATATGAGCATCTTTGTCATTATATTTAGTTGCATATTCATTGTGTCAATATTTAAATGGATATAAATTTTTTCAATTTTGAAGTTACTTAGGAAATTTTAGGGGTTGATAATCAAGGATGGACTTGATGCGCTGGTCGCTGGATTCATCAGAAGAAACCTTTCCGAATTCTATTCCATATTCGAGATTTCCCATTTGATCGGTTTTAATGGTCTCCACGCTTACCAACTCGCCATTGACCTTACTTCCAAAATAATTTGGATCATCCTGCATCTCATATGTCACGAGCTTGAGATCTATACCTGTAGTTTTCTTGTCTGTTTCCAGTGCTGAAATTCCCTGTTGATTACCATAGAGTGCGGACATGGTCTGTAAGTTGGGATTAAAAGAAGATGAGATAAACTTCAGACTTCCTGGATCAAACATAAAACGGATTTTTCCAGTTTCTTTCTCAGGATTTTTGGCACATGAGCCAAAAATTAAACTACTGAATAGAAGTATATATAGGATTTTTTTCATTTTGCGCTGTTTTTAAATATTGTTCAATTAATTTCCTGGAATTTACTTTTGGTGGTACATTGAAAAGATAGCCTGTTGATTCTGCCAGCTGCCTATGGCAACTGATACAGGACTGTTGCGCGAATAATGCTGTTTTTCCTGTTGGTTTCAATTCCTGTCCATTGAATTTTGCAAATCCCCAGCCTTCAGTTTCCGTATATTCTTTCCCATCTTTGACCATATATTGCATGTTCACAAAGTCACCCGGTACAATTTCACCATTCGCTTTTTTTGCCTGTTTGAAAACTGCCTTTGCTACTGCGCTTCCATTTGGCCATGGATGAAAGTTTTCTTCTTGAATCGCTTTTACGGCTATGTCATTTCCGTAGATTACCCGTATGCTGTTGTCAATGAGTGTACTCATGCCGATCACTTTCCAATTTTTAAAGTCAGCATTGTAGCTGATCCCATTGGGAGAAACCGGAACTTCAGGCTGTGTGGAAGTGGTCAAAGTTTCTACGTTACGACCAGTTTCCATGGGGCTTATTGTCGTATGCGCGGGAATAAAACTGTCTTTTTCTGAAAGAGATAAAGCAAACTGCTTTATGGTCTCAATCTCATTTGCTGAGAGTTTAGCCCCCGGATGCGTCATGGCATAGGATGGAAGAGGCATTCTTTCGGCACGAACCATATTAAATATTGCGTAGAATTTCCCCTTTTGCTCAGCATCGGATAATTTGTCCCATTCCGAAAAATTCATTACTTCCTGGGCTCTGCGGATATCTTTGTTGACGATCCAGGAAATCGGAGCGAGCTTATCTAAGAAAGTGAGATGCTGCGCATTTGAATGACAGTCGTAACAGGAACGTTCTAAAATCCGAGTTACCTCTTTCGGTACATTTTTCATAGGACCGGTTACCGGCCTTTGTTCAATCGGCGCATTGAAAAACTGTAAGGCGATAAAGCCTACTAAGATACAGAGTAATACAATGGGTAATAATCTTATTTGTTTTACGTGCTTCATGATATTTTCTCTTTTGTTTTGATAAAATTATAGTAAACAATGCCAGTCGAAAAGATCAAAAGCGTTGAACCCGACATATTGAAAGTTGAATAAAGCATTTCTGGTGTTGAACTGGACAGTGTTTCCCTATAAACTTAGGCTGGTCGCATCAATGATTTCTCCAGAATTTTGGTTCTGTTCAAAAGCGATAATTTCCCAATCTTCTTTGGTATCCGGAAGTTTGAATGAGAAGCTGTCATTGGCTTGAAGTGTTCGGCTCTGTAGATCCCGGACAATTTGCACATGCGAAAGCGCTTTTCCAGCGTTTTCACCTGCTGACACCTGGGAGGATGCTTTCTTTTGGATCAGCGCCATGAGGATTGTGGAGTTTTTCGATGCTGACGTTGAAGTGTAGCTGATTCGAATAGATTTACCTTCGGATTTTTCTATTTTTAAAGCCAGGTTTTCCGTATGGCTCTCCAGCATCGCCGACTGAATGGCGCGTAATACTTTAGTAGATTCGGAGCCAATTGTTTCTGTCTTGCCATTGATTACCATCTGTGGAGTATAGAGCGTACTTAGCTTCATCCATATTGCATATTGTTTTTGTCTTTCGGTGAAGCTGGCTTTGCTGAAACGGTCTTTCCATCCCTGATGGTCCCAATAATCTACGTGAAATGCCAGAATAAAAAGTTTCTTGTTTTGGTTATCCTTTTCGAGCCTTGCGATGAGTTCGTCTGCCGGAGGGCAGCTCCAGCAGCCCTCGGAAGTGAATAGTTCGACGACGGCAAAGCTTTTATCCGAATTTTTTGCCTTAATGTTTTCCAATTTTTGGTCGTCTGCAAATCCTTTGAAAGCCATAATCAGCGTGATGATCAAAGGTAGCGTTAAGAGGTATAGTATTTCTTTTATCGATTTCATGATAATGATTTTATGGATGAAAAGATGAATCAAGGATGTTGGTATGTCAATTATAAAGAAAGGATTTTGAGGGCAAAACCGAATTCTTGGGGTGGGATACAAATTTCATCACTGCATTGCATAAACTCAATTGTCCCCCTGATCGTGCCGTTCTTTCCTTTTATATTAATTCTTTGACTAAACTCAACATCGTTCTCAAAATAGGTTACAGGAATGCCCGGTACTTTTTCAAACTTTGTGCGTGGTGTGGGTTGGCCCACCTTTCCGACGAGTTCATAAGATTTATCAGGCTGGAATGTGAAGTTCATTTTTATGGGGCTTTTGGGACTATTGCCCAGCGCATACATACGCCACCCTTGAGGTATTTTGGCTTTCATGGAAATTTCCCCTTCGTCAGGGGATTTTCTTTTGAGAATACACTCCCATGTTACTAGACCAGCGGAATTTTGACCTTTGGAATAACCGCAGAATATCATTAGGCCTGTGATCAATAAAATTGCTAATTTGTTCATATTTCCTATTTTTTAAATTGTTAAAAACTGTTGTTTTGTGATACAAATAGACGGTAATTAACAGGTTTAAAACAGTAAAAAGTGGTTATAACGGGCGTTTTTTCTATTGAAGCCGGCACTTATGGGCATGAAATATTTTCAGGGAAATGGGTGTAAAAAAAGTCCACTTTTTCAGCTTTGAAAAAGTGGACGGGATAAAATAGTGCAATCGGCTAGTTTATATTACCTATTATCTAAGGGATTTGAATGCAGCTCTAAGCTCTTCAGTAAAAACCTGAGGTTGCTCCCATGCTGCAAAGTGTCCTCCTTTTGGCGCTTTATGATAATAATACATGGAAGGATATGCCGCTTTTGACCAGCTCTCAGGTGCTTGGTAGATTTCATGTGGGAATACGGAAATAGCCACGGGAACTTTTATTGTCTTTGTTTTTTGGTGATCTGAGCTGAAATTATTGTTATTATTTTCCCAATAGAAACGTGAGGAGGAAGCACCGGTATTCGTCAACCAATAAAGCGTAATGTTATCCAGGATTGCATCTCTATGGATTACTTTTTCTGGTTGTAGGTCGCTTTCCGTCCATTCTGCAATTTTTTCATAGAGGAATGCTGCAAGTGCACTTGGAGAATCAGACAGAAGGTAACCTGTTGTCTGTGGTCTTGTAACCATCATTCCGCCATAGGCAGCATTTCTTCCAAAGAATGTACTTAAAGAATTGTATGCTTTAGCTTCGTCTTCCGAAAGTCCGGCAGGAGTAGGATCACCAGCGTTAATTGGTTTTACTAATTCAGCAGGAATTGTTGCGGGCATAGTAAGGTGTATTCCAAGAAGTCCGGACGGAGCCTGTCTTGCCAGCGCATCGGAGATCACTGATCCATGGTCACCCCCTTCCGAAACATATTTTGTGTAGCCAAGGCGTTTCACCAATACATCCCAAGCTTTGGCAACACGGTCTGGATTCCAGCCTGTTTCTCTGGGGATTTCCGAGAAGCCATATCCCGGAATTGCAGGGATAATCACATCGAACGCATCTTCTGCTTTTCCACCATATTTTACAGGGTCAGTCAGTGGGCCAATGGCATCAATGAATTCTAGTGGTGAGCCTGGCCATCCGTGCGTAAGGACTACCGGAAGTGCATTGGATTCTTTTGAACGGACATGTATGAATTGGATATCCAATCCATCAATTTTTGTTATGTATTGTGGAAGTGCGTTTAATTTCTTTTCAAGTTTTCGCCAGTCATATTCTTTCCCCCAATAGGTTACCAGTTCTTTCAATTGCGCCAATTGAATACCTTGAGATTCATCATGTACAGTTTCTTTATCCGGAAAACGAGTTTCTCCGATACGTCGTTTAAGCTCGTCAAGCTTTGACTGTGGAATGTTGATCTTAAATGGTCGGATACTGGTATCTGTTTTTGAAACAGTACGGGTTGTTTTGCTATTTTGTGCACTGACAATTGCAGGTATACTCAAAGAGAATGTTGCTGCTAGAAGAACCGTTGTAAGTTTTGTTTTCATTGTTTCTTGTTTAAATTTTCGTCCTGATTTCTTTTTGTTGAATCAAATGTAGATCAGGCCAAAGGCTATTGAAAGAAACAATCGGTTCAAGTGGACATATTAGCTGTCGAGTTGGTTATTTTAACCCGCGAGCTAGAAGAACCTATACAATTATTTTTTGCGGTGCTCAGGTCCCTTTCCCAGGCGGTACTCTTATTATCTTGCGCGTTTTCGACCACTTGTCTTAGAGCTGTGTCTCCACCGGCAAATAATCCGACAATGACATCGCTGGAGACACCAAATGTCAGAGGGCATTCCGATGCATCTAAAATCCCAAGTCGGCCACTTGTTCCGGCGCCTATATATATCAACCAACCATTGTTTTTAAGTTTTGTGACGAGCTTATTTACAAGTGTTTCAATCTGAGGTATCACTTTCTTTACCAGCTGCGGCACCGTATTGTCCTCATCATTCATATAGTTTAATAGTTCAGCGATATTCAACCCTTCAAGAATGCTGTATTTTGATTCACTTTCAGTCTTACAAATCTAGGCGATTTGTTCTTCGATCGACTTGGCATAGGATAGGAAATAAAACTGCATATATAACGTTTTGCATCTCGTTCCTGGTCGAATATACCGTTTGACAATAAACATTTGTTATATTTATCCATCAAATTATCACTAAGTGAGTTTAGGATGAAGGCCTTACTAATTATAGATATGTAACAGGGCAGTTTTAGACGCTATAGGTTACGGTATGATACCTTTAGTGTCATTGATCGGATCAACGAACTTTCTCAACAGTTCAGAAAGAGTGGTAACCCTGTTATTTTTATACAACATGATGGCACAAAGGAGAACTGTTTCCTTCCTGGTACAGAAGATTGGTCTTTATTGACTGAAGTGATCAGGCTAGTCTAAAAGTTGTTATTGAAGGGGAGGATCATAGACGTTATGTAAATTCTTTACTAGATATTTCGGTCTATTTACTCAATGAAACTCCTGTTTCGCTCATTACTGATTTTTTGCAACTGAACCAACGATATATTTGGATAAAGTTTAAAAACTAATTATTCAAATGAAAGTTTTAAAAAGCATGTTGATGGTCAGTCTAGGACTGGTTATCTTTTTCTCCTGCAAAAAGGGTGACACCGGGCCGCAGGGTGCCGTTGGGGAAAAAGGCGAGCAGGGCGCCAAGGGAATTCAGGGAGTAAAAGGTGATGACGGAGCGACAATTTTCTCTGGCGATGCGGTTCCTGTCGCTACGCTGGGGAAAGCTGGAGATTATTATATCCGTAAAACGACTTCCGAAATATACGGTCCCAAAACGGATGCCGGATGGGGCAAAGCGACTTCTTTTAAGGGAGCGGCAGGTGCCAATGGAGCGGCGGGGTCCAAAATCCTGAGCGGCACCCAAATTCCAGCGGTGTCAGTGGGTGCCGTAGGCGACTTCTATTTTAAGGTGGATAGCTATCAATTTTTTGGACCCAAGACTGCATCCGGATGGGGCACAGGGGTCAACCTGAGGGGAGCTACTGGTACTGCTAATGTGCTCTACAGTGGTTGGCAAAGTGCTACAGGAGTTAAAGATTCTACTATGGACGGTACGGCGGTCAGAATTGCCCATCTTGCTGCCAAAGGGCTATCAACAACAATACTGCGCAGTGGAACCGTGATTGTTTATCTGGATTATGGAGGCGGAATTTACCCGCTGCCTTATACGTCAAGAGCCGGGGGAAGAATGAGTACAATTTCCCATCATCCGAAAGAGAATCGGATTATTATCTATCGATTTGTCTACGATGGTGGCAGTCTCGTGGCATTACCTGGTCAAATTGTGTACCGTTATGTAATTATTCCAGGAGGAACCATGGCAAGCCTGAAGCGTAAGGGCGTGGACCTAAATGATGCAAATCAGGTTGAGGCGGCACTAAAATCGGAATAGAAATGCTAAACTGAAAAAGTGCTGATCGGAAAGGGTAAACTACTCGCTATCTTTTTAACATAGATGTCGGGAATGGAGCGAAGGTGCAATAGCCTGCTGAATATATCGTATATTTAAGATAACAATTTGATTGTTTTCGAAGGTGTCAATGTAAATGGAATAAATTATGATCAAGGCAGTCATTATTGATGATGAACTGAAAGGTGCCACTTTGCTCCAACATAAACTCAGCGCTTTTGCCGATAGGCTTGTTGTCGAACGGATATTTAACGATCCCTTTGTTGCCCTACAAATCCTTCCATCCATTAGCCCGGATATCGTTTTCCTGGATGTCGAAATGCCGCTGATGGATGGATTTAAGTTTTTGGAAAATCTAGGAAACATCGATTTCGAGGTTATTTTTGTAACTGCCTATAACGTATATGCCATTGAAGCCCTGCGCGCTGATGCTTTGGATTATCTGCTCAAACCAGTGGATACTGATGAACTAACGGCTGCAATTGAAAAATTATCCAAACGGATTGAATGGAAAAAACAGCGCCAGAAACAGGGTATTCATATGGGGAGCACCTGCGCATCGCGGTTGGCCCTGTCTACTTCGGAAGGTATTTATTTTGTAAGGAAAGATGAAATCGTCAAAATCGAAGCGATGAGTAACTATTCGGTGTTCTATTTCTCTGCAGGTAACAAGATCATTGTTTCCAGGACACTGAAAGAGTTTGAAGGATTGTTGGATGCTGATCGCTTTTTGCGGATCAACCGGAGCACGATCGTCAATCTTAGTTGTGTAATTCGCTATAAGAAAGGGGAAGGGGGAACCTTACAGCTTGTGGACGGATCAGAGCTAGAGGTTTCGTCAACAAAAAAAAGCCTGCTTATGGAATTATTATCCCGTACTTAACCTGCAGTTATGGCTATCGTAAAGTTATTGATTCGGCTATTTGTCGTTGTGATGGTTACCTTATCGCGAGGGCTGGCACAGGAACGGATTTATAACTTTCTCCATTTTACCAGTCGCGAGGGACTCCCCAGTGACAAAATCAGAGATGCCGCTGTCGATGAAAAAGGATTCGTATGGATCACAACGGGAAAAGGTCTGTGCTATTTTGATGGGAATACCTTTTTCCCTGTTAGTTTTACGCAACATTCAGATTTTTCGTATGATCTGGGAAATCTCAGCATAGGCAGTAATAATAAGATCTGGGTTGCGAGCTATAACCGGGGCTTAATATGTTATGATCGGTCCAAACCCCAGCATGAGGCCTGGACTAGTTATAGTGCCAAAGCTGCTCGCGGAGATGTTGAGAAACATGAACTTTATGCTGTTCATGAGTCAGGAGGCAAGGTGTTTTTTGGTGGGCAAGAAACAGACCTGCAGATTCTGGATCCGGTATCCGGACGCATATCATCGGTAAAACTAACACCGACAGCTTATGTAACTATTTTCCGCATCCAAGAAGATCAGCATGGGATTCTGTGGATAGGTACGCGCTATCATGGTTTATTTTCTTACGAACCCAATTCTGGGAAGACAGTTCATTATGATCTGTCGAACAAGGGTGAAAATGCGGTTACGGGAATCTGTAGGGCAGGGGAGCAGGTTTTTGCCGCCTATTATAATCATGATCTGATACGGTTATTGCCTCAAAAAAAGCAGATTGAACAGCGAAATATTCTTGGTATTGGTCCTAATGTTGCACATTATGATAACAATATCGCTGATGTATCTTTTTTTTCGGAAGAGAATAAAATATTGGCAGCCCATAGTGGGGGCAAGCTGTACAGTTATGACCTATATTATAAGGAGATTGTTGAGATACCGTGGAACAGGGCTGTTCCAGAGGGATCTACTGTTAAAATTAACCGTATTGTATCCATACAGGGAGGATATTTTATATGTTCAGATCATGGTCTATTTTATTATTCGAAAAAGTTTAATTTAATTAAAGACCTCATACCCACTAAAACTGACCCTATCCAGCATATTTTAAAAGTAGGTGACAAGAAGTGGTATGTCTCCAAGGCTCAGATTGGTGAATTATCTCCAGATTTTCAGCTACGTTTATCAGCTTTCTCCCTGAATAACCTTAAGGTCAGCCAACTTGTAGCTATAGGGATTTATATTTATATCTCCACCGTAGACAGCGGGATTTATGTTTTTGATACGGTGAGTAAAGAGCTTAGGGCATTAAAGATTGTAGGAAACTCTTTTGGTCTTGAACGAGCCGACTGCAATAGTGTGATTTGGGATTCAGTCAATGGAAGAGATATCCTATGGATCGGCTCCTGGAGCTCGGGACTATATCAATATGATCTTTCTACGAATAGGGTTGTCTTGTACAATAAAGAGAATGGTCTTATTGACCATAAAGTAATCACATTAGGAAAGGATAGTTCTGGCTCTCTATGGCTGGGTATGGATGGCTTCGGTGCGGTTAAAGTAGTGGATAAGGTGAATATGAAGTTTATTAATTTCAAGCATCAGTGGCAGTCTGGAGAAAGTCTTGCTGCCAATACCGTGTTTTCCTTTCTTTTAGATATCGATCGCCACTTTTGGTACAGCAGTAGCCAACAGGGTATAGGGATGATCGTTGAACAGCCAGGGAAAACACGTTTCCTACAGGCAAATGACCGTAATCGTTTCCCCTTGTTTTATGCCCATACCCTAAAAAATGATATAAAAGGACGAATCTGGATGAACACTCGAGATGGAGTAATGATTTTTGATCCAAAGTCCAAAACGTTTTTACAATTGGGAGCAGGTCAAGGCATATTCCCGCCTGAACGATTTTCGACCTATAATTTTTATTTTGATTCGGATGTATTGGTTTGGATGACGGATAAAGGTCTGATCAAGGGATCGGTGGCTGAGATTGGAAATAAAACTGAAAATATACCCCCCGTTATAAGTGCGTTTAAGATACTGAATCACGATAATACCTACCGGCTTGTAAATGGAAAGATTGCGCTCCAGCCTGATGAAAATACCTTTTCATTTCAGTTTGCTGTACCGGGCCAACTTGCGGACAAGACCTTACGTTTTAGCTATAAGCTAGAAGGGGTTGATCGGGAATGGATTGATTCAGACGCAATTCAACAGGCTGTTTACAGCAATATTTCAGGGGGAGATTATCGTTTTATCCTTCGAGTGGGGGACCAGGATGGAAATTGGTCGAAAGCGCAACTAGATATCCCTGTGTCTGTAAAACTGTTGTGGTATCAAGGTTTATGGTTTAAAATCGGTCTAGTGTCTTTTGTTTTTCTTGTAGTAGTACTGATTTTGATCTATCGACTGGCGCATCAGGCCAAAATTAATCGGATGCAACAGGAATTTAGCCTAACCTTACAGCATGAGTTGAAACAAAATGAATGCAAGATCAGGGAGCAGAGCGAGATACTGGAAATGGAAAAGGAAAAAAAATTGGCCTCAGAGTTCCGGCAACAATTATATGAGAGTGAACTGAAAGCTATTCGTTCGCAGATGAATCCACATTTTATTTTCAATATTTTGAATTCTATTGAGGCCTATGTAGTCGAAAATGATGCCGTACAGGCCAGCAAGCTGATTCAGAAATTCGCCACTTTGAGCCGTATCGTACTTGAGAATTCTCAATTCTCCAAGGTGACCATCGCTTCCGAACTTCAATTGGTCAAGCTGTATCTGGATCTGGAGCAAGAACGTTTCGATCATATATTTACCTATAGCATTCAGTCGGATGAGCGCTTAATCAAAAGCAATAAAAAGATTCCGTCGATGCTGATTCAGCCAATTGTCGAAAATGCCGTACATCATGGTATGAGGCACCTCCATGACAAAAAAGGTAAGATATTGATCCGGACAGCTTTA
>JAITLV010000239.1 GCA_031277685.1 Sphingobacterium sp. | reverse complement strand
ACCGTGGGCCTGCTCGTGCTGTATGCTTACTTCATTGCCTGGATGCTCCATTGGGTTTACGCTGCGCGATCGACGATTATCCAGGTTTTTAACCATCGGCTCTTGCGCTACCGGGCACTACTTTTCTTCGGACCGACACTGGGGCTGCTTACGGCTGTGCACTTGCTGCTGATGACGGCAGTATTGAGCCAGCACCGGGGCTATACGATTTTCAACAGTTACTTTAAACATGATTTTTGGGTGTTTTTTGTGCCGCTGCTGCTCTACTGCGTATACCTGTACCGGCATCCGCAGCTGGCACTGTCTACATTTAAACGCCTCGGTCAACTGGAGGACTGTAAAGAGGAACTCGAACTAAGGCAACAGGATCTGATCGCACAGCGCGGCAGCCTGCTGAACGCTAATGCCGACCTGCGTAGGCAGGAGCGCACACTACAGGAGCAAATGGAACAGCTGTTACAAAAGCAGGGCGAGCTCTCCGAAGTGATCCGCGAGCTAAAAGCGGACAGCAATGGCCCCGCGCTTCCCGATAGCGCACTACTGAAGGTCTGGCAGGAGCAAAGGAGCATGCCCGCTTTACTGGCCTATATTCGGTCGCTGCAAGTTGCTGGGATACCAGCAGACCGCAGCATACTGCAGGTGCATCAGGTTGTTTTCCTGTACCGTAAAAACCGTGTCTTTTTTATAGGCGACAAAGCTGGCGACAAACAGATGATTTCGGATCGGGCAGGCCAGGCGCTGATCGCTTCGGAATGGCTGGTCAAGGTGAGCAATACGCATTACATCAATATGCTCTATGGCGATAACCAGCTGCAGAAATATGAGGGTGCCGATGAAAAGGAAGGGGCCAAAATGCTGCTCCTGGATCCTGCCGTACGGGCATCGATCGAAGCCCAGCTGCCTGCATCGGAACTCAATGCCATGTTAAAGGTAACACGTCGCTCGCGCGAAAGATTTTATGCTTTCTGGGAATACCCTAAGCTCCTGAGATTGGACGAAAATGGATTGTTTTTAAAATTTCGGATCAAGGGGGACCAACCGTCTGCAAGCGAATAGCTAAAATAGCTTCCCCAATGGCTTTGCTGCGCTGCTTGTGGCCCCGGAAAAGAGGCCGCGGCCAAGCCGCAAACTGGCCCCTTCGCCCGCCTTGGCTTAGGACGCTGTCCGTACCTGCTTCGTACCAGCTTCGGAGCTCAACAGCTTGCCAACAGTAATTGACCACTAGTGAACCAGATTTTTTCTGTTTAAAGTCTGGTCAATAGCTGTTCAATAGCTGTATAACATCTGTTGCTGTTCCGAAGCAGGTACGAACATGGGGCGAAGCAGATTGGATAAATCCCTATTTTACTGGATTAAAAAGGGCTTTCTCCATCATCATAACAGTGGCCCCACAATTTCTTTAAATGTTTTATCAAACTCTTCACCCAGATTGATCTGATAGCGTTTAATGAAATTTTCATAGGTGCTGATCGCTAATGTTTTTTTGTCCTGCTGAAATAGTATCTTACATTTGAGATACAACGCTTCCTCACTTAATGGATCGAAAAGAAACATGCTGTCAGTAATTTGCAAAAGAATCGAATCGTACTGGTCCCAAGCGATTTTGGGGCTGTGTATCAATGTGGATAAGGTATCCATAACAATGTTCGAAAACTCAGATTTGAAGTTGTCGATCCATTCAAATTGAATATTGGGCAGAAGTTCACCATAAGACGTCAGTTCCAGAAATCGTTGAACATCGGAGCGGTCAATATCAGGATCATTTTTAATTTTTTCGGCTAAAAAGATCGTTTCGGCATAGTCCGAAAGCACATTTTCTGGTAGCTTGATAGACCAATTGGAACTTTTGTTCACGATCTGCACATTGTCCAATGATTCTAAGAGTAATCTCAATTTGCTGATATTGACATTCCGGTTATTGGTCGCAGATTTATCCGACTTGTCAAACCATAGAATTTCTTCCAGTTTGGAGGAGGATATCCCTTTTTCAAACTTAATACTATAGAGTAAAATAAGGATCAGCAGATGTTTTAAGATCGGGGAAAAGCTTTCTGAATATTCTTTTCCGTATTTGTCATACACCTGAAATTCGCCAAGAAATAAGATCGAATTCTGACGTCGGTTGTAAAAGCATTTCTTTTTTTGCGCTTGCGCTTGCGTAACATTGGCCACGGTTTTGCTGCTTTGGGATGCTAAAGTAGACAGATTGTTTCCTGTAGCGGGGGCAGTCTGTTCGGGTGCTGATTGAGCGGTTGGGGATAAACTTACCTGCTGTCGTTGTTTGCGGTAACGTAGGTATAGGAAAACTCCGATGACTATGCCTAGTCCAAGTATAAGCATGAAGCTGGCCTTCCAAGGGGCTGACTTAGCAGGAAGTGTATATTGTAGATCTGCTTGTTTTAGTGGCGGAAAATCAATGGCGTAAATATCTACCATAGAACTCACTTTGTCTGTGCTGCTGACGGTAACAGCAAGTAGCATTTTTAAGGACGGTGAATAAAACAGGTCACAGAATGATAGGTCATCTTTAAAGTGAAAAGGGATAGAATCGGCATATTTTTCGACAGCCTTGGTCTGCATATCGATTTTGTTTAACTGAAAATAGGAGGCGGTTTGATCGATCGGATAGGTGAGCACATACATATTACGGTCGTTTTCTGTCAGGATCAAATGATTGGAAAAGCCGTAATTCTTTTTGTCTAGTAAGATATTGTCGATCAGTAACCGCGGCGCCATTTGCTTCAGATCAATCGCGTATAGGTCTGAAAATGATTTGGATGAAAGTTCCTGTAAGCCCATTTCAGCACCTTTGCCACCTAATACAAAGAGCTTGTCGCCGGCATGATTGGCCCCCATGGCAGCGAGGTAGCGCGGTGTGATAGATGCGGAAAGATCTTTCTTCACCAATGCACCGGTACGTAGATTTATTTTGATAAAATCGCTGTTGTACTTGTAATGCCCATAGCCTCCAAAAAGATATAGGCTCGTATCTTTGGGCGAGATATAGCTGTTGTGATGGGAATGATCTTGGCGTTGCGCTTCTTGTTTTGTCCAAGTTCTTGAATTGGAATCAAAATAGTTGAGATAGGGTGTGTTAAAATTGTAAAACAGAAGCTTATTGTTCACGTAATCTATCGTTAGACGATTTTCCACCCGATCTCCGGGTATATTTTTCATGGGGTACAGTGTACTGCTCATCGTAGCCGGAGAAAAGTACCTTGCGCCTGTTGAATCCATCACAATCAGTTGATTGTGTATAGAGTCGAAGGCAATCTGCGGCGCATATATGCTGGATATTGACCCTAATTTATGCCATTTGACACTTTTGTCAATCAGCATTTTTCCATTATTAAAAGTCGCTTCGGCACCTTCAATCTGATCGTAGATTACCTGTTTTTGATATTTGTCAAATTGCCAATGGTTGGCGAGTGTACCATTGACCAACAGTTGTACATCACGCAGCGTCATGGGAGGAACATCGTTGCTTTCAAAACCCTCTATATGACATTGCCCGAAATTGAATACTAGATTCTTTAAATCTGACAAGACGGTCGTCATCTGAATAGCCTGACCATTTATTTTCAGGATGATATGATCTGTTGATCTGTCCAACCGTAAACTGACTTGGAGCCGGGGGGCCTGATTGATCTTAAGCTTGATGAATTCATCTTTTTGGGCAGGTTTTGAAATAACCAAAAAAACTTCATTTTGATTATTTAACAGCAGTTTGAAGCTCCCCTTTTTGTTGTCGATGATTTTGAGAAGATAGCCAAATAGCTCTCTTTCGTTCCGACGGATCTCTGCATCGAATTTGATTTCCAGGTTGTTGATCTGATGCTGTTCATAGGCTCTTCCGGGATGGAGCAGGAGCGAAGTCCGTCGTTCGATAGCGGACTGGTGCGCATAAAAATACAAACCACGGTCATTGGAAAAACTCAAGGGAAGAAACCACAACAAAAACAATATGGTAAGTAGGGATCGAACTGAATATATCAAATATAATTTTTTACTCGCTTGAAACATAAAAAGGTTTTGATCAATTGGTTTATTACTGTCAGAATAGATCCTGTCTCTTACTTAACGTGATTATTCCTTTTTTGTAAGCCTCAATACTGCTATTGATAAGGTAAAACGATGTTGCACCGCTTTTGTGGCTTACCCCTTGTTTTTCAATATTAGTTCTTTTTTATAAGAGTCCAAAATAAAAAAAAATATTTAAAATTTTGAAGATTAACAGTGGCATTAATTCGATCATTAATTCATTTGTTATAGAGACCATAGGAACTTTGATCTACAGCGATAAGGGAAATTAAGTATTGCTAAACCGATTTAAACTTTATGAATAGTACGATGAAACCATTTGTGAAAACCAATGTCGTCTCTAGTTCTGCGCGATTGACCATCGCTTGGAAAAAATGGGATGGACGGATTCGGGATCCATGACTTTTTGTGATGTGATGCACGAATTTACTCTTTCTAATAAACCGAAAATTGTGTAACCAAGCCCAATTTTAAAACTTAACTTATGAACAGAAAATGTAAACTATTTTATGATGTTTTACTGGCGTTTTGTGTACTTTTTTTATCCAGTACATTGCTTTATGCACAGGAAAAGCCAATTAAACTCTCGGGACTTGTCTTGGATATGGACAAAAAGCCAATCTCGGGAGCAATTATTACGCATATCAACTCCAGTGCAAAAGGGAGTGCTTCTACCGATGTAAATGGAAAATTTACCATTAATACGACAGAAAATGGCATTGTAAAAGTCAGCTATATTGGTTTTGCCAGCCAAACGATTGCTTTGCGTGGAAGGAAAGAACTGACAGTGACTTTACAGGCCGAAAACCGCTCGTTGGAAGAAGTCGTCGTGACAGCGATGGGCATAAAACGGGATGTACGGTCTTTGACTTCTGCACAACAGTCCATCGATGTCAACTCGATGACCGAAGTGCGGGGTAGCAACTTGTTGGATATGTTGTCCGGTAAAGCCGCGGGTATGCAAGTGGTACCCGGTGGTGGGCCATTGGGTTCTACACGTATCGTTATACGGGGTAATAACTCTTTAACAGGAAATAACCAGCCATTATTTGTTATTGATGGCGTTCCGATGTTAAATAATTCGGGCGAGAGTGGCGACCTGGATTATGGAAGTGCCGTCAATAGCATTAATCCGGACGAAATTGAGAATATCGAAATCCTGAAAGGGGCCAATGCTTCGGCATTATATGGTTCGGATGCGGCCAATGGTGTCGTATTGATCACAACAAAAAAGGCCGGGAGAAAACAGGGATTGGGTATCAGCTATGGTTTCAATGCAATGTTTGGATCGTTATATAGCTATCCCACCTACCAGAATATATATGGTGCCGGTCAGAACGGGCGTTTCCAACGAAGAGAAGGTGTCAATTATTTTGGGAATGCAAATAATGGTGTCAACTTTAACCCAGACTTACCTTATGGAATCTGGAATCCAAATCAGGGCAATCAGGATAACCGTTCTTGGGGCTTACCGATGCTCGGATTTGATGTGGTCGGTCGTAATGGACAGGTAAAATCTTATATACCTCAGGAGTCGACCATCAAAAATATGTATCAGACCTCGCATGCACTGACCAATAGCATTGCACTCGATAAATTAACGGATCAAATGAGTTTCCGTCTTTCGTATACCAATCAACATGCCAATGATATTCTTGAAAAATTTAATCTGTATGATCGGCATAATTTTAATTTAAGAAGTACGGCAAAGATTACCAATTATTTTGATGTCGACGCCAGTGTGCGTTATACCTTGGAAGATGTTAAAAATAGGGGCTACCGCAACGCTTCAGATCGAAATCCCCTATATGCCATCGCCAATCTGCCACGTGATGCCTCCATAGCGGAATTGATCCCCTGGAAGCAGCCGGATGGTACTCCTTTTAACTTTAATGGGTTTAGAAATCCGTACTGGCTGTTGAATGAAACGGCAAATGCCGATGATAAAAATATGTTTAATGCAAACCTGACTTTAAACCTAAAATTGGGAAATCTGTTTCGCTTACGTCTAAGGGGTGCAACGGATCTGCAAAAGTCAAAAGGCTGGGACTTTACCAATCTCTATAGTCCATTTGACACAGATGGCGATTATTCAAAATGGAATCGTTCGTGGACAAATAACAATTTCGATGCTTTATTAAGTTTCAATAAGACGCTCAAGAAAGATTTTAATATTTCTGCCAATGCAGGCGCTTCGATCCAGCGGATTGATGGCGACCGTATAAGTTCGCGAAATTTTATGTTGCTCTTTCCAGACCAGCGTACCTTATCCAATACCCGGGGAATTACCTCTTCGTTGGAAGAAATTGAACGCAAGGAAAAACAGGCCGTTTTTGGGATGACGAGTTTTTCTTATAAAAACAGGCTGTTTTTCGATGCTACTGTACGAAACGAATGGTCGAGTTCTCTACCCAAATCTAATAATTCGTATTTCTATTACTCTTTTGGAACGGGCTTGATCATGACAGACCTGTTGCAGATAAAAAATAGTCCGCTGAGCTATTGGAAGTTGAGAGCTTCTTATGCACAGGTGGGCAACGATACAGGCTTTGATCGGCTATTGACCGGCTATTACCGTCCGGATGGTGGTTCGTTTTTAGGTTTACCTTATTATGTGGGTGAGGAGGTTTTGAAAAATCCAAATTTGAAACCTGAGCAGACGCAATCCTGGGAAGCAGGGACAGAGTTTAAGCTCTGGAATGACCGTATTACGGCTGATATCACCTACTACAGCAAGCGCACCAAGGATCAAATTGTAGAGGCGGATGCGCCTCTGGCAAGCGGTTATCGTCGGGAAATACTGAATGCTGGTGAGATTAAAAACTGGGGAACAGAGGTAAGCTTAAATATTATTCCAGTAAAAACAAAGCTTGTGACCTGGACAACGGGATTTAACTGGTCTAAGAATAACTCGAAGGTAGTATCACTGGTTGCTGGTGTAAACCGGTATGAAATGGGCAGCGGTGATAATATCAAATTGTATGCTGAGGTTGGAAAATCTTATGGTGTATTTTATGGTAATGATTATAAACGCAATGCCGAAGGTGCTATTTATGTGGGGGCTGATGGAAAACCCAAATTTCTTCCGGATCAATATTTAGGTGAAATACAGCCACGTTGGTTCGGTGGCTGGAAAAATACGGTCAATATTGGCCGGTTTTCAATTGGAACCATGCTAGACTTTCAGTCTGGTGGAAAAGTGTGGTCCTATACGGCCTTCAGAGGCGGTATAGATGGGAGCACGGTACAGACGTTGGATGGCCGATGGGAATATATGTTATCGGATCTGATCCTAGGTGAAAATACGGAAGAACGTCGCGGATTTTTGCAACCCGGCAATACCGTGAGACCAGGAGCCGATTATAACGAAAATTATGTCATGTACCCCGACTATGGAAGATCGAAAGGAATCCAATTGGGCAATACGGTCTATGACCCTTCGGTATCGGAGTTTTGGGCTGATAAACCCGCCTTGGCTTGGGTATCTCCCATGGACCATTGGACCCACAATAGTGCTTCGAGCGCCGCCCGATATATTTACGATGCCTCTTACATCAAATTGAGGGAGGTCAGCGTGGGGTATAATTTCTCGCCACAATGGTTTAGGGCAACTCCGATTAAAGATGCGCGGTTATCGCTCGTAGGACGTAATGTCGCTATCCTGTTTCAAAACACGCCCAAAGGAATGGATCCGCAGGCAACTTCCACAACGGGAAATGCACAGGGCTTTGAACGTGGATTTAACCTGCCAATGGCAACCTGGGGATTTGATCTAAAACTTTCATTCTAAAAAAGAGCGATGAAACCTTCGGGCGTATTCAAAACACAGCAGTGGATGAATACTATAATCGATTGCTTCATCACCTTTAAAAGACAAATTATATACAGATGAAAAAAATATTGACTATTGGAGTAGGACTGTTGATGGCTTGCTTCTTTAATGGATGTACACGCAATTTCGAGGAAATCAATACCAATAAAAATAAATTTTATGATGTAGAGATCAATCAGATTTTTCCGGGAACAGTGTCTCGTACGATGAAGCTAATCGCGGAAATGAATTACAATAAAATTTTGAATTTTTCGCGTTACAGTGTCGTTCAATTTGCCACTAACCCCTCGCAGGATATCGGGGATAACTTTTTTAACCAATTTTATGTGGGTATTGTACGGGATCTGAAAAATTTAGAACTGGAGTATGACGGAAAACAAGGCTTTGAAAATAGACTGGCCATCGTAAAGACCTGGAAGGCGTATATGTATTATATGTTTG
This sequence comes from Sphingobacterium sp., assembly GCA_031277685.1. Taxonomy (GTDB): domain Bacteria; phylum Bacteroidota; class Bacteroidia; order Sphingobacteriales; family Sphingobacteriaceae; genus Sphingobacterium. The sequence goes on along the minus strand of JAITLV010000239.1, from coordinate 15,723 downwards.
CCTCCACGTACGGGGGAATTCCAATGAGCGACGCTATTGCTGCTGAGCAAAATAAAAGAACCTATACGTATGACAGTGAAAAACAGGTGTACACACAGATACTCGAGGATCTGAAAGCAGCAAATATGCTGTATAATCTTTCGCCTGCTCCGGGTGATTTCCTATCTACCGACCCCGTCTTTGGCGGTGCGAGCAATGGCAAATCTGACTTGTCAAAATGGCAAAAATTCACCAATACCTTGCGTTTAAATGTGGCCCTGCATGTGCAAAACCTATCGATGGATCTGGCCCGCGAGCATGCCATGGATGTGATGAAAGATCCCAGTAAATTGATTTCTGCTGTTGACGATATCGTTACCCTGCGTTGGGGGAAGGACGCCGACCTGAGTGCTTCTTATTATTTTACACGATTGATAAAAAATGCTGGTAGTTTTAGTGAATCAACTTACCCGGCTATCAGCGAATATTTTTCTTTGTATCTTTTTTCATTTAATGATGCGCGTATTGAAGCATTTGCACACAAAGGAAATGCATTGGCACCCAATGCTGTTGCGCCGTTTTTACACACCGATACATTAACCCGAAAGCATGCGCTCTTTTGCGGTAATAATGTCAATAATCCAAGTACGTATTGCCCCAATTACATCCTGCACCAGGCCGATGGACTGAACAATATGCGTAAAGATTCTATCCTGGTCGATTATGCCATGCCGTATGTACCACTGGTTGAACTCAATAGTCTGGCATCAGGTTGGGAATGGGAATTTGTGCCCGGAAAGGATTATCGCTTTAGCGATCCATTGACCAGAAAAAACAGCCCGTATAACTATTCATTTGTGCACAATAATTTTCTCAAAGAGGATGCAACCATGGTGTTGTTGAACTGGGCAGATGCTTGTTTCCTCAAAGCTGAAGCAGCAATATTATTTGGAACAGGCAATGCGCAGCAGTTTTATGAGGAAGGAATCAAAGCTTCCTATGCGCAATACAACTTATCTTCCAAATTGGACGATTACATGAAAAAGGATGGTATTGCCTGGAATACCAGTGCCAAAGGTTTTGCCGACCGCAGACTCTTGTATAGGGCAAGTATCAATGGGAAAGGCGGCAACAGCAACCACCTCGAACAGATTTATAAACAACGGTATATTGCCGATTTCTTTAATGCATTGGAAGGCTGGAATCTGGAAAGAAGAACACGCGTACTGCGTTTTCCGCCTTTCTTTGCCAATGGTGCAGCCAGCGATGTCGAAGGCTATAATTCCACCTACAATTATTGGACAGAACGAATGGTCTACCCACTCGTCGAACAGAGTAAAAATCAGGAGGCTTATTATCAGGGTATTGAAAATCTTAAGATGGAAAGCCCCTTTTATCGTTCCGATCGCTGGGGAGACAACGTATATACATCTCTTGGCTTCACGAAAAAGAATCCGGATTTAGCAATAGCTGACTACCTATGGGGTGGAAATAAACGGATCTCAGCCAATGTCGAATATTTTAATAAGAAATATGGTAAGACATACGAAGAGGTAGTCGCGACCGCAAAAACAATGACGGGAGAAGGCGATGAAAATACGGCGTTAAAAAAGGCGTTCAATTATAATTTTCGCTCCTTACTGAATACGTATATCCCGCAATAATCTGTCACAATCCGAAAGGAAGTTTTAATATAATGTATGTATGAATCTCAAAAATATTTTCATGAAAAATAAACGTAATCAACTGTTCGGGATCATGGCTATTGCAATAGCTTTCTGCTCGTGTAAAAAGGATGAAAACCCTTCCATTGATGATCATCCTTTAAATTATACAATTCCCGAAGTTCCGGTGAGTACAGATATCCCGGTAGGGGCTTATTTATATACGACCAGCAACATTGTCAATGATAATATCCGATGGACCCGTTTGACAGAAACTTATGACGTCAATACAGGAAAAATAGGTCCCTATGTAAAGCCTGAACTGGATCGTTATACGTTGGGAGCAACGGATGAAGGGGTTTACAATATGACCAAAATTGTGGAATGGGCAAAAGTTGGAAAAATTGATTTTTTAATCTCTCCGGCAGTAAAAGAAAATCCAAATGCCCTGTATCCCATGAATATCAATAAAGAAGACTCTTTGCTGGTAAATCAGCTCGGAGAACATCCGAGTGAGTTGGCAAGTGTAAAGATGGGAACATTGAAGTATGCGATTTCATTGGATCTGAATAATTTCTGTGGCGGATTAAGCAACAACCTACTGTTGGAAAATGCACCTGCAATAACCGTTTCTGGTACGACCTTAACACGCGAACAGCGCCTGTACAATTATATGAAGAGAATCTCGGATTATTTTAGTGATGAAACCTATTACCATACCAATGGTAAGCCGGTATTGGTTTTTATCGGTGCTGAAAGGCTTTATACAGCAGATAGCCGTAAAATCTATGACAATATCAGAGCCTTGATCAAAGAACATACGGGAAAGGACGTGTACATTATTGCCCGTCAACAGCAATGGACGCCCTCAGCCCGATTTGAATATTTCTTTATGCGCGGTAAAGCCGACGCAGTCACCATGGATAATATGTGTAATGTGGGTGGGGGACAATGGGACCGGACGTATCTGCTGAATCGGCTGATCAATGAAAACTTCAAAATAAATAAGGAATATATGGCCACCAATTATGGCGTTGACTTTATTCCTTCGGCTTCTCCTTCGTTTAACAATTACATTTCATCAGCAGCGACGCCAGATTACAACTATCCGGCAATTTATAAAAAGGACAGTGATTTTAAAGAGCGTTGCAATGTTGCAAAAATGAATTTAGGAACGAATAAAATGGTCCTGATCGAATCTTTCAATAACTGGATGTACGATTCGCAGATCGAACCTACGGTAACGGATTACGGAAACGGTTATGGCACACAGTATCTTGATATTGTCCGTCAGCAATTTAAAGTAAAATAATAATATAAGAATGATGAATAGATTATTGATGCAGATACCTCCGTTGTTGGGCATGGTGTGTATGATCGGTGGGGGCCTGATGGCTCAACAACCCATTAACGTAAATTTTGATCGTGCAAACACGTTGGTCGAAACAATTGGCCGTGGACAAAGTAAGGTCGCTAATGGGGTGTACGCGGCCAAGGATGCGTATGCTGTTTTTGGCGAAAAAAGCTTGCAAAACTACCGAATGACTTTTAGAGCCAGAAATCCTAAACCAGCGGATCAGGTGCAGATATGGGCCGGCTTTAGAACCTATAACCGGTTCGATCGTTATATCGTGGGACTGAAAGGTGGTTTGCAAAATGACCTTTATCTCAGCCGGATGGGCTACATGGCAGCGGATGAATTATTGGGATTGGCCCCCTTAGATTTTCAACCACAGGTAGGCCAATGGTATCAGTTCCGGATTGAGGTTTGCGGCAATCGAATACGTGTTTTTTTAAATGATGAATCGCTGCCACGGATTGATGTAATTGATCCAAATAGTAACCTGGCACCTTCCGGACAGGTGGCGCTGGGCGGTGGTTGGATTGAAACAGAATACGATCGGTTACTTATTGAGCCATTGGCGGCCAATGCCTTGGAGGGGGTATCCAATCAGGTCTACAGCGTGCAGGTATCGGCAGAGGAAAAAGAAATAAAACGGGGGCAGGATCGGGCCAGTTATCAGATGAAATCAGTTGCAAAATTGGCGCATGCACGTACCGAAATATCCTTAGACGGGAACTGGCTATTTATGCCAGAATACCTGCTAAAGGACAGCCGGCAGGGGGCAGATCCAAGTCAAGGCGACCAACATTGGCACCTGATGCATGTGCCTGATTTTTGGAATCCAATTCGGATCTGGCTGCATGGTGAAACCATGAATAACAATAAATTTCCAAAAGGTGTATCGGATGCATATTATCAGCAGGAAACAAAGCGGTGTGAAGAATATACCTTTGACTATAAAAAAACAAAGGCAGCCTGGTACAGGCAATGGATAGAGTTGCCCGCCGATATTCAGCAGCGTAATAGTGAATTGATTTTTGATGCGGTATCCAAGATGGCCGATGTGTATGTGAACGGGAAATTGGTAACATCGCACGTCGGCATGTTTGGCGAGATAAAATCCAATGTGTCTACTTTACTGAAACCTGGGAAAAATCTGATTTCGGTCCATGTGACCAAAGATTATATCAAGGATATTGCAGATGCCGATAAAGTGGTGGATGTTGCTGTGACAGTACCGGTTACCAATAAAATGCTAAAAGATATTGCGCATGGCTTTTATGTCGACGATCCGGCCGGAATCTGGCAACCCGTAAAACTCGTGATTACCGATAAAGTTCGTATCGAAGATGTCTTTATACAGCCTTCGCTCACAGGAGCACGTTTTGATGTGACAGTCAAAAATTATAGCAATAAACAGGCTGTTTTCAGTTTATCCACGCATATCGCTGAAGCGGAGGGTGGACGACAACTCGTTCAGCAGAATGCGTTGGATGAGGTAAAGCTGAATCCGGGAGAAGAACGTGTGCTGACCTATGCCATTGATCAGCTTCAACCCAAATTGTGGAGTCCCGAACATCCGAATCTGTACGATTTTAAAATTGCCATCCGGAAAAATAAGACCGAAACACAGGATCAGGTAACGGTTCGATCGGGATTTAGAACTTTCGAGTCAAAAAATGGCTTACTCTATTTAAATGGAAAACCATATTGGCTGAGAGGGGGAAATCATACCCCTTTTGCACTGGCACCAAATGATAGCGTGCTGGCCAACCGTTTTTATCAATTGATGAAAGCTGGGAACATGGAGGTAACCCGTACACATACGACACCTTATAATAAACTCTGGATCGATGCCGCGGATAAAAATGGTATCGGAATAAGTCACGAGGGTACTTGGCCCTGGCTGATGATTCAAAGTTCTATGCCCGAAATGAAACTGATTGAAATGTGGGCCGAAGAATACCTTAGCCTATTAAAAAAATACCGGAATCATCCAGCCATCTTATTCTGGACCATCAATAACGAAATGAAGTTTTATGATAACGAGCCCGATATGGAAAAACGTAAGCTGAAAATGAAGATAATTTCGGACGTTGTCAAACGTATGCGCAAAATAGACCCTTCGCGGCCGATTTGTTTCGACTCAAATTATCGCCGGCGTGAAGATGTGTTTGGAAAGGATTTCTTTGCAACCATTGATGATGGGGATATCGATGATATTCATGCGTACATCAACTGGTATGATCACTCGGTATTTAAACAATTTAAAGGTGAATTTCAGCGCGATAACCGCAATGAAGGCCGTCCATTGATCAGCCAGGAGATGTCTACGGGATATCCGAATAATGAAAGCGGACATCCGACACGTTCGTATACCTTACAACACCAGAATCCGCAGTCATTGATTGGCTACCAATCTTATGCCTATGCAAATCCAGCGTCTTTCCTACAGGTGCAATCTTTTATTACGGGGGAACTTGCTGAAGCATTGCGGCGCTCGAACGATAAAGCATCCGGTGTACTTCATTTTGCATTGTTGACTTGGTTTCGGAATGTCTATAATAGTCAGACGATCGAACCTTACCCGACCTATTATGCCATGAAAAGAGCCATGCAGCCTGTGCTGGTATCGGCCGAACTCTGGGGTAGGCACCTCTTTGCAGGACAGCAGCTACAGACGAAGTTTTGTGTGGTCAATGATCTGGAAGAGGGGACTCCCCTGGGAGCGGGTACAATTGAATGGGCTATGGAGTCTCCCGCGGGAAATGTACTTGCCAAAGGAACGGTAGCTGTTCCGGCAGTGGGACATTACGAGCGGCAATGGGTGACGCCGCATATTGTGATACCCGAACAGGTACCTTTCGGAAAACAGCAGGTTTCGTTAAAAATCCGTTATCGCGTGAATGAGAAAATATATTCGTCCAATGTCTATGAGTTGATGGTAGCAACAAAAGAATGGGCAGCGGGTAATCAAGCGGTGAAAAAGGTAATATTGGTCGATCCCCGGACCGAGCAGAACGCCTTGGATGTGATAAAAACAGCTTATAAACGTATGGACAATATGCAGGTGGCATTGCAGGCAAATCCGGAAATTTTAATATTGAATGAAACGTTTAAAGATTTTTCATTCGTGGCAATTGATCGTTTGAAGCAGTATATAGCGCAGGGCGGAAATGTTTTGCTCCTCAATAATGAAGAAGCCGCAAAAGCAATTTTCCCGAACGATGTGAAAGGCTGGATCAAGCCGACAGAAGGCGATATTGTCAATATGGAGATTCCAGAGTCGTCGGTATTTAATGATATTGACCTCTTGGATTTGCGTTATTTTAATAATGACAAGGCCGAGCTCCCGAAAGTGTGCCATAGTGCTTTCCAATTAAACCGCCATGAAAAAGTAATCGAATTGGCCAGTCAGATAAAGATCCATGGCTATATCGAAGGTGAAATGGATGAACGGTCCAAAAAGATGAACAGCATCAAAGGATATCCGATTTTTCAGGTAAATGAAGGAAAAGGGCAGGTAATTGTGTCTTCAATGGCGCATGAAAAAACGGCAACAGACCCGATCGCAGCGAAGCTACTGGTAAATATGATCAATACATTGGCACATAAAAAATAGACAAAATGGTTAAGATAAGAATGCGTATGATCGCATGGATCTTTTGTTTGATCCATATGAGCGTAATGGCGCAAGATAATAAACTGGTGTTTGATGCTGTATTTGCACCGAGTGAAGGTTTTGTAAACCGGACTGAAAAAAAACACAGAAAGGAAATTTGTTTAAATGGAACCTGGGAGATCCAAACCATGCGGTTACCAAAAACCTATAAGCAGGGTGGAGGCCAGGCCCCGGTATTGGACAAGCCGACAGCATCAGGCTGGAGTGACACACCGATTAAAATTCCATCGCCCTGGAACGTTAATTCGTTTGCCAACAGGGATCTCCAGGGGCCCGACCATCGTAATTTTCCATCCTATCCCAAGGCATGGGAAGAGGCGAAAATGGCCTGGATGAAAAAGAGCGTAGTGGTGCCTGCAGATTGGACCGGAAAGACCATTAAATTGCATTTTGAAGCAGTCTCAGGGTATGCGGAAGTCTATGTCAACAATCAAAAGGTGGGTGAAAATTTTGATTTGTTTTTACCTTTTGATATCGATATCACAAAATATGCACAGCCCGGGAAGGCAATAGAAGTGCTCGTGGGGGTAAGGGATCAGGCGCTGTTTGAAAATAGTGCAACCATCGGACGTCGTATTGTTCCCGCAGGGTCGATGTGGGGAAATCATATCCGGGGGATCTGGCAAGATGTTTACCTGCTGGCCGTACCAAAAGTTCATGTGGAAGATCTTTATATTCAGCCCTTGGTTTCGCAGGGCATACTTCAGGTGGAGGTCACGGTACGTAATAATTCGGACAGAAAGGAAGCTGTAGATCTCTCGGCTAAAGTGAACGAATGGATCAACCTGGCGGGCAAATCGACGTTACTGGCTCCGGTACCGAATTGGGAATTGGGGAGTGCTGTTGTGCTTGCTGGTCGGGCGGCGCTTACTGTACCTGCACATTCCGCCGCCAAGATGCGGGTCAATATCCCGGTCAAAGCGGGGGCATTGAAGCATTGGCATCCGGATCATCCGAATTTATATGCCTTGCAAGTAAACCTAAACCACAAAAACGAGGAAATTGATACCAAATATGAACGATTTGGATGGCGTGAGTGGACATTTAAAGGCACCAAGCAGTACCTCAATGGTACGGCAATTGAGTTGAAGGGCGATTCCTGGCATTTTATGGGAATTCCACAGATGACAAGACGGTATGCCTGGGCCTGGTTTTCGGCAATTAAAGACATGAATGGAAATGCCGTACGACCCCATGCACAGGTGTATCCCCGATTTTACCTGGATATGGCGGATGAAATGGGAATATGTGTATTGAACGAAACGGCCAATTGGGCGAGTGATGGTGGTCCGAAGCTCGATGCTGAACAATTTTGGGAAGCATCTAAAGATCATTTAAGACGCTTTGTCCTGCGGGATCGCAACCATGCATCTGTCTTCGGATGGAGTATCAGTAATGAGAATAAGCCTGTTATTCTGCATGTATATAATAAACCTGAGTTGATGACGAGTCAAAAAAAGGCTTGGGCGGAATGGCGTAACATCGTTGCAGAACTTGACCCAAGTAGGCCTTGGATATCAGCGGATGGAGAAGACGATGGCGATGGGATTTTACCCACCACAGTAGGACATTATGGGGATGTGAATTCGCTAAAAAAATGGAAGGCTGTCGGTAAACCCTGGGGAGTTGGCGAACATAGTATGGCCTATTATGGTACACCTGAACAGGTTTCTAAATACAATGGAGAACAAGCTTACGAATCCCAATTGGGGCGAATGAAGGGGCTTGCCAAGGAAGTGTATGATCTCTTGAGCAATCAACGCGCTATGGGCGCATCGTATGTATCTGTTTTTAATATGGCTTGGTATGGGTTAAAGCCTCTACCTATTGGACATCGCAACCTGAATAAGATCCCGGATATAAAACAGGATGGTGTATTTTTTAGTGCTTTTGAAGAAGGAAAACCAGGAGTACAGCCCGAACGGATTGGCCCGTATAGCACCACCTTCAATCCGGGTTATGATGAGTCTTTGCCGGGCTATGCGACCTGGCCGATGTTTGAGGCTATGCGTGCCGCAAACGCACCGGGCAAACCGGCATGGTCGCCTTATGGGACAATTGAAAAAGAGCAAAAAGATAAGATTGCTTTTGTCCCGGAGAAAACCTACGCAGAAGTATTGTTTATGGGCAAGAATACAGCCGTAAAGCAGGTACTGGATGCCCAAGGGGTTCAATTCGTTGCGCAAATAAAAAATGCTGCCCATGCGCTCGTGATTGTGGATGGAACAACGGCTTTACAGCAGGCAGATGAACAGCGCTTACTGGAATTAAAAAGTAAAGGAACGGATATTTGGATCTGGGGAATTGAGCCTCATGTGCTTGCCGGTTTTGATCGGATATTACCCCATGCACTGAACTTGGAGGAAAGAAGAATTTCCTCATTTATACCGGTCGGCAAATCGTGGTTTACCGGGCTTAATAATTCGGATTTTTATTTTTGTGAGGTGCAGCAAGCAGACGCCGCCCGTTACGGAATGAAGGGCATGCTGATAGATCAGGGAGAAGTCCTTTTAAACGGTTGTCAGACAGATTGGCGGCGCTGGAATAAACGAGCAGAGGAAATAAAGACTGCGGCGACCTATCGAAGTGAACTTGAAGGCTCCGATGCCTACCCAGTTTTTGTGCGTTACAGACAGGCAAATTCTACCTTGTACATCAGTACGCTTTCCGAATTTGCAAATTCGGAAAAGGGATTTAAGACCTTGGCAACTTTGTTGGCGCAGGCAGGTATCCCATGCCAAAAGAACACCGAAAGTAATGCACCGCAATTCTTTCTGCGCGATGGAAATCTTCAGTTTCCCAATACCATCAAAGATAACTTCCAACAACAGGAAGGTGTGCCCCTTCTTGAATTTTGGGTGTGGAGTCCAAGACCATTGGATGATTTATTGATTGAACCGGATATGCCCAAGTTAACACTGACTGTGGCTACCTCCAAAAGTTCGCTTTTTCTGAATGAAAAAGAATGGAAAGGGAATCAGGAAAATCGCCACAATTGTCTTTATCGTGAACTGCCTTTATTGCAGGGATGGAATAAACTTGCCCTTAAAGTGAATAAGGAAGACTTAGCGGAATTTAAGGCGTATTTTAACTGCGACAATAAAAATACTTTCCTGACACAGTTAAAAATCACATTGAAGGATCCAAAAGTAAAATAATACGCTAAATAGCATACGATCAGGTTTTTACTCCTGCTTTCATTAGCCTGGAAAATGTAGGGGGACCGAAAATAATACGCTAAATAGCATACGATCAGACTTTTTCTCCTGCTTCCATTAGCCTGGAAAATGTAGGGGGGACCGAAAGTAGCTACAGCTATTTCATAAACGACAGGGATTAAAAAATTAGAGTTTTTGTATTAACCAATTAAAAAATGCAATATGAAAAGAGTACTAACCTTTGCAAGCATACTATTGCTGATTATGGGATGTTCTAAAAATGAAATAGAACAGGTTGAAAAACCAGCCATTGAAATTGAAAAGGATATTTTTGAATATCTAAATACTGACCTGTCGGGCGAGGTCGCTGTGACAAGTAATGTCGAATGGGAGATGGCCCAGATGGGGGGAGAAGATTGGATGACAGCAAATCGAAAAGATGGGAATATCGGTATTGCAATGAAAGAGAATAACTCCGTTAATGAGCGCACGGCCAAAATTATCCTAACAAGTAAAAATGGTAAGATAAAAAAGGTTGCGGTGGTCAAACAACATGGAAATAAGCCAACCTTGCTTGTGGATAAGGCCACATTCGCCTTAGATAACAAAGAATCGCAGCTGGAGGTGAAGATAAGTAGTAATATGGAATGGTCTGCACAGTCAAATGTATCCTGGTGTACTGTTGAAAGGGATGGAAATAATATCAAGATTAGTGTGCAGCCCAATACCCAATTTGCGTCACGCACGGCAAGCATCGCTGTATCGGGTGAACTTCCTGTTGCGGATAAAAAAATTACCATTACACAAAAAGGTTCTGTCGATTTTGAAGTTGATAAAAGATCACTGACGTTGACACGTTTGGGTGAGGCGCAGGAAGTAATCGTCACAACGGGCTTGGAATGGAGCTTCAGTACGACTGCCACCTGGCTGAAGATCGAGAAAAATGGAAATAAGCTGCGTATATCTGCACCGGAAAACGTATTGCTGGAACGAATGGCTACACTTGTTTTGACGACAAATAATTTAAACGTCAATATCGCTATCAGACAAGCAGGACGGACGTTTGGCAATGAACTGGATCGGGAAGTATTGATTGCGCTATATACAAATATGGGCGGAGCGAATAGTGGTACCGATTGGGATATTACCAAACCGCTGAATGCGAGTACCCTGAGCAGTGCATGGTCGGGCATAACGCTGACGACGATCAATGGCGCTAGCCGGGTGACAGCTATTAATTTGATCGGTAAAAAACTAGCTGGGAAAATACCCGCTGAGATCGGTTATTTGACTGAATTGACAGAACTTCAATTATCCAATAATTACACCATCGAGGGAACCTTACCTGCTTCGATCGGTACCTTGTCAAAGCTGAAAACGTTAACCTGTAGCCGTAATCAGATCAGTGGATCTATTCCTGCCGAGTTTGCAAATCTGAAAGAACTGACTATTTTTCAAATCCATACCAATAAGCTTTCAGGAACTCTTCCGGCCAATGTCTTTGGACAACTGACAAAGTTAAATTCGCTGGAGTTAAAACTCAATAATCTCACAGGAGCAATTCCGCAGGATATGAAAGACAATCCAAAATGGGCAAGCTGGAATGGCGCTGTCAATATATGTCCGCAAAATCCGGGATTTGGATTTTCCAATTGTCCATAAAAATGGGGTAATTTTTTTGAAAAGACTACCAGTCGAATATTCGACTGGTAGTCTTTCATTTTTATGGATATTCTCCCAGGTGCCGTTGCAAAGCCCATGGGAGAATATTAAATAGGTTAATTTGTATAGGTCTGGGTTTTGTATTTGCCCACAAATTGTAATTTTTTGAATGTCGGTTGCTCGATTTCAAATGAAATGATTTTCTTTCCTTGCGGATCGAGTTCAAAACTCTTTTCATCCGTTTTATTCTCATCCACAAATAACGCTAATTTTCCGGCATCTGTTAAGTTTCCGCTATTGCTCACTTCGACGGCTACTGTAAAAGGGGTATTGCCTGTTGAAGGGACAGTTTCCAGCACCTTAAACTGGAAATTAGCCGCAAAGTTTTGAGCATACTTTACCGTGGTGGACAGCCCTTGTGTATCCTGCTGATAGCCCAGGTGATCCTTAATCTGATCCTTTGCTTCGAATGTTGGACTGGCACCACCAACCATAATTTTGAAATCTCCGGATTCGACTACACGATCCATTTTGTCGTTCAGGAGAGACAGATCATAGGGCGTGAGGGTAAACCGAACTTGCTTGGTCTGTCCAGGAGCGAGATGGATGCGATCAAAATCTTTGAGTTCCATTACCCGTGTTTTTACACTCGCGAAGATATCGGATAGATAAAGTTGTACGACCTCATCGCCAGCGGTGCGCCCTGTATTGCTAACCTCTACAGAAACATCGATGTTTCCATTAGTTTGTGGGGCAGCGATTAGATTTGCATATTTGAATGTCGTGTAACTCAATCCATAACCAAAGCGGTACAAAGGATAGAATTCCATATCGCTGTATTCGTAGCGTCGACCAGAGGTCTTGAAGTTATAATAAAGTGGAAGCTGTCCAACATGTTTTGGGAAGGTCATTGGCAAACGTCCGGCAGGATTGTAATCCCCAAATAGAATATCTGCCGCAGCCGGTCCTCCCTCTTGTCCGGGCAACCAATTCACCAGTACGGAAGCACAATGTGCGCTGGCAAAACTGATATTGTAAGGCCTGCCAGACTGAAGGATTAAGACAACTGGTTTCCCGGTGGCAACAACGGCTTCCAAGAGGCGCTGTTGATCGCCCTGTAGCTCCAATGTGGCAATATCGTGATTTTCGCCAGATGTCTTTTGGATACCCGATATGGCTTCGCTGGTTGATTGATCACCGAGTACAAGGATCGCAATGTCAGATTGTTTTGCAAGCTCTACGGCTTTTTGAATCGTCGAGCGCTCTTTACTGAAAAAATCGCAGCCTTTTTCATAATGAACCCGTGTTTTCTGGCTTACAGCCTTTTGAATACCTTGGAGGACTGATTTAAGCTGGCCAGGCTTAAGTTCAGGAGAATAGTCGCCAGGTTGAAGGTCGTCCGCTCCAGGACCGATCACAGCAATGTCGCGGATATCTTTGGAAAGCGGCAATAGGTTGTTTTTGTTTTCGAGCAATACAATGGATTCCCGCGCCACCTGGCGGGCCAATTGTTGATGCTCGGGAGAATTCCAGCCTGGATAGACTTTTTTCCAGTCCAACTTTTGGCTTGGATTATGCTCGAATAAGCCATTCCTAAACATGACACGCAACAGGGTAGCACAGGTGTTATCTAAGTCTTTTGGGCTAATCTGTCCATTTACGACGGCTTCGATAACTTTTGGATCGTTATACGTATCACCACAATTGGTCGCGATATTGACGGATAAGGCATCTGAGGCAGCTTCGACCTTATTCAGAGCTGTGTAATGTTTTTTACTCGTCATATTGGATATGGCACCGCAGTCACTAACGATAAAGCCATCAAAACCCCACTCTTCACGAAGAATATCATGTAGAAGCGTTTTGCTTTTTCCGACAGGAACCCCCAAAAAGTCGTTGTAAGACATCATCAAAGATTCGTATCTGTATTTTTTAAAAATATCCCGAAAGGGAACCAGATGAATTTCACGCATTTCACGTTCTGATATTCCGATATCATGTGAATCCCGACCTCCTAATGGAGCGCCATGGGCCGCAAAATGTTTGGGTGTTGTAATTAATCCACGAGATTGGAACCCTTTAATCCAAGCACCACCGATCTGTGATACCAATACTGGGTCTTCACCATAGGTTTCTTCACAACGTCCCCATCGCGGGTCCTGCGCTACATCCAATACCGGTGACCAGGCTTGAAAAGCATTTGCAGCTTTAGTTTCGTCCGCAATTGCAATAGCGGCATGTTCGATCAACTTTTTATTCCATGTGGCACCCATCGCAATTGACTGTGGGAAAATGGTGGCTCCGCTACCATAGGAAAAGCCATGAATGGCTTCAACCTTCATAATGGATGGAATTCCGAGGCTCGGGATACCGGGTATTCCCCAGCCTTCACGAAGCAGATCGATTTTTTGTGCTGGCGTCATGACGGCAAGCAGTTTTTTGACTCGTTCTTCGATCGGTAGATTGGGATTAAGGTAGGATTTGTCCACAATACCTGCAGCTGCATTTTGCTTTGCGTCCAATGCAACGGATATTTCATTGATTTGAAGAGACTGGGTCAGCTTGCGGCCTTTTAAAACCAACTTAACGTGGGCGCCATAAACTGGGTCGAAGCTTAATTGATAACCGTCCGATTGCTTAGACACCTTATAGGGAATAGGATTTCCTGGATTCATTGGATCATAGGTGATATATAATTCAAGGAGCTTTTCCAGCGCTTTCACCTCCAGATCTATCGCATTGATCGTGATCTTTTTGACATCGCCCGAATTTTTAAGTGTTAATAGTAGCTGTTGATCTGAAGTCAAATCTTTGGGGGAGATTTTCCAAAAGGTTTTTGTATTGTGGTCGATAATGTGATGAATAGCAGCTGTATTGGTAGAGCCGCTAATCGTCGCAATGTTATTGTCTTGTTGTGCAAAACAAGGCTGAAAAATGAAACCGCTGAATAAGGCCAGCGAAAGGTTTAACTTTTTAAGTGACATAACTAGGCTTTTTGGTGAAAATTGAAAAAAATAATAGCCAAATAAAAAGTATACCTATTAATAATGGCATTAATAAATCAATAATGAGCTGATTAATTTGAATCAGACCATGCTTTTTAATGTAATTAACGGTATACATTCGGACTTTCAATAGCACTCTCCAGCGAGCCGATGATGAGGTGCCGCCGCCCCCGTGCGTGGAGGAATGAGGTCTTTCGTAAATCTGTGCTATTCTTCAGCTCAAATGAGTTAGTCTCCCCGTACCAATAGCGGTAATTTTGGATAAACAAAAAGAATAACGATGAGCAAAATAGTTTTTATAACAGGAGCTTCCAAAGGATTTGGAAAATTATGGGCTGAGGCCTTACTTAAAAGAGGGGATAAAGTTGCTGCCTCGGCAAGAAATATTGCTGCACTGGCCGAGCTGAAAGCGGCTTATGGCGATAGTCTCTTAGCAGTGGAATTGGATGTGAACAACCGTGAAAATGTTTTTTCAGTTGTTAACAAGATCAAAGACCATTTTGGTCGCATCGATGTGCTGATCAACAACGCCGGATTTGGCTTATTTGGTACCACCGAAGAAACATCCGAGCAGCAGGCCCGTGATCAGATGGAAACGAATTTTTTCGGATCACTGTGGGTAGCGCAGGCGGTATTGCCAATTATGCGGGCGCAGAAGAACGGTCACATTATTCAGGTTTCCAGCTTTCTTGGCCTGACCACGATTCCGTTATTGGGTTTATATAATGCGTCAAAATTTGCCGTCGAGGGGCTCATCGAAACAATCGGTTCGGAAACGGCACATCTGGGCATCAAAACAACTTTGATTGAGCCCAACGGTTTTGCTACAGACTGGGCGGGCGCATCTGCGGTTCAGACTTCCTCGGATATTACAGATTACGAGCCTGTGCGTACTGCCTTTGCGGCGACTGGCGATAACCCCGATACCTGGGGCAACCCCGAAGCTACGGTAGCGCCGGTGTTAAATATCATCGATAGTGAAAATCCACCCAAGCGCATTTTGTTCGGTAAAATTGCCTATCAGGTCATCAACGATGTGTATACGCAAAGGCTCGAAGAGATCCAAGGCTGGAAGGAGGTCAGTATCGCAGCGCATGGACATTAAAAAACTCCAATCGGCTGGAATATTTTTTAACTTTGATAAAATGAAAACCGATGCAACATTATAGAACCCTGACAGAACTCCATCTGGGCAATCGTTGGGAAGCGCCACAGCATCCGCTCTTCA
>JAITLV010000217.1 GCA_031277685.1 Sphingobacterium sp. | reverse complement strand
GATAACTCGATGACTAAACGTTATGGCGGAACTGGATTAGGATTGACGATATCCAATAAACTGCTTAAAATGATGGATAGTGAATTGAAATTGGAAAGCACTTTAGGTGTTGGCAGCCGCTTCTTTTTCAATATTCAGGTGCGTTCTATCTGGGAAATAAATGAGTGGGAGGAATTAAAAAAAATAAAGAATGTACTCGTTGTTGCAGAAGAAGAGTCTGAACGAAATGCTTTGTCTCGGATGTTATCCTTAAAGAATATTGATAGCGTACAGGCAAAAACTGGATTTGAAGTATTGCAGATGTTAAAAGGAGGACGCTGTTTTGATGCTATCTTGATCGACAATCAATTGCCTATTATCAGTGGTATCGAAACAATAAAGAATATTCGCGAAAAAAAATTTAATAACAATATTGAGCACAACATCATTCCCATTTTTAGTGCTGAAGAGCAAGACATAGAACCGCTTTGTCATTCTCTGGCTATAAGTTATTGGTTAATCAAACCTGTTAAACCTGAGGACCTGTATTCTGTTTTAATAAAGAGTATTTCCGTTTAAATTTAGGCACATGGATAATTTCAATAGTATGATACGAAGGAAGTTCAAGCTTTTCATAACCTATTCAGAGAGCTGCGCAGGATGTTTAGTTCAATAGATTTAATAGGGATGAGTCCGATTGAATATCGTGCTCATCGCTATTAAATTTAATAAAAAAGGGCCGATCTTATTAGTTATTACAACTTAAAAATACCCTTTTTTATTGATCTATAGTTTTTGGAATCGTTTAGCAAAATCAATGGCAAAATGATTTAATTGGATCTTACCATAGATAGGCTGACCCTGAATTTCAAAATCTTGTTGTAATTTTCCTGCACGGATTGCCTGCCCCATCTCTACATAGAGTGATGCAATTTCTGTTGGAAGTCCCGCCTTTAACATACCGTCCAAAGCTTGTTCGTCGGTAAATTCAATCCATGGCAGGTTTGGATTACCAATAGCAGCTCCCAATGTGTGGGCAATTTCTGCTCCTGAAACATAATCGCTAACAATATAACGCACGTGATGTCCAACTTCTGAATTTTGGAGGGCATCGGCTGCGGCAGTAGCAATATCTAAGGGATCAACCAATGGAATTTTTATCTCTGCGGAGAAGTTTGATCCTTCAATACCTGCGTTTTTGATTAATGGAATATCGTTATAAAAATTCGTGTAGAAATATCCGGCACGCAAAAAGGTGATATGAACATCGCGTAGTGCTTTGTATATCTCTTCAATTTGGTGCAGACCGAGAATTGGTCCTGTTCCAGCATCAAAATCAGCTCCAACGCTGCTTAACATCACTATTTTTTTTAAGCCAGCCGACTTTATGGCTGTCGCGTAGGCTTTTCCTGCATTTGCGGTATTCTCAACAATATGTTGGCCACCTAAATTGGGAGGAGTCATCAGAAAAGTAGCATCTGCACCTGAAAAACTCGCTGTTAAAAAAGGAACATCTAAGATAGAACCAATAAGCGCTTTAGCGCCCAATTGTTCAATTTCGCTCGCTCTTTCAGGAGAACTGCTGATTACATTTACCTCATGACCTTGTTTGATAAGAATATCGACTAAATGTCTGCCTATATTTCCTAAAGAACCTGTTATTGTAATTTTCATCGTTTAATTTTTTAAATGTGATAATACAAAGGTATATTTGTACTTTCTTTTAAGGAAGTACTTACTCTATAGTAAGTATGCTAAACGCAAAAACAAGACAATCATGACAGCAATTAAGGAGACATCGACGATTCAGGAAAACAAAAAAATTGCAGCGGAATTATGCCCTGTAACTTTCACAATGGATAAGATCGGCGGATATTGGAAACCAATTATTATCTATCATCTGTCTACGGATTGCAAGAGATATAGTGAACTTAAAAAATGTATCCCTGCAATTACAGAAAAAATGCTCATTCAGAGTTTAAAACAATTGGAAGCGGATGGATTGATCTTAAGGGAGGCAAAACCTGTTGTTCCGCCTTTCGTGATCTATAGCTTAAGTCCAGCAGGGGTAGGTTTATTTCCTGTTATTCAGGCAATGGCCAATTGGGCACTTGAAAATCAATAATCATTTGCCGTTTTCCTATCGCTATTAAAGAGAAGATTGTTTGACAAATGCAGATGCTTTTCGCCAGGGTATGGGTTTAATCTAATGTGATTTTTGTCATGTGTTTCCATTTTCCAGGTTTTATTATTTCCCTGTTTGGAAAATACGACCTCAGCCGGGGACAATGTTGAATACTGATTAAAGTGCCAATTTTTTAATAGATTCTATAAGATAATTTTTAGGAACAAAAAACGCTTGAATCTGGGAAATTCAAGCGTTTTAACTAACCAATTATAAACCTAAATTATGAATATATAGTATTACATCTTTTATGCCAGTCTACTTAATATGATAAAATTGCAGTTCCACCTTCTTTAGTCTCCAAATCGGTAGCTCAGTGACAATAAGACTTTCCTGTTGTCCGGATAGTCAGCATAAAATACCTTAAGGTCTCCATATTCACTAACCAACTGTGGATTCGCATTTCTGAGCAGACCATTTGCGGTCAGTTTGATCATGCCACGATCTCCAAACATTTTTTTCTCCGCGGCGACATCTATACCATACCTTTTATCCGTTCGGGAAGGGCCAGTAGTAATTCCCGATCGATAATAAAATGCAATTTCGCTGCGAAATCCATATTTAAATTGCAGCGTATGCCTGCTGTTCGCTGTCCAGCTTGAGCCTTTAGAATCTAAGTTCACATTTCCAATTTCTCCGGAGTAGTTGTTGTAAAATGCATTGACATAGTGACTTGCTGTCCACCATGATCGTAACGTTTGGTTATACATTACACTTGCGCTATAGTTCATATATCGCCCAATGTTCTCTGGTTTCGACAAGTTTTCACCAACTTTATCGCCTTGGCGGATAATCCAATTGATCATGTCACGCCCGTATGAAATACCTAATGTGGTGAACAATTTGTTCCTATAGCCATGACCGATTTCTGTAATATAACTTTTTTCGGGTTTCAGATCAGGATTTCCCTCATTGTAGCTATAGGCATCTTCGTAAATTCGAAATACGTTGATGTCATGATCACCCGGTCTTTCGATACGGCTGCTAAAGGATGTTCTCAGTGTATTTTTCTCATTTAGATGATATAACAATGATCCACTTGGAAACAGATCAAAATAGCGCTGGTCATTTTTTTTGTTCAACGTGACCTGATTGGCGTTTATAAATGTATATTCTCCCCGCAGGCCAGCCTGATATTCTATTCGTTTGTATTTGCCTGAGTAGATGGCATATAGGGCTTCAATATGCTGCGTGTATTGAAAGCGGTTGGAGGTTGCATCGTCCTGTATCCATTTGTCATTATCCAATAGCGTATTTATGACATCGTTGTTGATAAAGAAATACGTTCCTTTCCAGCCGAGCTCAATTTTGCTTGAATGTGTTAACGGTTTACTGTAGTCAAGCCTTCCGGAATAGGTCGTATTGCTCAAGTCCTGAATATTTGTTCTCCCTGTTGAAGATTGCGTGTTTGTTTGCAAATTAAACTGATCGGTTTCAAACCGGTTATTATAATCGTTTCCGTGTGGAGCAAAGTCAAAGTTGAATTTTAAAAAGTGATCTTCTCCTTCATATTTATTAATATAATTGATATTAAATGTCCAGTTTTTAAACGACTCGTCAAAACGGTTGTTACTGATTGCATGCGCTGTCTGAATATTGGCTGGATAATCCCAGGTATCCATCTCGATAGATGCATAGGGTTTATAATTGCCCGTCATCCAATGTACACTTCCATCCAAAATTCCGCCATCCGAAAATTCATACTTTGCCCCAGCACGAACACTATGAAAACTGGCATCATCTAATTTCTTACGTTCGTGTTGTCTCTGAAAAGACGTTAAATTACCCTGGTTAAAAAAACTTCTTTCTGTAAGATTATGACTATTACTCCGATCATAGCTCTTATTTCCCTGCAAGTACATATCTAGCCCATTCACCTTGTAGTGTAATCCACCGCCCAAACCACCATAAAATTGTCGGCCCTGTCCAGCTCGGATGAAGGCATCACCCCCAAAGCCGGCCTTTGCATTTCGCTTGGTCACAATATTAATTATGCCGGCAGTTCCCGCGGCATCTTCACGTGCCGAAGGATTACTGATCAGTTCCAATTTGGAGACTTCGGATGCTTGCAGTCCGCGTAAAATACTGGCAAGCTGTTCACCGGAAACATACATATCACGGCCATTAATGCGTACGTTAGCACCTGCGCGACCCTGAATTGAAAAATTTCCTTTCCCGTCCGAAACAAGCCCCGGTGTTTTCTCCAATAATTCGAGAACATTGTTGCCTTCAGCTAATACACTTCCTTCGACATCAACTACCATTTTATCGGCATACTGGCGCACACTAGCTTGCTTTCCAACAACATGTACGGTTTCCATCAGATGTTCAACTGGTTGTAAAAAAATGGGCGGTGCTGAGTGTTCGGCTCCAGCTAACTGATATGCTCGACTATGTACTGTTATGTAGCCGATTGAGCTATAGCGTATAAGGTAGCTTCCATTTTTAGGCGCATGTAGTAGAAATGAACCATCCTTAGCTGCATCTGCCTGCATGATCAGGGAAGAATCAGCTAAATGTAAAAGACTGGCTGTGGCACCTTTGATGGGATGCCCATCTTTGTCAAATATTTTTCCAGATAACTTTGTTTGCGCGACAAGTCCAGTCGCAGCGCCTGAAAGTAATATAGATAATAATGTAGATTTCGTCATAATAATCGTGTCCCTTGTCCTCTTCGAGAAAGAACCGGTTTAAGCATAAATTAAATAGTAGTGATTCGAAAACCTAAAGGTTTGTGGATTTTGGACGGAAACGAATCGGTGGTTTTCGTATTGTTGTTTGTATGTTCGTATTTGATACGTTCATTTCTTCCCCGGTATGCGATTCCCTGCCCAATTTATTGCGGCCTTTTTTCTTTCCCCATTTGCGATTGTACCATATAATGAAGCCTGTAATAGGAAGTGTACCTGCAATAAAGGTGAGTACAAATGCCAGCATTTTTGTGGGGAATCCCCAAATTGATCCTACATGAATATCGTAATTGAGTCTTCTGAATTTTTCACCTGCACTTAATTCTTCAAAATCCTTGTTGAATAAGGAAATGTTATTGGGTAGAAATGCCCCGGTATACTGATCGAATGAATAATAGCGATTGTTATACTGTCGATCCATGTCATTGCGAATATAGACCGAAATCGTAGCGTCCTTTTTTTCCTTGTCTGGATAGGTGATTGTCAAGTAGTGTGGATCTTTATATTGGGTTAAAATCGTCTCAATCTCGCGATCGAAAGCTGTCGAAAAAAGGGCTATTTGACCAATTTTTGTAGAATCCGATTGGACAGAAGTTCTTTCGGCTAGTGGCGTTCCCCAGTTTGTTGACCAATACAAGGCTCTGTTAAACCACTCGATACCATAATACATTCCAGTTATGGCCAATAATAGAATCAAAATAAAAGAATAAAAGCCAACCACATTATGCAGATCCAAATTAATTCTTTTCCAACCAGCTTTCCATTTGATCCGAAAGCTTTTTTCCCGAGTTGATTTTGTCCATTTTTTTGGATACCACCAGATCAATCCTGTGATTAAGGTAATACTGAAGACCAAGGTCGAATAGTTTACAATGGGACGTCCAATTTCTCTGGGAAGCCACAGAAAACGGTGTCCACTCAGCGTCCATGCAAAAAAGCTGTTCAATTTTTCTCTTAACTGCGCTTCCTTGGAATTGTCTTCTGTTTGCAAACCTAGATATTGGCCTGTATATGGGTGTAATAGATGCATCTGTGCGTTTGTTTTTGAACTAGCTTCTTTGCCTTTGTCCTCTTGCTCCTTTTTTTTGAGGGTAAGGGAAATGGGGTGATCCCGGGTATAGGTAATGCCCCTTACTACAGCATTAGGATAGAGTGAGTCCGCTATTCGCACGATCCTTGAGGGCGAAATCAAGGACTGGCTGGAAGCAAGGATATATTGCCTTTCTTTTTTCGGGATAACAAGATCGATAATCTCATGGTTGAAAACCCAAAGGCAGGCCATCAGGCAGATAACAAATACAATACTACCTGAAATTAATCCCAGCCAAAGGTGCAACCAATTATTGATCTGCCTGAACAGCGAATTATTTTTCTTCTTTCTTACAGCCATGTCCACATTAGTTTACGGCAAAACTCATTGAGCTTGCGCGGCTATACTCTTCAAAAGGTTGCCCTGTAGCTTTTTCCCTTTTCGATACTTCCGCAAAGTATTTACCAGTCCATTCTGGCGTGAATTTGATTATACCCTGGTCATTTGTCTGCAGCCATTTAATCCATCCGCTGGGTGCAATGATCTGAACAGCTGTATTTGCTGCAGGTTTACCTTTTTCGAATAAAGTCAACGACAGCTCTTTTTTATTTTTGGAAACAATATTGTTCGTAAAGACAAACAAATCGTTGTCGATATGGGTTGCTGTATTTCCAATAGTGGAATTTCCGACTTGGATCGTCGCTATTGCATTGATCTGATACTGTGTTTTGGCTCCTTCTTTGCGATCTGTATCTTTTTTTAGGGTAATGTGGTATACGCCCTCTTGGTCAGGAGTGAATGAGGCCAATAAGTGATCTCCTTGAGCCGTTGTTATCAAGGCGGCTGTGCTTCCATCAGGTTTGATCAATGTCAACGTAATCTGCGTATCATCTTTATACCACCACCATTTTGAGATAAGTTCATGTTCATGGGGTTCACCATAAACGACCTTTACCGTATGGAGCTTTCCTTTGGTTCCTTTCAGCGAAGTTTCAATAAAGACAGCATGTGCCGAAGCTGACAGCACAATAAAAAATGTGAAGAGGTTAATGAGTATTGTTTTCATTTGATTTAAACTAGGAGTTATATTTTTAGAAATACCTAGATTCGATTTTGCACGTTTCATCATCGAGTACTCGAGTTTTGAAGGTGTCATCGACTAGGTATTTCCTAAACTAAGTGGCGTTTTATTTAAGCTTGTTCAAGTGATAAACCTGTGTAATTCCTGGATCGATCTCGGCACCGCGTTTTACCGAATTTTTTGTTGGATCGTATTCATAAACATACCATTTAGACTCATCTGTCTTGAATACATCGTACAATTTGCCATTTTCCATAAAGTTCATCGTTGTTTTAGATTCTCCACCACCAACTAAAATCCGAAGATCTGCAACAATCTTTTTATTTGCCGGATCGACCACAAATGGACTAATGTAAACCTTGCCATCACCTAGTTTTTGAACTTGTGAAATGTTGTTGCTGAAAACGTTATAGTCTTTCAAGTCGAAGAAGTAATCTGGATCAAACGTAGTCTGGCCTGCCTTGATACGCAGTAAACCATAGGTAGCAGCATCAGTCTTTTTGGTTACGATATATAAATCATTGTTATCATCTGTAAAAGTAAGTGTCTGTACTTCCCAGTGTCCCGCAGTAAAGCCTCCTCTGCCATCTTTTATAATTTTCCCATTCGCTAAACTCGGATAATCACACACATACATGTAGGCCGTGTCTATGATATCTTTACGAGTTTCATTGCTTCTGTATTTGTGTCCGACAAATAATTTGTCGCCTCTTTGTGTGAAGCTCGTCGGTACGATATATGGATTATGATCTTTTCCTTCCGGAGTTTTGGGATTAAAAGTGATCATTGGAATTTCTATACCAATTGTTTTATTGATTGTCATATTGTTGATGTTCATAAAATAAATCGGTTGTTCCAGTACATTTTTCACTTTATTGGTCGTACCAGCTGTTTTAGTCATGACCATTTCATCTTTTGTGCTAATATCTTTTAAGACTTTTCCCAGATAGAAATTTCCAGGGAAAGCGTAATTGTTCGTTTCTTTCCAAGATTTACTATTGACTACTTCAAATTGACTAAATCTTGTTCCATCATTTGACAGATAATATTTACCCTCATAGGCATAAGCGTAAATGGCATAGAATGCTGCTGGTAGGTGGGAGGTAATATCGATTCCTTGATTGTTGTTCGGAGTGAGTAGGGTATCTTTCATCAAATTATCTGCAGTGAGCAGGTAAGATGAACCCGCTGCTGTCGTTACCCATACACTATATAAGTTGTTTGAAGTCGGCGTAGTTTCATCAGGTGAAGTGGTGTCAGGTGATTTCTTGCAGGAAGAAAATAACACAGTCGCAGCAAATATTGCGATGGCTAATTTGTTGATTTTCATAAAAATATATATTTATTTGTTTTTTACATTATGGATAATCTCAGTTTGACGTAGAATGCACGTCCAGGTCGTTGCAGTCGAAAATTGTCGTATGCTCGTTCATCTGTTAGATTTCTAGCCTCAAAGGATATATTATATTTGTTGCGGTCCCAAGCGTAACTAAGTACCGCAGAATGGATATTTTGGGAAGGGATAAGATCTTTGGATTCAAGTGATCCCAAGTACGATTCTGTCAGATAAAACCAGTGCGTGTATTGATATAAGTAGGAGAGTTGCACTCTGCTTCCTTGCTGAAACCAGTTATTCTGGATCAGGCTTATATCAGCGTTTCCATAGATCCAAGGACGATTAGGAAGTTGATTTCCGTAATTCACGCTGATCTGATTGTTCCCGGAGTCATCCGTGTATTTTGCATTATCAATAGCTTTATCATAAGAGCCATTGAGGGTGACTGCTAAAAGGTCTTTAAATCCATATTTGATTTCAGCTTCGAAGCCATAGAGCTTTACGCCGGGAACATTATAATATTGAAAATTGGCATTCCCATTCTGTGTAACTGCGCGTGTATTTATATAGTTATCTGCCAATCGGTAGAATCCAGAGACATCGACATTGAAAAAATGATTGTCGTTGATAAATGTATTGTAGTAAAACCCCGTGTTGATATTATCGCTACGTTCGGGTTTTAATTCCCAATTCGGTGTGATATTTTGACCATCCCCAAAAAGGCCAGTCATTGTCGGTAGATTATATGCCCTTTCATAAGATAGTTTCCAACCACCATCTTTCGTCATTCTATACCGTGAAGCAATGCTCATGCTATAGTAATTCCCTTTTTTCTGCTGATGAATGATCTGTCTACTGATTGAATTGGTGTTATTATCGGAACTGACTACTTCAATATCTTTGGATGCATCTAATCGATAATATTTTACTGCTAAAACATTTGATAGGCGCTTGTCAAACCATTGGTTTTGCCACGACAGGCCAAGAATATGTTTCCCTAGATAGGAGGGCAATCCAGATCTGTCATAGTTGCCGATTAGATCGTATTCTTTTTGATTGTTGGTGTTAAAATTGTAATTGAAATTTAAACTCTGATTACGCGCTTCATCAAAGTCATAGTTTAGATTTACGCGCGCGAGATAATTTGACAAATTATACTTTGTATCTTTTTGGGGATTCGGGGTTGAGCCAATTTGATTTGAAATCCAATTTCCCGACCAGTCATAATTGTATAAGGCTGTATCTCTTACGTACCTCGTATCGTAACTATAACTGGTGAATAAATCTGCATATAGGCGTTTGACAAGAAAATTGCTCTTTTTGTAGTTTAAAGTTGGCATCAGGTATTTGCTCTCCGACCATGCCCCACCATAAACCTTATTGATGTTAGCTCCGAGCTGGTTTTCTTTGTGGTTTTGAGAATAGGTTAGGCCGACATAAAATTGGTCCGCCCAGGACACATCTCTGTAACCCACTTCAAGTTGTCCCATAGCAGATGTATAGGCATCGTTAAAGCGTTTGACTTTAGGAACAGTGACATATCTATTATCGACAGTTTTCTCTAAAATAACGTTGTACTTTTCGTTGGTATACATGTTATAATCATTGTCGGAATGATTGTAAAATGCATTCATCCGGAAGGATAGTTTGTTTTTGGGATTGGTGAATGTACCCACGACGGCCGCCTGATGTGTATTGAATGAGCCGTAGGAATAACTCAGATCCAGATAAGGTCTTGCTCGGCGCTTTGTAATAATATTGACAGCACCTCCGAGCGCATCGGAACCCAAAAAAGCAGGAACAACACCTTTGTAAACTTCGACGCGATCAATCAGATTTACAGGAATATTATTTAAAGACATCGATGACCCAAAGTTTTCCATGGGAACACCATCAATATAGATTTTTGCATCGAGCCCGTTGATACGGAATACAAAGTTGGAGCCCAATCCACCATCTTCACGAATAGTAACTCCTGTGGCACGTTTTAAAACCTGTGTTAAATTGGCAGCTTCGTTGGCATGTTTATTCATGTCAATGACACTGACATTAAAGCCCGATCGTTTTATTTCGGCGACTTTTTGTTCATTTTCGGTTTTCCTATGCGCTGTTACGGTTACCTCGTCGATATAATTGCGATCCTCGATAAGTTGAAAGTCCTGAATATTTTTGCCGTTTAGAGGTCGCTCTTCGTAATTATATCCCACCGCAGTGACACGTATGATGGCCTTGTTTGGGATATTCGTATGTAGTTTATAATATCCGTCTACATCGGATGATGTACCATTGACCTGATCTTTTAGAAGTATTGTTGCACCTGGGATTGGTCTTCCAAAATTATCTTTGACAAAACCTGAAATAACGTTCTTTTGGGAGGTCTGGGCCTGTGTAAATACGGTAAAAATTAATAAGAGTACAAAAGTAGATGTTGACTTCAACATTTTTATTTAGATTAAGTATATACAAGAAGGTTGCCTATACCGATCGCTTACCGAATGTTGATTTCAGCTATTTTTTTAAAAAATATGCAAATAGTTGACTATGAGCTTTGTTTTTTTTGAAGAAACTATAGATTATTTTTTCAAATAATCCATACGTACAATAAAGTTTGTACTATTGGGGAGTTGGATCCCCTTGGAGATTTCTTTTGTCTGCAAATTATACTTCCATACACGATGCTCATCATTTGCATCATCTATCGCTATATAAACATCCTTTTTGTCACTCCAGACATTCTCTTTTTGGGTACCTTTATCCAATGGGAGCGGAATTCTTTCGATGGAACCAGATTTTAAATCCACCAGTCTATATTCGAACTGATAAACTGCGTGATAATTGGAAAAATCGGTGTATAAATTCTTCTGTTCATTGCGAACAATCGCCTTTCCGTTGCCCACATACCAGATTCCATAGGCATGATTACCAATTGACTTGGAAACATTGATCATAAAGTGCTGATCGACGAGCTGCTGCCCTTTCTTCTTTCTAAAAATTGCTGTTGGAAGCTTTAAATTATTGCCCAGCGCTATGCCAGGATTGGTCATAAAATAATAGTCCCCTAATTCGTCTTTAAAACTATAGGTTTGTATGATGTTGAAGCCACCGGGATAGGTCGAACGAGTTTCTTTCTGAATTTGTTGCAGTGTAAAGCTAGGATAGTTTATTGTGGCGTAATAGGTCGTATCAGATGTGGTATGTCCATATTTCCCGTGTGATTTGAAGAAGGAATAGGCCAGCCAAAGGTTATTGTTTTCAATATCAACAAGTCCGAGGTGTAGTGTGTTATATTCTTTTGTTGCAAAGGGAAGTGTGATGGTATCTTCCTTAATAATTTTCATCTCTGCAACATTAATCTGATAGAGTCGGGCCTGGCCTTTTTTTGCAATAAGATCCTCTCGGCATAGCGCAATTAAATTGTTGTCATCTTTCCAGGTGATGGTTTCAAAGTCGCGATTCTTTAATTGTATACTGTCAATAAGGACCAAGGACGCCCCCTGTAATCGATGTTTTGTAAATACACTGGTTTGGCTTGACAAACGATAAAAGAAGCCATTTTTATAGATATATTCCCGTTCCTGAATTCGTGAGCTGGACAAAGGAATTTGTAGCGTAGGTTGTTGGGTGTCCTCCAAACTTTCTGAGAAAAACAAACTGGTTGGGCTTTCATCTTTGTTAAACAAGCAAAAAACAAAATCAGGATCTATGTTTTTTTTGGAAATTTGTTGACAGGAAAAAATAAAAGTTGCAAGGAAAGACAACAATACTAATCGCTTCATGTTTGTCTATTAAATGCTTTGAAATTGTTCTCTAATTTTAATCTGCATATTGGACGGGAGGAATGCCAAATCACTTTTTTGAAAAGCAACGATTTTACCAAAATCTGGAGAATCAGAAACAAAGTATTCTCGCCCAGCCTTAAATACAAGAACATTATGGTTACTATCCACAAGTTCAAAGTCCCGTTTGGGCGTGATCATAAAGTCTCCGCTGAAGGTTAGTTTTTTATTAACCAGATCAATATTGGCCGTGCTATTCTTACTTAACTGTAAATCATAATGATTTTCGGTAAAGAGCTTGCTATTCTCAATCGATGTATTGGTAAAAGTATGATTATCTAGAGCAGGGGGAGATAGATAGAAAACAGAAAAACCGATTACAAGAACTGCGGCGGCAGTAATTTTGGCCCAATGGAATTTTCTATATCGATATACATCGGCATTAATTTTATTCCACATGTCAGATCCAACTAATTCATCGACATGGTTATTTTCCGCAATACTATCCCATGAATTATTATCCAACCATTTTTCAACCGCATGCTTTTCAGCTTCAGAGCATTGACCTGAAGCATATTTTTTAAGTATTTCTTGGTTGATTTCCATCTTTTGATAATCCACGTATATTCAAAAGTACAAAAAAGTAATTAATAGGAATCTCGCAATATTGATATTGCAATACTTTTTAAGTCTTATTTTGATAACTGACAATGCTTTACTGATATGATATTCGACTGCTCGTTCTGAAATAAGTAGATTTGTTGCAATCTCTTTGTTAGTTAACCCTTCGTCGCGACTCAGTTTATAGACATTTTTGCATTGTTTGGGTAAAGAATCAACGGCTTGATCCAAGTGATTTTTGAGTTCTTTGTAATAAATATAATTGTCTTCGTAAGATGCTGCTTTGCTATTTAAGATCAGCTCATGATGTCTCTCTTTATTTCCTTTATTCCGAAGAAATTCTAGTGACTTTAATTTAACCGAACGCAATAGATAACGTTCCGCATCCTGAAGTTCTAGCTGATATCTTCTTTCCCACAGAGATTTGAAGACATCTTGGACAATTTCTTTTGCATCATCTTCATTTTCTACACTTTTAAGCGCAAATGAAAACATTCTCTTCCAATACAGTTGAAAGAACTCTTCAAATTGTTGTTTGTTGATCTCTATTTTACGTACGGAGGTTTTCAAAGCACCCAAATATACACTCTATTTAGACTTGTTCCAAATAAAATACGGTAATCTAATATCGCGCTACGTTGACTTAGTTGTTCTCGTGCTAGCCAGCTGAAGCCGGTAACAGGTTAAAACTATAATAAGAGCGATTGATTATCCCTTAGATTTTAGGTAGGGGATACGATATTGTTCATCAAATCTTCTCTTGTCATCCCGATAACTACTGACTGCACCGAGTTTATGCATCATTTTGATATAACACCAAGCGAGGTCAATCTGATAAGGTTTAAAACCACTCCGCGCACTCTTAGGATATAAATGATGGTTGTTGTGCCATTCACCGGCTACAATGCCGGGCCATAACTGATTTATTGATTTGTCTTTCTCATTGAAATCAATACCTTCACGTTGCTTGTCTTCACCTTTTGCATGGCCTTCATAGTTGAA
>JAITLV010000166.1 GCA_031277685.1 Sphingobacterium sp. | reverse complement strand
AACGACGTCGTAGCATTGACGTACAGACTTCACACAGTAGAAAACGGTGAAAAAGTTTTCGTTGAAGAAACAACTGCAGAACAACCTTTGGATTTCTTATATGGTGTAGGTATGATGTTGCCTAAATTTGAAGAAAACATCGCTGACTTAAACGTAGGTGACAAAATTTCTTTCGAATTGGCTCCAGAAGATGCTTACGGTGAAAAAGACGAAAGAGCATTCGCACAATTACCTGTAGACATGTTCAAAGAAACAGGTTTACCTCCAGTAGGTGAAGTATTGCCTTTGCAAGATAACCAAGGTAACCAATTCCGTGCTGTAGTTGCAGAAGTAACTCCAGAAATTGTTATTGCAGATTTAAACCACCCAATGGCCGGTAAAACGTTGAATTTCGATATTGAAATCTTAACTGTACGTCCTGCTACAGAAGAAGAATTGTCTCACGGACATTCTCACGGTGTAGATGGCACACAAGGTCACTAATCAGTGATTAGAGTATAAACAATAAAAGGGCGCTAATTAGCGCCCTTTTATTGTTTATACTTCGTCAAAACCGTATCTTGCTCTAAAGCATCCATTATGATCACATTCGCCGAAAAAGTCATAGCATTCAACAAGCAACTCCATTACCATGGAAAGCTTCCTGCCGACTTTAATGTCATCAATCCCTATCTTGATAACCCCGAGACACTGATCGTCATGCAACAATTCTATAATAAGTACTATAATGACAACGCCAAACGCAAATTTATTATCGGTATCAATCCCAGCCGACATGGTGCAGGGGTCACGGGAGTTCCTTTTACCGATACCAAACGACTATATAGTGCCTGTGGGATAACAATGCAATCAGCCCATACACATGAAGTTTCGTCAGTATTTATGTATGACATGATTGAAGCCTATGGCGGCCCTGAAATCTTTTATAACCAATTTTATATCAACTCCCCCTTCCCATTAGCGATTGTCAGGCAGACCAAACCCGACAGCTGGATCAATGCAAACTACTATGATGACAAGCAACTCTTTGATATGGTCAACCCCTTTATGGTTGAATCCCTAAAACAGCATATTTCAATGGGACTTGAAACTGACGAAGTCTTTGTTCTCGGGAAAAAGAATGCTACCTTTCTCACGAAGATCAACAAAGAGGAGAAGCTTTTCGGAAAGATGACCATTTTGGATCACCCACGTTATATCCAACAGTATAAATCAAAGGACAAACAACTTTATATTGACAATTATATCCAATTATTAAGCGGCCTATAAAATGTGGATAAACATGTTAATTCACTGACAAACAATACATATTTTGTTAATAACTAGTAATACCCATTAAGAAGATATTTATTTTTATTTACACGCCAATTGTAAATTCATCCAATAAGTAGCCTCTGTGCTGCGTTACCGTTATTATTATTTATCATCAAGGAGTCCGTGTTTTGTGTGTTATTTAACTCTCCTTCGGCAATGATTCGAGACATCTTCGGGCCTTATTCGTACTTACAAGCAGGTAAGAGCATTTTCTGAGGGGCTTGCTACCGCCTTATCTCCGAGTCCAACTCGGACTCACCACGGACTCATGTCGCTCTCACCACGGACACATCCTGACCATGACACGGATATGCATCGGAGGAGATACGAATGGACATCGAAGCAGAAGTATTACGTCCACGTTCTATTCCTCCTAAATCTTTACTTGGACAGTCGTTCAAAAATCCACTGCAATTTTCATAATGCCCATTCACCAGCCATTATCATTTTTATAAAGTCCCTTACTTACCAATTTCCATTTTCTTAAAAATAAACAATTATTTGTTTATCAGCATTTTAATTACTTAAATTCAACCTATGGCTATTCTAGAAAATGGTAGTTTGAAAGGCTTGGTTGGGAACCTTGTCTTTCGTAAATCAAATGAAAAAACAATTGTGCAAACTGGCCCCGGCTGTAAAACAAAACAAACGCAGGCAACAAAAGCGGCCGCTATAGATTTTGGACACGTGAGTACTGCAGGATCCCGTATCAGAAATATAATGGGAGAAATTCACCTAAACATGCACGATGGTTCCATGCACAACCGGCTGATCAATCATTTAAAAAGAGTGATCCGGGCAAACAGCGCTCCTGTGGGCGAAAAGACAATCCGTGGCGGAAAAATCGATCGTCTGATCAATTTCCAGTTCGTCGAAAAATGCCACATGCACGATTACATGCATTTCGATCCAGAAATAAAATTATTGGGCACTAGGCAAGTCTCCATAAAATTTCCAAAGTTTGACATGCAAAAAGATATTCATCGTCCAAAATACTGCAATCTCATGAAAATAAACTTGATGATTGCGCTATTCAACTTTGACAAGCAGCAATATATCCGTTGGCATAAACACCAGATTCCTATAAGCTTACAGGCACCTTCAAAAGATGTTGAACTAGATGAGCTATTATTTGATGTGAACTATCAAGATGCCGAGACTGTTCTTATCGGAATGAATATCGAATACTATGAGAGATTTAGCGAAAATTATTCCCTGCTAAACAACAAAGATTTACATCCAGCCGCCATAGTCGGGGCATTTATTATTGATCCCTAAGCAACAGAACACACGTAACTGCAGGTTAAAATAGAGAATGACTGACAACAAATGCTGTTGAATAAATTGATGGATAACTTCGAAGGTAACCTTACCTCGTCGAAATGGATAAGATAACAAAAGTATCTACTGATACTGCATTAGGTGATATCACCGATTTGGTCAATAAGGATGTCCTATTCAAGACCGATTCAGGTGCCGGAAGCAAAAGAAGGCCGGAATCAAATTCCAGCCTTTCAATTTATTGCCCTACATAAGCTATCTAATTGACGGCTTTATTCTTGGTAATATCGTCGTAAATGAGCATAATCTTACGGCCATCAATGAGCAGTCCTCTGCTACGTCCTTTCAGCCTATTAGACTCATTGCTCACATTCACGCCATATACTTTTCCGCCATAAAAACTACTTACCTCCGGAAAAATCGTATGCCCTACGAAGATCTGCTTAGCACCATAAATCTGCATGATAGTCGTCAAATCCGCTTCGCGCAATGGATGGTACTTTTCGTCTTTAACAACCATACCACGGTACCATAATGGGCCTTCGCTGCCGAACAAGAATGATGCAGCTTCCGATTGCTGACGTTCTTCTTTTGTATGGAACAAATAACGGCGAACAGAATCATTAACCGCCGGAATGGACCATTTCGAATCCTGCATCGTAACACTGAGTCCCGCATGAACAAAAAGATAATCCCCAATTTTTTCCATGGTATTCTTGCTTTGCAACCATTTCCCCAGTTCGGTATCCATTGCCCAAAAATCACGGTAACTTTTGTTCATCGAATCTGCCAATACCTTGTATTTTCCTTGCGTATACTTATAGTTCCCTCGCATGAGCATCTCCTCGTGATTGCCTAACAAGAAGTGCACATGTCCACCCGCTTTAGCGGCTTCATTCTCCAATTTATAAATCAGCCAAAAAATCGGCAGGACATCTTTTCCACGGTCAAACACATCACCAATAATGACCAACTGATTCTTTCCAAAAGTCCATTCATAATTAGCACCTACAACCTTTTGCGCCTTTAGAATAGCATAAAATGAGGTAAAGTCACCATGTGGATCTGATAGCACCATAATCTTGCCCTTATGACGATAAGACCAATCCGGTGTGACTATGGAGTGACGTGACACCTCAAAACGATGTTGACCATCTTCAGTCGATACCGAGAATGGCTCTTTAAGCAAATGATCAACCTGTATTTTTCCATCCACGACACATACAGCTTTAATATGCTGTTGTTCATAAAAAAAATAAGGTCCGTCATACTGTCCCAGTGCTTCCTCTTTTTGCGCATATGCCTGCTGAAAAGCAGCCAATACACCTAGTAAAAGACATAGCGCATTGATCCAAAAAGGATCATTGCGCCTATGTTTGCTGTTATATTTCCGATTTTTATCCATAGGAAACTATTTTAATAACCGTTATTTTGGATGATATTGGGATTGACGTCAATTTCTCTTCTTGGCACTGCCATTAAAGTTTTGAAATATGTACGGTCAAATGACTTTGTCTCTGCTCTCAATAATGGCGAAACATGGTTTTTACCCTTACGCTCAATGCGCAAATCGTTACGCATCGCATCAAATAAGCGGTGCCCCTCGCCAACGAGCTCGCGACGGCGTTCTTCCATCACCCGGTTCAAAGTCACCGTGCCGCTGACCGATTTTGCCGGATTAGCGCGCATGACAATAGCGTTCAAATATTGAAGGGCATTACTGTTATCACCCAACTTCACCGCCGCCTCCGCTGCTATTAGATATGCTTCTGATAGACGGAGCACAGGAATATCGGCAAATTCCGGATTTTCATTTTCAGCGGTATTACCCGGATATTTATTCAAATAGTAATAATCAACTTGCTTGCTGGTATATTTGGTAATCACTTTTTGACGTACATCATTCGGATCTTCCTTAAGCAGATTCATATAATCATCTGAAAGAACGATGTCATTATAGCCCAAGCGCCATAACAAGTTTCCGATCCCTTCTTTTGAGTCACTGGCCTCTACTTTGGTATTGGATAGCTGAAATATGATTTCGCTTGTAAAATCTTTGGACCAGACCATCGCATACTCCTCGTTTTTCCACAATTGGTATTGCCCTTTTTTTGAGCTTGCCGCAGCTTCGGCATTTTTGATCAAAGCAGCAGCCATTGAAAAGGCCTTTGCATTTTCTCCAGTATAGAGATAAGCACGCGCCAATACCTGTTCGGCCGCAAATCTATTTAGCTTACCATCATTTCGTGCGCTGCTCAACAAGCTATCTGCGCCTTCAAGATCTGCAATAATCTGTGCATAAACTTCCTTGACTGTATTTCTTGCTGGTTTGTTTGTAGACACGTGCTTTTCGGTTTCAATAGGTACCCCCAAAGAAGCGCCTTGTTTTACCGAATAGGGAGCTCCAAACACTTTGACCAAATCAAAGTGTGCCATCGCCCGCATCGTTAATGCCTGACCTTTGATATCCTTGAGTACATCAGTCATTTGGTCAGCAGGTACGCTATTGACATACGCCAATACGCCGTTTGCGTTACGGATCACACGATAAGGTTGATACCAAAGGGAAGATGGCGTATTATCTTTGTTAAAATCAAAAAGATAATAACTCGCCGCACGTTTTGTGTCACCATTGGCAAGCATATCCTCGCCAGTGACATCACCATAATAGGTCATGCGTGCCCCGTAATACTCATAGCCACGCATAATATCATAAATACCATTTAATGCATAGCCTGCCTGACTAGGCGATTTAATTGCCTCCGAACTTTCGGTTGATGTACTAGGCTGTGCAGTCTCCAACCATTTGTTGCCGCAGCCTGTGAGTAGTGTACAAGACAATAATGCTATTGATACTATATTTTTCATCTATATTTAATTTTTTCCCATCAATCAGATGGGGCTTACCATGATTATAAATTCAAATTCAGCAAACTGGAAAATAAACCTATTATCATGACCAAAATCATTGTCTGCTCCTTAGAATTTAACATCCAAACCGAAGGTTACTGTCTTCAATTTAGGGGATTCAAAATATACTGTTCCATCTACCGGTACCTCGGGGTCGTAATTTTTATAGGCCGCAAAGGTCAGTAAATTCATTCCCGAACAGAAGGCCCGGATATTACTTACCTTGAGTCTACGGGAGATATGTTGTGGAATAGAAACGCCGAAAGTCAGGTTTTTTAAACGGATATGATCTGTAGAATGCACACGGCGTGTATTGGCTACACTGCTCATATCATACTTGTTTCCAACCATAAACATCTCGATATCGGTTTCATCACCTGGCTTTTGCCATCTACGTTCGTAATATTTTGGAATATTGTCATAACCGGTTTTACCGCCCAGTTCCGTTTTCTGTGCTGCATTATCATAGGAGTTTCCACCCAATGAATAGGTCCAGGTAAAGTTTAGATCCAAGAATTTATACCGGAATGTGTTGGTAAAACCACCAACAAGCTTCGGATCCGCACTCTTATATAGAATCCGTGTTGCAGCAGTATAATCTTCGGTGATATCTCTAGAGCCCGGCTGAGCAGGATCATTAATGTAATATTGAGGAACACCAGTTTCCTTGTTGATACCCGCAAATTCAACTAAATAATAGCTATACCAAGGTTGTCCCACGCGGTGGATCTGCGTTCCATCACGCAATTCCGAACTACCATCTGACAAGGCAATGGTTTTATTACGGTTCATGCCAAAGTTTAAACTTGAAGTCCATTTAAATGTGCCATTTCGCAAGATATCCGCGTTTAGATCAAGTTCAACACCCGAGTTGCGAATCGTACCTATATTGCTGAGGTAGGAGTTGAATCCTGTTGTATAAGATGTGGGTACATCGTTCAGTAAGTCCGAAGACTGACGTTGGTACCATTCAAAGGTAACTCCCAGGCGCTCAAACAGACGTAGATCCAAACCCACATTGAGGTTATTCTGTTTTTCCCATTTCAAGGCCGGATTCCCGATCTGTGTCTCCCGCATTCCTGGATTATTTCTGTATGGATATCCAAAACCTGTCAAGTCCATATACGTATAGAAGCTATTGGGCAAGGTTCCGTTGGTACCATAGGATACACGGATCTTACCGTCGCTGATAATGTCATGTAAAGACGACATAAAATCTTCTTTGCTAAACTTCCACGCTCCGGATAGTGACCAGAATGTGCCCCAACGATTGCTGCGGTGAAGCCGCGAACTACCATCCATACGAACACTACCGCCTAAAAAGTACTTGTCATCATAGTTATAATTCGCACGTGACAAGTATGAGAGTAGACGCCATTCGCTATTGGATCCCGACACACCGGTCAACACCGATCCATTGGACAAGACCGTTTTATCCACTGTTGGAAAATTATCCTTCGAACCATCAATGCCTTCGCGACGGTAGGTATTGACTTCATAACCACCCAATACATCCAGATTATGCTTATCGGCGAAAGTTTTAGTGTACGTCAAGCTATTACGCCATACCATTTGTTTATAATCGGAAAAACTAGTGGTCAATGAACCGTTTGTTTTTTCGCCATCAGAGGTACGGGGATCCGACCAGGAATTGTAACGCGTAGTTGTATGGTCGAGACTGAAGGTTGTATTAAAGACTAGGCCATCAATGAATTTATAGTTCGCAAAAACCGTATTGAATGAACGATCTCCTTTTTCCCGTCTAAAATTGTACAATGAAGAGGCCTTGGGATTACGTGGCCCGTTGGAAAAGAAATCCAAAAAGAAAGACCCATCCTCATTATATACAGGTTCTGATGCCGTAATCTTATGACGAGAGGAGTAAATCGGCGAAGTATAACCGCCACCTTCGGAATTGACGTCCTGCGTAATATTGGAATACAGGATATTGGCTCCCAATTCCATCTTTTCGCTCATCTTGTACTTTACGTTCAATCTTCCTGTGAGACGTTCGAAACCGGACTGGTAAGATAATCCCGTCTGGTTGGTATACCCCATTGAGGTGTAGTAGGAAAGTTTGCTATCGCCACCTGAAGCAGAGATATCTGCATTTCTGAAAGGTGAGTTGCGGCGGAAAAGTTCTTTTTTCCAATCAGCCCAACCGCTCTTCGGCATTGGTGCGTATTTATCAATATTTTCCTGTGCATAATTTTCGATTTCAATTTCGTCCGTCAGCTTATCCAGGTAACGGGCTCTATTTCGAAGTCCTTCCAGAAGCATCTCACGTCGTTGTGGCCCATCCATTACTTCGCGGAAATCTGTCGCCTGGCTTGAAAGTCCATAATCACCTTTAACCGAAAATACAGGTTTGCCTGCTTTGCCGGATTTGGTGGTAATCAAAATCACACCGCCAGCAGCACGTGAACCGTAAAGAGAAGCTGCCGCAGCATCCTTGATCACCGTAATTTGCTCAATATCGGAACTGTTTATGGTAGACATCACATCCAATCCAGCATTATTTGACTCGCTTGAAGCAATATTTTCAGACATTACAGGTACACCATCGATAACAAACAAGGGTTTGTTAGAAGCATTAATGGATCCCATTCCACGGATACGGATATCAGTAGCGCCACCAGGCTGTCCTGAGAGAGAATTCACCTGAACACCGGGTGCATTTCCCTGTAACATTGTCGAAAAGTTGACTGCAGGAACGTCTGCCATACGTTCCGCACGAATTGTAGAGGCTGAACCCGTATAATCTGCCTTTTTAAATGTACCATAACCTGTTACCACAACTTCCTCTAAATTGGACTGGCTAAACTGTAGGCTTACATTAAGCATTTCCCCGCCGACTTCAACTTCTTTGCGATCATAACCCAAGAAACTGAAAACTAGTGTCGCGCCGCGGCTTGCTGCAATCGAATAATTTCCATTTTGATCGGTACCTACGGTCGTTTTCGTCCCTTTCACAGTCACACTGACACCGGAAAGCGCTTTCCCTTGCTGGTCTGTCACTTGTCCATGAATGCTCTTTTGCAGCGTTGGCGTATTATCTTTCGCATTGTTGTGATCTATCCCAAAATCTACCCTTCCGGATTTAACAACAATTGATTTACCCTCCTTAAAATAAGTCAATCCATGTGGACTAAGGAGCGCCGTCAATGCCTGATCCAATGGAACATGATTGAAATCAACAGTTACAGCAGGTGTATTATTAACAACCTCCGACTTACAGAGCACGGTATAGCCGGTCTGCTTTTTGATTTCACGGAATACATTGACGATCGAACTATTCTTCTTTTTGATATTTACCGTTTGGGCAAAACTCCCAGCTTGAAGTTGCCCCAGCGTAAATAAAAGAAGTATAATAATCATTTTCATAATAATGAGGTATTTATACTTTTTCATTACATTTGATTGGTTTGTTAGTTTAATAAACAGTTAAGCGCGTTTTATACTATTTCGAACCACATTGTGCTGGGGAAGTACCACCTTCCTCAGCTTTTTGATAGATCGAAATAAAATAGGTCATTTATGGTATTTATTTCATCAATCTTACCCTCCTTCCTTCTATCTGAACTTTAATTTTATCGTCGGTCATCTTAATGACCTTAAGCACCTTGTCAAAAGTATCCAGTCGTGAGACAGAACCCCACAATTTCATTTTTGCCAGACTGGGGTCGATATCAATCTCGACATCATACCAACGTGCTACCTGGGCCAGTGCTGTTCCCAAAGGTTCGTTATTGAACATAAATTCATTATTCGTCCAAGCCACGCTCTCGTCTACAGGCACCTGCTGGACAGCGAGTTCTTCCCCTTGCACCAAAGTTTGCTCTCCCGGTTGCAGCACCTTTGTTTTGCCAGCTGGGATGGAAACTTTTACTTTACCTTCCAACAATGAAACTTTTGATTCCTTCTCTTTTGGAAAAGAATATACATTGAAATGGGTTCCCAATACTTCGACCTTTTCTTTCGCAGTGACCACGATAAATGGTTTTCCATTGCTTTTGGCCACTTCAAAATAAGCTTCGCCGTCTAATTCGACAACACGCTGCCCATCGGCAAATTTATTTGGGTAATGTAGCCGCGTATCGGCATTTAACCACACTTTGGTTCCATCTGAAAGTACGATCTGATACTGTCCGCCACGTGGTGTTGACAAGGTCAGCATACGTGCTTCTTCCTTTGCAGTGGCCAAAGCGACAGAACCATCCGTATAGGTAATTTTATCACCCATAACGATTCCCTCCTGACCTTGATCAAGCCCGATATCAGTACCATCTGCAAACTGAAGTGTAGCTTTATTTCTTCCTGGAAGGAGATTTTCAGCCAGTTTTACAGCGTCAACGGGGACTATAGGATCCTGTCTGTCTGAAGAATCATAGCTATTGAACTGCCATATCCCCAATCCCACAACAGCAATAAGGCAAGCAGCAGCGGCATACCAGCCATACAGCCGACGCTGACGCTGTCGACGCTTCGGCTCTTGATCTGTCTGATACTCGATTTTACCCATAATATTTGACAATATCCTTTGCTCTTGCACTTGATCTGAATCGAAAAGTGATTCATAGGCCTGTAATTCTTTAAGCAAATTTTGTGGGTCATCCAATTTCATCACCAATGCATGTAATTCAGGATATTTATCAAATAATATCCTCAGATCAGTATGTTCCTCAGGATGAATATCGCCTCTCAAATAGGCTTGTAGCAATTGAATAATATGATCTATCGTATACATGATGTTCTTTTCATTTCCATGTTGACAATAGAAACACGCATGATTAGAATATCTTACAGCAAAAAACACAAAAACAAATAAAAAACTGATTACCAGTTAATTAATTTTAAAAATATAAGATTACTGTTTTTTAACACCTGTCAGAACCTGTGCAAGAATGATAATCCGTTAGGATCAATTATTTGCTGACAAAGGATAGGAAAGCAAGGAGCGCTAGGGCATCTTTTGCCCCCAGAAGCCCCCTTATCGTATTGACCGCTCGAGAGCGATTTGTGTACACAGCCGCGGGACTCATTTGTAGTTGATCAGCAATTTCTTCAACTGTTTTATCCTCCAGATACGTTAGGTTAAACACTTCCTTTTGTTTTTCGGGTAATTTTTCAACTTCATGAAAGATCGCATGTACAAGTTCTGCATGGATCATCTTTGAAAAAGCATCCCTGTCATCCACCAGCAGATCCTCATAATTGGATAAAGGTTCTTGAATACCTTTTGAGCGCTTATCCCGAATGGCATTCAGACTGGCATGTTTTGCTGTAATGTAGATAAAAGCCCGCAAGCTCTCCATGGAATGGAAATATGATCGACGCGACCATACTTTGACAAAAACATCAGCAACGATTTCCTCCGCCACATCGACCTCCTTTAGATAGCGAAGGATAAAGAAAAGAAGTTGTTTGTAGTACTTATGATAAATGGTCACAAACCCTGTTTGGGAATCTGCTTTCAAACTGTCTATCAACTGTGAATCTGTCATGAGGTAGTGGAAAGTGATCTATTGGGTTAGCCTTAATATCAGGGCTAAATTAGAAAACACTTTTTAGATTATCAAACAGTTAACAATAATTTAAAATAGGATCACAAGCCTTCTAAAGCTTTGTTGCACGCAACATTTCCCTTTTCCCGGGTGCCCCCGGTGCTTTCTCAATGGAAAAACCCAATGACTTCATACTACGTTTAAGGTTACCCGTAATAGCATAAGTAACAAATACGCCTCCAGGCTTTACAAAGCGGGCAATATGTCCCAATGCCACATCATTCCACATCTCAGGCTGATGTACTGCTGCAAAAGCATCAAAATAAACAATATCAAATTGCTGATCGGATTGAAAATCCATCAATAAAGTGTGGTCAATGGTAAGCTGTAAACGCTCATGAACCGGCGCTGTTTTCTGCAATGCCAATTCATAATTATCTAGATAGGTAGACCAGACTGTTGCATCCACTGTTTCATTATACCCCGTATCAGCGATGGTAGTCAGGGGCAACGGAAACCCTTCAATGCCAACATAGTTTACCCGAAATGACTTGTCTTTCATAAAATCGGCGGTTTGCAGAAAGTTCAATCCGGTACCAAAACCAACTTCGAGGATAGCTACATCCAAAGCCCCGGTCTGTTGTATGTAATACTCCAAACCGGTTTTAATAAATACATGCCGACTTTCTTGCACTGCACCATGTTTAGAATGGTAGCACTCCCCTATTTCCGCGTTATATAATGTCTTCGAGCCATCGGCTGTAAGTACAAAATCCATTTTCTTCATACTGATTATTTGATCAACACATATCCTTATATATACCTCAATCCAACGAGCACTGGCACAAAGTCCCATAGGAAAACTTAATACTGCTTTTTTACTATAGCCTCCACGCTGCCTTCTTCCCTTACCACTACAATCTAGTATCCTGCAAGTATTTCTGTCCAAAGATAAAAAGCAGGTTCAAATAAATGCAGATTAATATTTATTCATGAATAAGCAACTGAAATAAAAAACCGCGTGATCACCCCCACAGGATTAACCGTTTAAATAATTTAAATGGATGACAATAATAACACGAAAAAGGTTATTTTAGCATCATAAACACTAAACAATCACAAAAACCTAATGGAATATTCAGCAAAAACTTTTGTACGGAACTACGGCAGCATCCTACTTCTGCTTATTGGCATCAGTATCGGGAGTTTGATTGGGGTATTTTTTCCACATTTTGTGAATAACCTTAAGCCAATTGGGGATATCTTTCTAAACCTACTGTTTGTCAGCGTCATACCACTGGTCTTTTTTGCGATAGCCTCATCTGTGGCGAATATTGAAGGGGATCATGTCCTGGGACGTATCATTGGAATGATGTCTCTTGTATTTGTAATCGGCATTGTAGTCGCTGGGGTAAGCAGCATTATTTTTCTTTATCTGTTTCCTGTTAGTTCAGACCTACCCATTGAACAGGCCAAAGACATCATCGATACTACTACGCAAGACTCTTGGGGTGAAAAAATGGTCCGCT
This sequence comes from Sphingobacterium sp., assembly GCA_031277685.1. Lineage (GTDB taxonomy): Bacteria > Bacteroidota > Bacteroidia > Sphingobacteriales > Sphingobacteriaceae > Sphingobacterium. Next base: position 59,797 of record JAITLV010000166.1, on the reverse strand, counting down.
TTCTGACCGTTAGCGAATTTTCCAGCCTCTTATCCCGGCAGAATATGTTAGCCTTTGTGATATTCTCATTCTTGGTTGGTATCGCAACACGCCGATCGGCCGACTCAGCTGATATGTTCCGAAAATTCATCAACTCAGGGAATGCTGTCATGGGTAATTTATTGGTTATGGTGATGAACCTGGCTCCCATTGGACTGGGTGCATATTTCGCTTATCAGGTTGGGACACTTGGCCCTCAGCTCTTTGGCTTCTATGCCAAACCCATCGGCCTCTACTACATCTTTGGTCTTTTCTATTTCTTTACAATATTTAGTTTATTTGCTTTCCTCGCATTCGGCATAAAAGGAGTCAAGCGTTACTGGCAAAATAATATTTTACCTTCCTTGACTGCGCTGAGCAGCTGTAGCAGTCTTGCCACCATGCCTGCCAACTTATTGGCAGCAAAGCAGATTGGCGTACCTGATGCGGTTGCCAGTGTCGTGATTCCCTTGGGTACAACACTGCATAAACATGGTTCAGGTATCGCTTGCATTTTTAAAATTTATATTGCGCTCTTGCTGAGTGGAAAGGATTTCTTCGATCCTACCAATCTGATTATGGCCGTAGGGATCACATTATTGGTCAGTATCGTTGCCGGGGGCATCCCAAACGGTGGATATATCGGCGAAATGTTAATCATATCAGTTTATCAAATGCCCACAGAGGTCATTCCATCTATTATGATTATCGCGACATTGGTAGATCCCTTAGCAACCATGCTGAATGCCACGGGTGATACCGTTGCCGCCATGTTAACAACGAAACTCATCGGACAGAAACTCGTCGATCCAACAATGGAAAATAGCATGAATAGTGGCTAAAAACGATAAGCAAAGAATAATTGTCCATATTGATGGCGATGAAAGACAGACTTGAGCTCCTTGGAGTTAAAAATATAATTTATGCCATAATTGACTTTGTGATTGGACCAACTGAAGCCTATACGGTGGCTCAGCATCCAGGGTTCGATGGCATATAATTTTCCAATGGGATCGTCTTTCCCCAATCCCCCTTCTATTGTTGAATTATAAAAAATCCGGGACAGGCTTGGTTGATAAACAAAATACCATTCTGTATCGTCCTTATTTCTCGACTGCGTCAAATGTCCATGCGTAAAAGTAGATGCATGGTAAGATTTGAGTTTACCAGCCCGAACGGGTATCCCGATTTCCATATTGGTATTGTTCATCCCCAAAACGCCCCTTCCCATCAATCCGAGGTCAAAGGTCTGGGATGGATCCCGATAAATCCCTTTCAGGTATTTTGCTTGTAGGTCCACACCAAAGGCATTGCGTAATGCTGTATCCCAGCCCGTAGCCTCATACATTCCAAAAAGATGGTGGATAAATTTCTGTGCATCTTCGCCATAAGATCGGGGACCGATCTGCCCTAGCTCTACTTTTACTTCAATAACCTGATCTGATCTCAAAAAACGGGTTCCAGCTGCACTCAAATAAAGATACCCTGCAAAGGGCCTGTCGTATTTTTTATTTTGTTTACGAAAATCTACCATACTGATACCATTGTAGATACGCTGGCCAATTTCGAAGTCTACTATCGTATTCGAAATTTCCGATGCTCCCCTAGCCGGTAGTGCAATCCGATAATTGACATTGATGCCATTTGTATAATAGCGATCCTGACCGATCAATAGATAGACATCATTGTCATTCTGAAGAGAAAGTTCCTGATTACGCAACCTCTCCTGCCCAAAAATTCCAAAAAATGGAAATATAACTCCATATAAGAGCAGTAAAGACCGCACAGCAACACTCATATTAACAGGCAATTGTAAAATTCATGCGATATAAACTGCAAAAAAATCTAAATTTCAACTTAAATTATTCAAAAGCATTCAAATATACCTCATTTTCTCAAGCACAACAATCTATTTAGAACAAATATAAATAATGTCGAAAAGTTGCATTATTCCTTTCTTCGCAAATCTATTTGTAATTTTGCATTCGATTAAGTGTCAGTTATCGTCAAAATGACAAATCATTGAACGTATAGCATGATCGTTGACTAAGTAGGCGATTTTGCTGAGGATAAAGATGAACATCTTTGAAGATGGGCACAATGGGATAAATAAATAATACTAATGAAAAAAAGTTCAATCATTCTAATCGCTATTATTGCTGTGGCTATTGCCATGATACTTGTTATCTATACAGATTCAAGTACCTACTCTACATTTACTGAGGCAAAAGAAAAGAAAACAGAACTATATGTGGTCGGCCAGCTCAACAAAGACAAGGTGCTTCATTATGATCCGAAGACAGATGCCAACAAATTCAGCTTTTTCATGTACGACAATGATGGTACAGAGTGTGAAGTTGTGTTCAGAGGGGCTAAACCACAGGACATTGAGCGTTCAGAACAAATTGTATTGACAGGCAAGATGGACGGAAATGTGTTTAGGGCGAGTAAAATATTGATGAAATGTCCATCGAAATATAATGATAAATCGGTCGTGACGGAAATCAATGCCACAGCTTTCAATAATTAATTTGTAAAATCAATTTTTCAATGGACGTTAATTACGTTGGTGAGCACCTGCTACCTGGGCAGATCGGACAGTTTTTTATTGTTCTTTCATTTGGTGCTGCACTTTTATCTTGTATCGCTTACTTTTTCGCGACTAAAAACCCTGAAGAGACTTCATGGAAAAAAATCGCACGCATTGGATTCTGGATTAATGCCGTCTCTGTTGTAGCCGTCGGGGCAACCTTATTTTATATTATTTATAATCACTTATTTGAGTATAACTATGCGTTTGCTCACTCTTCGCGGGATCTACCAACTTACTATATCATTTCCAGTTTCTGGGAAGGACAGGAAGGAAGTTTCTGGTTATGGATGTTCTGGCAAACAGTACTGGGTGGCATATTGCTATTTAAAGCAAAAAGCTGGGAAAATTCAGTCATGACTTTCGTGATGCTCTGCCAAGCTTTTTTGGCCTCTATGATTATAGGTGTTGAATTATTGGGTTTACGGATTGGAAGTTCACCGTTTATCCTCCTCCGTGACGCAATGGATTTTCCTATCTTAAAACAAGCAAACTACTTATCTTTGATCAAAGATGGTAATGGTTTAAATCCGCTGTTACAAAATTATTGGATGGTGATTCACCCGCCAACCCTATTCCTAGGTTTTGCCTCTATGATTGTTCCTTTTGCTTATGCAACAGGTGCATTATGGACCAAACGCTATAAAGAATGGATCAATGCAGCTCTGCCTTGGGCATTATTTGCGGTGATGATTCTTGGGGCCGGTATTATCATGGGGTCATTCTGGGCTTACGAAGCGCTTAACTTTGGTGGCTTCTGGGCATGGGATCCGGTAGAAAATGCATCCATTATTCCTTGGTTTACATTGATTGCAGCAGTACACGTAATGATTGCCTATAAAAACTCGGGGCATTCTTATTTCACAGCAACATTCCTTGCTATGATCAGCTTTGTACTGGTGATCTATGCATCTTACCTAACACGTAGTGGTGTCCTTGGAGAAACATCCGTACACTCCTTTACAGATTTAGGGATGAGTGGACAACTGATCTTATTCAATGTTGCTTTCTTGGTTATTATGGTGGTCTTTCTTGTCGTTAAAAAGAAAGAAATGCCGATCACCGAAAAAGATGAAGATATCTATTCAAGAGAGTTTTGGCTATTTATCGGCGCCTTAGTGCTGACTGTTGCCTGCGCTCAGATTATTGCCTCAACTTCCATTCCGGTATTTAACAAGATTTTTGGTACTAAGGTCGCTCCGCCTTTGGATCCTATTCAACATTATAATAAATGGCAATCTGGTTTCGCCGTTATTGTCATGATTATGACTGCATTTACGCAATTTTTGAAATATAAGCGTACAGATAGCCGGAAATTTTTAGCATCCACCGTCGCGTCTTTGGTTGTCGCCATTATCCTGACGGCAATTATCGCATACTTTACAAAAACATATACCAACCTAATCTATATCCTGATCACATTTGCCAGTACATTCTGTATCCTGGCGAATATCCGGGTACTGGGCGATGCAGTCAAAGGTAAATGGAAACTAGCAGGTTCTTCGGTTGCGCATATCGGTTTTGGACTATTGCTGATCGGAGCAATGGTCGCTGCGGCAACGAATGAAGTAATCTCCGTCAACAATACAGGCTATATTGCCGTATCGGGTTTTGACAAAGTAGAAAAACCGGGTGAAAACCTATTCCTAACGGAAGGACAACCCGTACAGATGGGAGAATATAAAATCACGTATATCGGAGATAGCATCGTTGCACCAAATACCTATTATAAAATCAAGTACGAACGTGTTGATGAGGAAACAGGGAAAATTAAAGAAGAGTTTGTCTTACAACCTTTCGCTCAGAATAATGCTAAGATGGGTGGTTTAATCGGTACACCGGCAACCAAACACTATATTACACATGATGTCTACACCCTGATTACCGCTGCTGCCGCTGAGAGCCAGGCACAACATGCAAACCTAAAGGATGAGGAAAAAACAGGGTTTGAAGACTATGAGGAACCTGCAACTTACCAGGTCAGCATTGGTGATACCTTGCGTTACCGCAATGGTTATTATGTCATTGAAGGACTGAACAAGGAGGCTCAGCTGGAAAAAATCCCGAAAGGTCCCAATGATGTCATGGTCGGTTTAAAAATAAAGGTTTTCGCAGCAGACAATAAACAGTATGATGTACAGCCTATTTACCTGATCAAAGATGGTGGAGTCTATGACTTCAACAAAGATGTCACTGACCAAGGTCTTAAATTTAGATTTACAGGTATCAAACCGGACAAGGACAAATTGGAAATTATGGTTTATCAAAAACCGTTACCTGAGAAAAAATGGGTTGTATTTAAGGCGATCAAATTCCCGTACATCAACTTCTTTTGGTGCGGAACGATTGTCATGACCATAGGATTTATCATGTCCATTGTCAGAAGAAATAAAGAAGAGAAACGAAAACTAGCGAAATAATGAACATTGTCATCTTAGGAAGCGGAAATGCCGCAACACATTTTGGACAGGAATTTCAGCAGCTAGGACATCAGATCGTTCAAATCTATAGTAAAACAAAGGCCAATGCGGATGCATTGGCCTTTGCACTTCAATGTCCTAGCACAGATGAGCTAACTCAACTCGTACAAGACGCGGATCTATACCTGATCGCTGTGTCCGACCAGGCTATTCCAGCCATCGTTGAAACGATGCCCCAGGGCATCAATGGCCTTGTTGTACACTGCTCGGGCGCAACTGATATGGCGGCTTTGAAACGATTTAAGAATTATGGTGTCATCTATCCACCGCAATCATTATCCAAAAACAAGATTGTTGATATTAAAGCCATTCCTTTTTGTGTTGAAGGTAACAATGAAGGTAATACGACTTTCTTGCTCCAGCTAGCTCTAGCTTTTTCCTCGCGAAGTATTTACTGTAATTCACAACAGCGACTGGCAATACACCTGTCTTCGGTCATGGTCAACAACTTCTCGAATATCCTTTATCAATTCGCCTACGAGCTACTGGAAGAGCATAATCTTTCCTTTGATCTGGTCAGACCAATTATTTTAGAAACGGCAGAAAAAGTTCAAAACCACATTCCGATAACAGTTCAGACAGGCCCCGCAATCCGAGAAGACGAGGTGACACAGCAAAAACATTTGAAATTTATTAGCAATAAACCAGATTTACAGCAAATCTATCAACTTTTGTCGCATCAGATTACTAAAAGAAAATAGTTTATTAGAAACAGTTATAAACTTATCAAAACTTATTCTAGCATAGTAAATATATCCATTTACTTCGGGAACTTTAGTACATTTGCTCTGTCCAAAAGCGCATTTTGGAATGCTAATTGAGCAGTAATATATTCAATTGGATTAAACATTAAAATAGCGAATTAAAACTAAACAATCGTATTTTCTATGGAAGTTAGAAAACTCATTATTTCAATAATGATTGTGATTAATTTAATCATTGCATCATTTGGCTTTATATTTACATCAAGCTGGTTTTGGTTACTGATCATTCCATTCCCGTTATTATTGATCGCCTTATACCATAGTTTCCAAACCAAACACGCGATTTTACGAAACTATCCTCTTGTTGGATACTTTCGTTATATCTTTGAATCCATTCGTCCTGAATTGAGACAATACTTCTGGGAATCTGATATGGATGGCCGTCCATTCAATAGAAGACAGCGTTCCATTGTCTATCAACGGGCAAAAAATCAACGTGAGACCGTCGCATTTGGTATGCAAACTGATCCACAGGCAGTCGGCAACGAATGGGCCGCGCATTCTGTATTCCCTTGCCATATCGAAAATCACGATTTGCGTACAAAAGTGGGGAATGAAGCTTGTAAAAAACCTTATAGCCTGAGTGTTTTCAATATTTCGGCAATGAGTTATGGTGCATTGAGTAAAACAGCTATTACCGCATTGAACAAAGGAGCTGCCCTGCAAAATTTTGCACATAATACCGGTGAAGGTGGTATCAGTGACTACCACAATAATGGTGGTGATCTGATCTGGCAAGTAGGTACAGGCTACTTTGGTTGCCGTAACTCAGAAGGCAAATTTGATCCAGAACTTTTCCGGGAAAAATCAAACCGCGAAAATGTAAAAATGATCGAGTTAAAGCTTTCTCAAGGTGCTAAACCCGGTCACGGTGGTATCCTACCAGCGGCGAAAAACACACCTGAAGTGGCAGCGATACGCCACGTCATCCCTGGTACAGATGTCATGTCGCCGCCTGCACACAGCGCATTCTCTTCACCAACAGAAATGATGCATTTCATACAGCAAATGCGGGATCTCTCAGGAGGGAAACCTATTGGCTTTAAAATATGTATTGGTGACAAACATGAGTTTATTGACATCTGTCATGCCATGCAAAATACACAGATCTTCCCTGATTTTATCTCAGTAGACGGATCTGAAGGTGGTACAGGAGCTGCACCATTGGAATTTACGGACAATTTAGGGATGCCCTTGTATGATGCATTAGCTTTTGTCACCAAAACATTAATTGCATTTGGTCTGAAAAAACACATTAAGGTAATTGTATCAAGCCGTATCGTGACTGGTTTCGATATCTTAAAAGTTATTGCCTTGGGAGCTGATGCTTGCTATAGTGCCCGCGGAATGATGTTCGCACTAGGTTGTATCCAAGCCTTGAAATGTAATGAAGACGTTTGTCCTGTCGGTGTTGCGACGCAACAGCCACATTTGTACAAAGGACTGGATGTGAACGACAAGTACGTACGTGTTGCTCAATTCCACCGCAATACATTGCGTGCCACAGTAGAGATTATGGAAGCTTGTGGCTTCAAAACATTATCTGATGTATCCGCAGATAAATTCTACCGTAAAGTCGATGCGATACGAACCCTAAGTTTTCAAGAAATTTATTTTGGTACAGAAGGAAAATTGGTCAATAGTCATACCGATTTCGAGAGTAAACTCTTTGAAGATTAACTCATTCTCGATACTATTATTATAAACAATAAGAAGCCCTCAGTCGTTGTTAACGCTGAGGGCTTCTTATTATTTTTCTTTCCCCTATTGGCCCTTCGGCTCAGATAATTTCTTAATATGTGTGACTACCGGCTTTTACCCGTCAATGGCAATACTATTTTAAATTGAAAAGTACACGATGTAAGGTTGTATGCGACAGTGTAATTTGATCATCTGTCAAGCCACCCAAGGCCTGTTCGATGGTATTATTCGCCTGTTTCATCCCTTCATCTTTCATCTTTCGACCAATTTTGGTTAAATAGATCAAATTCGATCGCCTATCGTTTTTATCGTTGACACGAATGACCAGATTAAGTCTTTCGAGATTATTGATCAGGCGAGTCACACTTGGCTTGTCCCGGAATGTGCGAATAGCCAGCTCCTGTTGGGTCAAGCCCTCTTCCACCCACAGATTGTACATAATACTCCATTGCTCCGAAGTAATACTTAAACCCGCTTCCTTGAGATTTCGCTGCAACCTCCGCATAACTGCTATAGAATACTTCCCCGTCAGGAAATTATAGAAATACTCTTGCGATACTAAATTTTGGTCTAACATATAAATAATGGTTATGGTTGTTTACGCAACTTAAGTTGCTAATTCATATCACGCTCAAATCAAGACAAAGAAAACTAAACTTATTTTGGCCAATATTTAGCCTAAATTACGCTTTTCTACTGTTGTGTCAAACAAATTTTATCAACATGCACTAAATAGATGTTAATAAATCATCATAAACGATTTATAGTAGACTGAATTTAAGCATAAAAAAGAAGACAAACAAAAAATTGCTTGTCTTTATACCTAAATTTAAGAAAGGATTATCTGTTTCTAATAAGCTTTATCCGATGGTAAAAGAATCCGAGTCCCTTAAAAATGGAAATTTCTCACGCGCTTCCAACAGGTCATTTGGGTTTAACGTAAAGGTATATAAGTCTTCATCTTCGGGCTTATAATATACAACATCACCCAAAGGCGATATGCACATTGATCCACCCGAGTAATAGATATCATTACCATCGTGTCCGACGCGGTTTACGCCCACAACATAAGCCTGGTTTTCAATAGCACGTGCAGGGATCAGTGCTCTCCAATGTGCGGAGCGCTTATCTGGCCAGTTTGCTGTATACACCAAGATATCGTAGGCAGCGTTTTGATTTTTGGACCAGACTGGGAATCTAAGATCATAGCAGATCATGGGACATATTTTCCAGCCTTTAATATCCACTAAAATACGCTCATTGCCTGGCTCAAAATATTCGTTCTCTTTAGACATGCCAAAAAGGTGCCGTTTATCGTATTTTACATATTTTCCATCTGGAAACATCCATAAAAAACGATTGTAATATTTACCTGCTTCTTCAATGATCAATGAGCCGGCGACGACACAATTCAGTGAACTTGCCATTTCAAACAACCATCGTGTCGTAGGACCGTTGGCTGGCTCAGCACATTTCTCAACATTATTCGTGAACCCCGTATTAAACATCTCCGGCAAAATAATCAAATCTGTTTTCTCGCGTAATGAAGAAAGCCTCAACGCGAGATTATTCAGGTTTTTTTCAATATTTTCCCAGAATAAATATGCTTGAAATACCGTGATTTTTAAAGGATCCATGAACGTTATCTAAAATTTATTTAATTATTTAGTACAAAATAGCCATTTATTGGCAAAATACGAATTTTAATAGAATTTCTATCTATTGCTGTCTAACCAATAGGTTATTTGCTAACAGTAATAACGCTTGCTTACGCTCATTTGGTACATCCAATGCGTCCATTTTTTCAAATGCACGTTGTGTATACAGATCCTTTAATTCATCAGCCGATTTTTTCACTTGATACTTGTCATATAATGCTAGCATATCCGCCACTTTTGTAGGTGTTGAATCGATCGTTGAATCCAATAAAGATCGCATTGCAGCAACATCGTCCTCTGTAATAACCTCCATCAGTTTAACCAAAAGAAAGGTCTTTTTATTGATCATAATATCTCCACCAACAATTTTCCCAAAAGTATCGGAATCACCATAAGCATCCAATATGTCATCCTGCAACTGGAAAGCCAAGCCAACATTCTCCCCAAAATCATAGATCAATTGTTGCTGTTGCTCATTTGCTCCAGAAAGAATAGCTCCCAATTGCAATGCTCCGCCCAATAGGACAGATGTTTTCAAACGGATCATCTCCAGATATTCGTCCATTCCTAATGAGGTACGACTTTCGTAATCCATGTCCAGTTGCTGACCTTCACAAACTTCCATGGCTACTTTACTCAAAATTCGTAGGGTTGCAGGTAGATAGATTGGGTTACATTTAGAGATTTCTTCGTAAGCTTTGACCAATAGCCCATCTCCAGAAAGAATGGCGATATTCGCATCCCATTTTTCATGCACGGTGGTCTTTCCCCTTCGCAAGGGAGCTTTATCCATCAGATCGTCATGTATTAAGGAAAAGTTATGGAAAAATTCCACCGCTTTTGCTGCCGGAATGATTTCCGTCATCTCTTGCATGCCAAATAATTCGGCCGCCATCAGTGTCAATACTGGCCTTACCCTCTTACCGCCCAAAGTCAATATATACCGTATTGGATCATATAAATTTGTTGGAGTTTCAGGAAAATGACTTGTCTCTATCGCCTCTATCACGAGCTGTTGTAAGTGTTGCATATATCTTTACGATCGAATCATGCGAATATAGCAATAATCATATAGAAATGGCAATTTTGTACCGCCAAAGCAAGTCAGACCAAAATTGTACATTTGTATAAGTCTTTTGTTATGCGCATACTGATTATTCATACATTCTATCAAACACCTGGAGGCGAAGACACTGTGTTTCAACAGGAAGCATCACTTCTTTCCCAAGATCATCAGGTCCGTACCCTGACTTTTCAAAATAAGAAAGGCTGGCGAGGGGCCCTACAGACCTTAAGTTCAATCTGGAATATTTTAGCAGCAAATAGACTAAAAGAAACGCTTCAGGAATTCAAACCGGATATTGTCCATCTTCACAATACACATTATGCTGCTGGTCCGATCCTCATCCGTACGATTGCAAAACAGGGGATTCCTCAGGTAATGACGCTGCACAATTTCAGATTACTCTGTCCATCAGCAACACTATACCACCACAACCACCTGTTTTTGGATTCTTTAAAAGAAGAGTTTCCCTGGACAGCGATTAAAGAAAGGGCATTTAATAACTCTGTTATTAAAACATTTCTACTTGCGCTTAACTACTGGTTTCACCGCAAAATAGGTACTTGGCAAAAAGTCAACCGTTATATTAATTTAAGCACTTTCGCCAAAACAATATTTGTAGATTCCACATTAAGGGTAGCTGCCGAAAAATTTGCTGTCAAGCCTAATTTTGTTTTCCCGCCTGCTTCAATCGTAGCGGCCCCAAAGCCGTATTTTATTTATGTCGGCAGACTCTCTGATGAAAAGGGTATCTTAAATCTGATTGAGGCCATCAAAGGGACTGATCTGGAACTTCAAATTATCGGTGGCGGTCCGCTTGCGGAAGAAGTTAAAAACAGGATCAATAGTCATCCCAATATTGTCTACCTCGGATTTAAACCTCGAGCCGATATTCTACCATTAGTTGCCTCCGCGCAGGCCCTGATTGTTCCTTCTGTCTGTTTTGAGGGAATGCCCATCACCATACTTGAATCTTATTCTGTTGGCACTGCCGTCCTCTGTTCAAACTTGGGACCTCTACCTGAACTGATTGTCCCCGATAAGACGGGGCAGACATTTGACCCTTACAATAAAGCGGAAATAGTCGCATGCCTGACGCAGTGGAAGGACAGGACGGTGGACGAAAAAGATGAGATAAGAAAGACTTGTCTCGCCTATTATTTTAGTAATTTTACTCCTGAAATAAACGAAAATAAATTATTAGCGATCTATCGGGACGCTATTGAAGATAAAAAATTGAACAAATGAGCATTATTGTAATGGATAAGCTGGGTCTGGCACCTCAAATCCAGGCGACTTTGGAGACGATCTATGACCCCGAATTAAAGCCGGCAAATATCGTGGATCTTGGGCTTGTGTATGAAATTATTACCAAAGAAGATGGCATCGCAAAAATTGTCATGACACTGACCGCACCGGGCTGTCCTGTGGCGGGTGAAATCATGAATGAAGTACAAGAAAAAGTTGCCGGAATCGAAGGGATCAAGGAAGCCTTGGTGGAATTAACTTTTGATCCACCCTGGAACAAAGATATGATGTCCGAAGAAGCAAAACTTGAGTTGGGCTTCCTGTAAGTGTAATCTAAAAGACAAATATCAATGCCTCCATAAAATTTCAGGGAGGCATTTTTGTTAATAGATGATAGTACCAACTAGGTTGCTTAGCGTCTATTTATCCAGCATTATTATTCTCCAGGTCACTCAGCTTCTTTAACGGTTTGGCTGTGTTGGCATCAGTTCCAAAAAGCAGTTTCCATAGATTACGGGATTCTTTGGTTAACAATGGCGACACAATGGACAGAATCAATACATAAACGACCACAAAAGATTGAATCACGGGCAATAAAGCACCAGCTTTACCTATATTGGCCATAATAATCGAAAACTCCCCACGTGCGGACAAAGTAAAACCGATATCAAAGGAAGTCTTGGGCTTCATTCCCGAAAATTTTGCGGCAAAATAACCTGAAGCAAGATTGCCCATAACAGTTACCACAGCTGCAATAGACGCCCACAATACAGCTCCTCCGAGAGACATTATATCTATGGACAATCCAAAACTAAAGAAAAACATGGCTCCAAAAAAGTCTTTGTATGGTAAAACCATGGCTTCAATTTTCTTAATATACTGCGAATCTGCCAGCACCAGACCCGCCATCAATGCACCTATTGCTTCAGCCACATGAATGGTTTCCGAGAACCCTGCAACGATAAAAAGCAGTGCAAAAATAACCAGTATAAATAACTCGGAAGTCTTTTCTTTCAATAAACGATCTATAGCCGGAACCAACTTTCGTCCCAAAACCAAAAAGGCTAGGATAAAACCCAAGGCCAATAAGGAAGTACCTGCAACCGTCCAGAACGAGCTACTTCCTGTTAATATCAATCCGGAAAGAAAAGAGATATGCATGGCAATAAACAAATCATCAAACATGATCATTCCCATGATGACCTCTGTTTCTGGATTGGCCGTTCGTTTAAGATCTGTAAGTACTTTGGCGACAATAGCTGTTGAAGAGCTCGTCATAATACCACAAAGTACCATCATCTCTTTAAAGGGCATCCCCATCAACCAACCAATCAAGAGCCCCGAAGTAAAATTAAGGAGCACATAGATCGTTCCTCCCGTTACAATGGCTTTTCCAGACTTAATAAGCCGATTAACTGAAAACTCCAGTCCCAAATAGAATAAGAGAAACAACACCCCTAGACGGCCCATGAAATCTATAAAAGGCTTACTTTCGGTAAATGTCAGATCGACCATTCCAATCTGAGGTGCATGCTGGCCCAAAACCATGCCTATAATAATGAAAAAAGGAATAACAGAAAACTTCAGCTTGTTGGCAATTAAGCCAACGATAGCAACAAGTCCGACAGCGATTCCTATTTCCAGTATTAAGGTATGTGATAGCATAGATTACAGTAAAATTTCCTTTAAAAGTTTGATGTTGGTTTTCTTTCCGGCAATGACCAAAGTCGTACCTGGTGTAATCAGATAAGATGGACCGGGGTTAATGACCGTCTCATCGTCTCTAATTCCAGCAATAATCGAAGCACCGGTACGTTGTCGGACTTCTAATTCACCGATCGTTTTTCCCGCTCCCTCCCATTTACCTTCAACTTTGTACCATTCAATACGCAAGTCGTCCAAAGCAACTTCAATTGTTTCCAAAGCCTTAGGTTTATAAGACAAGCCGCCTATAATACCCGCTATCTGACGAGATTCATCATCATTGAGTGTCATCACACAACGTGATTCATGCTCTTCATCATCATAACGATATAGTTCCCGTCGACCATCATCGTGGATCACAACAACCATATTGTCGCCTGCATCGGTTTCAATTTGAAATTTCTTCCCAATTCCAATCAGATCGGACTCTCTTACAATAGACATAATCTTCTATTTAAATAAATACCAATAATAACAGCAAAGCGCTGTTTTACTAAACTACAAATTTAACCAAAAATTCAATCTTAAACGAATCCTCATCGCACGAAGGCAGGGGATATAGATAAGTGGATCACCACAAAATACTAAAAAAAGATCAGAAAAACGAGTTTTAGACCACTTTACTTTCCTGCTATTAGTTTATAACTTCCATCCGCGCGTTGTTGACCACGACCAATGGTAAGACTTTTGGAATGATAAAACAGAAAGATCCACCCTTCAGGTGCACCCTGGCTCCAATACGATTGCCGCAGTTCTTTGGAGCGCCTACCATCAAAATCATATTTAGCCACATAATTATGAAAAATCTCTTCAGGTTCGGGTAATACATCTCCTCCGAAGAAATAATGCTCTCCAGCTGTCTGGATATGAAATGCTTGATGATGGGCTGTATGTCCACCATTAAGTTCGTAACTTATTTCAGCATTTATCTGTCCTGCTCCTTCAACTAATATAAGATTTCCGCTTCGTTGGACCACATCAAAAATTTCTGTACGATACGAACTGGAGATACCAGAATAGGCGTCTTCCCACTCTCCCCTTTGGACAATATATTCAGCTTCTGGAAATGCGATCCTTGGAGAACCACTTTCCATGCTTACCATACCCCCTGCATGGTCCTTATGGAGGTGCGACATCAGCACATATTTTACATCGTCGGGCTCATAGCCCAATTTCCGGATATTGTTATATAATTTCAAAACGCCATCCTCATCTATATGCCCTAGGCCAGTATCGCAGAGCACAATTCCAGCGTTTGTTTTTATCAGAAAAGGATGAACATCGATAAACATGGATCCTGGGCGGTCGTTAGGGTCGTCTATACTTGGATCAAAAGGGACAAATTTCCTGCTTTTGTCAACAGAAAAAGAACCTTCATATAAAGAATAAGCCTGCACCATATTTAAAACATTGGGAATATGCACGTTAAGCAACTGATGGTCGATACCCGGTTTAGGAATTAGGTAAGTCCAGCCTTAAAACGTATATTTACACTTAAAATATTGTGCAAAGATATGCAAAAAAGGTGGGTACTAAAATCTAAAACTGATGTTAAAATAACCAACAAACTGCGCGAAGAATTAAATATCAACGCTGTGTTAGCAGAGTTGCTCGTCAGCAGGGAAATTGGAAGTTTTGACGAAGCAAAACAGTTTTTTAGGCCACAATTATCTGATTTGCATGATCCCTTTTTGATGAAGGACATGGAAAAAGCCATCTCCCGAATCATACAAGCTATTGGCAACAAAGAAAAGATCCTGATCTATGGTGATTATGATGTCGATGGTACCACAGCGGTCGCTGTAGTGTACAGCTTTTTCAGAGAGTTTCATAGTCAACTTGAGTTTTACATTCCTGACCGTTATGCGGAAGGCTATGGGATATCGACCCAGGGTATTGATTATGCTGCGGCCAACGGCTTCACATTAATTATTGCCTTAGATTGTGGAATAAAGGCCATTGATAAAGTTGAATATGCCAACAGTAAAGGGATAGATTTTATTATCGGTGACCACCATTTGCCAGGCGAAGAGCTCCCGAACGCTTTTGCTGTACTGGATCCGAAACGGGTTGACTGCGATTATCCCTATAAAGAACTTTCAGGTTGCGGTATAGGCTTCAAGATCATCCAGGCTTTTATTCTGACCAACGGCATGGATATCAATGCTTGCTATCAGTTTCTCGATCTCGTCGCAGTAAGCATTGCGTCGGACATTGTACCAATCACCGGTGAGAATCGGATATTAAGCCATTTTGGATTGATTAAGCTCAATACCAACCCTTGTGTAGGATTAAAAGCATTGATTGATCTCTCCAACAATAGAACAAAAGTTTTCACAGTCAATGATATCGTTTTCCAGATTGGGCCCCGCATCAATGCTGCTGGCCGTATCGATCATGCGAAGGACGCTGTCAAATTGTTAATTTCAAAATCGCTACAGGAGGCAAAGGACTTTAGTTCAAGTATTGATGACCAAAATAATGTCAGAAAAGATTTCGACTTAAAGATTACGGAAGAAGCGCTTGCACTTATTGAAGAAAATGTCGCTCTCAAAAGCCGAAAATCAACGGTATTATATAAATCAGATTGGCATAAAGGTGTAATAGGTATCGTTGCTTCTCGATTAACGGAAAAATACTACCGTCCGACCATTATATTGACAGAGACAAATGGCCATATTGCGGGTTCATGTCGATCGGTGATCGGATTCGACTTGTATGAAGCACTCAACGAATGTGCGGATTTACTTGAACAGTTTGGTGGACACAAATATGCGGCGGGCCTGACGATGTCACTCGAAAATGTCAGCTTGTTCCAGGATCGCTTTGAAGAAGTTGTTGCGCGACGGATAAGTCCGGAAATGTTGACACAGGAAATTCTCATCGATGCCAAACTGCAACTGAAGGATATCGATGCGAAATTTTTCCGCATCCTCCAACAATTTGAACCCTTTGGTCCACAAAATGAATCACCGATCTTCTTGAGCAAAAAGGTGAATGCTGTTGGTCAAGCTTTTCCGGTAGGTACAAATCATCTCAAGATGACCGTTTTGCAAGAAGATTCCGCATCTTTTGATTGCATTGGATTCGGTTTGGCGGAACATATCACACATATCAACTCGGGACAAAGCTTCGACATCTGCTATAGCATCGAGGAGAACGTGTGGCGCAATAAAAGAAACTTACAACTCAATATCAAAGGGATCCGATATTAGTTTCCCTAATGGTGAATAATGCATAGATAGATTCAGGTCCCATGGATCTAAATTCTAGTATCTATATACTTAATAGTAAGAAGATATTAAATATATTTACAATAGATTTGCATGAGCATTCTCCCTATTGCCATTTCAAAGGCGGATGCGGTAATCGCTGATTTTTGGGAGGACAATGGGAGCAAATACATAAAGTGAAAAGATAGATCAAGAAGATGATTTTAAAGGCAGAACATCTCATAAAAAAATACAAACAACGTACTGTTGTCAACAACGTTTCCTTCCATGTGGAGCAAGGAGAGATTGTCGGATTATTGGGCCCTAATGGAGCTGGAAAAACAACGTCTTTCTATATGATCGTTGGCCTGATCAAACCCAATGAGGGAAAGGTATTCTTGGATGATCAAGAAATTACACAGGATGCAATGTATCAACGTGCGCAACGTGGAATAGGCTATCTGGCTCAGGAGGCTTCCGTATTCCGTAAGCTATCTGTAGAAAATAATATCCTCGCTGTTTTAGAAATCCATTATCCCAACAAAGAAGAGCGGATGGCCAAGCTGGAGGAATTACTGAGTGAATTTAGTTTGCATCGTGTCCGTAAAAATAGAGGAGATCTCTTGTCGGGAGGGGAACGCCGCCGTACAGAAATCGCCCGGGCATTGGCCGCAAATCCATCCTTTATTCTCCTGGATGAACCCTTTGCAGGGGTTGACCCGATTGCTGTAGAGGAAATCCAAACGATCGTTGCTAAGCTCAAAACACGCAATATCGGTATCTTAATAACCGACCACAACGTACAGGAGACATTATCCATAACGGACAGAGCCTATCTCCTGACAGAAGGAAAAATCATGCTCACAGGTACACCTGAAGAAATTGCGGATAATGAACTGGCGCGAAAATTCTATCTCGGCCGTCATTTTGAATTAAGACGGAAAAAATTTTAAAACATAAAGAATATCCCCTATGGCCTTATTAAACTCCATTTTTACTTGGTTCATGAAAAAAAGGATTCACCAAATCGAACTTTTCATGAAATATCCCCACGATGTACAAGAAGAATGGTTCCAAAGTTTAATTTCCACAGCCGAGGCTACAGAGTGGGGAAAGAAATACGACTATACGAGCATACTTACCCCCGAAATATTCAAAGAGCGCGTACCTATACAGGACTATGATGATATCAAGGGCTATGTAGATCGAATGATCAAAGGTGAACAGAATATCCTATGGCCTTCGGACATCAAATGGTTTGCAAAATCCTCGGGAACAACTTCTGATCGCAGCAAATTTATACCCGTTAGTGAAGAAGCTCTGGAAGAATGTCACTTCCAAGGCGGAAAGGACATGCTCACTATTTTCTGCCACAATAAACCTGAAAACCGTGTATTTACAGGGAAATCTGTCGTCATTGGCGGTTCGTCTCAGATCAACAACTTCAGTCCGGATTCCTATTATGGAGATCTATCTTCTATCCTGATCCGAAATCTTCCTTTTTGGGCAGAATTCAAGCGAACCCCCAATATGGAGGTGACCTTAAATCCCAATTTTGAAGAAAAAATTGAACAGATTGCCCAAATCACCATCAAAGAAAATGTAACCAGCCTGGCTGGCGTGCCAACCTGGAATATTGTGATGGCCAAACGGATTTTGGAGATCACTGGAAAGGACAATCTATTGGAAGTATGGCCAAATCTAGAATTTTATGGTCACGGCGGTGTAAGCTTCAAGCCCTACCGGGAGCAATTCCACAAACTGATCCCATCAGACAAGATGTACTATCTAGAAAACTACAATGCCTCAGAAGGGTATTTTGGTTTACAGGATGAATCCGATTCAGAGGACCTTTTGCTCATGTTGGATTATGGAATCTATTACGAATTTCTCCCCATGGAAAATATGCATGAGGAAAACCCTGCTACCCTTCGCTTGGATCAGGTAGAAATCGGCAAAAATTATGCGTTGATTATATCTACCAACGCTGGATTATGGCGTTATAAAATAGGCGATACGATCAAGTTCACCTCCCTGTCACCTTACCGTTTTCAGATATCGGGCCGTACCAAACAATACATCAATACTTTTGGTGAAGAAGTCATCGTAGACAATGCCGAACAAGCACTGGCCGAGGCAAGCAAACTGACAAATGCTCGGATCAAGGATTATACCGCAGGGCCTGTATATTTTAGGGATGCCCAGGCAGGAGCACACGAATGGGTGATAGAATTTGAAGAACAGCCAAATGATTTTAAGCGTTTCTGTGAGATATTGGATGCTAAATTACGGGAAATCAATTCGGATTACGATGCAAAAAGATTTAAAAACATGGCTCTTCGACCACCAATAGTCCATAATGCACCACCGGATACCTTTTACAAATGGATGAAATCTAGAGGTAAATTGGGTGGGCAGAATAAAGTTCCTCGTTTGAGTAATAATAGAGAATACCTAGACCCGCTTTTGAAGATTTTACAAGATTAATATGGGACTATCCTGGTGGAGATTAGCCAAAATTTTCAATCCCATTTTGGCTAATCTCTTTTTTAGGGTTTAATTGCAGTTTTATACAAAAACACAAAAAAACCAAGGATAAAATTCATAGAAATACCTTTCTTTTGAATTTCAACATCACGCTGTAACAATTCGCGAGTTTCACCCGATGTTACTTCATTGCTTTTGTTAAGACGGTGAGTCAATTCCATACTAAGTTTATTTTATGATAAGTGATTTTATAGCGTAAGCGAACCAAAAGCCCATCCCATGGCCGCATTCTGTATTGCCAAACTTTATGCCATAAAATGCAGAGGTAGTATTAATTAATAAAAAATTAACACATTTAATTAATAATACACGAGTTCTAAAAATTTGCGTCTTTATTTTTTCATTTTCAAACAGAAAGTGTAGTAAATTGGAGAATGACTGTCCGAAATAAGGGGCATTTATCCAGAGGGGAAATTATCATTGCAAAGTGCTGTTTATATTTCAATTTTTCATAACTTAGCCTAAGTAATATAAAAAATAAGATGAACGCGACAGAGAACTATTCAATTCGCGTAGAGCCAACTCAAAATTCAAGACTCTCGCAAGTAGATTTCGACAATCTAAAATTCGGAAAGATATTATCCGACCACATGTTGGTCGCAGACTATGATGATGGTGAATGGAAAGATGTCAGCATTGTCCCTTATGGAGATATCAGTATCAGTCCTTCGATGTCCGCTTTACATTATGGTCAAGCGATCTTTGAAGGTATTAAAGCCTATAAATTTGCAGATGGTACCGTGAGCATCTTTCGCCCGGACAGAAACTGGGAAAGATTTAACAAGTCTGCGGCTCGTCTTCAGATGCCTGAGGTACCTGAGGGAATTTTCATGGACGGTCTAAACAAATTATTAGCTGTTGACCGCAATTGGGTTCCAGCCAAAGAAGGTTCTTCTTTATACATCCGTCCATTTATGTTTGCTACTGAAGCTGCACTAGGGGTACATCCATCCAAATCATACAAATTTATCATTATCACAGGGCCAGTAGGTGCTTACTATAGCAAACCGATTAGCTTAAAAGTTGAAACATACTATACACGTGCAGCTGAAGGTGGTGTTGGGTTTTCGAAAAATGCGGGTAACTATGCATTATCACTTTACCCTACCCAATTGGCTAATGATGAAGGTTACGATCAAATTATGTGGACTGATGCAGCAGAACACAAATATATCGAAGAAGCAGGTACGGCAAATCTTATCTTCCGTATCGGGGATACCATTATCACACCGCATGGAGATACCATCTTACATGGTGTTACCCGTCGCACGATTATGGAATTGGCCGACAAATGGGGCTATAAAACTGAACAAAGAAAGGTTTCCGTACAGGAACTTATCGACGGCATTAAAGCTGGTACAGTAACAGAGGCTTTTGCGGCGGGAACAGCAGCAACAATCACTGATATTAGCCGAATTGGTTTTGAAGGGCAAGATTACAATTTACCACCGGTTGAGGGACGTGAGTTTTCTAATCGCGTATTACAGTATTTAAATGAATTACGTTACGGTAAAGTAGCCGATCAATTCGGATGGAACTACTTGGTAAAATAGTCCGATAAAATATATAAAAAAAGCATCTGGTGATTATCAGATGCTTTTTTTATGCTGTTAAAATTGAATTAACCTGTTGCTGTATTATGCTGTAACGCATTGTCTATAAACGCAATAATCCGTTTTATCTCAGTAGGTTCAAACCAGGTTGTATTTCCATATTTTTTAAACCAGGTGATCTGCCGTTTTGCATAACGCCTTGAATTTTGCTTGACTTTATCCACTGCAGCTTCCAAGGAACTATTACCGTCGAGGTAGTCAAATAATTCAGCATATCCTACTGTCAACAGCGCCGGCTTGGTTCGAAAAGGATACAAAGACTTGACTTCTTCCAACAACCCGATCTCCATCATGTGGTCCACCCGAAGGTTGATCCGTTCGTACAATTGGGCACGTTCCATATTCAACCCAATCGTCAGAATATCGAATGGTCTTTCATCCAAGTCCTTTTTGTGATAGAATGACATCGGCTTGCCTGTTGCCTCAAATACCTCCAGGGCACGGACTATACGCTGAGGATTATCCACATCAGCTAGTGCATAATAGGCTGGATCAATTGCTTTCAATCGTTCTTTCATCGATTCAAGCCCCAATTGTATCATTTCATGGTTAAGTCTCTCGCGCACCTCATCTCCGGCCTTAGGTAGATCGTCCAGTCCCTCACATAGTGCACGTACAAATAATCCGGATCCACCAACCATAACAACCACATCATGTCGCTGAAAAAGCTGATCTAATTTCTGTAATGCTTCCCGCTCGAAGTTGCCCGCAGAATAATCATCGGTAATTGTATGCGAATTTATAAAATGATGCGGGGCACTAGCCAGCTCTTCTGGATCCGGCTTTGCAGTACCGATAGACATCTCGCGATAGAATTGACGCGAATCGGCCGAAATGATTTCGGTCCTGAAATATTGGGCCAATGAAATAGCCATTGCAGTTTTTCCAACAGCAGTCGGACCTACAATGGCTATCAATGTTTTCTTTTTTGCCATAATATCTGCTTCAATATCCAAATAAGGGACATTGAAGACCTTTCAATTAATATTCGTCTTCGTAGCCGTTAGATTCTTCGCGATCCTCTCCACCTTCTTCATTCTCATCATCACTATCACCGTCGCTATCAAAACCATCTAGTTCATCCTCATCATCTACGCCGTACTGGGTATCATCTTCTTCGACATATTCATCTTCCTCAACAGCATCAGATACAGGAAAATTAGCTGCAGTCATTGTTTTGGGTACCTGCCCAATAGACTTGAATAAAGCGGGATAGTCTTTACCTGCTTCTTCCTTCAAAATCTTGATCAATTCCACCTGAAAATCATAAGGACGCTCAAAATTATAGATGTAATAAAACTTTTGGTGAGGATCATCAATAAACTTGCTTAAGCGAATATTCTCCATCAGCAAGACTTCGGCATCTTTCTTCCGCTGCGTTGGTTTAAACGAAATTTCTGTTCCCTTTTTCCATTGGTCATTGCTCACATAGAAAGAGGAAGAAGCATCCGCTGGGTATCCTGTGGTTTTATGAATTTCCTCATGCATGTCTAAAAATGTACTTTTGGAAGGCATATCAATTTCACGATATACATCTTCATAATCTTCAAAAGTAACTCTAAATCTATAAATTGCCATCTTTTATGTATCCTTCTTTTTAGCAGATTAAAATTAATACTATATTTTAAGAATTGGAAATTTCCAATGGTATTTCTTGTTTGACCGTCAAGCCCATCTCGCCGGCCTTTTTCACTAAATATTGGTGAGCTTCGCTTCGGGAGTTGGGAATCTCACCTTCCAAAATAGCCTCACGGATCAAATTTTTCAACTGTCCGACGACACGTCCCGGAGTGAGGCCAAAAAGCGTCATAATATCTTCGCCACTGATCGGCGGTTGCCAATTTCGAATCTTATCACGCTCCTCTACATCTTTTAATTTCTGTTTGACAAGCTCAAAATTCTGGCGGTACTTTTTCTTTTTAAACTCGTTTTTAGTCGTCACATCGGCATGACACAACATCATTAAGGCATCAATGTCATCATCTGCTTCAAACAATAAACGTCTAACAGCGGAGTCTGTGACAATATCCTGTGCAAGGACAATTGGGCGCAGATGCAATTGTACAAGTTTCTGTACGAATTTCATCTTTTCATTTAATGGCAATTTCAGCTCAGCAAAAAGCTTAGGTACCATCCGTGCTCCACGATCTTCATGCCCATGAAAAGTCCACCCCAATTTCTTATCGAAACGTTTTGTCGCCGGTTTGGCAATATCGTGCATAATAGCTGCCCAACGCAACCAAAGATCGTCGGATAGTTCACATACATTATCCAGCACTTCCAATGTATGGTAGAAATTATCTTTATGCCCCTTTCCATCAATAATATCAACTCCGTGCAAGTTGTACATAGCCGGAAAGATCAATTCAAGCAATCCGGTATCAAAAAGGTACTTAAAACCCACTGAGGGCTTAGGTGAGCAAATGATTTTATTGATTTCATCAATAACACGTTCTTTCGAAATGATCTTGATGCGTTCTTTCGTCTCTGTGATCGCCTTAATGGCATCAATATCAATCTTGAAGTTCAATTGGGTTGCAAAACGGATCGCACGCATCATACGTAAGGGATCATCCGAAAACGTCTCAATTGGGTCAAGTGGTGTTCGGATAATACGATGTTCAAGGTCTTTCACCCCCTCGAATGGATCTACTAAAGCGCCATAGTCACCTTTATTGAGCGAAAATGCCATCGCATTGATTGTAAAATCACGCCGATTTTGATCATCGGACAATGTTCCATCCTCTACAATCGGTTTCCGGGAATTTGCACGGTAAGATTCTCTACGTGCGCCCACAAACTCAACACTCAAGCCTTCGAAAACGAGCATTGCAGTTCCAAAATTCTTATAGACCGCTACTTTGGACTGAAGTTTTTCACCCAGTAAAGTTGCAAATTCAATACCACTTCCCACCACAACAATATCCACATCATTCTTAAATGGACGCTTCATGATATAGTCGCGTACATATCCCCCGATGACATAACATTCCGTACTTGTCTTTTCGGCGAGTTCTTTAATGATAGAAAATATTGGATGTTGTAAATTATCGCACATAGTTAGAACAGCAGGTAAAAAACCAAACAGTTTGCAAAAGTAATAATTTTTTTCCCCTAATCCCTATCTCTGGATAATTTACGGAACGCTAATGGATTTTTAAGTAATTCGGCTTGTTCTCTACGACGTTTTACAATATGGAGAGCTGTAAAAATCGCTTCTACAAATGAGCTTGGTGAAGCCAGATTTTTTCCAGCAATATCATACCCAGTACCATGATCCGGAGAAGTACGTATAATAGATAATCCGGCAGTATAGTTTACACCTGCACCTTTCGCAATATGTTTAAAAGGAATCAATCCCTGATCGTGGTACATCGCCAATACAGCGTCAAATTTCTCATAAGCGCCTTTTGCAAAGAAGCCATCAGCCGGATAAGGACCAAAACAGAAAATACCCTGTTCATTCGCTTTTTCTATCGTTGGCCGAATAATCTGATCGTCTTCTGTCCCGATAATACCATGATCTCCTGCATGTGGGTTAAGGCCCAAAACAGCAATTTTAGGTTTCTCCACCCAAAAATCTTTTTTCAAAGATTCGTTCATGAGGATTAGTTTTTTCAGTATGGCCTCCTCAGTGATATTTGCAGCTACATCATGCAGCGGGATATGTCCAGTCACTACACCAATGCGCAATTCATCACAGACCATAAACATCAACACATCATCGGCTTCAACTTTGGCCTGCAAATATTCAGTATGACCTGGAAATTGAAAACCTTCCTGTTGGATATTATGCTTATTGATCGGCGCGGTAACCAAAGCATCAATTTTCCCGGCTTTCAGATCATCAATTGCCCTTTCCAAAGACAAGAAAGCGTATTTCCCCCCAATTTCGTTCTCCTCCCCTAACGTAATCTTGACATCTTCTTGCCAACAATTAATCATATTTGCCCGTTTTGGATGAGCCTGTTCTGCATCGTTGACTACATTAAAACTAAAATCGTTGATTCCTACAGCTTTTCGGTGAAAAGAGGCAACTTTTGTATTTCCATAAACGATTGGGGTGAAGAAATCGCACATACGTTGATCTACTAGGGACTTAATAATTACTTCTAGTCCAATGCCATTAATATCACCTGTGGTTATTCCGATTTTTAGTTTATCACTCATCCTATTTAAATGCTTTGAATCAAAAATAGGGATTTTTTTCCGTAGTATTGCGCATTGCGTATTGTGTACTGAGACTTTACTTGTGAAAGGCTACAGCTTAACGCAGTTTCTGTCGTTTATTTACCACTTTACAATCGCCTCTCGCGAACCATTATCATGGCTATCATTGGCTATACAACTTCATAAAATGGATACAAGAGCTATCTCGATCAGCCTATCTTTTAAAACAGGATCACCTATCTTCAAAACTTGCCTTATAGATTAGCAGCCTTTTTTAATTTTTAATTTTTTAATTTTGCATTATGAGTACAGTCAGAGCAAAAAAACATTTAGGGCAGCATTTCTTGAACGATAAGAATGCCGCACAACGTATTGTAGAGGCATTGGATCCTAAATTGGGTTTTAGCCAAGTACTCGAGGTCGGTCCCGGAATGGGTGTTCTTTCCGATTTTCTATTACAGAAGGAGGAATATGAAACCTATCTGATTGATGTTGATGATGAATCAATTGCCTATTTGGATGATAAATACCCCCAGTTGGGAAAGAGATTAATTCATGGTGATTTTCTAACCCTTGATTTCTCCGAATATTTTGGCAAAAAAATGGCGGTGATCGGCAACTTTCCCTATAACATTTCCTCTCAGATCCTATTCAAAATTTTGGACGAACGTCAACGTGTCGTTCAAATGACGGGGATGTTTCAAAAAGAGGTCGCTGAGCGTTGTACAGCGAAAGCTGGTAGTAAAGAATATGGGATACTGAGCGTGTTTCTACAAGCATATTATAAAGTAGAATATCTTTTTACGGTAAAGGCTGGCGCATTTAATCCACCACCCAAGGTATTGTCAGGGGTCATTCGGATGACCCGGAATGATCGTGAACAATTAGCCTGCGATGAGAAGTTGTTTTGGCGCGTGGTAAAAGCCGGATTCAATCAACGTCGCAAAACCTTACGCAATTCCCTTTCAGGAGTTGTTCCAAAGGATAAAATGTCGGACAATCCGCTTTATGAGCTACGGGCTGAACGATTGACAGTAGATGACTTCGTCAGCTTGACCAACGAGATTGCAAATTGCCTTTAATATGAAGCCGGCAGATAACACTTTTATCATTATTGGTGGCGGAATCGCTGGATTATGTGCAGCAATAGGCCTCCAACAGTTGGGTATTGAAGCCCATATCTATGAAAGTGTGACTGAACTTAAAGGTATAGGAGCAGGATTTGGCCTTGCAGCCAATGCCATGCAGGCATTAGATCACCTGGGGTTAAAAGATGAGATCAGTAAACTTGGACACTACCTTGGCTCTTACAATGTCCTGGACCAAAAAGGGAATATTTTGGTCGAACCGAATACAAAATCAATCAGTCAAAAATACCAACAGGACAATTTTGCGATACATCGGGCGGACTTACACCAATTTCTTTTGTCAAAGATTCCGGCCAACCAGGTTCATCTTGGCAAACGGGCGAATTCCTTTGAACGGATAGGTGAACAGATCTGCATTCATTTTACAGACGGAAGCCAGGCTGTATGCGACGCTTTACTTGTTGCAGATGGTGTGCATTCACTTTTACGCCAACAACTGATATCGGCCTCGACTCCGCGCTATTCAGGATACACCTGCTGGCGGGCAACAATTGACAACAGTAGCATCCAGCTCAAAAAGAGCACCGAAACCTGGGGAGCAAAGGGCAGATTTGGCATGACACCACTCGTCGGAAATCGTGTTTATTGGTATGCCTGTATCAATAGCCCACAACAAAACCCAACCTTGAAAAACTGGGGGATAGCAGAATTGGCGGATAACTTTAAAGATTACCATGCCCCAATTCCTACTATTTTATCAGAAACTAAAGATGCTGATTTGATCTGGAACGATATCATAGATATCGCTCCATTACAAAAATTGGCTTTTGGTCCTATTTTACTGCTGGGTGATGCCGGCCATGCGACCACTCCTAACCTGGGACAAGGAGCCTGTCAAGCCATAGAAGACGTCGCTGTACTGCTGGATGAGCTCAAAACCGCAACATCTATACCGCAAGCCTTTTCCCAGTTTGAAAACCGCCGCTTGGAGCGCGTCAACTATATCAGCAATACCTCTTGGCAAATAGGGAAAATTGCACAATGGAATAACCCTTTTTTGATTGGTATACGTAATTTTTGTATGAAAATCATGCCAAATAGCCTTAAACAACAGCAATTGAATAAATTATTGTCAGTAGACTTTATGCAAATAAACCGCACACATGAAAGCTAATATTCTGATTGTCGATGACATCCACGAAGTTATGTTGGAAAAATTTGAACAGGCTGGTATCACCTATGATTACCGCCCCGATATTGACCGTGAGGAGACTGAAAAGATCATCGCAAACTATACTGGTCTGGTTATCCGTTCAAAATTTCAGGTAGATCAGTCCTTTTTTGATCAAGCTACCAATCTTCGCTTCATTGCCCGTGCTGGAGCTGGAATGGATAATATCGATGATGAAATTGCGGCACAGAAACAAGTCATGTTAATTCCCGCCAACGAAGGCAACCGGGACGCAGTAGGGGAACATATGATCGGTATGTTATTAAATCTGATGAATAATCTAAATCGTGGAGATAGACAAATCAGATCGGGCCAATGGCTGCGTGAAGCCAACCGCGGATACGAGCTTAAAGACAGGACAGTCGGGTTGATCGGTTATGGCCACAACGGCATGGCAATGGCGAAAAAACTTTCGGGTTTTGATGTTAAAGTGTTGGCTTATGATAAATATCGGACTGATTACACGGATCAATATGCAACAGAAGCCAGTGTAGAGGACATCTATGCACAGGCTGATGTCATTAGTTTCCATATCCCCCTGACTGCTGAAACAAAAGGCATGATTGACGACAACTACCTGTCTAAATTCAATAAGCCGATCTTCTTTTTGCTTGGTGCAAGGGGTGGTATTGTGCAGGTACAGGCTGTATTAAATGGTCTTGACACAGGGCGTATTCTCGGAGCTGCCTTCGATGTGCTGCCTGTTGAAAAGTTCCCAAAACTTACTGAGCAGAACTGGTATCAGGATCTCATTAGCAGAGACAATGTCATCTTATCACCACATGTGGCTGGTTGGACATTTGAAAGTTATTATAAGTTATCTGCAGTTGCAGCAGATAAGATAATTACATTTTGGGAGCAGCAGGATACACATTAAAAAGCGAAACCTCAACATTAAAAAAGAGACAGGTTGCTCAATAAGACTACGAACAGAAATTGAAGCACTAAACTTCCATCTAATAAATAAGCGTAGTGATAATGCTCTTTCGACTTGAAAACAGCCAATTTCAGCAGCGCAAATATCAGCACATTCGTTAGAATCAATCCTGCTTTGATACCTATTAGATAAGGCGCAATAAGGATCAAAAGACAATGTAGCATCACCAATACGTAGGTAAGCTTTTTTGCCTTTTGCTCGCCCAGCATATTCGGTAATGTACGCAGATGATAATAAGAATCCTGTTGGATATCACGGATATCAAAAGGTAGTGTACATATGATCAGAAATATAAATTTGAGCACACATAGTGCTACAAATACCCACCGATCTATAACATCCCCCATATTGAGCAACTCAACATAAGGAAGTACGACGCTACTACACACCCACACCAGGGCGATATGAAAGATTTTTGCTCCGGGGATTTGACGTAGCCCCACTTTTCGGTCATGAAAAGTAAACAATGGCATACCATATAATAAACTCAGCGCACCAATAAAGCCCAAGAATAGAAACGAATAGAGGTGAATATGCCATAAACAATAACCAAGGATAACCAAAGCAATGCCGTTATTCATCCACATGACCCATTCGTGGTTAAAGATCCATCGTGTGCGCGGAAATTTGGATTCTTTGGGGTTCTTGGGTTTGGACCACCACAAGCTAAAATTATAAAGCAACAATGTCGCTGTCCCTTCCACCAAAACAATATACCAATTGGTCGGTCGTTCAAATATGATATAGGTAAGTGCACATTGAGCCATAGCGGCCAATGCAATCAAAATATTCGTATAAATGCTGATATAGAATATCTTTCTGAGAAAGGACATGTGCGTTAAATCTTATTGCAATATAACAATCTTGATAGATAAAAGTAGTTTAACATTATATTAAACATCAAATTGTTGATAAAATGGGCAAAAACCGCTAAATTGTACACCGAAATTGAAATATTAAAAACAATTTCGCAACGATAACTTTATAAATTAAAATAATTCATAATAATCCTATAACAATGAGCCTACAAATAAAATCATTTGAAGAATATCAAAGTGAATATAAGCGAAGTGTAGAGCAACCTGAGGAGTTTTGGGCGAGCATAGCAGATCATTTTTTCTGGAAGAGAAAATGGAACAAAGTGCTAAACTGGAACTTTGAGGAACCTAATATCAAATGGTTTGAAGGTGCAAAATTAAACATTACCGAAAACTGTCTGGATCGCCATATCTATGCGAATGGTGATAAACCCGCAATTATCTGGGAACCTAATGACCCTAATGAAGCACACCGTATTCTTTCCTATAAGCAATTGTTGCAAAAAGTGGAGCAGTTTGCCAATGTATTAAAGAACAATAATATTAAAAAGGGCGACCGGGTATGTATCTACTTACCAATGGTTCCGGAATTGGTAATTGCTGTACTGGCCTGCGCCCGTATTGGAGCCATTCACTCTGTGGTATTTGGCGGCTTTTCAGCACGTTCTATCGCAGACCGTATTGTAGATGCCGAATGTAAACTGATCGTCACTTCCGATGGCAGTTACCGTGGCAATAAGACCATTGGGCTAAAAAACATTGTGGACGATGCTTTAATGCAATGTGACACAGTCGAGAAAGTAATTGTCCTGACACGTACACGTACACCAGTATCGATGATCAAAGGACGCGATGTATGGTGGGAAGATGAAATCAAGAAAGTGGAGACACAAGGAAATCCAGCTTGTCCGGCTGAAGAAATGGATGCTGAAGATACCTTATTTATCCTTTATACGTCCGGATCGACTGGTAAACCTAAAGGTGTGGTACATACCTGTGGCGGTTATATGGTCTATACGGGCTATACTTTTATGAATACCTTCCAATACCAGCCTAATGATGTATTTTTCTGTACAGCAGATATCGGCTGGATTACAGGACACAGTTACATCGTATATGGGCCACTGTCCCAGGGAGCGACATCATTAATGTTTGAAGGCGTTCCGACTTTTCCAGATGCAAGCCGTTATTGGGACATTGTGGACAAATTCAAGGTGAATATCATTTATACCTCTCCTACGGCTTTACGCTCATTAATGGCCTTTGGCGATCAATTCGTTGACAAAAACGATCTTTCTTCTTTGCGTGTTTTAGGATCTGTAGGGGAACCAATCAACGAAGAAGCCTGGAACTGGTTTAACGAAAAAATTGGTAAAAAGAATTGTCCTGTTGTTGATACCTATTGGCAAACAGAGAATGGAGGTCACCTGATTACCTCGCTGGCTGGCGTAACACCAGAAAAAGCAAGCTATGCGATGTTCCCAATGCCGGGAATCCAACCCGCATTGATGGACGAGAACGGTAAAGAAATTGAGGGTAACGATGTGACTGGAAATCTTTGTATCAAATTCCCTTGGCCGGGTATGCTGCGTACGACATGGGGCGATCATGACCGCTGTCGACAAACTTATTTCTCGACCTATAATAACATGTACTTTACGGGGGATGGCTGCTTCCGTAGTCCAGAAGGATATTATAAAATCACAGGACGTGTCGATGACGTCTTGAACGTTTCGGGTCACCGTATCGGCACAGCTGAAGTAGAAAATGCCATCAATATGCACGCTGATGTCGTAGAGTCTGCAATTGTAGGTTACCCACATCCCGTGAAAGGCCAAGGTATTTATGCCTATGTGATTGCCAACCACCATACAGATGCCGAAGCGACGAAAAAAGATATTATGGAAACCGTTTCACGGATTATTGGTCCGATTGCCAAACCAGATATTATTCAATTTGTCGATGATCTTCCTAAAACACGTTCAGGAAAAATCATGCGTCGCATCCTACGCAAGATTGCCGAAGACGATATCGCCAATGTAGGTGATACCTCTACCCTTCAGGATCCTACCGTTGTAGAAGGCATTATCAAAGGAGCAGCAGCCTTAAAGAAATAGCGTGCAATAAACCTTTTAACAAACAAAGCCTCTTCAATATTTTTGAAGGGGCTTTTTAATTAGCCTACTTATCAACTCTTGAACCTCAGGTTTTTGGTCAGATTATTCCAAATACGTCTAAAAGGATCTCTAATACCTACATATTGATTGAATCTTTGGGTATCTATCTTTGAAAAATATTTCACTATTTTATCATTTGCCCATTCATACAAAAGGAAATTAGATGAGATTTGTCAAAATAGGCCACATTATTACAATGTGGCCAAATAAGTATGAATTTGATTAAACCGGCAACGATAGCTGCTCTACCGATCCGGCTGTTTACGAAACACCAAGACTACAAAGTACCTACACCTATCAATATCCTGGATTTTGTGTCAGCCCAGTACCCAAACTTATTTGAGCAGAAGGAATGGGGTACAAAAGGAAATTCTCGTCTTTCAGGTTTTCATATTTTTTAAGCGCTAATTTAGTGCGACTAAAATCAAACCAGGTTTCACCTTCAAACATGAGTTCCTTTTCTTTTTCTTCTTGCACAGCAGTGATGAACTTCTCCAAATTACCATACGTATCAATTGGGACGGAAACTCCTGCACGCGTCTGTACGGCCTTTAACGAATTATACGCAGTAGTACTCACAGTATTATCCACACGCGCTTTAGCTTCCGCATGGATTAAATAAATCTCTGCAAGCCGAATAACAGTTACATTTTGACTAGCAGGCGAAAAATTCGGGAACTTACCCATGAAATAGTTATTGCCACTACCCTTTTTTACCGTAAAATCCCTTCGCTTATCCTGTTCTGCATAGATGTCAAGGATTGCAGAGTCTCTGGCAAAGAATAGCACACTGGGATTGTCATTTGCAACTGCTGCAAGTGGATTTGTTGCTTGATCGTCAAATTGAATTTCGAAAATAGCTTCATTTGTATTTTGTGTAGTCCAAATCGTACTGTAATCCGTCACCAGGCTAAAGCTACCTGCTGTCAGTACTTCACTGGCCATATCTGCGGCCTTCTTGTAATCATTGGTAATGGAGGCTTGATACAGATAGACCTTTGCCAACAGTGCCTTCGCCGCCCAATAAGAAGCTCGCCCCTTGGCTGCATCTCCAGTGTTCGGATTGTCTTTGGGAAGCCCAGCAATAGCATCCGTTAGATCTTTAACGATCTGTGTATAGAGTGCGGCTTTGTCAGATTCGGCGATATCAATATTATCCCCTTCTTTGGTATAGGAAAGTTTTAATGGAGCTTTATTAAAGGCCCTAACCAGAAAAAAATAGTGCAATGCCCTAATAAATTTAGCTTCCCCCACAAATATATTTTTCTTGTCCTCAGAGATCATTGTTTCGGTCATCTTAGGGACTTCCTCAATCACCTGATTGGCCGCATTGATCGTTGTATACACAGCTTGCCACATATTGGCAATCCAAGGATTGATCGCTTGTATTTTGTGTTCTGAAAAGTTTTGGTATTCAGGAAAGCTGGCCGAATGCCGAACATGGACTGCAGAAAACTCTGGAACGACGATAATGGACTGACCAAAAGAATAGGAATTCATCATTGTCCGGTACATTCCCAAAACAGCGGCATTCGCATTGGTTTCGGAATTGAAAAATTTATCCTGGGTTGTCTGGCCAAGAGGATCTCGATCTAAGAATTTAGAACATGATATTGCACAAGTGGCTATCATGGTCACCAAAAAAATTAATATTATTTTATTTTTTTTCATCCGTACAAATTATTTAGGAATGTATGTTTTACATGTGCTGATAAGCTTACCCCAATTGCTTTATTTATTCAAATTTCATCCAGTTTTAGGAGGCCTTAGAGACAATAAATCGCTACCACCATCAGCTTCATTTTTCATTATTAGCGTGTTTAGAACGTTACATTAATACCTGTCGTGAAGATACGTGGCTGTGGATAACTTCCGTAGTCGTATCCATAAATCAGTCCTGTGTTGGCACCACCGTGGCTTGAGCTTACCTCAGGATCGTAACCTCTATAGCTTGTGAATACGAATGCGTTCTGCACCGTAGCATACCAACGGAGGTTTTTCATTTTGATCTTCTCTGCGACACTGGATGGCAATGTATAACCAAATGTGATATTTCTAAGTCTAAAGAATGAGCCATCCTCGACAAACCTAGATGATATTGCTCCATTGTTAAGGTCGCCCGGTGCTGGCCTCGGCACGTCAGTAATATCGCCCGGTGCCCTCCATCTATCCACAAAGTCAACAAATTGATTGGAACTCGGATTGAATCCCTCCAAGCCTGAAGCCAAGTTATAGTTGAATATATCATTCCCATAGGTGAATTGCCCCTGTATACTTAGATCGAAATTCTTATAAGCAAAATTGTTGGTAATACCTCCAAAAAACGATGGGTTAGGGTCGCCGATCATCCTTTGATCTTTGTAATCTGTTGGTGTTACTGCGGAGCCATCAGCACCTAAATAATCGATCATTCCGGTCTGTGGATTAACACCCGTCGCTTGCCAGCCATAGAATACGCCGAGAGGTTGCCCTACTATTGCACGGTTCAGATCGCCTACCCCGCCACGCATTTCTGTCAATCCATCAGGTAATGCAACTACTTTATTTCTATTAAAGGTCATGTTCAGGGAAGTGGTCCACTTAAATTCACCAACTAAGTTTTTGGTGGTTAATTCAAATTCGAAACCTTTATTTTCTATGTCACCAGAATTGGTAAATCGGTTGAGATAACCTGAGCTGGTCAGAATAGGGAGTCCGATCAGCAGGTCCGTTGTTTTCTTGTAGTAGTAATCGGCCAATATTGATATTCTATTCCCCAGGAAGCCAGCATCAACACCTACATTCCATTGATTGGTGGTTTCCCATTTTAAATTGCGATCGCCCAATACATTCGGTACAAAGCCAGCGAGCCCCATGTAGTTGTTGCCACTAGAGTATAATGAACGGCTAGCATAGTTCCCAATATTTTGATTACCTGTAATCCCCCAGCTCGCACGAAGTTTTAGATCATCGAGCACCTTAGAATCTTTTAAGAAGTCTTCTTCTGTTAGTCTCCATGCTCCCGCAAATGACGGAAATACGGCCCAACGATTGTCGGCTCCAAAACGTGACGAGCCATCCGAGCGCACATTTGCATTGAGGATGTATTTATCTTTATAAATATATGTCGCACGGGCAAAACCAGAGGCAATAGCCCATTCTTCTGGATAAGAATTTGCACCGGTTATAACACCTCCAGCAGTAATATAGGGAATATCATTATTCGGGAAATTTGAACGTTGACCATGGACAAAGTCAAGTCTGGATTCTTGAACTGAAAAACCACCCAAAACATTTATGCTGTGATCTCCGAATTTCTTATCATACGTCAACGTTGTCTCATTGATCCAAAGCTGATCCCGGGTATTACGGCGAGCACCGATACCGCCCTGACTAGCGTAGGAACGAAGTCCCACGGGAGGCATAAAGAACGTCTCATCAATAAAACTGATATCCGTACCGAAACTTGTCTTGAGTAAAAGCTCAGGAAGAATATTGTATTCAGCACTAGCATTTGCCAATACGCGAAAAGTCTGCGCTTCATTGGTCGGAAGTGTTAGCATAGCGACGGGATTTTCACGTGTCGCTCTTACCTGGTCATAGACGAAGTTGCCAGCCGCATCGTACACCATTAAGTTCGGTGGAGAAAATATACCGCTCTTGGTCGCACCTTCTTTGGAGTTTTCTTCCTGTACGCGGTGGTTCACAGCTCTCGTGAGATTAATCGCTGTAGAAAATCTAAGTTTCTCATTGTGCTGATGATCGAGATTTATACGGCCACTTAACCGATTGAAATCGGATCCCAAAAGTACACCACCCTGTTTCATATAGCCAATGGAGGTATAATATTGCGTC
Source organism: Sphingobacterium sp. (assembly GCA_031277685.1). Taxonomy (GTDB): domain Bacteria; phylum Bacteroidota; class Bacteroidia; order Sphingobacteriales; family Sphingobacteriaceae; genus Sphingobacterium. The sequence continues at coordinate 24,944 of JAITLV010000166.1, read as the reverse complement.
TTCTCGCTCCCACCTCTTGAAGAAAGCTCGTAACTTCTGGTTCCTGCATTTCTGAAAATCGCATCCTGCCAGTTCGTATTGACATTAGGGTTTGAGAATATCTGCTCCGGAATGACTGCTTTAGGATCCTGTTGCTGTAGGATTTTGTAATAATCCTTCATATAATCCTGATACTGCTCCGTATTCATAAAATCGTAATACCGCTCTTTCGGCACCTGTGAGAACCCTTCGTACATATTGAAGTTGAATTCACTCTGTCCAGCTACACCTTTCTTAGTCGTAATCAAGACTACGCCGTTTGCAGCTCTCGAACCATAGATTGATGAGGATGCCGCGTCTTTTAATATTTCGATAGATTGGACATCGGAAGGGTTGATCGAGGATAATACATTGATACCTTGTGTACCACCTCCGAAATCAAATGTAGATCCTCCGGTGAAGTTGGTCGTACTATTGACCGGGATCCCATCTACAACATATAATGGATCCGAACTAGCATTGATTGATGTCGTACCTCTTACACGGATGCTGATCCCTCCTCCCGGCGAACCAGACTTCTGTGTGACCTGAACACCACCTGCCTTACCTTGTATTGCCTGCGTAATACTTGGTAATACTTCATCTTTGATTTCATTCGCACCAATACTCGATACCGCACTCGGTAGTGTTGCGCGATTCATCGTACCATATCCTACGGCTACGACCTGCACAGAATCAAGCACTTTGGTTTCCCCACTCAGGACAACCTGTATATTTTTTCGATTGCCAACGAGCTGGGTGATGGATTCAAAACCAAGCGAAGAAAATTTCAGTTGATTCTTCGGACCGGCGGAGATTCGAAATTTACCGGCTTCATCTGTACTCGCAGAGACATTGGTACCGACGACCGCCACTGTCACGCCTGGCAAAGGCCCTTTGGGACCAGTAACAGTACCAGTCACTGATGTTTTTCCGACAGACACCCCTCCAGCGTTATTCGTGCTACCTGCAGCCTGTGTAGTACTATCCTGATTCGCAACTATTTTTGTCGTGCTATCCCGGCCAGCAGTGACATTTGTCATACTATCCCGACCAGCTAGAGCAGCGCCTGTGGCATCTGAACTTTGGGCAGTTGAATCCGCTTTAGACTCGGCAGTACCGGTTGACAGGGAGACTTCTATCAATTTCTGATTGTTTACATGCACTTCTTTAATTGCATATCCGGTTTTTATAAAGACCAAAATTCCATTGGGATCTGCTGAAAGCTTGAACGCTCCAGTTTCATCCGACAATCCGCTACTACCCGTTTTCTTTTCAGTAACGACCACTCCCGCAATTGCTATTCCCACTGAGTCTGTGACTTTACCACTAATCCCGATGGTATCAAGTGTACGGAAAGAGGGCGGTTTAGCGAAAGCAGCTATATTAGCACGGGACTTGATTTCGATAGTGTGAGCCTGCCCATCGTGGCAGAAAAGAATAAAACCGCAGGCAAAGAGAAGAGTGTGGTTTAGGGGGTGCATCATACGTTAAGTATTTATAGTAAGAATCTAATTGAAATAATGACGTTCCAAGCAAAAAATAAAGGCAACCAAATTGACACATCAAATCGTTATCGCACGTTTATTTTATATCAATTTTATTACATATACTTATAGATAATAAAACGTCTTCAAATCTAATTTGTTATCAATTACTGATATTTATTTCAAAAAGATAGTAATAACACATGCAATACTCGCCACAACAAAACACATAAACATCTAACTACAAGCGGTTTAATAAAAAAACATATTGCATGATATTTTTTCGTAGGACGATGCAAATCCATTAGGGCAATCTTTTCTTAAACACCTGAGTTATTATAAGGAGAGGCCTCCGAAAACAAAAAAGCCACATCATCCCGACGTGGCTTAAAATAAACATATGAATTTAATTAAACAGTTTCTATTTGTATGTGTTGACCGAACTTGCAATCCTCCAGCTTCCTGCTTCATTCACCAAGGTAACCAAGTCCGTTTTTGTAAATGTTTCAAACTTCATGGTAATGCGTGCCACCATATAATTTTCAGACTCTTCTAAAATCTCCGTATTGGTACTACAGTTCAATTTTTCCCCTTTTTGTTTTTTCAAGAATGAAATCACGTCTGAGCGTTTATTTGTACGCGCATTTTCACCTTGAATCTTCTGGCTGAAATCGGAAGCAAATAATTGCTCTACACCACCAGATACACCTTCTGTCATTACTGACACATAACTATCGATGGCCAAGTCGGCAGTGGATAAATTCAATCCCTTTCCAGGATTACCAGCTGCCATTGTGAATGTTGAAACGGTAAGCAAAGCTACTGCTGCGAATGTTTTTACTAAAGTTTTCATAATCGTTTCTACTTTATAGTGTTAGTTTTTTTATTGTCTCTTTTCTAGTAGTCGCAGGGATGTTGATTTTGTTGCAACATTTCCTTCAACTTTCATTCTTTAATTTTTCTCTTATCGGCAATGAAGCTATCATGAGCAACATGTTTTATGTTCTATCTACAAATTGCTGTAGCTCATGATGGTTTCTGATTCAAAATTAAGACAACGCAGCCTGCGATTTTATTACATTTAGACTAACATTAGGAAAAAGTCGGTGAATGAGGGGGATGGAGCGGTGAAAGGATGTCCGTTCCGATGGAGAAAAATAGAAGTACAGATTAAGACCACTTTTACAGCTGGAAAGCAGCCAGAATAGTTGCAGGAGTACAATCAATTTCGTTGAGCACATTGCACCGCCGACCATTTTTATGAAGATATATGATCGTAAATCCGACAAGCATAGGGGTACCCATAAATTCGTCGCATGGAATGCTTATCGTCTTGGCCGGAATTTGATCCTGCCCGTATACAATATCAATCTCCCATTCTTCATCTTTTACTTCTTCAAACTCTCTTTCTTTGAAATTGAAAGAAAAGGTATGGAATTTAAAGACGATGGCATTACAGCCTTTGGGCAGCAATAATGCTCGCTTTATGTCAAACATCGGAAATGAAATTTCGATCTGGTTCTCCTCCGTCAGTTTAACTGCGGGATCAATGCTCAATGCATCCTGCATGTGACAATGTTCATTGAATTGGAAATTGACCAATCTGTCTAGGGCACAATTGTTTAGGCACAACGCCCCCTTATCGTCACTGATATTTGTTTTCATCGCCCGATATACTTGTCGGTTTAATCGATTGCCCATCTGTCCATCATGCAGTTTTTGATGTACCAAGTTGAACGCTTGCCGAATTGCCGCTGCGGCACGGCTTGCCTGTCCAAAGTCTTTGCCTGCGTTCTTTGTTTCTGCGTTTTGTTTTACACGATGCGGTCTGCTTTGAATATAATTCTTTGCTCCTACCTTTCTACTTACAAGAGGCCCTACTAGCCCCCTGATATAGCCGTTATCATTTATTCCCATACAATAAATATACCACTAGAACACCTGTCTATCAATAGTTTAATTAATTTTTAGGAATTTCAAAATTGCAGTAAAACAACGATTATAAATTTGACAATTTTGGAGGTACTTTCTTGAAGATAAATTATGACTAACTCCATACCAACTCCTGACTGCATGCGAGTTGTTAAAAGAATGTCAATATGGTGACTGCACAATTACAAGGTTGACTCAACGTGGACTCACTGTGCACACAAGGTAGTTACAGTCAGGAGTTGGCCATAAGTTGGTATGGAGTTGGTATTAGAAAAGTAATGATTATGTACGCCGTACCGCAGTGTTAAACTTTGAGAATAAAGAAACCACGATGCTGCTTGAAATAAAACCCACAAATAAGGAATTACGAACGGAAGATTTATCGTCCAAAAAATAGTATACAGCAGCTGATATTGAGAAGCAGACAATAAAGGACAATGTTAAAACAAGTATAAATTTGGTTTTCATTAGCAAAGGGTTACTATCGTATAGCTAAATATACAAAAAAGTGGTTAAACTTTAAAGCCACCCTTAACTTGCTAGTTTAATGAGGTTCAGCCAAAAATCACGATTTTCTACCCGAAAGGTCAAGAACGTTTTCCACATTGTTATTAACATCATGTGGAAAACTTAAGATTACTTCTCTTGATCTCGCAATAACCATATCGCAAAATCATCGATTTTATCTTTGTTGATTACCAGCTGCTGCTCAAGTTGAAAATCCAACTCCAATCTAAAGTTTTTATCGCCATTTACCTCGTACCCTTTCACAATGCTCCGGTGCACAAGTTCCCAGCGTGTTATCTGGTAATATTGCCTAGTATCTAATCGTTCGACGAGGTATTTTAAGGGATGGCTATCATGTATGGGTGGATTGGATGGATTACGTTCATAGATCGTGTTCATTCCATTACTGTTGCATATTAAAACGATGTCCAAATCCAACAGTCGAATGTCTTTGCCATAGCGAATCGTTATGACTGGGTTATCCTGTAAGTAGCTTTGTCTGAGGTCTAGCGTCTTCTCCCGCTGTACTTCAGTTAGGGGGATTACCTGGCTTTCGATGCCATTCGTATATTCTCTAAAAAGGGAAATTAAACTATAAAACAATGTATATATCAGTGAAATACCCATGGAGAAAGGTAATTAAAGTATATTTTGCGGAATCCTAAAAAGGCTCCGTCCGGTTACCTGAAGGTAGATCCGATCTATACATTCGAGATAAAAAAGGGTAGGCAAATAAGCAAATATTATTTGGACGAATAATCTCATCAAAAATTCGTCTTTCCAAGGTTGCTTTTGATCGAAATATTGTGTCGTCTGCATGATCCACTCGACCAATACATACAGGAAAAAACAACTCCACAAAAAATCTATATAGAAATTTGTATTGGAAAGACAATATTAGACCTCAAAAATATAAAAAAGTCGGATAATTTGGTATTCCTTATTATTTCATTCTACATCCACTTCTCGATGAAAATCAGATAATACAAGTTGCGGTAGATTTTAAAAGCTTAGTATTAATTTCCCTGTTTCATTAATGCGGAGAAATCCCGCTAATAGCAGCATCTCTCAATTCAGAATATTGTCTTCCAAAAGACCACTGTCATTCAAGATCAAAAGGTAGACTTATCGCTGCACGGAAGTATCCACTCGTTATTTATCTCCATGGTGGATCACAACAAGGAGATGACCTAAAAAAATAAAGATCTATGATCTAACTTATTTGATAGATAAGCGAAAGGAATTCAACAAGAAGAAAGAATCAATAACAAAAAGAATTATCCCACCTTTTTTAATGGAAATTTATGTCTTTGATTCAGATAAATAGAAGATCCAATTAAAGGCAAAACTAAGATCAAAGCTATATACATAGTTCGATCACTTGAATTTTCAAAGTTCCTCTTTTAAAGATCCATTAAGCTGAACACAATTAAAGCCAATGGACACAGAATAACCATAACTTTAAATACTATAATAAAAAAATGATAAAACATTAATCTTAGAAATTTTGAGTGTAAAAAACATAATTAAACAGGGATTCAGATTGGAGAACCAAACAGCAAAACGATCCTGTCAATAGAGAACGTTGAATTTGATTTCATCTATTCAGCCTAAAAAGGTAGTGATTGAGTATGATCCAACCACTACCTTTTCTTATTAAAATAAATCAAAAGTCATTTGAACATTTGGCCTTTCAATGCCTACCATTTTTGCATAAACGTTTGAACCGTCAACAAAGAACTCTAATTTAAAGCTACTATTTATTAAAAAATCGTCTAATTGATCTAAAATTGCAGCAGCATATCCCCCCGTAGCTTCAGATCTTTTTGTTAATTTAAAAATACCCGTTTCTTCGTCCAGAGTATAATTATATCCAATGGTTGTATTCCAAACGGAATTACAATTACTTTGACTTGTGGCACCGACTAAATTAATCCGGTTATTGTTCTTATCCCATTGCAATGAAAAATATCCACAATTAAAATAGTACGGGGTACCATTGGCTAAGCCATTGAAATAGCGATTAATAATCGTAGTCCCGTCCGTGGACGTTCCTGGCAGAAGAACTTTATAATCCAAATACACTCCTACATATTTAGATCCGATCAGTAAGTGGAGCGGTACTAAAGGTTGGATCGAATTTTTAATTTCATATTTTTTATTAATCTCGTCAATTGCGAAATACTTACCATCTTCTTCAGTGACCTCAATAATATTGATTTTTCCAACTTTAAGTTTTGATACCACATTCGCCTTCCCAAAACTAGCTAATGAATCCATCGCACAACCAAAACCACCTAACGTATAATAAAAATTAGTCGTCGTACTAACAACTTTATTACCTGGCAATATTGTCATAGCTCCAACTTCCTTCGTCCCCGAATTAATTGAGATTTGGTATTTTAAACCATCTACTTCAATATATGAATTCTGATTATTTGTAAAAAACTCATTTGTCGCTTTAATAGCATTTGAATATCCTTTATTCAAGTATTCTTTGGATTCAGTATTGGTTGCCTTTACAAGCACAAGTGCCTTTTTGAATTTTCTTCCTTCAAAAAATAAACTGTCACCAACTGTCTTAATATAATCAAATTCAACATCACTTCCCATACCCTTTCCAGCTTGCCCTCCATACACATCTGGATTCGGATCTTCCAACATCGTTATGTAGTTATAGGTATCAAAAGATAAAGTTGCATTCATAATTTGTCGAATTCGATAAGTAGATTCCTTTACCGCGGACGAAGATTCATCTGTCAAATCAGCAATCATTTTCATACGATCATCTTGATCAAATTTCATATAAAAGCCATAACCACCAGAATAAGCGGTCGATAAATAAGCCTTCCACCCATCCGGAGCATCTACTAGCGTCTTTTTAAGATAAGCTAAAGTGTCGGCCACACGTTCTTTCGGGTCTCCGATAAGGACGTCCACTCCTTTTGGTTTTGTACAACTAAAAGCTAGCAAAACCAGAAGCATTAAATAAAATATTCTTTTCATAGCTTAATATTTTCTCAAATTAACTTTTCCAAAAATTGTCGCATTTGGATCCTTATTATCCTTCATAATTAAATATTGTAAATAATCATTCGGGTTTTTATTGATTTCAGCATTTTTCCAATCCATTGTGAATGTTGTGCCACCTAAATAATCAATTAATGGTTGAGTATCTTTAAGTACCCAATCTAAAGCGCCATTACCATAATTTCCCCCAGTTCCTTGCGTAGGTGATTTACTTATTTTAAAAGAATTGTCTGGATTCTTAGCGATATCAAAATCATAAGATGCGGTCCAAGTATTATCTTTATCACCAAATGTGATGTTCAATGTTGCTTTCGTTGCAGACACAAATTGGAAGGTCATCGTTTTCGTTGTCCATCCTCCCAATTCATCCAAAATATTTGTAAAAAGCACCTTTTGCTTTTCTGAAATTGTATTTTCGATTCCCCATGTGTTCCTTATATCCCAATCCAATGAACCTAGATAGTTATTTGATATTGCTAAGCCGGCAGTATAATTAGTTGATTTATAAACACTCTCCATGATCCGCTGAAATTCTAGTTGGAGTTGTGTGACATCTATATTGTAATACTGTGTCATATAATCTCGGACAATACTTTCTTTCAGTTTGAATTTAGCGTACGCATCTTTTCCGGCAGCATATGCTGCATTATCATAGAATAACTGTCCAGCAACAATCAGATGAGACAAAACTTCAGCAAAATCTTCGCCTACCGCTTTGCGCGAATATGGTGTAATAAAGCCTAAGCCGCGCGCCACAGCTGTCGTATTTTTACTAGATGTCCAATCAGCTAAATAATCCCCTTTACAGACCTGTTCATAATCCGGTGGAATCAATCTGTTTTGGTTAAGAATATGCGTAAATTCGTGGTGCACAACTTGAAGGTTTCCTTGCACTGCATTTGCGTTTGTATTATCAAAACCATTGAGACCATAGAGTGTTATTCTTCTTCCCCCATCTGCAGTACCACCTTTAACTGATCCGTCGGGATCATAGTCACCAGACCCAAATAACACAAATTGTTTCGGTGTGAAAGTTTTTATAAACATTTCACCGCCAACAGTCGCATATACATCCAAAAAAGCCTTTATGACTACTTCCATTTGTGGAATAACCTTATCCTCTTGTGTGGGTGCGATATTCTTATTAATATCATGCATATTGCGCTGATATCTATAGATCACTTCAATATTGTAGGGTTGTGTTAGATTTTTATAAATCCAATCATCTAAAGGACCTGACGTGAATGTATCATAGTTTTCAATCTTAACGTCCAGTTTTTCTTCTTTATTACAGGAATTTAGCATGCTAAAAAGCGCTATTCCCAGGCATAAACTATATAATTTTTTCATGACTTATCTCGGATTTTGTTCAACACCAGACAGTTTTGCTTCTTGAGGAATTTGAAAAACGCGACGAAGATCGTCTGGTTTTAATTCAATAAAAGATTCCCGTTCATCATTACCAATGACATTATGTTTGACGGTAATTCCTTTTCGAATAATATCAAACCAACGTAACCCCATGGACATTAACCCCACTTGCTTGAATTGCAAGATTGTTTTTTCAATAGCTTCCTTATCCGTATCAACTTTAAAAAATGCTTTGGATTTTGCTGCCGTTACCCCATTCGTATTGGGGTTATAGGCATCTATGCGATTACTGGCCATTAGATTAAGATCAGCTATAGCTGCATTCATATTTCCCAATTCCAAATAAGCTTCCGCTCTATTCATTAGGACTTCATCTGTAACTAAAACCGGAACCATTAACATCGGGTACCCAGATCCCGTAGCTTGGTCTGTTGTATACCAATAGCCATTCCAGATATATGTGGTATAATGAGGTGAACCATAAGAGACCCCAAAATTATAAAATTGGGCACCCGCAGCTGTTTCGCCATTATATATACGCTGAAAAACTTCAATCCCCATCGCATAGCGACTATCCCAATGCGGATAACTGGTATATGTTTCATTCATTAGTAAAATATAAGGCTGTTCTGGTTTATTAAAAGCAATTTTGACAGACTCGAAATCCATCTTTCTAAACGTAGAATTGTAAGGAATCAACTTTCCCACAAAATTACCCGAAGCAAATATTTTATTTGCATTATCAATGACTTTTTGATACTCTCCTGTAAATAGATAAAACCTTGACGCAAATGCATGAGCAGCAGCAGGGGTAAAATGAAATTTAGGTACAGACCAATTGCCACCTCCAGCATCTAATAAAGCCAGGCCTTCTTCAAGATCTTTTCTTATATTTTCAAATACTGATTTAACCGTACCACGATCATAATTCTTGATAACTACCGTTTCAGGCTCCGTTACATATGGGATACCGGGTGAATCATTCGCGGCACCAGTAGTTCTGTCGTATACTTTTGCAAAAAAACAGGCTAACATAAAGTGATTGTAAGCTCTCGCCACCAATGCCTCCCCCTTATAAGGATCTGCATCTTCGCCCATTTTATTTTTTTCTATCGCCGCTAAAGCATGATTTGCCGCCGCAATTGCTTCATAACTCGCATTCCAATAACCTGTAGGTGTATCACTGCCGTTATCTTTCACATCTTCCCAGAAGTATAAACTTGGAATGGGTTGATACAAAGTGCCAACAAATTTATCTTCAACATTATCAGAGTATGTCTCTGCGATTGTAAGATAATTGTTAAATGGGTAAGCTGACGTCAATAAGCGTTTGACTTTGTCAATATTATCTATCTCAGCTCTCATATCCGGTTCATGATCCAGATATTTACTACATCCACTAAAAAGAATCGCAGAAGAAAAAATTAAATATTTAAAGTTTGATAGTTTCATAATCTAGTTTTTTAAAACCCTAATTTCACAGATAATGTAATTTGTTTTGGAACAGGTAACGCTACCCCGCCGTTACTATAAAACTCTGGATCCACTCCATTCAGTTTTTTGTCTGCATGTAAAAGCCATAGATTATTACCTACCAAATTCAGCTGAGCTGTTCTGAACTTAATTCTGGAAACAATTTCTTTAGGTATATTGTATCCGAATGAAATCTGAGATAAACGAATATAATCACCTTTTGCAACGCGGGCCGATGAATAATTATAGGCATTGTACGTATAGTTTGCTGCATTACGTTCGCCTAAAGAATTTCTGACATCATACTCTGCCGTAAGCCCGTCTAATGTTGAAGGTATTACCGTCAAATATTCATCACCACGATATATAAACCTATTAATCAAATCTTTAGACACATTATACATATCAGAATACATATAGGAATATGATGGTTGTAGGCGAACAACATTACCAAATGCAAATTTTAGTAAAAAGGATAAATTAAAATTTTTGTATTGTAATCTATTGTAATATCCTCCTGTTACTTTAGGATCAACTGGTCCTTCGTATTTCAAAAATTCTGTATCATTATCCTGAACCCAAAAATAGGTTGCACCTTTAGTACCATCCGTACCAATAAAAGTAGGGTATCCACCTCTTGCGTCCAAAATATCAAAATCTATAGAGTACAATCCGCGATGAGGGTACCCTAATCTAGCCCCCCCCTCCGCTGAGATTAAATTCCAAATATTACGGGTGACATCCAACTTAGTAATCTCCGTTTGATTAAATCCCAATGTAAATTGCGTTCTCCAAGTTAATCCATCTGGATTTCTAAAAGGATAGCCCCCCACTTGTAGATCTAATCCGCTCCCTTTCATATCAGCATAATTTGCTAATTTTTCGTATTGACCTCCAATTCCCGATGTACGTACATTGCCAATTAAATCAAAATTCTTCCGTTTATAATAGTCAACATTCAAATCAAGGCGATCTTTAAGAAACCCAAGGTCAAAGCCAATGTTCAGCTCATACATCTTTTCCCAAGTTAACTCTGAATTTTCTAATCCATCCAAGTTAATTTTCCCTTCTTTCTCATTCTCATAGGGTCTATAGGTTATAGCATTATAAAATAATGCAGATGAATTTGAAGCATTCCCCATATTGGCTACTAAACCATAAGTACCTCGTAATCTAGCAGAAGAAAGAATTTTATTATCTTGATTAAAGAATTTTTCTTGACTTATATCCCAAGCCCCGGATAAGTTCCATGTGGGCAGCCAACGGGCAACATTAGAATGTCCCATTTTATTAGACCCATCATATCGTGTAGTAAAATTGAAAGAATATCTATTATCGTAATTATAAGCTCCCCGGAAAGCATATCCCAATTTTCGATCATAATTGTATTTCATACTAAATGGATAATCTCCGACTTCATTTGCTTTTTTATAATAACGATAGGTGGGCCGTACTAAATTACCATTTTCATATTCAATTCCTGGTCCTACAAAATCATGGCTTTGCTTATCTGCATATTGTAACTCATAGGTACCGAATAAATTCAAACTATGCTTATTCCATTTTTGATTATACTCCAGGTTATGCCGCATGTAGTAACTAATCATATTGTTATTAGCTACATTAAAGAATCCTCCATTAGGCAATACAACATAACTTTCCTCATTTGGAAAATCAGGATCAGCATATAAAAATCTATTTGATTTATTTATGACCAAATCCGACGTTGCTCTATAAGCCTGTGCTAAATTTGAATTTTCTGTTATATAATGCTGTCTCTCAGAATTATAATACCGGTACATACCGTTAGCAGAATAAGTCAATGATGGCAAAATCTTATATGTGATTGCTCCCTGAACTTTCAGATCCATTAATTTGAGTTTGATATAATTATTATCTAACTCATTTAATATATTAAAAGGAGCATAATCCCTAGTAAAATATTCTAGATCACCATTTTCCTCATACGCTGAAATAATACGACTAGTATTTAATGCATAGGAATAAGGATTAATATCAAAATCGCGGGAGTAACTTCCATATACTACATCCGCATTCCGGTTTAAAGTCCCAGGTGTACGTTGATCCCGAATATTTCCTTGGAAAATTAATTCCGTACTTAATTTGTCATTAATTTTATAATTGTTTCGAATGTTGGCCGTAAAACGTTTTGCCTGATTCCCTAATGTATACCCGGGATCGTTCATAAAACTTGTAGAAGCATAGGTCTGCGCTTTGCTCGTTCCGGTACTCATACTCAAAGAATGATCGTGAACCAAACTATTCTTAAACAACAAATCAAACCAATCAGTATTTATATTGGCATAACGTTGTAGGAAATTATAACGAGCATCCCTAGTATTTTCTAAAAGTGGTTTACCTGTTTTTGGATCAATTGTATTGATCAAATTATACATCTTAGTGAACACTCCCCCAGTAGGGTTTCGTGAGACTTGGGAGTGATTTAAATACCCTTTATTTTCAGTATCAATAATCAATTGCATCTGCTCAGCAGAATTCATGATATCAAACTGATTGTAATTGGGTTTCATATATGTAGTGAAATTTCCTGAATAGTTGAAATGCGTCACACCTTCCGTATTTCTGCCTTTTTTTGTATTGACAACAACAACACCGTTCATGGCTGCTGCCCCATACAAAGCCGTTGCTGCCGCATCTTTTAAGACTGTAATGGATTCGATATCGTCCGGATTTAACCCAGCAACGGAAGAACCTAATAAGGTATTTGCATCCCCTGTCGACAAGGCTTCGTTGGAGATATTAACAGCTTCGTCCAAAATAACGCCATCGATTACCCACAACGGTTTGTTATCTCCCGTAAGCGATGTCGCACCACGCACCCTAATTTTGGGAGCGGCACCGAATGTACCCGATACGTTTTGAACAGAAACGCCCGCCACCTGTCCCTCCAACATACGTGATATATCGGGCACCCCAGCGCGTTCAGCTTCCTTCGCATCTATTTTTGAAGCTGCACCAGTGAACAACTTACGATCCAAATTTTGGTAACCTGTGGCGATAACATTAACCTCATCCAGCTTTAGATCATCGACTGTAAGCACTATATTTATGGTTGACTTACCATTCATAGAAATTTCTCTAGTGCCAAATCCAACATACCGTACAACTAAAACTGCGGAGGAAGATGCATTAATCTTAAAGTTACCTAAATCATCTGTTTGTGTCGAAACTGATGTTCCTTTTACTGTCACCGTAGCTCCACTTAATCCTTTTCCGTCTTTATCTTTCACTGTGCCCGAAATAGTCTGTTGTTGCAATGCGGCAGGAACTATCGTACTAACATTCTTTACATTACTATTTACTGAAATGGTATTGGCAATAATTTTGTACTCAATATTGTTACTTTTTAATACCGCATTCAACGCCTCTTCGACAGAAGCATTTTTGACATTGACAGAGATCCGTGCTTTAGAATTCAAGTTCTCGCTATACAGCACACGTAGATGGGATTGCTTGGAAATAGCAGACAACGCTTCTTCAATTCGTGCATTTTTCATATTCAACGTGACTTTCTGGGCTGTACCTTTTGCGTGTACGCCTGTCACAAATGCAAATAAAAGACATGTACTAATTTTCATAATACGAAGGGGTTTGCAAAATCGCGGATCTTGAGGGATCAAGAGCCACTTTTTGCTAAATGGTAAGTTATTCATACATTTACATTTTGTGGTTAATTAGGGTTTTAATTGTTACTTCTAATTTGAGACCTGGTTATCACATCTTTTCTGAACAGGGATGCGCCAACATTCCTGTTCTCTTTTCTTAGGTCAATCAATTGGTTTAGTTATCAATTTATCATAAGCATTTAGTTTTGGTAAAAACTCGGTGTAATTTTTCAGCTTTTCGTCTCAATAGTCAATTTTTTTCCATCCACTTCAAACCTCAAATCACTAACATAAGACAGCATTTCCAGGACTTGTGATAATTTCACATCTCGTTCAATACTTCCTGTATATTCTTTATCCATTTGTACATTCCCTCTAAATTTCACATCTAAATCGTACCATCGTGACAATTGATGTGCAATATCCACGATTGTTTCTTTTTTGAAATAGAATTCATTGTTATGCCAAGATAGATCTTGTTGTAAATCCGCTTTGCCTTTTATCAGGTATCCCTTAGCGGATGACGCATATTCTCCGGGTGACAGTTCTACATGCTGATTATCCTGCCATACTTGAACCAGCCCTTCAGCTAATGTTGTGCGCACAAGATCTGAATAGGAATTCACGTTAAAATGCGTACCTAATACTTTAATTTCATTCCCTTTAGATTCTACAATAAAAGGGTGATTCGGGTCATGTGCAACCTCAAAATAAGCTTCTCCCTCCAAAAAAACACGTCTCTCAGTGGCTGAGAACTGGGAAGGGAATTTTAATTGAGACAACGCATTGACCCAGACTTTCGTTCCATCAACTAAGGTCATTTTATAAAAGCTGGCCTTTGGAACGATTAGCAAGTTGTATTGTGTAGGAATAGTCTTATGCGTGTCTTTTACAATTAGCTCACTGCTATTACCGATCAAGTTATTATTTTTACTCAACGCCTTTGTTGAATCCCCGTTTAGTGGAATATTAGTACCATCTGCCAATACTAAAATTGCTCCACTTGTCGCTGGCGCAACATCTTGCTTTTTCTTAATTGCGACGTGGAATATGTTGGTTTGTCCTTCTGAAAACTTGATTTTCCATAAAAAGAAAGTACCCATTAAAAAGATAATCGATGCGGCTACCCCTAGAAACCATTTTCTGGAACTATCTATTGTTTTGTTATTTTTTTTATTGTATAACTTATCCCACGCCTTGTTCGCATCTAACTGCCGGACGATAGTTAAATCTTCCTCAATATCTTTTGCCTGACGGAACGATTCCAATAATTGCCTATTTTGCGCATTCGCATTAAGCCATTGATCGAGTTGACATTGCTCTTCGGCAGACAATTGTCCGCTGAGAAACTTTTGAATAATGGGAGCAATGTGTCCTGTGTTTTCTTTCATATATTACACTAAAGAAACGCAAGACGAAAAAAGGGGTGACAAGAATTTAAATATTTTTTAACAAAAATATAACAAGGGGGATAAATTCTGGATTTAGGCGTTTTAATAGCATTTTCATACCGCGTTGTTTTTGGGTCTTCACAGTGTTAATGCTAATTTGAAGTTCTTTGGTAATTTCTAGATTAGACAAACCTTCTAAGTATCCCAACCGAAAGACCTGCTGGCAGGAGGTGGGCATTTGTTCAATGATTTTGTATATCTCCTGGATCACTTCACTGTGAATCATATTCAATTCAAGTGCTGTATTATCTTCCTCGGTAAAACCGACCACATTCCAATACTTCTGACGTACCTTTTCATGACGAATATGATTATAGCATGCAAAACGCACCGAACTATAAAGGTAGTTTTTTATGGCAATCTCATTATCACTTACTTGATCTGTATTCTTAAAATAAGCAATAAATGCATCTTGCACAAGATCTTCCGCTATAGCAAGTTCACCTAATATCTTCCATGCAAAATGGCATAAACCATTGTAATGTGTTTTGAATAATACTTCTTCCTTCTGCATAGTTAAATCTCTTCGATGATCACATTATTGTATTATAGTAGACGGATATTTTAGGACTATATATGCATCTCATGAAGATGCTTAATAATTGTGCTATAAAAATAGATAATATTTTTTATTATTTGCAAAAAAAATATTACAGAAGAAACATTTTACCATTTTTATCTTCGGATCATTCGACAGATATTTATTATAAAATGAAAAAGAAACTAGCTTGAAGTAAGCAAAAACGAATTATTTGCAGAAAAGATAGCGACTAAATTACTAATGAACTAAATCAGTCAGGTGGGATTTTATTGTCACAACTTGTTAAACGAGACATGTTATATTTAACAGCTTCGTTATTCTGTAAGACAAATATGATTCTGTATACCTATCGCCCGATTCCCCAAGCAAGTTGTACATAGAAACTTCCCAATCTATCCGCAGGTACCTCTGTGGCTTTTGTACCGATGAGCTTCCAATCATTTTTTGTTATGGAGGATTTATAGCCAACTCTACATTCGGGGTAAAATATTGTTCTGTTTTTATTCATTGATTTCAATGTAATATTGAAATCTACAATCGCGGCATTATGTTCCATTTTCGTTTGGTTTGATTGCGTAGTTAGGAAGTCATCAAATGAACCAGACTGATTGTGTTTTTGAATTGTAAAAGTAGACCATTGGCTACCAACCCCAAGCTGTGGACTTAATATTAGATTACCGGCGTGAACCGCGTTGGTCGCGACGTATACGATGAAATCCCCAGTGTTCAGCGTATTATCTTTTTTACTATTTGTGGATAAACTAAAACTGCCACCGATTAGCGTTTGTTTTATACGGTATGCTACGCCTGCACCTGCATTCCACCCAAAACCAGGGAATTTCCCTGCCCCCTCTTGCTTTAAGATTCGATTCAGATTACTTGCACTGTTAAATTGGACACCTCCGAAATAAACCACTTCAAAGGGCAAATGCTTGATTTTATTTTCTTTTTCTTGCGCGATTAGATTTGTTGCACATAGGGTTAATAATATGCTTACAATATACTTCATAAAATTTAAAATAATGTTAAGTTATAGCATGCTTAGAAACGTTTATTAGTAATGACAATTCATAACACTACTTTATTACATGGCTTCGGAAAGAATTTTGTGGTTAACACCAAAAACAGATGACGAAGACTAAAGTCTATATCACTGATCTGTATCGTCTTTATAAGGGCAAACTATCTAATTGATTTTTTCCTCCTAGTTCGCCCGTCAACAAATGTTAGGATCAAACCGCCAAGGATTACCCATACAAATGCTGCAATACACCGAGATGGAGTATACTCGCTAACTTTTTTTTGAAAATAATAGTCGGTACATTCCCAAATGACTATGGTAATAATCATTGCTAGGCAGTATCTTAAAAATAACTTATAATGATTTTTCATGGTTAACTTTTGTTTAATTTTAAACACTAAATAGCTCTACGGCAAATTCAATCATTTTTGCGCATGATCAGAAGATACATTTTTTTAGAAGGAGACATATATTTACATGCCTCCTTCTAATATTAAAACTCAAATCTACGACTTTGGCCTCCAGCTTATCCAAGCCTGCGCATCCTTAGCCCGAACCATATCATAACGCTTGCCATCATTGGAAGTTGGAATAAGATACCATTCTTCCGAACTACCCGCTGTCGCTCCACCATATAGTATTGTCCGTGCAGCAGACATTGCTTTTGCTATTGGTGAAGTATCGGTGAATGTCCCTGCACTACCAATCAACGTAAATTTTGCTTTCCCGTCTTTAACGTCAATCGGCATTTTTGAAGCTGTATAAGGAGCCATTAACGAAGTAGTCATCGCAATCATTCCATCATAAGGAGTTCCCCCGAAAACTGAAGAACCAGCATACCAAAGCGTTTGAAAATTTGGTACGCTTTTAAATTTACAGAAATCATCTATGCCCTCTGCATGAAAAGCATTATCGGAAACCCAACAGTCATTAGGATTGACTGCCTTTTGATCATACCAACGTTGCGCTGCGGTCATATCCATTTTCAAAGGTACCAATGCCTCCTTTATTGAGATTTGTGTCCCATTTACTTTTGCTTTTAGAGAGGAAGAACTAACATCAAATCCAACATCTGTGATCTCCTTAATCGTAGTTTTACCGACCTCTAAAGGAGTATAAAAAACAACTGTTGTTCCTGACACGTAATAGTATGTGTCTACTGTTTTTAAATTCCCTTCTTCCAAATAAGATAATGAAAAGATCTGTGACGCACCATCTAATTTAACCTCACATTCAACTCCATCAATAGTAGTCCTCTTAAAGTAGGTTTTTATCTTAGCAGCGGCATCACTGACATTGCTCAGAGCGGAAAAAACGTTTTCACTTTCAGCCTTTGATTTTGAACGAATCAATAACAATTTACTCTTATTCAACAGACCTTCCAATTTGATGGTGTCAGCAGAAGACGACATAAAAGCAAATTCAAAATCCGAATAATAACCCATTCCTGTTGTACCCCCTATGACATTGGAATTAGGATCAGCAATTAGATGCAGTGTAGAATAGGTATCAAACAGGATCGTAGGACGCTGTAGTGCTTTCAAACGATATGAACTTTCAGCTGGCTCCTCCTCATAGTCAGCCGCCATTACGGTTCTATTCTTCTTATCAAACTTAAATAGAAATGTTGCAGAAGTTTGATTGTCTGTTAATAAATATCCTTTCCAACCAAACTCAGCGTCTGTTAGTTGCTTTGAGTATTCTTCAAGCACTTCTGACAATCGCTCATCCACATCGCCAATAATCGGCTTGTCGTTATCCTTTTTACAACTGCTTAATCCAAATGTAGCCAGAATTATATATAATAAATACTTTTTCATTGTCTATACGATTATAATGTACCAAAAACATAGGAACTAGGGTTAGAAACTTTAACAAGTCCTCCGAAAATACTCTTCGATTGAGGAATTATATCCTCCACCCAACGAACGGTAAACTGCTGATTATGGAAGTAATTCAATAAGGGTAAAACCTGCTTTTCAATAACTCGTGCATTTCCGTATGTGGCACCAGCCGTTGGTTGCGGATTCGCATATTTAAGTTCAATCACACCATCATTCTCAGTGAGTATAAAATCAAAGTCACCGTTATAACCCGGCCCCAATGCCGCTGTAGGATCCATAAAATTGATTCTTAATGTCATCCTATCAGCGGCGGGAAACAATAAAGAAATATTATCAATATAATAGCCGACATTTTGCTGTAGTCCTGTGCTACTGGTATTATAAGCGGTCAAAAAAGACTGCGATAAATTCTTTAATTTTTGAGGATTTATGGCAATCGAACGATAAACATTTCCTGGTCCTAATAAATCTATAAAATCTGGTGTAGGCCCAGCAGCTTCAATAGCAGCCTGTGTTTTGAGTTGTAGCTCCTTAAGGTTAATACCCCAACTATCTTTTAAATAAGCGATAACAATATTCTTTTTCTTTAACAATTGTTCTCTAGCCACTGTATTAGGCTCATATACTCCATTGGCATTTCGTTTGATAAATGCCCCTTCATAGAGAAATAGATTATTAATGACATTATCAAAGTAAGCTTCCCCTCCCTCCAATAAAGTCGCTACCATCTCTACAAAATCGTCATCTTTGTTAGAGCGGGAATAAGGTGTAATATAACCTTTTCCCCAAAAATCGGCTTCATACATTACTTTATCTAAAGCAGGATCTGAGTTATATGCTCCTCTGAAAATATTAAACCATGTCGCTGTATAATCCGATGGAGTAATACGCTGATAATCTGTTGAAAACGCAATATTTTGATGTAAAATATGTGCAAATTCATGATGCATGGTATGCAAAATCTGTTTTACTGCTGGTTTGTTTTCAGGATCGAATGTATTCAAATCAAGCAATACTATCTTTCGACCAGATTCAGCTGTTCCTAAGGTGATTGTTCCATTACTGTTATAAGAGGGACTTCCTGCAAGATAGAATTGCTTCTGACAATACTTTTTCATGAAATTTTCCCCCTTAACAGCAACATAGGGTTCAATCCATGTCTTTTTAATAATATCCATTACCGGAATTACCAGATCTTCTTTTATAGGAATAACATTTTTATTTATGTCTCCTAATTCAGATCTATCCCATTTGTATTTTACCTGAATATTATAAGGATTTATATAATTGGTGTTAAGCCATTCATCTATGGGACCTTTTTCCCATGTATCTCCTCCTAGGCCAACAATATCTGCATTTAAATTTTCGGTTTTACTACACCCATTGAGAGCAATAGATGTCAACACAACCAATGAAATTCTTATTAAATTCTTTTTCATAATTCATTTATTATCGTTAACGTGGATTTGCGGCAAGACCTGCAGCAACTGCTTCTTGTGGTATTTGGATTACCCTTCGAGGATCATCGCTTTTTAAAACAATTTTCTCCTTACCATTGGCACTCACATGTTCAATAGGAATTTTTAATCTAACGATATCCAGCCAGCGAAGCCCTTCGTGCATAAATTCCTGGCGTTTGAAATTTAAGACTGTACCAACTAAAGCATCTTTTACAGAAAGAGAAGGAAAGAAGTTTGCTGCTTTATTTTCTGAAAATTTATCTGCACTGGAATAACCTACAATCCTTTTAGATAAATAAGTATCAATATCTGCTATTGCTTCTGAATTCTTATCTAACATGGCATTTGCTTCTGCTCGGTTAAACAAAACTTCCTCACTTGTAATCAATGGCACCATATTATAACCATCACCAAAATTAGCGCTAATGGTTTTCTTCACAGAATGTTCTCTAAATTTCGGAATATTGTAAACAAGGTCATTTGCTCCATATATTTTTGAACTCATAGCAAGTGCTTTACCACTGGGATTTTTATCTCTATCAAAAATTAATCTTACAGAGGAACTTAATCCATAATTGTATCCTGGATAATTTCTCCCCCAATATGAAGCTGCTTCCTGCAGTAACAGATTTGCTGTTTCTGTGGCATTTGTATATAAAGCTTGCAATTCATAATATCCAAGGGAGTTATATACCGTATTCCATGGACGCAAATTATCTGCAATTGTATTTCCAGGAAAGACTATGTTTGCATGTTCAATTACTTTTTGATAATCACGTTTGAATAAATAGAAACGTGTCGCAAATGCATGTGCTGCCTGTGTTGTAAAGTGGTATTTTGGAACCTTATATTTTTCATTTCGGATTAATGGCAAACCTTCAAGTAGGTCCTTCTCAATATTCTCATAAACACTGGCGACAGTACCTCTGGTGTAATTTCCTTCCACTGTTCTTTGCGGAAGCGTTACATAAGGAATGCCTGGATCGGTTGATGCAGTCGCTGGATCATATGCCTTCGCAAATAAAGTGACAAGCATAAAATGGACATAAGCTCGAGCAACTAGAGCTTCTCCTTTACTCGCTGAATATTCAGAAGTGCTCCCCTCCTTTTCGATCGTTTCTAACGCATAATTCGCTGCAGCAATAGCTTTATAGCAGGAATTCCAGTAAAATGGTGGTGTATCTTCAGTATCAGCATCTATTTGATCAATGTAATTCCAGGGTGAAGCATTGGGCAATACTCTCGTGGTAGTTCCTTTATCTCCAGCGTTATCACTCATAGCCTCTGCAAAAGCAATGTAATTACCGTGAGGATAAGCATTAGCTAAGAGCTCCGCCACTTTTACTGCACTATTTAATTCTGTTCGATCATCTGGCTGATGATCCAAAAACTTATTACAGCCTCCAGCTAGTATTAGGCTTGATGCTGCTATATAGATGAATATCTTATTTTTTTTCATGTTTTTGACAAATTATTTAAAATCCGACCTTTAAAGAAAGTGTGTACTGTCTGGGAATCGGTAATGCAACACCACCTGATGCAAAAAATTCAGGGTCCTGTCCCTTTAGTTTTTTATCTGAGTAGATCAGCCAAAAATTGTTAGCTGTGATACCAATTGAAGCGTTATTTGCTTTGATAGACTTTAAAAATTTACTTGGAACAGCGTAAGATAAGGCTAACTGTTTTAACCGAATAAATCCACCATCCGCAACGCGCACTGAAGAATAATTATACGTATTATAGGGATACTGTCCAGCAATCTCACTGGAAGTTAGTAGCTCAAGAATGGAGGGTACGTTTGTTTTTAACTCGTCTCCTTCTAATGTCCATCGATCCTTAAACTCATTAGGCATCGCATCCAAATCTGAGTACCTTGTAGAAAATGCAGGATTTAATCTAATTTTATTCCCAGCAGCAAAAGTAAACAACGTGTTTAATGTAAACCCACGATAACTAAATGAATTATAAAAACCACCCGTCAATTTCGGATCTGTAGGACCTTCGTATCTTAAATACTTCGTTTCCAAACTTTGTAAATAAACATCCCTGCTTCTTTCACCTTTTTCATTGATAAACTCAGGAATTCCAGTTTTAGGATCCAACCCGGCAAACTCTACTGAATACAAGCCGCGATACGGAAACCCTTCTTGTGGGCCGCCATCTGCAGTAGTCAAATCAAAGATCCGTTGTGGGCTCGTTAATTTAGTAACCTTATTTTTGTTGTACCCAAAATTAAAGTTGCTGTTCCATCTAAATTCCTCGTTTTTTATAATAGGCCCACTTAGAGTTACTTCAATACCTTTGGAATTCATATCGGCATAATTGGCAGTCGTCAAATACTGGCCTCCAATTCCTGAAGTGCGTAAGGGGCTAATTAGATCAAAACCATTCCTGTTGTATAAATCAACCGTCAAATTCAGCCGATTTCTAAAGAATCCCATATCAAAGCCGACGTTAGTTTCATATTGTTTCTCCCAAGTGAGATCCTTGTTTTCGATATATTCAATATTCATAACCGACTCGGTTTCTTTCACATATGGCCTCAATGCACTTCCATTTCTCAGAACCAATGCTGAATTGGTTGCATTTCCTAAACTTGCTGTCAAACCGTAAGTTGCTCTAACAGTTAATCTGCTGAAAATATTTTGCTGTTTCATGAACTCCTCTTCGTCTACATTCCAAGCCCCAGAAATATTCCATGTTGGAAGCCACCTAGCTGTAGCAGAACGTCCTAATTGATTTGAACCATCATAACGGGCTGTTGCATTGATAGAATATTTCCCATCATATGAATAAGCAGCGCGCGCCATAAAGGCAGAAAAACGATCATACTTATTGTTCATTGAATAATAGGGTAAATTGCTTAATACCGCCTGCTCGACGATCTTAGGATCAATAAAAGGTACACCACCTTTATCATATTGATAACCATAACCGATCATACTTCGTGTCTGCCTATTTGCTAAACGTGTCTCTTGGAAGGCATATACATTTAATAAGTGTTTTTCATTGAACGTATTATCGTATTCGATTGCATTTCTTACCATATAAGATTTTAGGAAATCATCATTGGTATTGTAGAATCCACCGTAAGGCAACACCACTACTGGCTGTAATTCAGGATGGGCTGGATCACGATATAAAAAACGATTATTATCCTGTGTATATGAATCGTAATTTGCCCGATATGCATTCGCCATATTGGAATTTTCTCTTACTTTGTGTTCATTACCACTCTTGACATAGCGCATGGAAGCTAATAACTCATACTTCAAGTGTTTGGTAAACTTATACGTCCCTCCTCCTTGAAGTTTAAAATCCAGCATACTCAAATCTAAGGTATTGTTATCCAGCTCATCCAATATATTAAAGGGAGCAAAATTTCTTGTAAAGTTTTCGCGCCTACCATTCTCATCATAAGCCGTTAATGCTCGACTTGTATTGAGGGCATAGCTAAAAGGATTAATATCAAAATCCCTAGAATAAGTACCTTCCACAGGATTACTAACCCTACCAACGGTACCCGGAGCCTTTTGATTACGGATAGATCCCGTAGTTATAAAGTTGAGTGATAGTTTGTCGGAAAGATTAAATATCGCGTTCATATTCGCAGTATACCGTTCGACTTTATTCCCTTTCGCCCAACCGTTATCATTTAAATAACTGGAAGAAAAATAGAGTTGTGATTTATCAGACCCCGAAGAAACGCTCATACCATGCTCTTGCATAAACGAGTTTTTAAACAAAATATCGAACCAATTTGTATTGGCCAATGCATACCGTGTTAGAAATTGTTTCTGCGCTTCCGGTGTATTCGGCAAACCAAACTTCCCATTGGATTCGTCATAAGCGTAAATCAAATTGTACATTTTAGAAAACACGCCTCCGTTTTCCGCCCTGGACATATCAGCAAGATTTAACCAGCCTTTGCGCGCCAATTCTGAATAGACAGACATCTGGTCAGCCGAATTCATAATATTATAATTATCGTAACTTGGCTTCAGATAGGTTGAAAAATTACCATTATAGGAAACTAACGGTTTTCCTATACGTCCTTTTTTTGTAGTAATAACGACAACACCATTCATGGCACGAGCACCATATTGTGCTGTTGCGGCTGCATCTTTTAAAATATTGAAACTCTCAATATCATCAGCATTCAATCCAGCTACAGAAGAACCAATAAGAGTATTGATATCACCGGAGGATAACTGTTCATTTGATATATTGACTACATCCTCCAGAATAACTCCGTCAACCACCCATAGGGGTTTATTTTCTCCTGTAATTGAAGTCGCCCCACGAACGCGTATTTTGGGCGCAGCTCCAAAAGTGCCGGAAACATTTTGTACTGATACCCCAGCCACGCGGCCTTCTAGCATCCGACTCACATCAGTAATACCATCTTGTTTGACATCAGCGCCCTTAATTGCGGTTGCTGCTCCTGTAAATAACTTTCTATTGATATTTTGATAACCTGTGGAAACAACATCAACTACATCCAATTGTCTTTCATCTGATTGTAGTGTAATTGCTACGTTATTTCTTCCCTCCAAAACAACTTCTTTCAATGCGTAACCAACATATCGTACCACCAATACCGAATTGGACGAAGCATTTATTTTAAAATGTCCAGATTCATCAGTCTGAGTAGAGATCGATGTACCTTTTACAGTAACTGTAGCACCACTTAAGCCCCGCCCCTCATGATCCTTAACTGTTCCCGAAATCGTCTGTTGTGCGGAATTAGACAATTCATGATCTATGGTTTTCCCATTAACAGAAATCGTATTGGCTATAATCTTATAGTCAATATTATTATTTTTCAAAACAGCATTTAATGCATCGGCAACGGAGGCATCTTTCAGATTGACATTGACCCTTGCTTTAGAATCAATATTTTCTCCATAAAACAACTGCAGATTGGACTGTTTTGAGATCGCATTTAGCGCTTCCTCAATCCGTGCATTTTTCATTTTCAACGTAACTTTCTGCGCAATGCCGTTGGCTTGAACTCCGGTCACAAAGGCGAAAAGAAGGCAAGTACTAATTTTCATAATACGTAAAGGTTTACAAAACCGTGGGTCATGAGGTATCAGTCGCCACGTTTTGCCAAATGGTAAGTTATTCATACATTTACTCTTTGTGGTTAATTGGGTTTA
>JAITLV010000155.1 GCA_031277685.1 Sphingobacterium sp. | reverse complement strand
GATGATACCTGCGGAAACAATATTCAATTGGTAGAAATGTACTGAGTCAAGGTCAATAGAACGAAAAAAGCCTTTCATTTCTGAAAGGCTTTTTATGCGGAGAGTGAGGGATTCGAACCCCCGAACCTGTGACAGTTAACGGTTTTCAAGACCGCCGCATTCGACCACTCTGCCAACTCTCCGCGACAAAAGTAGAAATTCTGAACAGATTTACAAAACTTATTTTACATTTTTCTTTGTTGAATATGCCTTTTAGATGCTTTTTTATTGTAATTTGGCTGTATATCAGGTTTTTATTTGGATGGTTCGTTTAAAAAAAATGCTTGTCCAATACTCTAAATCGCAACTTTGCTACTTGTATAGGAGCTGTAGCCAAAAAAGAAGCAAAGTCAAGTTTTGAAAACTAAACTTGTTGATTAGAGTATGTAGATCATCATCTCTTCAATAAGACACTAGATTTTTATTCCAATTAATTCGTGTTTTTTTGATGATGATGTATTGCTAACTTTAGGGTTTTTATAAATTCACTTTGAATAAAGGTATCAGTTCCTCTAAAATTTTGAGTACGTTTTTCATTTTACGATTTTTACGTCCAAAGCTAAATCTTTTATTATGATCTTGCTGGCTCTACTTACCAGAGTTTTTCCGTCAGAAAGTAGATTAGGGTTTATGGCGCTCAATTCTTTGGTATAGGTGTTTTCCAAAATTTTTTCGTCGAAAACGGCATATTGAATACCGTCTTTTTCAATACTGGAATATCCTCCAATATCGCCTAAATAGAACAGCGATTTGCCATCAGTGAGGTAATTCGAGTTTTTGATTTCCCTGAGGTCTGCCATATTCAGCTTTGACGTTTCTACCGGAATTCCATCGAAGTAGAGTACGTTTTTGTATTGGATAAATCTTTCTGCTGCATAGATTTTGAGGTGTTTTTCGTCAAAGATCTCTGTGGTTTTCGTTTCGGGATGGTAGAATAGCATCTTCTCTAATTTTATCTTCTTTTTATCTGTCAGGAGATAATTTTGATGATCGATAACCGCAATCAAACCAGGGAAGATATTGGGATTATGTTTATTGAATACGACGGAATTGCCTTCTTTCATAAAATGGAGTAGGGGTGAATAAATTTTTTGTAGATTGACACCTGCATGCAATGCGGGGTACCAGATTCCGTAATAACCTTTTTGGTCACGAGTATCCTCATCATAATCGTTGCTGTAAACGGTCTTCCCATCGGTAATGAACGATTCGTCCGCCCCCATATTGATTTCAATTGTTTTGTTGATATCAATGCTAAGCTTTGTTATCTTGTTGCCGCTACGTCTAGCAAAAACTTCTCCGTTGAAGGAAAAATAGTTTTGTGCAATTACAGGCACAACGTTCTGAGCACCGACTAGCTTTTCGGATTTTTCTGTGTAATCATCATAATATCCCTTTACATTTTTCTTGGAGTGGCCGCCAAAAAAGTAGAGCCCGTTTTTGTCGTAATAATAATTATCCAATACATGTGTTAAGGAATTCTCATCTACATCAATACCAATGGCAGTGAGCTTATACTGATCTATATTGAGAAAGAAGAGCGTTCCGTCTTTTTTGGATTTATAGATAAAATCGCTTATGGCAGAGTAACCGGAAATATCAACCTTCATGGTTTGCAACCTTCTGGAAGTGTAGTAAATACTGTTGTCGTCCCGGCAGAGGAAGTAAGTTTCGTCTCTTTGGATAATCTTCAATTTGTTTAAATCAAATTGAAAAGGGAAATGCTCTTTGAAAAAGATACGGTCTCCCAATGCCAGCAAGGTCGTATGGTCGTAGTTTATGGTCGAGTCTTTCCGAAATGTATAACCGTCCCAGTCCACGCCTCCAATCATTGTATATGCGCGCACCTCTTTAGTTTTCGGAACAATCATGTAATCTCCAATAATAAAATTTTTGTTCATGTTTCCAATAGAATTCTTCACCGGATTTTTTTTGTGTTCCTGTCCAGTGGGGGCGATAAAATTCTTGTTCATGTCTCCAGTGGAATTATTCACAGGATCTTTTTTGTTTTCTTGTCCAGCGCAGGCTGTAAAAAATAGCAGCATTGCGAGCAGTGGTAGTAATTTTGTCATCGGGATAATCTGGGTTATCTTTTTTCAATCTGCCTTGCCAGGAAGGCTCTAAGGCCTTTTTCTCCTTGTGAATATAATTTGGAGTGGTAAGCATATTGTCTACCAAATTTAACAATTTTATGAGGTAAACTTTCTTGTTATTTAACTTTCTTTCAGATGCTAAAACTGTTCCTTTGGCGCTAGGTTAAAACTAGAAATTTCGAAACTTTTGGAGAATAGATCTGATACCGTTTTGAGATCGGGCTATTTGATCCCAATAAGCCAGAAAAAAGGTAAAAGCTAAAGTGATCTTTTGGAATGTATTCTTTGGCAATGGCCTGTAACATGATCTTTTAAAAATCTTTTAGGATGTTTTTTGCATTTTTGTTTTCGAATCTTGTGGAGAGTACGAGGCTAGCGATGATAATGTTCGAATCCCGGCCAGCCCTTCTGGTTCGAATCAACTTGTCTTTAAAATAAAAAATCCCTCATCGAAAGATGAGGGATTTTCAGCGGAGAGTGAGGGATTCGAACCCCCGAACCTGTGACAGTTAACGGTTTTCAAGACCGCCGCATTCGACCACTCTGCCAACTCTCCGCGACAAAAGTAGAAATTCTGAATAGATTTGCAAAACTTATTTTTGTGCTGATATCTTAAGGTTTGAAAATGAGCTAGATTATTTTTAAAATACTATGCTGGAATAATCTCGTGGCAGTGTTTTTTGATATTCGCAGCAATTTTATCGATCGGCAGATCATCCTGGTCTATACCAAAAGGCTCTTCAATGGACTCACCAATTAACTCAAGTGAAGCCAATACATATAGAATAAACGGAACAGCAACGACAACGAAATAGCCGATCGAAAAAACATAACCTACGGGGAGCGTCATCGTATAAAAGATAATGAACTTCTTGATAAATGCGCTATAGGCTAAAGGGATCGGAGTATTTTTAATCCGTTCACAGGCACCACATACATTGGTCATGGATACGATCTCTTCATTGAGGATAATAAGTTGATCTCCACTGACAATGCCCTCTTTGTAAAGATGGTTTATTTTTTGAAAAATCATATTTGACACCTGATTTGGACCGTGCTTCTTGTTATCCAATGACTTCAGTTCGGGATGTTCATTTTCATCGAGCATAAATTTAGTATAGTCGGATCGAAGAAAATCGTACAAGGTCTCTGCAAATAGAGGAATGCTTTTTCGGAAGAAGCTGCGATTGACTTTGTCATCAGCATCAAGAATAGCATTGAGTTTGTATGAAAAGGCCCGGCTGACATTGGTCAATGTACCCCATTGTTTGCGTGCTTCCCACCAACGGTCATAGGCAGAGTTGGTTCTAAATACCAATAGTAAGGAAATTACAAAGCCTAAGAGATTATGTACAATGGTAATATTCTTAACCCAACTCCTTTCATTTAATCTGAGGTATTCCAATTCAAGGTAGGCTATGGCCCAAGAGTAGAGGGCTATTAGAACAAGAAAAGGTAATAGCTTTACAAAGGTGTCTGATTTATGCAGTTTGAAAGTTGCTGACAGCCAATCTTTAGGGTTGTATACGATCATGTACAAAAATATAAATTGTTACGAAAACTTTGCGAGTTAATTGCGATTCACGTAACTTCATCATCGTATGGCACAACAGCAACAAAAAAGAGTAAAAACAGGTAGAAGAAAGCAGCAACCAAAGGAGACCAAATGGATCTGGATGGTAGTAGGTATGCTTGTGTTTTTTTTATTTCTTGTTGCATGGCATTATAAGGCTGGAATCATGTATTACTTCCGTGTGGCAACATCAAAAAATAAATCCTTGACAAAGGAAGCTAAGTATGATATCCGTAATATCGAAATCATGAGTAAGCACGATGACAAGGTCTTCGGGCTCGACGTTTCAACATATCAGGATGATATAGATTGGCAGAAAGTGAATACAATCAACGATCAGTTTCCCATCGACTTTGTATTTATCCGTGCAACAATGGGCGAAAAAGGGATAGATGATAAATTTAGCCGTAATTGGTCGAAAATAGAGAATAGAGCGATTTTAAGAGGTGCATACCACTACTTTAGGCCAAACGAAAATTCGGTCAAACAGGCGAAGAATTTTATTCGGAAGGTACAGCTTCGCCCAGGTGATCTTCCCCCTGTACTGGATATCGAGGAGCATCCGAAACAACAATCCATGGATAGTCTAAAAGTAGGGCTGAAGCGTTGGCTCGAAGAAGTGGAAGTACATTATAAAGTCAAACCGATCTTATATTCCGGAGATAAATTCTATAGTGATTTTTTGGAAAAAGAATTCGCAAACTATACGTTGTGGATCGCGAACTATAATTTTTGGATTGAAAACCCAAAAGAACACTGGACATTTTGGCAATTTTCGGAGAAAGGCACAGTCACCGGCATCCGTGGAAATGTAGATCTGAATATCTACAATGGTAAAATCACGGAATTAGAAAAATTACTTATTCCCTTTAAATAGAAACTGGAAATGAATAGAATCTTAATACCCGCGTTAGTGGGGGCTATCTGTATCGCTGTGGGTATCTCAGCCGCCCAAGGGAAACCGAACCTACAGTTGAAAGAGTCATGTCATAGCGCCCTTGATTTGCCTCGCTTCTCGGTGAAACAGTTTAAGAAACAACGAGAACAGCTTGCTGTGTTGGTCTTGGATACCCGATCAGGTGACGAGTTCCTAAAAGGTTTTATTCCTGGATCTATCAATATTGGCTTTAAAGGGCCATTTGATACCTTTTTGGAACAGGTTATTCCGAATAAAGAACAGAAATTGTTGCTTGTTGTGGAGCCACCCGATTACAAAGCCGTAGCCGATAGATTGGCTCAATTAGGGTATACAGGTGCAATCGGGCTATTGGATGGTGGTATAGATCGTTGGAAAGATCAAGAACCTATTGATTCGGTTCCCAACCTGACGGCTCAGAAATTTAGAAAAAGATCAGATCAAGGTCATATTGTAGATGTAAGGACAACGAAAGAATTTGAGAAGGGACATATTGACAATGCAATGAACATTCCATTGGTAGATTTCGCTACTTTTGGTAGTACGCTAAAGAAAGGCGATGCTCCCATGTATGTGCATTGTCAGTCTGGTTATCGCAGTGCGATAGCCGCTTCTATCTTGCGTATCAAAGGATTTAAAAATGTGTGCAATATTCAGGGTGGATATAAGGCATTGAAAGATGAAATAAAGGAGAATTAATAATGGCAACTTTTGACCAGATTATTCAATCAAATTCACTGGTTTTAGTGGATTTTTTTGCGACGTGGTGCGGTCCATGCCAAACAATGGCGCCGGTGTTACAGGATGTAAAGGAATTTTATCAGGAGGATCTCTCTATTATAAAAATAGATGTGGACAAGAATCCGAAGATTGCATCTATTTACAAAGTGAGTGGAGTACCGACATTTATTTTATTTAAAAATGGTCAACAAGTGTGGCGTCAAAGTGGGATGATCCCCAAAATGGAGTTACATAAACTGATTGACCAGTCGAAATAAATCGGTCTTACAAAAAAATAAGGCGTTCAATCAAATTGAACGCCTTATTTTTTAATGATTCTCTGGTTTTAATAGGTAGTGTTATATTGCACTAAATATTAAAATTCATCGTCATCATCGAAGTCATCCAATCCTTCAATTTCGGAGATATCGAAATCATCGTTATCGAAATCATCATCATCGTCATCAGGTCCATTGAAAGATGCGAATTTTACTTCTTCAAGATCTTCGGTAGCTAATATTGCCGTGTTCATAAAATAATACTTTATTGTTTCTTATTCAATGTTGTAAAATTAGAGAAGAAAACCATTTTTTAAAACTTTTTTTAAAAAAAATATTGACCTTTATTTTTCTGTTAATCAATATGTTGAACTGTTTTTTAAAAATAAAAATTTATTTTATTTTATTTACTCATTTGTTTCGCCAATTGCGTTGTCCTCTGTAACGATATCTTTTAACTGTGGAAGATCACGTACACCGTTAATTCCGAAATGATCCATGAACTGCTGACTCGTCGCATATAGCAGTGGTTTACCTATTGTATCAGCTTTCCCGGCTATTTTGATCAATTTTTTTTCAAGCAGTCTTTGGATGGAATAATCGCAGCTGACCCCCCTAATCTGTTCGATTTCCAGTTTGGTGATGGGTTGTCGATAGGCAATAATTGCAAGCGTCTCCAAAGCTGATTGACTAAGTTTTCGTTTGTTGTTATGATTTTGTAACTGCTGTATCGCTTCATGATAGACTGCTTTGGTCAGAAACTGATAAGCGTTATTGATATAACGTAGCTCTAAAACATGATCTTCATCCCGATATTTGTCTTCAATTTTTTTGATCAATTCGCGCAATTCTTCTTTAGATACTTCAATGGCCAAAGCTTCCTGCAATATCTGTTTGATATCGACAAGATCTATTCCTTCCGCAGAAGCAAAAATAATTGCCTCAATATTTCTAATAACGTCTTTCAATGTAGGGTATTAATAGTTAATGACTTGTTCGACCATATGGGCAGGTAATTCCCTGAAATCATACTTTTGTGTTCTTAATTGGGGTTCAAAGCCGGCTTCCAGAATCGCTTCCTGTATTGATTTAGAAGTGAAGCGATGGGGGGCGCCTGCAGCCGAAACGACATTTTCCTCAATCATGATGGATCCAAAATCGTTAGCTCCGGCATGTAAGCACAATTGGGCTGTACGTTTTCCAACGGTCAGCCATGAGGCCTGGATATTTTTGATATTTGGGAGCATGATACGGCTTAAAGCAATCATGCGGATATACTCTTCACTGGTTACATCATTGGTAATGCCACGAAGTCTTTTCAACAGCGTACCATCATCTTGGAAAGGCCAGGGAATAAAGGCAATAAAGCCATAGGAATCCTGTGGTTTTTCATCTTGTACCTCTCTGATCCAAACCAGATGCTCGAAACGTTCTTCTATGGTTTCAATATGACCAAACATCATCGTTGCCGAAGTTGGTAGATTGACTTGATGTGCAGCACGCATCACATCCAGCCATTCCTTGCCGCCACACTTTCCTTTTGATATCAAACGTCTGACACGATCATTGAGGATCTCGGCACCCGCACCAGGCAAAGAATCTAAGCCAGAGGTCTTTAATTGGGTCAATACATCAATATGGCTCATATTTTCCAATTTCGAAATATGTGCAATTTCGGGAGGACCAAGCGAATGTAGTTTTAGTGTGGGATAAAGCTCCTTTAACTGTCTGTATAAATTTTTGTAGAATTCAATACCCAGATCAGGATGATGCCCCCCCTGTAACAGGAGTTGATCTCCACCATACTTGAAGGTCTCTTCGATCTTTTCTTTGTAGCTCTCGATATCGGTGATGTAACTATCTTCATGACCCGGACGACGAAAGAAATTGCAAAACTTACAGTTTGCAACACAAACGTTGGTCGTATTGACATTTCTATCAATCTGCCAGGTAACTTTGCCATGTGGTACTTGTATTTTACGCAATTCATTGGCTACGAAAGTCAAATCAGCTGTAGGTGCATTCTGATATAAAAAAACACCCTCTTCCTTGGAAAGGAACTCAAATCGGAGCGCCCGTTCTAATAAACTACTTACATTCATCAAAACAAATATAAGTACCTTTTGGCGTATTTAGGTGTATTTGGATAATATTTGACATTCCGACTTGATATCGAATCAGGAGGAGCACCTAAAAATTCTTTCGATTTTCTATTGTAACAAAAATATGGGTATTTCACTTAGTGTATGAATTACAATAACTTGATTTATAGTGTTTTGTGATTTAATTAAGAATTTTCTTTTTTTTTACATTTATTATTCTTTACATTTATTTAACAGATTTTAACATTTCTGGAAATAACCAAACTAAAATTGAAAATGATAACCAAAACGGCTCATAATCAGTGATAATGAAATATTATTTCTGTTGGAGCTGAAAGACCAAGACTTAAAAAAACCAATATCAAACTAAACAAACAGATAAATAAACATAAATTTTTTAAACCACCTATTTTAAATTATGATGAAAAAAACGGACAAAAATTGCTGTTTCGATCTCGTATTGGGTCAAAAGTTCAATAAGAGATTCCTGCTAATGAGTTCTCTTCTCATCGCAGGAGGAATGACTGCTCAAGTATCGGCCAATGGTGTTGCTGCAAATGGACGAATTGAGGTAGTTTCATTAATGAAAACCAACCGGTTTCAGGAGATACCAATTAAAGGTATGGTGAAAGATGCAACGACCGGTCAGGCGATTACTGGTGTGTCAGTTAAAATCAAGGGGACAAACAAGGGTACATCAACAGATGGCGATGGTGCATTTACAATCCAGGGGAAGGTAGGTGATGTATTGGTTGTGAGCTATATTGGTTATTCAAGCTCAGAGGTCACCGTTACGGGAAAAGCTGATTTGACAATTTCTTTAAATTCATCAGAAGATGCCTTGGAAGAAGTCGTTGTAACAGGTTATTCAACGCAGCGTAAAAAAGATCTGACAGGATCTGTAGCTGTCGTGAATACAGACCAACTGAAGACTACTCCCGCAGCAAGTGCGGTGGAGTCCTTGCAGGGGCGTGCGACAGGGGTTCAAGTAGTGACAGATGGTGCTCCAGGTTCCACACCACAGATTAAAATTCGGGGCTATAGTACAATTAATAATAATGAGCCGCTTTATGTAATCGATGGTGTGCCGTTTGAAGGAAAATTGAGCTGGTTGAATCAAAACGATATTGAAACAATGCAAGTGCTGAAAGATGCATCGGCAGCTTCAATCTATGGTTCGCGGGCTAATAACGGTGTTGTTATTATTACGACCAAATCTGGTAAGTCTGGAAAACCGCAAATTAACTTCGATGCGTATTATGGGGTACAGGTGCCTAATCGTGGGCGTTTCCCAAAAATGCTTAGTCCACAGCAGATCTATGACCTAAATGATAATAAAGATCCGCTACCTGATTATTTGCTTGCCGGCGATGTATCGGGCAACAAAGTCACGCCTGCAGATTACGATATGTCCAAATACAATTATGCAGATAACAAGGAAGAATTTTATCAAATTACCAAAGCGAATAAAGCTGGAACAGACTGGTTTAAAGAGCTGAGCCAGAATGCACCGACACAATCCTATCAATTGAATACTGTTGGCGGAGGTGAAAATGCATCATATGCAGTTTCTGGGGGATATTTGGGCCAAAAAGGTACTGTGATCCATACTGGATTCGAACGCTTTAACGTACGTTCAAATACGAATTTTTCCGCCTTTAATAAAAAGCTTCGTTTTGGTGAAAATATGCAGTATAGCATGACCAAAGGGCATGGTATCGGTGTAAATACAAATACAGCAGGGGATTATATTGGTGAAGGTAGTGCGATTGGATTTGCCTATCGGATCAAGAATATTATTCCAGTGTATGATGAAGGGGGAAATTTTGCAGGTTCTAGAGGGGGCTGGGGAAATGGCGAGAATCCTGTAGCAATTGCTTACCGCGCTAAGGATAATATGAATAAGAGTAATTTCTTCTTCGGGAATGCTTTTGGAGAGTATGACGTATTAAAAGGATTAACATTTAGAACAAGCTTTGGTATCAAATATGAAAATTATTACAATTTAAGTTATACCTATCCAAATCTTGAGTTTACTGAGGGTAGCGCAAACAGTGCATCGTCAGAGACTTCAGGTTATAATACCGAATGGACCTGGACCAATACATTGAACTATAAGGCTAATTTTAATGATGTCCATAGTTTGAATGTGTTATTAGGAACAGAAGCCATTGATAATACTTATCGTCAGGTGCAAGGGAATGGCAATGGATACTTCATTACAAATAGTACCGATTTCTTTTATGTAAGTCAGGCTTCCAAAAACTCGGCATCAAGTGAAGGTGCTTTGGGATCGTTATTCTCCATTTTTGGAAAGGTAGATTATTCCTATAAAGACCGCTATATCTTAAGTGGAACGGTCAGAAGAGACGGTTCGTCAAACTTTGGATCTAAAAACAAATATGGTACTTTTCCTGGGGTGAGTGGTGCTTGGCGGGTGTCACAAGAGGAATTTATGAAAAATGTAAGCTGGCTAAATGACTTGAAATTGAGGGCAGGTTATGGTATTACGGGTAACCAACGTATCCCATCTTATCAATATTTAAAACGCTACGCAACCTCTATTAATTCGGCCTCCTATCCAATAAATAGTGATTTGGTAAGCGGTCTATGGACCAGCAATTATCAAAATGAGAACGTGAAATGGGAACAGGTGTCCTCATTGAACCTAGGTTTAGACTTCTCTATTTTGCAAGGAAAAATTGATGGTGCTTTTGACTGGTATAATAAGAAAACCTCCGATATGTTATTTGCATTGCCGTTGCCCGGAACAGCTGTGGGACGAGCTGCATCACCTTATGTAAATATTGGGGATATGCAAAATAAAGGGGTGGAGTTCTCATTGAATTATCATCATAAAGAAACCGATCCGAACAAACTCAACTTTGATATTGGCGCAAATATTTCAAGAAATAAAAATACAATTGTTGGTTTGGCTCCTGGTATTAACGATGTCGTATATGGAGCATTTAGAAGTATGGAAACTTCTATCCTGAGAACAGGTCAACCTTTTGGTGCTTTTTATGGATTTAAAGTTGCTGGAATCTACCAAAACGAGGCTGAACTGAAGCAATATCCTTCATATGAAAAAGCACGTGTTGGTGGGTTTAGATTCGAAGATGTGAATGGCGATGGAATCATCGACGCAAAAGATAATACCGTTATTGGAAGCCCACATCCAGATTTTACGTATTCACTTAACATCAATGCTAATTACAGAAACTTCGATATCATGATGTACTTCTATGGTTCGAAAGGAAACGAGAACTACGAGGCAACACGTTACTTTACGGATTTTGGGGTATTTGATGGCCAAAAGAGCGTACGCGTATTAGATGCATGGAGTACCAGCAATACATCAAGTTTAATTCCATCGCAAACAAAAGAAGAGGTATCGGCCAATGAGTATGCATCTTCTAGCTATTTTGTGCAGGATGCCAGCTTCTTTAAGATGAAAAACTTACAGATTGGTTATAATTTCTCTACAGATAAACTCTTTGGCGCAAATACAGGCGTGAAAAAATTAAGAGCCTATGTCGGAGTAACAAATCTATTCACCATCACAAAATACGAAGGTCTTGATCCGGAGGTATCGGCAACTCCATCGGATTATCCAGCATTGGGTGTCGATTTTGGGGTATATCCACAGTCTAGACAATATATGTTGGGGGTAAGTTTAGGTTTTTAACGGATTTATAAAGTAATTAAAATGAAAAAGAAAACTATTCTATTATACAGTCTGTTAGGACTGACAGCTTTAGGCATGTTTGGATGCAGTAAAGCATTTTTGGAAAAGAATCCACAAGGGGAATTGATTGAGGAGCAGATTGAGGGAAAGAAAGGTGTAGAGGCTACTTTGATAGGCGCTTATGGAATTATGAACGGTAATGTAAGTGGTACTTGGGGGAACTATGGCTCAGCACCAAGCCAATGGATCTTCGGTGAAATAACCTCCGATAATGCACACAAAGGGTCTGTAATCACCGATCAGCCAAATATGAATATGATCGAATCTTTTACCACCATTTCCTCCAATGACAACTTGAGTACGATGTGGCAGGTGTATTATGAGGGTATACTTCGGGCTAATACGACACTTCGCCTTTTGAAGAAGGATCAAGATGGTGGCAAAACGATTAAACCTGAACGTGCAAAAGAAATTGAAGGTGAGGCGAAAATGTTACGGGCTCACTATTACTTCTTCCTATGGCGTATATTTAAGAATATTCCCTACGTAGATGAAAATACGAGTATCGATGACGCAAAGGTTGTTAAAAATGACAAAGACGTACAGCCGATGATCGAAAGCGATCTCAAGATTGCAATAGCAAATCTACCTGATAAAAAGATCAATGATGAAGGCGGAAGGATGGACCAACGTATTGCAAAAGCTTATTTAGGAAAACTATACCTGTATCAGAAAAAATATGCTGAAGCTTTGGTTTTATTTAAGGAAGTCATCGGTAGCAGAGATATCACGGCAATGCCTTTCCAGGATAATTACGATGTAAATAAGGAAAATGGCCCTGAAGCGCTTTTGGTAGCTAAGCATGCCATAAATCCCGATGGTGGTGGTGATAATGCCAATGTGGGTGATATGTTGAGCGGGTTGAATGGAACAAATCCTGTTGGTTGTTGTGGTTTTTACCAACCTTCCATAGATCTTGTTAACGCATATAAGGTAGATGTGAATGGTCTTCCGATGTTAGACGATTCGTATCGTACAAATCCATACACATCGGATATTTTACTGACTGATACAACGGACATCAAAAAATACAAATTAAATGTGAACTTGCGTTTTGATCCTCGTCTGGATTATACTGTCGGTCGTCGTGGGGTTAACTTTTTAGATTATGGCGAATTCCCAGGTGATGCTTGGTTGCGCCCTGAAGAAGGTCGTCGCCCCCATGGAGGGCCATTTACAGGGATTAAGACAATGATTCCTAAGAGCCAGCATGCTGCGCATACACAGGCCGGAGCAGCTTATGTAACCGATTTAGATGTGAATATCATGCGCTTGGCTGATGTAATTCTGATGGCTGCAGAATGTGAGGTGGAACTCGGTAACCTTCCAAATGCATTAAACTATGTCAATTCGATCCGGTTGCGTGCCGCAAAATTGCCAATGAAAAAGACTGGCAGCGGAGTCGTGGCGGCGCAGTATCTGGTTAAACCTTATCTAGCATTTTCGAGCCCAGATCAGGCGCGCAAAGCGGTTCGATTCGAACGAAGATTGGAACTTGCCATGGAAGGTCATCGGTTCTTTGACTTGGTACGCTGGGGGATAGCGAAAGAGGTGATTGCAAACTACGCGAAATTTGAAGGCGGTATTCTCCCTGTTTTCAAAAGCAAGGCTTACGCTGATAAGAATGCTTATTTTCCAATACCACAGGAGGAAATCAATAAAAGCAATGGTAGCCTTACACAAAATCCAGGCTACTAATAGTTGATACAAAGAACGCAAAAGGAGGAAATTAAATCCTCCTTTTGCTGTTTTTAAATCGTTTGTATCCGAATTTTGGCAATAGGAGAAAAAGAGTTGTTGCTCTTTTTTGTATGTTTGAACCAATGAAAAATTTCTTGCGCACGATATTGCTGCTTTGGCTTATCCCTTTTTCTACCCATATTGTAAAGTCCCAAGATTTTGAAGACGTCTATCGGATGCTTCAGGAATCTAATATATTAAATGATCATTTCTATGGGTTTTCATTGTATGATTTAACGACAAATAAGTTTGTCATGGATGTCAATGGCAATAAACATTTTACTCCAGCCTCGAATACCAAAATATATACAACGTATGCAGCGCTCGAGCTATTGGGAGATTCCATACCCGGATTGGAATATGCTGAAAGGGGGGATTCGCTATTGATTTGGGGAACAGGTGATCCGACATTTTTGCATAATCGTCTCGATACGCGGGTAGTCTATAATTTTTTGAAAAAGACGAACAAAAGGATCTATGTCGTGCCCGGGACAATGAAAAATAAATTTTATGCGCATGGTTGGGCTATGGAAGACTTTGAGGCATATTATCAACCTGAAATAAGCACATTTCCGATTTATGGAAATGTAGTCACCTTTCGTCAGAAGGGATACAACCATTTAAATACCTCGCCTGAAAATTTTCAAAAGGATCTAGGTTTTCTACCGGAACCTAAATCTGGTGATTTCGAACTTTCACGCTCATTTCGGAGCAATGCTTTCTGGATGTCCAAAAGGCCAGTGCCAAATGATTATGTAAACGAAGTGCCATT
Organism: Sphingobacterium sp.; assembly: GCA_031277685.1. Classification (GTDB taxonomy): domain Bacteria; phylum Bacteroidota; class Bacteroidia; order Sphingobacteriales; family Sphingobacteriaceae; genus Sphingobacterium. The sequence continues at coordinate 30,546 of JAITLV010000155.1, read as the reverse complement.
TATCTATTCGGATAGTTTATTCGTAAAACTATTGTCAGATACACTTGGTAAGACAGTGAACTTACTGGCCTATAAAAAGCCAAATGATACAAAAATATTGTATTCGGGAGATACCAAAAATCTGATCCGGGAAATGATGTTGCCAAGTGATAATTTTATTGCCGAACAATTTCTGATGATGTGTTCCTGGAAGCAATTTGGTCAATTTGATACCTATCTAGTTCGCGACTGGATGAAAAATAAAGTCTATACCTTTTTCTCAAATGAAGTCGCAATTTTCGATGGGTCTGGATTGTCTTCTTATAATAAGGTGACTCCACAGAATAATGTTGATCTTCTGGTACTTTTGAAAAATAAGATACCTAATGAGCAGGTGCGTTTTCGGCTGTTTCCTGCAGGCGGCGTGGACGGTACATTGAAACGAACGTACAGCAAAGACCAGGGAGAACCTTTTGTTTTCGCTAAAACGGGTACGATCACCTCTGTCTATAACCAGAGCGGCTATTTGATCACCAGATCTGGAAGACGGTTAGCTTTCTCTTTTATGAATAATAATTATATTGACGATCGCGCAACTGTAATTCGTAAAGAAATGGCTAAAATAATTACTTATATTCGTCAAACTTATTAAGCCAAATTAAATGGAAGCAATTGCAAAAAACAATAAAAAACTGATTCGTTCCTGGGCGATGTTTGATTGGGCCAATTCCGCTTACAACCTCGTGATCACCTCAACCATTTTCCCCGTATATTATACTGCAATAACAACAACCAAAGAACATGGTGATGTGGTTAATTTTTTTGGTTTGGAGATCGTCAATACGGCACTTTCCAATTTTGCATTAGCCGCGGCTTATTTGTTGATGTCATTTTCGTTGCCTTTTATATCATCTTATGCAGATGCGAAGGGGTTAAAGAAACAGATCATGAAATTTTTCACCTATGTTGGTGCCATTGCCTGTATGTGTTTGTTTTTCTTTAAGCTTGAAACCCTGGAAATTGGTATTATCTGTTTTGCCCTTGCCGCAATGGGTTATATTGGCGGTGTTTTGTTCAATAATTCCTACTTGCCGTTGCTGGCAACCGTGGATCAGCAAGATCGGGTGAGTGCACAGGGTTTTGCTTTTGGCTATATTGGTTGTGTAACCTTACAGATACTCTGTTTTATCGTGGTATTGAAACCGGAGTGGTTTGGTATTACTGATCCCTCTCTTCCGGCCCGAATATCTTTTTTGATGGTGGGGCTATGGTGGTTGGGATTCTCGATGATCCCATTTAAATATTTGCCTAAAATTGAAGCGACTGGTAATAATGTAGGTAAAAGCTTTGTACAAAATGTACGGGATGAATTCAGCCATGTGATCCAGAAAATTAAAGGTATACCTGAGATTAAGCAGTTCTTACCCGCTTTTTTCTTCTACGCGATCGGGGTGCAGACATTGATGATCGTTGCTTCATCATTTGGGGAGAAAATACTTCACTTGGGTGCTGAGCGACTTATTGCAACTATTCTTTTAATCCAGCTTGTGGCGATATTGGGCGCATTTTTGATGTCATATTTATCGAAGATTTTTGGAAATATAAAAGTGTTGATCGTCGTTGTGATGATCTGGATTGCCATATGTATTGCCGCATTTTATTTGTCTACTCCGATGCAGTTTTACATTATCGCTGCATTGGTCGGCTTGGTAATGGGGGGCATACAGTCCTTGTCTAGATCGACTTACTCTAAATTGATCCCCACGGATATCAAGGATACTACAGCTTTTTTCTCTTTTTATGATGTTACAGAAAAAGTAGCTATTGTTATTGGCTTGTTCTCCTTTGGTCTGATAGAGCAGGTCACGCATAATATTCGTTACTCTGCGTTGGTACTTTCTTTATTTTTTGTAATTGGATTGTTACTTTTGGTGCGGATATTAATATCCAATAAATCTTAATTTTATTGATTGAATTAAATATGAAGGTAGAACTTTTTGTTCCTTGTTTTATAGATCAGCTTTATCCGGAGACCGCTTTTAACACCATTCGTTTGTTGGAAAAGGTAGGTTGTGAGGTGCAGTATAATCCTGATCAGACCTGCTGTGGGCAGCCAGCCTATAATGCTGGTTTTTGGGATGATGCGAAGCAGGTGGGAAAGAAGTTTTTAGAAGATTTTTCGGGAGATCATGTTATTATTTCTCCTTCAGCCTCCTGTACCGGTATGGTCAGAAATAGTTATAGCGATCTGTTCGCAAATTCCGCAGATTCTCATCAATGTCATAAAATACAACAACAGGTCATGGAGATTTCCGATTTTTTGGTCAATGTACTGAAAAAGGACTATTTTGGGGCAGAGTTGGAAGGTATTGGTGTATATCACGATTCTTGCTCAGCCCTGCGCGAATGTAAGATCAAGGACGAGCCTAGAAAGCTACTTAGCAAGGTGCTAGGATTGGAAATGGTAGAGGTGAAAGATAGTGAAACCTGTTGTGGTTTTGGTGGAAGTTTTGCGGTAAAGTTTGAAGGAATATCCGCAGCTATGGCCGAACAAAAAGTCAGAAACGCAATGGCATTAAATGCTGACTATATTATTTCGACTGATTCGTCTTGCTTGTTACAGCTACAAGCTTATATTGATAAACATAAATTACCTATCCAGACCATGCATCTTGTGGATGTATTGACTACTGGCTGGGGAAATATATAAATAACACACTTTAAATCTAAACACATGAACTCTAGAAGAGATTTTCTTAAAAACCTTGCATTAGCTTCTGCTGGTATAGCATTGGCGCCATCGTTGGAGAGCTTTGCCGCGGCAAAGAAAGACTGGTTTGACATTTCCTTGGCGGAATGGTCATTACATAAAACTTTGTTCAAAGGTGATCTGAATAATTTGGATTTCCCGGTTGTAGCTGCAAAAAAATATGGTATCTATGGGGTGGAGTATGTGAATCAATTCTTTAAAGATAAAGCTAATGATAATAATTACCTGACCGAACTGAACATGCGTGCAAAAGATAATGGTGTAAGAAACGTGTTGATTATGGTTGATGGTGAGGGTAATCTGGGTGATGAGGACGAAACTAAAAGAAAACAGGCTGTACAAAATCACTATAAATGGATTTCTGCTGCTAACTTTTTGGGATGCCATGCCATCCGTGTCAATGCAGCTGGAAAAGGGACACCTGATGAGGTCAGTAAGCGTGTTATCGAAAGCTTGACAGCATTGTCTGATATTGGGAAAAAAGCGGGGATCAGTATCATCGTGGAAAATCATGGTGGTATTTCTTCTCATGGTGATTGGTTAGCCAAAACATTGAAAGCTGTTGGAAGCAAATATTGTGGAAGCTTACCTGATTTGGGTAATTTCTATGAATACGACCGTTATCAGGGCGTTACTGATTTAATGCCTTATGCGCATGGTGTAAGTGCGAAAACACATGATTTTGATGCGAACGGTAACGAAACCCAAATTGATTATGAGCGCATGCTAAAGATCGTGAAAAAAGCAAAATTCAAAGGATACGTAGGGATTGAATACGAAGGAAGTAAATTGAGTGAAGAGGAAGGAATCTTCGCTACTAAAAAATTATTGGAGCGCTTGCGTCCATTGATCTAATATAAAATAGATATACAAAGTTCTTTTCATGCTATTGAAAAGAACTTTGCTTTTCACAGTGACTTTATAGATCGAAAATATTCGACCGAAGTAAAGCTGTATTTTGTCCATATTTACCCCGTAAACTGATTTGAATGCTAGTTACCCCGTGCTAACCTATGAATAAGATAACCTGGTGCGGAAAGAAATGGACAATTGATTGAAATCACACGACCTAGTATTGAAAAATAACGATTAGAAAAACATGAATTTTGAAAAAGATGCTGTTCTGGAATCTCATTTAAATAAAGTGGGTGCTGAACGAGTATTGGTGAAGGGGCATCCTGCTGGATTATTTGTTTTGTTTTTTACTGAAATGTGGGAACGTTTCAGTTATTACGGCATGCGTGCACTATTGGTGAATTTTTTGGTTTCCACAATTGCCCAACATGGCTGGGGCTGGACAAATTCGGAAGCCATGAAGCTTTATGGCCTTTACACGGGTATGGTGTTTTTGACCCCTTTGTTTGGTGGAATTATCGCAGATCGTGTTACAGGTTATAAAAAATCCATCATGGTCGGGGCTGTCGTCATGACCTTGGGCCATATTTCGATGGCTATGGAAGGAGTCAATAAAAATTTCTTTCTTGCAGGCCTGGTGCTGATTGTCTTGGGGAATGGCTTGTTCAAACCTAATATTTCTTCTATGGTCGGTAAACTGTATCCTGATAAAGGGGGAAAGAAGGATGCCGGCTACACGATTTTTTACATGGGAATCAATGGTGGTGCTTTCTTGGGCATGATGCTGTGCGGTTATATTGGTGAAAAAATCGGCTGGCACTACGGTTTTGGTCTTGCAGGTATATTTATGTTTTTGGGGATGCTGCAATTTTACTTTGCACAACGCATTTTTGGAAAAATTGGCGATACACCCGAAAAGGAGAATACTGTTTTGGAACAATCGGATGTGGAAGACGAACATCCCAGACATATTGTGCGTGATCGTCTATTGGTCATTGCTATTTTTATGTTTTCAAGCATTGTATTCCATTTGGCTTTTGAACAGGCTGGGGGATCTATGACGATATTTGCCAAAAATTATACACAGCGTGTATTGAGTGGAGAGGTGGCCACAATATTTAAATGGGCGGATTTTGCATTGACAATTGTACCCATTATTGTGATCACTGCTGTCTTGTTTGTATTAGCCAAGAAGATAATTCGTAAATATCCCTTAATTATACTTTTCTCAAGCATTTCATTTGTGATAATTTGGTCCTTATGTCTATGGAAGGTGTACCGTGAGTACCATGGGATGAATTCAGAGGTAACTGTATCCTGGTTTCCAATGCTTAATTCTTTCTTTATTATTACGCTAGCGACTTCTTTTAGTAAAATCTGGGAGCGTGTATGGAATCCTTCCGGTCCGATTAAGTTTGCTATGGGATTAACATTGGTCGGTGTTGGATTTGCAGCCCTGGCAATAGGAAGCGCCGAGATTCCAACGGGAGCGAAAACTGCTTCGGTCAGTATGATCTGGTTGGTATTGGCCTATTTTTTCCATACAGTGGGTGAGTTGTGCATTGGTCCTGTCGGATTGTCTTATGTGAGTAAATTGTCTCCAAAAAAATTCTTGGGACTTCTGTTCGGTTTCTGGTTTTGCGCTAATGCCATCGCTAATTTTATCGGTGGATTTATTGGCTCCTACATTGATATGATAACAGAATCACACTCGATGTCCTTTTTCTTTACAGTGTTTACCATTATACCGATGATAGCGGCTATATTTCTGTTACTTGGAAATAAAAAAATAAAAAAGATGATGCATGGAATTGACTAATTCATAGAAAAATAGTGTATCTTCATGCGATTTTTATCAAATTAAAAACAAAACCTGAGTTATAAAACAATTATTGGAATTATATGAATCAAGAAAAAGATCAAGTTCTTGTAGCACATCTGGCCAAGCAGGGGATAGATGACAAGATGGTAAGTGGGCATCCTGCCGGATTATTTGTGCTATTCTTTACGGAGATGTGGGAGCGTTTCAGCTACTACGGCATGCGTGCGTTATTGACCTTATTTTTAATCAGCACAATCGCTGATGGGGGATGGGAATGGAGTAATGAACGCGCTATGAAGTTGTATGGCGCATATACAGGTTTTGTTTATTTGACTCCCTTAATCGGTGGGATGATTGCGGATAAATTGACTGGTTTTAAGAAGGCGATCTTGATCGGAGCATTGATTATGACTTTAGGTCACTTATCCATGGCATTTGAAGCTGTTAATTCAAATTTCTTCTATTTAGGCTTACTCTTAATGATCTTGGGAAATGGGATGTTCAAACCCAATATTTCTTCGATGGTTGGAAACCTATATCCAGATAAAAGTGCGAAGAAAGATGCTGGATATACAATTTTTTATATGGGTATCAATGCGGGCTCATTTTTAGGAATGCTCCTGTGTGGCTATATCGGTGAAAAAATCGGTTGGCATTATGGCTTTGGATTAGCTGGAGTCTTTATGTTCTTCGGTATGCTACAATTCTATTTTGGACAGAAAATATTTGGTATTATCGGTGATTCTCCTAAAGCACTGCAAGCTCATCACGATGAAAAAGTCAAAAATCATGAAGAGATTGATGAGGTTATTCCCGGTCATGTCGTTAGAGACCGCCTTATTGTCGTTACAATATTTATGCTTGCCAGTGTGGTATTCTTTTTATCTTTCGAGCAGGCAGGAGGATCGATGTCTATTTTTGCCAAAGATTACACACAGCGCGTGCTATCTGGAAGTTCGGCTATAGCTTTCAAATGGATTGACACGATTTTAACAGTTGTCCCTATTGTCATTGTGACTATCGTGTTGACTGCATTGGCCAAAAAGATCTACAAACAATATCCGTTGACTATTTTGTTTACTGCGATTTCCTTCGGAATTATCTGGTGCTTGGGGCTATGGAAAGTGTTTCGTGAGATTGGTATAACGGGTTCGGAAGTTGGTGCTTCCTGGTTTCAGATCTTAAACGCCTTTTTTATTATTTCCCTTGCATCTTCTTTTAGTAAATTCTGGGAAAAAGTCTGGAATCCTTCAGGTCCGGTAAAGTTTGCACTCGGCTTAATATTGGTCGGTATTGGATTTGCGGCTTTAGCTTATGGTGCGAGTGAAATCCCGCAGGGTGCGAAAACAGCTTCTGTCAGTATGGTTTGGCTTGTTATAGCTTATTTCTTCCACTCGGCAGGTGAGCTTTGCCTTTCACCGGTGGGACTTTCCTACGTAAGTAAACTTTCGCCAAAGAAATTTTTAGGTTTGCTTTTCGGCTGTTGGTTTTGTGCCTCTGCTATCGCCAATTTCATCGGTGGCTTTTTAGGTTCCTATATTGATAAAATTACAACTGAACATTCGATGTCTTATTTCTTTATGATTTTTGCCATCGTTCCGGGAGTGACTGCGCTACTATTGATTGTTTTCAATCCTATTCTGAAAAAAATGATGCATGGCATTAACTAAGGATTGCTATCATAACAAAAAGAAGGGCCGATCAATTCTGATCGGCCCTTCTTTTTGTTCTATGAAGTTTATGATTATTCCTCGATTTTCAGTAATAGCTTGTCGATGCGGTTACCATCCATATCCAATACTTCAAACACCATATTTTTGAAGCGTACCCTTTCACCTTCCTCGGGAACGTGATCCAGTAATAAAAATACCAAACCGCCGACCGTTGTCACATTATTGATGCCATCTTCGTCCTCCTCAGAAAGTCCTATTTCAAATTCATCCAATAGGTCTTCGATCTGATATTGGCCATCGACGACATAATCACCACTTTCCAACTGACGCAATTTGGGTCTTACGCTGATGTCACTTTCAGTAATATTGCCCACTAAGTCACCGACAATATCTCTTAATGTAATTATACCTTGTGGGGAACCATATTCATCGATGACGACAGCTTGATGTACCTGAGATGTTCTCAGTGTATTCATAATATTATAAGATGGACTGAATTCGTTGACAAATTTGATCGGTAGGAGAAGTTCCCTAAGATCAAAGGGTTTGTTTTGAAAACACTGTCTAAGCAAAGATTTGACATGAACTACCCCTTTGATATTGTCAAGTCCACCTTCGCAAACAGGATAAATGGAATGATCATTGTCAAGGATAATCTGTCTATTTTCTTCGAAGCTGTCTTCAAGGTCCAGGAACACAATATTTTTGCGGTGGGTCATCAGATTGATCGCTTTTTTGTCACCTAAACTGAGTAGGCGATCCACAATGTCATGCTCAATACCTTCGATTACCCCACTATCCACTCCTTCATCCACCAGGGCCTTAATCTCTTCTTCGGTAACACTGTTACCTGTACTTTTGATATTGAGAATCTTAACAATAAACTCTGTAGAGACACTTAACAGCCAGACAAAGGGTTTGACAATCTTGCTGAGCAAGTTCATCGGATAGGCTATAAGCATCGCATATTTTTCAGGGATAGCCATCCCGATACGCTTCGGTACCAGTTCGCCAAGAACCAATGAGAAGTAGGTGATAATTAAGACAACCAAAATAACAGCCAACTGCTGACTATAGGGAGCGATTACACTTGATTTATTAAATACTTCGATCAGATATGCTGAGATGCTGCCTCCTGAAAAGAACCCTGTTAAGATACCAATTAGGGTAATCCCTATCTGTACAGTGGATAGGAAGCTATTGGGAGATTCCTTTAAGTGTAGTGCGATCTTGGCGGCAGGATTATCCTTGTCGCTCTCAGCCTGTAAGCGTGCTTTTCTACTGGAGACGATTGAAATTTCGGAGGCAGACAGGATGCCATTTAGGATGATCAGTACTAAGATTATAATTGCTTCAGTGAGCATAATGTTATGGAAAAATTGTTTGTGAATGCTAATTTAAGAAAAAGGCAGCCTAAATGGTAGAACTATTCGGATTATATTATACAGTATAAAATAAAGAAGCTGTACCCCGAAAGAGATACAGCTTCTTTATTTTATGTTATTTCTTGATATTACATACCGCTATCATCAAGCATAAAGGTGTTTTTCTTCGTTTTCCATTTTCCTTTTGTGAAATCTGGGAACTCTAATGTTTTATTGCCTTTTTTGATAGATTCCGTAGAAAGTGGGAATACTGCACTCATTGTGACTGAATCATACACGTCGATTGGCGTTTGAACTTTTTGTTTTACGGCCTGAATAAAAGCGTTGAACACAAACCAATCCATACCACCGTGACCTGAACCAGTTGCTACCTCTTCGTATTTTTTCCAGATTGGGTGGTCATATTTTTTAACCCACTCATCCGCTGAATCCCAGGTGTGAGGTTTGGACTTGCCTTCAATATGGATACCTTTGGCTACGTCCATCCAGATACCGTCAGTACCCTGTACACGGAAACCGATAGAATACGGTCTAGGTAAGTGTGTGTCGTGTGTCAACAACATCGTTTCACCATTCGCACATTGCAACATCGTTTGTGTGATGTCACCATTTTTGTAATTGATCTTACCGTTTGGATGTCCGGGGGATACTTTATTGACATAGGCTGCTAACCCACGTGCTTTACTTGAGTAAGATGTAATATGGGTAAATCTGTTGCCTTTATTGATATCGACAAATTGCATGATCGGGCCTAAACCATGTGTTGGGTAAAGGTCACCATCTTGGTCAATGTTGAATTGTGTACGCCATTGTGCTTCAGAAAGTGCCTTAGGTCCGTACTCCACACCATGGCCGTAATAGCTTTTTCCGTCATTGAATAAAACTTCACGTAAATCATGTTGATAACCACCTTCAAGATGTAGTAATTCGCCAAATAGACCTTGTCTGTGCATATTTAAAACAGCAAGTACATCACGACGGAAAGCTACATTCTCCAATGTCATGTACGGTTTGCCAGTCTCTTCGGATACTTTAACGATATCCCAGTGATCTTGTACTGTTAGACCCGCAATAACCTCACAACCTACATATAAACCCGCTTTCATTGCGTCAATAGCTTGGTCTTTGTGAAATTGCCAAGGTGTTGCGATGATAACGGCATCTAATTTTTCGCTGCTCAACATCTTTTTGTAAGCATCAACACCACCCGTATATTCTTTCGGAAGTTTGGTACCTTGAGCATTGAATTGCTTACGGCATTGCACAAGAGATTCTTCTTGCGTATCACAAACTGCTACAATTTCTAAATCGTCTCTATGTAAAGCGATTTGAACGTGGTTACGCCCACGTAGACCGACTCCGATAAAACCGATTTTTATCTTTCCATTTGTTTGGGCAAATAAGTCTGTGCTTGAAAGAACGCCGATTCCAGCGGTAGTGATGGCAGTTGATTTAATAAAATTTCTTCTATCCATTGTTTTGAGATATGAGGAGTTTGTATATTAGTTATTTATCTTATTTAAGAACCATCTATGAGACTGGCTCTTATCAACAAATATATTATTTCATTTGATATAAATGAAAGTGCAAACGATTGTTTAAATTTATTAAATTTCATGCAATCGTTTGATTGAAATAAAAATTATCATTTATTAATTCAATTTGTGATATTGCAAGCACATTGATGATTTAAAAAAACATAGTTTAATGTCTGATTTTAACCAATTAGTAGTAGAGAACGCAGCAAAACAATTCACATTAGAAGGAGATATCATTTCAGTGCAGCCTTTTGGTTCTGGTCATATCAATGATACTTACCGTGTAATTACTTCCATAAATAATGGGATATCCCATTTATTGCAACGCATTAACCATCATGTCTTTCCAAATGTAGAAGGATTGATGCACAATATTGAAATTGTAACAAAACATCTGAGTAAAAAAGTAAAGATTGCCGAGGGAAAACGGGTCAGTGATCATGTATTGACAATTATCCCGACATTGGAAGGCAAGTTATATACAACCGATAGCCAAGGAAATTACTGGCGCATGTTTATCCTCATTGAGGATACAAAGAGTTATGATATTGTGGAAACGGAGGTGCAGGCCGCAGAAGGAGGACGGGCTTTTGGACTGTTCCAGAAGCAGCTTTCAGATCTGGATGCTTCACTCATTGTCGAGGTGCTTCCTAATTTTCATAATATTGAATTCCGACTTGATAACCTAAGAAAGGCAATCGCTAAAGATGTCTGTAAACGTGTTGATCTAGTGAAAGATAAACTGGAATTTATCTTCAGTCGCGAAGACCGTATGAAGACTATTTTAGACTTAGGAAATAAAGGTGCATTACCCCTACGCATTACGCATAATGATACAAAATTTAATAATGTGTTGTTGGATGTCCATGATAAAATGCAATGTGTGATCGATTTGGATACCGTCATGCCAGGTTATGTGGCTTATGATTTTGGGGATGCCATCCGTACCATTATCAATCCTGTTGCCGAAGATGAGAAAGATATATCGAAGATCGTGTTAAACCTAGGCTTGTATAAAGCATATGCGGAAGGATATCTGGAAGAGGCAAATGAATTCTTGACCACGCAAGAGAAAGAAACTTTGGTCGATGGGGCATTTTTGTTACCTTTTATGCAAGGCGTACGGTTCCTGACTGATTATATCGAGGGTGACCATTATTATAAAACCAAATATGATGAACATAATTTGGTGCGCACCAATACACAACTGAAATTGGTGGAAGAGATGGAAAAGAATGAGGAATTTATGAGAAAGGTAATTTTTGATTGTATTTAACGATTTTATACCTTTAATATTTTGAGAAGCTTCCATCTGATGATGAAGCTTCTTTTTCTTAACTTTATTGGATATGGAGAAACTAACCATTCTGCCTATTGTATCAAATTTGACCGGCAGTCTCAATTTTAATCAGCTTTCGGATCTTGTGAAAGATTTTGAATGGAATAGCTTGGAATATAGTAATTGGAACGATTCGTATCCTTACAAACCACAGGTACGTTTTAAAATTGGATATACCCAGGATGCATTGCTGTTGCAGTTCGATGTCGCAGAGGAGCAATTGCGTGGAAATTACGCAGAAGCGAATCAGAATGTTTGGGAGGATAGCTGTGTGGAACTTTTCATTTCTTTTGATGATCGCAAACATTATTACAACATCGAATTTAATTTAATAGGAACAGGGTTGATTGGCTATGGATCACCTGATAAAGCAACTAGAAATCGGCTCAGTGCGACGGAAATTGAGACGGTACAAACTTTCTCTATGATTGAGCGACGCAGTGCTGCAGACAAACGCTGGAACCTGATCCAAGTGATCCCATTGGCCGTTTTTAAATTTAATGACACAAGTAGTTTAAAGGGGAAGGTGGTACATGGGAATTTTTATAAGTGTGGTGACAACTTGAAAAATCCACATTTCCTGTCGTGGAATAAAGTAGATAATCCAACTCCTAATTTCCATTTACCGCAATTCTTTGGAGAATTAACCTTTGGATAGAAGTTGGATTATAAAATGTTGATGCTTATTGGTAAACAGATTCTTTTTTGAATTTTTTTGCCAATAAAGCATATACCAACACACGGTATTTATTTTTATTGGATTTACCAATAGTCGTAATAACCTCTTCTAGTGCCTTGTCCAAATCAGGGCTATCTTTTAGACCTAATTTTTTGATCAAGAAATTTTGCTTGACACGTTTAAGCTCCTCGGGATCTGATGCTGCAATAGTTTCTGAATCTGCATTGTAAATGGAGGGACCCATTCCTTTGGTCACTTTCGCTATAAATGCATCATCTAGTGATAGACCTAGTTTTTTTGATTCTGCAGTATATGCAGCAATTTTTTCATCTAATTTGCTCATAATTATGTAAATGATTTAATTGTAGTAAGTTAAGTTAAGGTAAAAAAGTTGGAAAACAAAATAATTCTTTGGGGATAAATAAAGATTGTTACATTTGTAACCGTAGTAAGTGCCGGTAACTGAAAGTGTGGAAAAATTCAGCGAATTATTCTTTGCAATTGTTGCAAATTACATTTTTATAAATTATCTTTGCACCTCAATAATTGAATATACGTAATCATAATAATAATGAAAAAAGATTTGCATCCTTCAAATTACAGATTAGTTGTATTTAAAGATATGTCAAACGACTATGCTTTTATTACTAAATCTTGTGTTGACACGAAAGAGACTATTCAGTGGGAAGATGGTAATGAGTACCCAGTTGTAAAATTAGAGATTTCTCATACATCACACCCTTTCTATACAGGTAAAATGAAATTGGTTGATACAGCTGGACGTATCGATAAATTCCGTAGCCGTTACAACAAAAAATAATTGTAGCAGATCTGTATATTACAATATTAAGAACTCGATAAATATTATTTGTCGGGTTTTTTTTATTATTTTTATTTTGTGAAAATCTTTTTTGTAGATTGTTTTGATGCTATCCGATCGTTGGGTAAGCATACTTTCCCGCTAACTTCTTTTGACAAAAAGAGTTTATATCCTTTTACATTTATTAAATCCTGCCTAGACCTACGTGTCGGCATTTTGACTTTAAGGGAGAAATGGTACAGGCTGGCCTTAGCATTCGGTTTGGAGATTGCAGAAGGTAATAGTCTTGAAGACGGTGCTATTTGGGTGGCTGAGCATGTTATTCCAACGGAGTCGCTATTACAGGTTTTTTCGACTATGGAAGTAGGTGATGTGTTGTTTCAAAGTGAGATGATCATTGCTTTTCGCTATCACAAAGACTGTGATCTTAGATTAAGGGATATTGGGGATACCGTAAGTTTGCTGCTAGGGGTGGAGGATCTGTTTTTATTGACAGGACAGGAAGTCGCAAATGATTTTAAACTTTTAGCAAAAAAAACATGCATTACCTCAGTCTCTTCTACAAATCAATTGTTGGGTGCGGACTTTTATATTGCTGATGATGTTACAATGGAATGTGCTACGCTCAATTCGCTTGGTGGGCCTATTTACATTGACGAAGGTGCTGTGGTTATGGAAGGCGCGCATCTGCGTGGGCCACTGTATCTGGGAAAAGGGGCTGTTGTAAAGATGGGGGCCACGATCTATGGTAACGTGTCTGTCGGAAAACAGAGTGTGATCGGTGGAGAAGTGGGGAACGCTGTTATTGGTGATTTTTCTGCAAAAGGTCATCACGGGTACCTGGGCTGCTCGGTCATTGGTGACTGGTGCAATCTCGGAGCCGGAACATCTAATTCGAACCTTAAAAACAATTTAAAAACGGTTTCCATTTATGATTATAAGCTGAAAGGGTTCCGGGATACGGGGTTATTGAAGTGCGGTGCCTTTATCGGTGACTATACACGGGTGGGAATAAATTCATCCCTAAATACAGGAACAGTAATTGGAATTGCAAGTATGCTGGCAGATACAAGTTTTTATGCTAAATTTGTACCGTCGTTTGCCTGGGTGTTCAATGGAGATACGCAAGTCTATAACTTTGATAAGTTTATGGAGTATCTGGAGACGCTATATATATCAAAAAATGAGGAACTGTCAGAACGACTCAAAAGGGAATTGAATCAACTTAACAAAAAATATAATTAAATCGTAAAAATCATGCGTAAGAAAATCGTAGCTGGTAATTGGAAAATGAATTTAGACTATCAATCGGGATTAAGTTTATTCTCTGAAATTATCAATATGGCCAAAGATGAGGTAATTGGAAATCAAGAATTGGTTGTTTGTAGCCCTTTTATCCATTTGTCAAGTCTTGGGCAATTGTCTAAGAATGTTGCTAATGTACATATTGGCGCGCAAAATATTCATCAGGCAGAATCTGGAGCATACACAGGTGAAATTTCAGCTGGTCAGGTAAAATCGGTCGGTGCTTCTCACGTGATCTTAGGTCACTCTGAAAGACGTGCTTATTTTGGCGAAACAGATGCGTTGTTGGCTGCAAAAGTGGATATCGCACTAAAGCATGGCTTGACACCTATCTTTTGTATCGGAGAAACAAAAGAAGAGCGTGAGTCAGGTGATTTCTTTGAAATAATTAAAACACAATTGACGGCTGGATTGTTTCATTTGTCCGTTGAAGCTTTCGCGAATGTTGTGTTGGCTTATGAACCCGTTTGGGCAATTGGTACAGGACTTACAGCTAGTCCAGAGCAGGCTCAGGAAGTTCATCAATTTATCCGTCAGGTTGTAGCGGAGAAATATGGACAGGAAGCTGCCGATAATACAAGTATCCTTTATGGTGGATCTTGTAATCCGGGTAATGCAAAGGATTTATTTGCACAGGCAGATATTGACGGTGGTTTGATTGGAGGAGCTTCTTTGAAATCGAGAGATTTTATAGACATTGCCAAGGTGTTTAACGGCTAATTTTTAGAAATGAAATATATTGAGGTTATCTTTCAAATGCTATCGGGAGAGGAATGGCAAAAAGATCTATTGGTATCTGATCTGGCAGACATTGGCTTTGATACTTTTGAAGATACCGAATCGGGATTTGCAGCATATATTCCTGCTGCAAATCTCGATTTGCAAGCATTAGAAACGTTGATGCTAAATCTTGAAGAGGGGCTTGAAGTAGCTTATAAAATTCAGGAAATAGAAAACCAGAATTGGAATAAACTCTGGGAAAGTAATTTTAACCCTATTGAAGTTGGTGGGCAATGTTATGTACGTGCTACATTTCATGAGACAAAACCTGATTTTCCCTATGAAATCATTATTGACCCTAAAATGTCTTTCGGTACTGGACATCATCAGACTACATCTATGATGCTTCAGTATATTTTGGAAAATGATTTTGAAGGCAAGCATGTGTTGGACATGGGTTGTGGTACCGGTATCTTAGCGATACTTGCCTCTAAAAAAGGTGCAAAAGATGTATTGGCGGTAGACTATGATGAAATCTGCGTTGAAAGTGTGGTAGAAAATAGTGCGCTTAATCAGGTGGGTAACATTGAGGCTATTTGCGGTTCCTTTGAGGTTTTAAGAGACCGGATCTTCGATGTCATTTTGGCAAATATTAATCGAAATATTTTGCTGGAGCAGTTACCACAATATGCTTTAAGTATCAATAAAAATGGAGAGTTGTACTTAAGTGGATTTTATGAACAGGAAGATTTAGCGATGTTAAGCAATGCCGCTGTTTCTTTAGGTTTTGAATTTATCTCCAAAAAAGTTTTAAATAATTGGTGTGCAGCCAAATTTGTGAAACGGTAATAGAACGATGCGTATTCATTTTATAGCGATAGGTGGTAGTGTGATGCATAACCTTGCCATTTCTTTGGCAAAGCAAGGGCACCAAATTACTGGGTCTGATGATCAGATTGTGGAACCTTCCCGTTCTCATCTAATCGAAGCGGGGTTATTGCCAGATCAGTTGGGATGGTTTACCCAAAAGGTGACAGAAGATATTGATGCTGTTATTTTGGGGGCACATGCACAAGCAGATAATCCCGAATTAAAGCGGGCACAGGAGCTAGGTCTCAAGATCTATTCTTTTCCTGAGTTTATACAAGAGCTCTCGCAGGATAAAATCCGGGTTGTTATCGCAGGCAGCTACGGGAAAACAACGATCACGAGCATGGTCATGCATGTGATGCGCTTCTTAGGTAAAGATTTTGATTATTTAGTAGGAGCCCAATTAAGAGGTTTTGATAAACTTGTAGATATTACTAAGCATAATAAGATTATTATTATCGAAGGAGATGAATATGTTTCGTCTAAAATTGATCCCAAGTCTAAATTTTTATACTATAAGCCTAATATTGCCTTAATTTCGGGTATCGTATGGAATGAATTTAATTCTAAAATATCCAAAGAGGAATATATTAAACAATTTGAAGATTTTATTGACTCCATACCTGCTAAAGGAACACTAATTTACAATAAGGAAGATGTTGTTCTCCAAAAAGTTTTACAGGATACCAAAGACTGTAAAATTAACCGACATGGCTATAAAATACCCGATTATACAATCAATAAAGGTGTTACCTATCTCAATACAGCAGACGGAGAAGTGCCTTTACAAGTATTCGGAAAACATAATCTGTCAAATATTGCTGGAGCTTATACGGTCTGTGAATGGCTGGGGATCAAAAAGCAAGAATTCTTTGATGCAATAAAAAGCTTTAATACATCGATCCGTTATTTGGAGTTTGTTGCCAGTTCGGAAGGATCTGTAGTCTATCAGGATTATGCTTGTAATGCGGATAAAGTCCGGTCGAGTATTCACGCTGTAAAAGAACAATTTCCTAATCAGAAACTGGTCACAATTATCGAATTAAACTCGTATGATAGTTTGGATTCATCCTTTTTGTTACAATATGCAGACTCCATGCGTGAGTCGGATGTCTCTGTAGTCTACGTGAATATCAACTCCTGTAAGGAACTTAACAAGGATATTGAAAGTGTTCCAGAGAATATTAAGAAAAGTTTTAATAATCCTGATTTAGAGGTTGTTGTAAGTTTAGATGGGCTGTATTCTTTTTTGGATGGGGTTAAATCTAGAGGTTACAATTTACTACTTATGAGTTTAAATAATTATAATGGGGTTAATCTATCCGTGCTTGCTGATCGATTTTTCAGGGATTTTTAGAGAAAAAAATATAATTTAATGTAAATTAATTTTTATTTGCTACATTTGTTTAAAATATCTACCAGATGAATGCATTAGGAAAAAAAATTAGATTACTTAGACACCAAAAAGGGTGGAGTCAAGAGGATGTTGCAAAGCGATTGGATATCTCAATCCCTGCATTTTCTAAAATTGAAACAGGGATTACAGATGTGAATCTGTCTCGCCTAAATCAAATTTCAAAATTATTCAATTTGACAGTTGTTCAACTACTATCTACTTCTGATTCAGAAGAGGATAAAGAGTATGTCAATGAAGTCAATGCGTTAACGCAAAAGCTGCAACTACGTGATGGCGAAGTTATCGAACTTCAGAAAAAGGTCATTGATCTTTACGAGCAATTGCACAAAAGATAGGGCATATTAAAAATGTTACTGAAAAGGCAATCCAAATGGGTTGCCTTTTTTTGTTTATGCAACTTTATTTTGGTCAAAAGTGATTTTGTTTTTGTTTCTTTGTAAGTATTTTATAAAAATAAAGGTTGATTACTTATGGGGAGACTAAACGGGGATATCACGACTAGCCCGTCTACTGATTTTTTTAAATCGAATGTATTGGGACAGCGTTCAGGGCTGTTCGTACTTTTCTTTACGGAGATGTGGGAACGATTCTCGTTCTACGGAATGCGTGTGCTATTAATGCAATTCTTAACTGCTGCAGTTATTCAAGGGAGCCCTTTCTCTGGTTGGGCCTGGACTGCTCAACAAGCAGGAGCGTTGTATGGAACCTATGCAATGATGCTCTATTTGACACCAATTCTTGGTGGAATTATCGCCGATAAATACATCGGATCCCGTAAAGCAGTTATTATTGGTTCAGCAATTATGACCTTAGGGCATGCTGCAATGGCTTTTGATACGGCTATTATGTTTTTCTTAGGACTGATCTGTCTAGTCATTGGAACAGGATTTTTCAAGCCAAATATGCCTTCTATCCTTGGTGAAATGTACAAAGATCTCCCTGAAAAGAAGGATGGCGCATATACAATATTCTATATGGGTGTCAATGCCGGTGCTTTCTTTGGTATGATGCTCTGCGGTTACATCGCCGAAACCTATGGATGGCATTGGGGCTTTGGATTGGCTGGTATTTTTATGTTGCTGGGTACATTGCAATTTGTTTTTGCGAAACCACTGATGGGTAATCTTGGTATTTTGGATAAATCTGTTGCTGGAGAAAAGAAAGAAACCGTTGTTAGTGATACCGATACTAAAAATCCGTTTACGCTAAAAGATTATGTACTGATCGCTATTGTATCTATTATTGGATTCGTCTATGCTTTTAATGATCCGTTGTCGAAAAATGGTATCGTTGATGTTTTCGCCGGATTGGATACCGCTTTTCTAAGAGGTCAATATATCATGGTCATCGCTGCCTTGATCTTGTTTATATACTTGATCGTTTCCCGAATTCTGCGCTATGACAAAACTGTTCG
This sequence comes from Sphingobacterium sp., assembly GCA_031277685.1. GTDB lineage: Bacteria > Bacteroidota > Bacteroidia > Sphingobacteriales > Sphingobacteriaceae > Sphingobacterium. Next base: position 11,960 of record JAITLV010000155.1, on the reverse strand, counting down.
CGATAGAATGTTTGCTGTTGTGCTTTTGGCGTTTTTCCTTATTTTCTTTTTCATGAGTTTTGAACAAGGAGCAACGTCATTGGTTATTGTGGCGCGCGATAATATTGATAGGGCGCTTACAGGTACCGCATTGACGACCTTTAACGTGGTCAACGGTTTATTGACTATCGTACCGCTCACCATCATTAGCTGGGTCTTAATAAAGCTTGCAAAGGTAACTTGGGATAAGATCGCGATATCTAATGTTGTTTTGTTCGTCTGTTTTGGATTAATTTGGGGCGCGGCAATCTGGATGCTTTACCAAGAATTTAATAAAGAAGCATCTGAAATTAAAGTGTCTTGGTTTTCGATCCTTAACTCTTTCTTCATTATTGCATTAGCCTCGACGGTATCTAAGATCTGGGAGTCTAAATATAACCCATCAGCAGCGTTTAAATACGGTTTTGGTTTGATTTTGGTTGCGATAGGATTCCTGATTATCGGACTAGGTTCTTGGGGAATAGCGCCAGGAGTGAAAATTTCGATGGTATTTCTTGTTTTGACTTATTTGTTCCATACATTAGGTGAGCTGTTTATTTCTCCGGTAGGCTTATCTTATGTTTCCAAACTGGTTCCAGCCCGGATGTTGGCCTTTATGTTTGGAATCTGGTACTTGGCTATCGCGATCGCACAGAAGGTTGCGGCAGTATTGGGAGGACAAGTAGAAACAATCCAACAGGAGTACTCGTTGAGCCACTTTTTCTTTCTATTTACGGCTATTCCGGCTTTAGCAGGATTGCTTGTTATGTTGTTCAATCCTTTGATTAAAAGATTGATGCACGGAATTAAATAATAACTATATAAGCTTCTTTTGCAAAAGAAGCTTTTTTGATTAATAATAAATACAGTATGGAGGCGAGTACACGCGAGTCGTTAGAGGAGATTCAAAATTTTAAAGGAAAGTACCCAAGGCAGATCTGGAGCCTGTTCTTTTCAGAAATGTGGGAGCGATTTTGCTTTTATGGCATGCGGGGCATGTTGGTGTTCTTTATGATCACACAACTGAATTTTGCAGAGAAGGAAGCTAATTTGCAGTATGGGGCTACCCAGGCATTTGTTTATGCGTTTACATTTATCGGTGGGCTTTTTGCCGATAAGATTTTAGGTTTTAGAAAATCATTGTTCTGGGGTGGCTTATTGATGATCGTAGGAAGTCTTTTCCTGGCGGCTGATCCACATGAATATTTCTTTTTTGGTCTCTCATTTATCATTATTGGTACAGGATTCTTTAAACCCAATATCTCCACGATGGTGGGAGAACTTTACCGTGATGGGGATACCCGTCGTGATGGTGGTTTCTCGTTGTTCTATGCCGGTATAAATTTAGGTGCATTTTTGGGAGGCTATGTTTGTGTCGCCATCGGTAAAGGATACATGTTGACTTCAATTATCTCTGAGGCACATCGTTGGAATGTAGCTTTTGGTTTAGCGGCAGTAGGGATGTTGGCGAGTCTGATTAATTTTCACTTTACCAAAAGGCATCTCGGACCTATTGGGCTTCAACCGGGAGACCCTGAAGCAATTGTTAAAACAAAAGCGTTGCCAAAATGGGTTGAATATGCTGTATATATATTGACATTGATCTTTATACCAGTTATTCAGATCATGGTATCGAAAACCCAATATACGGACTATTTTATGTATACCATTGGGCCATTGACACTGTTGTATCTGTTTTATGAAATGTCCAAAGTGACCAGAGAAGAAAGAAAGAAGTTAATTGCTGCGTTGGTGTTTATCTTGTTTTCCATCATCTTCTGGGGGATATATGAGCAAAGTGGAGGTTCTTTAAGCATCTTTGCTGCCAAACATCTAAATGATTCTTTACTTGGTGTAGTGACGCTCGATCCAAATGGTGTCAATAATTCTGGCGGTGCTTTATTTATTATCGCCTTAGCACCATTATTTGGTCTATTCTGGATTTGGTTGGGGAAACGTAAACTCGAACCGAATACGATCATTAAGTTTGGTCTAGGTTTTGTTTTCTTGGGTTTAGGATACTATGTACTTTTTGCGACACGTTTGTTTGCCCATGAAGGCATGACTTCACTGGATATCTTCACACTTGCGTTATTAGTCATCACTGTCGGGGAGCTTTGTCTTTCACCGATTGGACTTTCCATCATGACGAAACTTTCTCCGGCGAGGTTACAGGGTATTATGATGGGGATGTGGTTTCTGGCAAGTGCTTATGGACAATATGTCGCAGGATTGATTGGCGCGAGTATGGCAGAGGCGAAAGAAGGAAGTTCATTAGCGGATAACTTAGTGACGTATACTGAGAGTTACAAACAGTTAGGTTTGTATTCTTTAATTGCAGGAGTGGTGTTGATCGCATTGTCACCCGTTGTTCGCAAACTGATGGGGAATGTAAAATAATCCCAAAACCAACATGTACTAAAGGAGCCTAGTCCTGACAGTTTTTGTAACAATTTGGACTGAGCATCTAGTCAGTGACTGGATCTATATAAAGAAGGAGTAACTTAACAAGGTTACTCCTTTTTTCGTTAAGTATAATCTTATTATTGTACTTGATGATCGTAATCTCTTAGGGGGATGCTTCGTGTCTGCTTCGGGACATCTCCATGCTTGCGTCACACTGCGACCGTGGTGCGTGCGACATGAGTCCGTGGTGAGTCCGTGTTAGACACGGAAATATGACGTAAACACATGGGTGGCATCCTGCTCACATATCCTCTGAAGTACGAAGAAGGAATGATTATGTCCCGAAGTATAGGCGAAGGATAGTCGAATAGTGTACGATACTCGGACTCTGTTCCGAAAATTTATGCTTTATCGGCTTTGATAGTAAGAATTCTGATTTTCTTAGGGTATAAATAAGACGGCGGATATAGGGTAAGAGTATCGTAGAATTCGAGAAGATGACAGTAAACAAAAAAGCTTGACTTTTCATAGTCAAGCTTTTTTGTTTATCCGTAAATCCATTTGAATTTATATTCTTTCTCAGGAACTTTCATGCGGTCAGCTAATCTTGCCAAGCGATCAGGTAATTTTAAGAGGTAATCTCTCGCTTTCTCACCTTTATCGTTCAAGCCCGAAACCTGATCAATCTTCCATTCATTATTAAGTTCTTTTAAGATATCCACATAATCCAATGCCGTATATACACCAAGTCGTTGAGCCGCATCTGAAAAATGTGCAAAGGCTTCTCCCTGAGGTTCGCCTGCTTCTCTCAAAAACTGCGCTGGCATAACGATTTTCTTGCGCATCATATCTTCAAATGCGATCATGACCTCGCTGGGATCTACTGTAAAGGCTTTCGATATAAAAGACATGTACGCTTTGGCGTGTCGTGCCTCATCCGCTGCAATGACACCGCACATTTTTGCCAAAAGTTTATCCCCGCTTTTTTTAGAAAGCCCCGATACCCGACGATGGGATACATTTGTCGCAAGTTCCTGAAATGAAGTATATATAAAGTTACGGTAAGGGTCAGCACCAGTGCCAATATCAAAACCGTCCTGTATTAGGTATTGTGTAGACATTTCAAATTGACGCATGTCTAATCTTCCTGATAGGTAAAGGTATCTGTTCAATAGATCTCCGTGACGGTTTTCTTCTGCAGTCCATGCACGAACCCATTTCATCCATCCACCTTGTTCATTTTTATCAACATCTTCAACCATTGTCAACCAAGATTCGTAGGTTGGAAGGGCTTCTTCAGTAATTGTATCACCAATTAATACGGCTACCAAATCATATGAAAGTTCTTTGGCGCTTTCTTGTAAATCTCTGATTTCCTCAAAAAAAGTATCCCTAGAAGCGTCTGGAAGGAAATCAGCAGGCTGCCACATTTCTTCTACAGGCTTCAGGTATTCGCTCATTTCATTTAACATGAAAGGCTCCAAGTAGGCCATCACTTCTTTACGTGAGCCTTCTGGTAAATTTAGAGGTAATTCTTGCATATCATTACAAAGGTAATTAAATAGCGTCAATAAATTATAAAAGCAAGGTATAATTGAAAAAAAATGATAAAGAGTATATATAATTAAATTCTTTGACGAGATTCAACGACGTTGTATTTGCAGTGATCACTTCACTAGCGTGACTGATAATGACATAAAAAACAGATTGTCCATCCTGTATTCGATAAAATACTATTAACTTTGTATAAATTATTTAGACGACTTTGGAAAAATATAATATAGATAAAATACGGGCGGATTTTCCTATTTTAAAAAGACAGGTAAATGGCAAGCCTTTGGTGTATCTGGACAATGGTGCTACTACGCAAAAACCAACTTCGGTAATTAATTCTATAGCACATTATTATACGGATATGAATAGTAATGTACACCGTGGAGTGCATTACTTAAGTCAAATATCCACTGATGCTTTTGAGGTTACCCGTAAGAAGCTTCAGTCTTTTATCAATGCTCCTGAAGATAAACAGGTTATTATTACAAAGGGTACGACCGATAGTATCAATTTGGTTGCGACTTGTTATGGAAGGGCATTTATTCATGCTGGAGATGAAATTATTATTTCTGCTATGGAGCACCATTCCAATATTGTTCCCTGGCAGATGCTCTGCGACGAAAAAGGTTGCAAGATCCGTGTTATCCCAATGAATGATAAGGGGGAACTGGACATGGGTGCTTATCAGAGTTTATTTAACGAAAAAACGAAATTAGTAGCTGTAACCTATGTTTCCAATGCCCTGGGCACGATCAATCCTGTCAAGGAGATGATTTCAATTGCACATAAACATGGGGCGGTGGTACTTGTTGATGCTGCACAAGCTGTTCAGCATATCCAAGTTGATGTACAGGATCTGGATGTTGACTTTTTAGTTTTTTCTGGACATAAAATGTATGGGCCTACAGGGGTTGGTGTATTGTATGGTAAAGAAGAACTATTGAATGCCATGCCACCTTATCAAGGTGGTGGGGATATGATCAAGGAGGTGACTTTTGAAAAGACAACCTATAATGAATTGCCGTTTAAATTTGAGGCTGGAACGCCCAATATTGAAGCTGGAATCTGCTTAAATGAAGCGATAGACTATATCAATTCAATAGGCTTAAAGAATATAGAAGCCTATGAACATGAACTATTAGTATATACTTTGGAGAAATTGTCGCAGATCCCGGGAATGAAATTTATTGGTACTGCAGATCAGAAATGCTCCGTTATTTCATTTATCATTGAGGGAACCCATCCCTATGATGTGGGGGTGATTTTGGATAAACTGGGTATTGCAGTCCGAACAGGTCACCACTGTGCACAGCCTGTAATGGATCGTTTTGGTATCCCCGGAACGATAAGGGCCTCGTTGGCACTGTATAATACAAAAGAAGAAATAGATATTTTGGCTGCTGGTATTCAACGTGCAGTCAATATGTTAGTCTAATAAAAATGGTTATGACAATTAATGAAATACAAAACGAATTGATTGAAGATTTTGCTTTTTTTACCGATTGGATGGAAAAATATGAATACATTATCCAGCTGGGAAAGGAAGTTCCTTTAATTGATGAGCAATATAAAACTGAAGAATATATTATTAAAGGCTGTCAGTCAAAGGTGTGGCTGTATCCCGAAGTGAAAGATGGAAAGGTATATTTTACAGCTGATAGTGATGCCATTATCACTAAGGGGCTGGTGAGCCTGATGGTAAAAGTTCTTTCAGGGCATACGGCAAAAGAAATTGTTGATGCTGACCTCTATTTCGTCGATGAAATAGGCTTAAAAGAACATTTGTCCCCAACCCGCGCAAATGGTTTGTTGTCAATGATCAAACAAATGAAATTATATGCATTGGCGTTACAAGTCAATGCTTAGCATGAAAAATAAGAAAGGGATGATAATCATCCCTTTCTTATTTTTCATAAAAAACCAAGTTGTTACCTCATTAACTTATCCTATTAGCTCTTTTATAATAATCTTTTTCATCTTCATCAGTGCTTCTCCGGCTCCAGGTTTTTGAAGATATTCCGCAATTTGTGCTGGCACAATTTGCCAACTTACCCCAAATTCATCTTTACACCAACCACACATGCTCTCTTGGCCATGTGCTGTAATCTGATTCCAGTAGTAATCAATTTCAGCTTGATCCTGACATAGGATCGTAAGGGATATCCCTTCATTAAAAGTGAAGTTCTGCGCAATTCCACTATCCATGGCCATGAGGGTAAAACCATTGACAAGGAATTGTGTATGTTGAATTGAACCTTCATAGTCACCTTCAGAATAACGTAAAATACCATTGCTATGAAAATCTTTAAACAGCTCTTCGTAGAAACGGAGTGCCGCTTCACACTTACCTTGTTGGAGGCCACAATACATGAGTGTTGGGACAAGTGCCTGCTGATTGGTGTCGCTTAACTTACCTTGGTATAATTGCCAATTTACACCATATTTATCTGCTATCCAACCATAGTAGGGGCTCCAGGGGTAGCTATTTAGTGGCATTAGTATACTTCCATCTGTTGAAAATATCTGCCAGATACGGTCTATCTCTTCTTTGGATTCGCAGATTGCCATAAAAGATATCGATGGGTTTGGTTTAAAGATCGGACCGCCATTGATCCCAATAAATTTTACGCCATTAAGCTGTGCCTCGACAACAATCGGAGAGCTGCTAGCTATATGACTGTTTGGAAAGGTCTGACAATATAGATCAAAAGCTTCTTTTGCATTTTGATCAAACCAAATGGAAGGTATAATGGAATTTTCCATGAGCTTCTATTTTTATGTTAAAATTCACTATTTATATTTATCATTTAATCCTTTGTTTGCATGAATCATGGGTTTGATTTTTTCCAGACGGGATAGTTTGGTTTTTTCCTGTTTAGCTTCGTCGATATATTGAATATATTCTTTTTGTTTGCCTGGAGTCAATGTCCTAAAATGATCCTGAAATACTTGATCTGATTGAAGTGCTTCCAATAACAGACCCGAAGGAGATATAATTGGGGTTTTGGCAGGTTTAATTTCTTTACCCTCATCAATTGTTCGTATGGATTCTTGAATATAAGCCTCTATTTTAGTACTATCCATCTCACTGACATCCTCAAAGCGCCATTGACGGAGTGCTTTGGTTTTGCCTTCTGAAGCGCTAATCAAAACATTTTCTTTGTCTTCTAGAAATACACCATTATAGAACCATAGGGAAAAGAAATGCTTAAAACCTCCCCATCCAATGACATTTTTTCCCTTGTGTGTATAGATATCACTACCCCATTTGAATTCTTTCTTTAGCGTAGTTTTTAGCATGATCTGTTGCATGAGTTCTTCTGCTTCCAGCCAGTTTCCTCTGTTTTTATGCCAGTTTGGGCCTTGTTTATCTTTAAGTTTTTTGACATTAAAGTCAACGATATCAAGGATGATTTTCTCTGGTATGGGTTGATCTATCGGGATCTGTATGGCTCCTTTTGTCGTTTTAAAGTTCTTGAGCTGTGCTGCAAAATGCGCTATAGCCTCAGGACCAGGGTATATGCCAAGATGTTGCTTATTCATTGCAAAATGAATAAGATTGCCGTTAAACCGGATTGTTGGCATTTGGTAGGAAATGGTTTCAGTTGCTGATGCAGGGACTGCCTGGGCGATAAGCTGACGAACCTGTATGAGATATGCTTTTTTTGCACCCTCAAATTGGTTTATATATTCGTCTACTGTTGAAATGCTACTTGTTATCATATTGTTGCCCCTCCTTGATCCGAGTGTATTTTGTTGATAAAAACGCGATGGTATTTTGCATTAATGCGCTCAGATGTTCCGTGTTGATATCACTGAGTTTTTTGATGTAAATACAGGCTTTGCCTATCTTATATTTGCCTAATTGTTCAACAAGTGACTTATGCTCTTCAAGTCCGGTATACACATAAAGTGATAGGGCAGCCTTCCGGGGACTGAACCCGATTAAAGGGGCATACCCTTCATGGCCACTTGCATATTTGTAATAATACTGCCCAAAACCAATGATAGACTCACCAAACATTTTCGGTGCTTCATTAGATACCGTACACATCAATTGCATGAGTTGCATGCTGTCTTCTCTCATTTGCATATCCGATATTTCCCGGATAAAGTCATCGACACTTTTTTTGCTATAGGAGGTTTTATTTGCTGTCATTTTTTACTTCTATTTATAGCTGAAGTTGGTGTATGCAAGATTTAATGTTGTTGTTGGATTGCCATTGCTTTATTCGATTAAGATAATGAGCCTGCTTTCAGTTTGCTAGGCAATACGGATTAAGATTGTGAAAACATAAAGTCGAAGGCGCCGGTTCGAAGATTAATATTGTACTCAAGATAAGCCTTCATGCAGGCCAAAAAATTTGCCCATCCTTCTGTTTGGCGCATCATGATCAAAATTCCTTCTTGATCGTTGTCCATCTCATGTTCGGTAATTTTGACGACGGTGGAATGCTCTCCGAAGGAAGTCAAATTAATTTCAACGAGTTGATTCGCTACTCCTCCGCTCCAGTCAAATGAGACATAGGTATTGGGGGTTATTGTTTTTCCGGTCACAGGGAAGCTTTCTGGGAACTCGGGAAAAGTCCAGGTCACAGTTTTTCCAGTCTCTAGCCGACCTGTTGAGGATTTAATAAAGTAATGATTCATTTTATTAGGATCAACAATGGCTTCAAAAACCTCATTGATTGGTTTTTGAATCTGAATGCTTGCTTTTGCTGTTAGCTTTTCCATGGTTTTGAATTAAATTTAGACAAATATTGTATAAATACGAATAGCTTGTATCTTGTTATAATAAAAAGATATATGGTGGTATATGATAAATTTAAAAAATCATTTAGAGGTGTATTTGCTAAGTCCATCCTGAAATTCCATTGACGCATGTGTGCCATCACAGAATGGTTTGTTCGCTGATTGTCCGCAACGGCAAAGCGTTTGCCGATTTCGTACTTCGTAGTACTTGCCATCGCTGTTTTTTACCGGAATTCCACCCCATAGCGCGATAGGCCCGCTACACTGGTTCAATACATCTTCAATAAGGCCTACTGTTGCGGAGGTCTTTTCCTCGATTGGTATATTCTCCTGGTTCCATACAAGAAGACGGCCACTGGGACAATAATGGGCCATATTGACTGCCCCTTCTAATGATTGCTCATCCTCATCTCTGATTTCATTCCAGATTCTTTTTCCTTGATCGCAGAAACGCGCAAATGCACACAGTTTTTCATCATCACTGAGCGAAAATACAGGCCCTTCAATAATTTCCGCTGTCTGGAGCGAATCGCGCAGTGTCGCCGTATCAGTCAGATCAACGCCAAAGGACCTGGCCTGTTCATGGGAGTTGTCGCAAAAAGGTTTATTTTTAGACAGTCCACAACGGCATAAATAGGTTTCCTTATCGAGTTTAAAAGATTCACCATTTTCATATGATCTGGAGATACCCTGACGATCTGAAATAATATATTGCAAATGAAAGGGGGGCTGTCCGTGTAAGATATATGGACCGTCTTTGGTGACTTCGATATAGATTTGATCGGTGTTAACTGTTGAGCCTATTTGAAGGTGCCAATAGTCTGGATGATTGTTCATGTGCCCTTGAGTTTATATTATCAAATAAACACCTCAGCAAGAGATAGGTTTTTATTTTTTTCTCACTTGGCTGTTATTACCCTAAAAAGAACAAAAATTACACCTTGTCTCAGGCTTTTTGAGCTATTTTTGAAGGTAGTACAAATTATTTCTATTGAATTGAAGCCCTTACTCTGGGTAAAAGTTCGATGATCGAAGACAATTATAATATCTAAATATATGGTAAAAATCAGCTGTTGCTTTGTGATCATACTTTCGACTGTTATCATGTCGGTGAGAGGACAAGTCAAGAATGCCAATCAGGGAAATGAAGCTGCGGATATGTTTAATGATCCGACAACAAGGGATAAAAATGCAATATCAGCTGCTGAAACAGGTTGGTGGAAACAGGCCGTAAAGGGACAAGATCAGCGTGTCCAACGGTGGAAAGAGGCCAGCTTTGGCATGTTTGTCCATTGGGGTATTTATTCCCAATATGGCAATGTTTGGAAGGGGAAAAAGGGCGGAGGGTATGCAGAACACCTGATGCGTGTGATGCAAATTCCACGTCAAGAATATCTGGATTCTGCCGCGAGATTTAATCCCGAAAAATTTAATGCTGAAGAATGGGTGCTATTGGCAAAACAGGCCGGTATGAAATATTTTATCATCACGGCTAAACACCACGATGGTTTTGCGATGTACCCAACACAATATGTCAGTAATTATTCGATCAAAAGCACCGCAATGAAAAAGGACCCATTGGCGGAACTTGCAGAGGCTTGTCGTAAACATGGTTTGTTATTTGGATTTTACTATTCACATGCTTTTGATTGGGAGCACCCTGATGCTCCGGGGAATGACTGGGATTATGATAATCCGGGGGGAGACAAACTGCTTGGGGGAGCAAATTGGTTTGATAATCATCCTGAATGGCTACCTAAAGCAAAACGCTATGTAGATGAAAAAGCTATTCCACAAATCAAGGAACTGATTCATAATTATCATCCCGATTTGCTTTGGTTTGATACACCACATAAGCTGCCTTTGTCTGAAAATTTGAGAATTCTGGAAGCCATCAGAAATACTGATCCTACTATTATTGTGAATGGGCGATTGGCACGTACAGGTGATAAGAATTACGGGGATTACCTGAATACGGCTGACCGGCCAGAAGAGTTCTATCCTGTTGCTGCTGGAGCGCAATGGGAGGCTATTCCTACAACCAATGACTCGTATGGCTATTCGTTAACAGATAAAAATCATAAGCCAACAGCACACTTTATACAGCTATTGGCTAAAGCGACTGCTATGGGAGGGAATATCTTAATGAATATTGGTCCTAAGGGAGATGGTAGCTTTGATGAGCCTGATGTGGCTATTTTGAAGGGAATGGCTTCTTGGATGGCCAAGAATAAGGAAAGTGTCATCAATGTAACGCCTTCCCCTTTGCCCCGTCAACAATGGGGCGTGATTACGAAAAAAAACAACACACTATACCTGCATGTTTTTAATAGGCCAAAAGGAGGGATCTTGACAGTGGGCGGTCTCACAACGGACATTAAATCCCTTTATTTACTGTCGTCCAAGAAAAGACTCAATGGGTATTATTCAGATGTAACTGGACTTCATATCCCGTTCGATCAAATAGGAGCTGGTGCTGACGAGGTTATTGTTGTGCAATTGGCGCATGATATTGTTATGCCCAAATCCAATGATTTGATTTATGTCGATGCCGATATAGCTGAAAACAGATTATTGTCTTTCTATGCAAAACAGCAAGGGGATCCGATGAAATTTGGAGATGGCAAAAGAGACCGCTATTATGTTTCCGGATGGAAAAGTAATGCTCAATATCTTGGATGGGATATAAATGTATTGCAATCTGCGCAATTCAATGTTTCAGTACGGTATGTAAAGGATATGGAAAATACAGGTGGGGATATGGTTCTAAAAATAGGTGGCAAGGAAATTGGCTTCTCAGTTGATGCATCATCCCCTAAAAGTGGGCAAGGGGTATCCATTCCCCTCGGACAAATAGATTTATCAGAGGGAAAGCAATCGGTGGAGCTTCGTGCGAAAAATATCGTAGGCGGGGAGACGGTTAAGTTTTTGGAGGTAATCCTAATACCTTTAAACAAGAAAAGCTAATCTTGCGATTAGCTTTTCTTTTGTGATCCCGCTGGGATTGGCTCAGACCCACATTTCCCCCGCACATTCTTGAGCCTCCAATGGATCGAACCCGGCCAGCCCTTCTTTCGAATCCATATCCTGTTAAGCAAAAAAAGCTAATCTTGCGATTAGCTTTTCTTTTGTGATCCCGCTGGGATTCGAACCCAGGACCCATACATTAAAAGTGTATTGCTCTACCAGCTGAGCTACGGAATCCTTTCTGTTTTTGAAAGTGATGCAAA
>JAITLV010000127.1 GCA_031277685.1 Sphingobacterium sp. | reverse complement strand
TTATCTAATTCTCTTTTTAGGATAATCGGATCAATAACGACACCATTACCAATAAGATTTAGTGTACCTTCATTGAAGATACCAGATGGAATTGTGTTGAGCACGAATTTTTTGTTATCAAATTCCAACGTGTGTCCGGCGTTAGGGCCGCCTTGGAAACGAGCGATTAAATCGTATTTTGGACAAAATACGTCTACGATTTTACCTTTACCTTCGTCACCCCATTGTAAGCCCAAAAGCACATCAACTTGCATAGCTTTTAAAGTATAGTAATTAAAATGTTATTAATAAAAATAGACTCATTAAAAAAATAAAAATGTTCAGGAATTTTTCTCCTGAACATTCCTGAACAAATGTACTATTATATTTAACAAAAATATAAGATTAATTTGAAATAGCTTCTTGTGCTACGGTTTCTTCCTTTTTATTTTTTTCTTGGCAATCTTGACATACACCATATAAATTTAACGAATGGTGTTTGATATCAAATTTTAATAAATCACCCATCAGACTTTGGATCTGGTTGATACGAGGGTCGCAAAACTCGACAACCTTATTACATTCAATACAAATCACGTGATCGTGTTGTTTGAAGCCATAAGACTTTTCGAATTGCGCCATATTACGGCCAAATTGATGTTTGGTTACCAAATCACATGACACCAATAATTCGAGGGTATTATAAACTGTAGCACGACTGACCCTGTATTTTTTGTTCTTCATATGGATATACAAAGACTCTACATCAAAGTGATCAGTACGTGAATAGATCTCTTCCAAGATAGCATAACGCTCTGGAGTTTTTCTTAGATTCTTATTTTCTAAGTATGCTTCAAAGATCTTTTTTACAGTTGCAAAATTTTCAGCTTGATTCATAGTAAAAATATTCTTTTACAAATTTACCAATTTAGATTGACATTTGATAGTATTTCTAAATTGTGATATTGATTTGATTAATTTTCAGATTCATAACGATTTACTCCAGTTATTCCTCGGACCTGTTTGAGGTTTCGCATTAAACTTTCCAATTGCTGTGTATCATTGACATAAACCATAATATTTCCATCGAAGATACCATCATTGCTGGATATTGATAAAGAGCGAATATTGACTGCAAACTCTTGAGAGATAACAGTAGTAAGTTTATTCACCAATCCGACATCATCAATCCCCACAATATGCAAACCTGTTAAGAATGCGGAGTCTTTTGTTGATGCCCAACGAGCTTTCAGTATACGATATCCATAGTTCGCCATTAATTTGGACGCATTTGGACAGCTGGTACGATGAATCTTGATACCATCATTGACGGTCAAAAAGCCAAAAATATCGTCTCCTGGGATCGGATTACAGCAAGGGGCTAAGGTATAATCGACCTTTTGCATATCATCCCCAATCAGAATAGTATCAAACTCCTTCTTATTAATCTTTTCAACCAAACCACCAATATGGCTATTGAACTGATTGCCTGTAGAAGATCCAGCATTGATTTCGACTGCTTTCTCATGCGCCACATATTCCCGCAATTGCTTGATGTCAACAATACCTTTCGCAACATTATAAAAAAGATCCTGAGAACTTGGATATTTCAGGTAATTCGCGATTTTATTGATATTATCGGTATTGTAGGTAACCTTCAAAGATTTTAATTTACGCTCCAAAATTTCTTTGCCGTCCTCAGCAACTCTTCTTTTCTCTTCTTTGAGGGAAGATCTTATTTTTGATTTCGCTTTAGCAGTAACAACAAAGTTGAGCCAATCTTCCTTTGGTGATTGCTTACTGGATGTAATAATCTCTACCTGATCACCATTCTGCAAAACATGGCTTAGCGGAACCAATTTATGGTTTACTTTAGCGCCAATACAGCTTGCACCAATATCGGAGTGAATTTCAAATGCAAAATCCAAAGCCGTAGCGTTGTTGGGCAATTGAATCAAGGTCCCCTTTGGTGTGAAGATAAAAATCTCATCCGAGAACAAATTCATCTTGAAATCATCCACGAAATCCATCGCATTTTGGTCAGGACTACTCAGTACATCACGCACTTTTTTGATCCATTGATCCAAACCGGAATCCGAATTAGATTCCTTGTACTTCCAATGTGCCGCAAATCCTTTTTCCGCAATTTCATTCATCCGTTTGGTTCGAATCTGTACCTCAACCCATTGGCCTTTAGGCCCCATTACAGTTGTATGCAGAGACTCATAACCATTTCCCTTAGGAGAAGATATCCAGTCACGCAAACGATCTGGATTTGGACGGTACAAATCGGTAACGATGGAATATACCTTCCAGCATTCGGTTTTTTCCTTCTCATCCACAGCATCTATCACAATACGAATAGCAAATAAATCGTAAACTTCCTCAAAAGGAATCGATTTTTTACGCATCTTGCTCCAGATGGAGTGAATAGATTTCGGCCTTCCGAATACGGACGCTTTAATTCCTTGCTCTTCTAGAATTTCTTTAATAGGGTCGATAAAATCACCAATGAATCTCTCTCGTTCAGCTTTCTTCTCATTCAGTTTACGGGCGATAAATTTGTAGGTATCTGGATCAGTAAACTTCATAGACAAGTCTTCCAATTCGGATTTGATAGCATACAACCCCAAACGATGGGCTAAGGGAGCATAAAGATAACTCGTTTCTGAAGCAATCTTTAGTTGTTTATCTCTTGCCATAAACTCCATTGTCCGCATATTGTGCAGTCTATCCGCAAGTTTGATAAGGATAACACGCACATCGTCTGCCAGCGTAAGCAACATTTTCCGGAAGTTCTCAGCCTGCATTGAACTATTTGGATCAAATATGCCAGAAATCTTTGTCAATCCGTCAATAATACGACGAACTTTCTTTCCAAACATTTCTTCAATTTCATCCAAGGTTACATTTGTATCTTCGACAACATCATGGAGCAAAGCACATACAATGGAGGTCGTACCCAAACCAATTTCTTCTGCAGCAATCTGTGCTACTGCAATTGGATGATAAATGTAAGGTTCTCCCGACTTGCGGCGCATCTCACGATGACTATCCAAGGCCAAATCAAAAGCTTTGCGAATCTCTTGCTTATCTCCGCGCTGCAAAGTTGGTTTACAAGCACGCAATAAAGCACGGTAACGTTTTCTTATCTCTTTGTTTTCTGCTTCTATATCAATCACATAATCTTTCATAAACGTTGCAGCTAAATGATGTTTTTTTGAGTAAATTTGTGTAATTTAGTTAATGTATTTTGAATACAATTATCAAGCTAACTTATTTTGTAATAAATTTACCAAAATATAATAGCATTGACAAATTAAAAGAGTTATATAGTCGTTCAGATGAAGACAACAGTATGTGGTTTACTTTTTCTTCTTGGGACTTTGTCAGGCGTGACACAGGCCCAATCTCTTGTTCTTCCATTATATGGTGAGGGAGCACAGGAAACTGTGACTGAATACATGAAAACAACACTACCCTCGGGTGAGATATTACCATGGTTCCCCATCCCTGAGGTCCTTATAGTAAGGAAACGCGTATGGTCAAGCGAGGAAGCAAGACGAGAATATTTACGTTTTAGAAGAAATGTACTGAAGGTTCTTCCATATGCAATTTATGCTCAAAAAAGATATGATCAACTGGACCGGGATTTGGCCATGACCTCTGACAAGAAAGAACATGAAGCATTGGTGGAGAGATGCGAGAATGACGTAAAGCAAATGTTTAATAGAGAAATTAAAAATATGACGATTTCTCAAGGTAAAATCCTGATAAAACTGATAGACCGCTACACAGGACATACAAGCTACGAAATGGTGAAGGAAATGAAAGGCGGAATTTCCGCATTCTTTTATCAGGGAGTTGCCAAAATTTTTGGACACAATTTAAAATCATCATACGATCCAAAAGAAGACTTCGAAATAGAGAATATTATCCGTGAATTTGAAAGGTCAAGACCAAAACCGGTAATGTAGAACTCAAAGTTTTGCGTTCTCAAAAACGCTAAAGATAATATCGGGATCGTCCTTTTAACACCTAAATTAAGATATATGAAAACGATATATAACTTTGAAGCGTTGCAGTTTAATGGCACAACTAAATCATTGGGGGATTTTGAAGGAAAGGTTCTGTTAGTCGTCAACACAGCAAGTCAATGTCTCTTCACAAGACAATTTAAATCACTCGAAAAACTCTATCAGAAGTATAAAGAAAAAGGATTTGAGGTACTGGCATTTCCATCCAATAATTTCCGAAACCAAGAACCCTTGACCGGCAGCACCTTGGAGACTTTCTGTAGGATCAACCAACAGGTCAGTTTTCCGATTTTCAAACGCAGCCATGTTATAGGCACATATGCAACTCCATTGTACAGCTTTCTATCAAATAAAGCAGAAAATGGTCACATAAACAGTAAACCTTCCTGGAACTTTCACAAATATCTAATCAACAAACAAGGAGAGGTTGTAGACTTCTATTACCCGACAACTTCGCCATTATCAAGTAAAATTTGCCGTAATATCGAACGGCTTTTACAAGAGTGATCAACAAACTTCATACCTTTGACTCCGGCTTTACAATAGTAAAATTTTGAATAAATACACGCTATTCTAAAATAACTTTAAACCGTACAAAATAGAACTGCGATTTTGACCTGCTTTTAGTAAAATTGGAAGCCGCAAACAAAAAAAGAATTTAAATATGCTGAAACTAGATTTACTTGTCATTGCTGTGCATCCTGATGATGCGGAATTAGGTGCTGGCGGGGTGATGGCGAAATATGTAGCCGAAGGAAAAAAAGTTGGAATTGTTGACTTAACGCAAGGAGAACTTGGAACGCGTGGTACCGCAGAGACCAGAGCACAAGAAGCGAAAGATGCTGCAACTATACTGGGATTAGCTGCCCGGGAAAATCTCGGTTTAAGAGACGGTTTTTTCGAAAACGCATTAGCAGAAAAAAAGGCCATTATCAGTGCTATACGTAAATATCAGCCTGAAATCGTTATCACAAACGCAATTACAGACCGTCATCCTGACCATGGCCGCGCTGGACAGCTAGTGAACGAAGCCTGCTTCCTCTCTGGGTTAAGAAAAGTAGAAACAAAAGATGAAAAAGGCTATACACAGGACGCATTTCGTCCGCGATTAGTGTTACAGTTTGTACAAGACTATTATATAAAACCGGATGTGGTTATTGATATAACAGACTATTATGCTTTGAAAGAAAAATCAATTTTAGCCTACAAAACACAATTCTATACAGGCGAAAATATCAACCCCGACGAGCCGCAAACATATATCTCCAATCCTGATTTCATGGAGTCTACTGCTGCTAGAGCTAGAGAATTTGGCCGCTACATCCAAGCAAAATATGCTGAGGGTTTTACATCTAAAAAGATACTCGGAGTCGACGATTTGTTTGATCTCCGATAGCGCTTGCCACTTAAGGGTAAAAACAAAGTTGAAGACTTTGCTGATTCGAAGAGTCTTCGACTTTGTTGTAAAATGCCTAAGCAAACTATTAGGAGATAAATCCTTTTACATATTGTTTTGTAATCTCATGTTGTGGATTTAGTAAAACTTGCTCTGTTGGACCGAATTCTAGAATTTCACCACCATAAACAAAAAGTATATAATCAGAAACCCTTCTGGCCTGCCGCAATATATGTGTAACCAGCACAATCGTATAATCCTGCTTCAACTCGATCAATAATTCTTCGATTTTAGCCGTAGATAATGGATCTAATGCTGATGTCGATTCATCGCCGAGTATAATTTCGGGTTCAACAGCAAGTCCCCTCGCTAAACAGAGTCGTTGTTGTTGCCCAATAGAAAGTCCATTCGCAGATTGCCCCAAGCGATCCTTAACTTCATCCCATAGGGCTACATTTCGCAGCTGCGTCTCGACAATACTATCCAACTCCTTTTTATTTTTGATACCGTGTATTCGTGGACCATAAGCTACATTGTCATAGATAGACATCGGCAATGGATAAGGTTTTTGTGATAAAAGGCCCATCTTCTTACGAATATGCGTTACCTCAGCATCTCTTCCATAAATATCCTCACCATTTACGAGTACAGAGCCTGTTATTTCAACACCTTTTGTATCATCCACCAATCGATTGAGCGTTTTTAAAAGTGTCGTCTTTCCGCAACCTGAGGGGCCGATAATGGAGGTCACGCTATTGTTGGGTAACGCAAGATTAATATTTTTTAAGATATGTCGTCCATCAATATAAACATTGAGATCCTTGATCTGAATGTGGGGATCGACCAATGGATTACTTAACGACGATTCTTTTGTTTCGATTGAAGGATATGCGTGCATATTACGATAATTAAAATAATGATTGTTAAGACCAGGGCTGAAGCATACGCTCGACCTTGAACTTCGGGAATAGGACTGCTTAATTGAAAAAATATGGCCAATGGAAGAGTTGCCGCAGGTTCGTCAATATATTTAGGCAAATTATCACTAAAACCTGTTGTTAATAATACACCAGCAACGTCACCGATAGCGCGTCCAAATGCCAATAAAATAGCTGTTAACAACCCGGTCCGTATGCTCCTCAACATGACTTTAGCAAGTTCCCAGCGCGTCGTACCCAGAGAAAGAGTGACATTTTTTAAATCTCCAGGAATTGTTTTGATCAACTCGTCAACGGTACGCACTACAATTGGGATCGTCAGTAAAGTCACCGTAATGATACCCCCCAATAAAGAAGCTCTAATTCCAAAATAAACCATAATACCAAAACCAACAGCGCCATAAACGATGGACGGTACCCCATAAAGCACATCAAACAAAAGTTTAGAAAACTGGGTTACTTTAGATTTGGCCCCTAAATATACGTTCAGATAAAGTGAAATTGGAACACCAATCAAAGCTGACAAAGCTGTCGCCACACCAGATAAATATAATGAACCCAATATCGCGTTTAAAATTCCACCTTCCTTACCTATATAAAAGCCTCCTTTGGGTAGCTGACTAACCATACCCCAGTTAAGATAGGGAAGCCCTTTATAGAGTATAGTTCCGACAATAAAAAACAAAGAAGCTGTCACAGTAATACCCGAAAGATGCATAAAGCCCTTAGCAATTTTTTCACTCAAAAGCCTTTTTTTTGTATTACCCATTTACACCTCCTTCCAATTGTCTCAATATCAAACGTGATATTAAATTAAAAACGAATATGATCACAAATAACAATAGTGCAGAAAACATCAACGCGGACTCATACAGTGGAATAGACATCATTTCACCAAAATTGTTGGCAAGTAAAGCCGGAATAGGATAACCCGCATCAAATATAGATGTCGGCACTTTTGGTACATTTCCACAGACCATCAATACAGCAATCGTTTCACCGAATGCTCGTGAAGTCGACAAGACAATCGCAGCAATAATACCAGGCTTTGCTTTTTTGAGAATAACGTGTTTGATCGTATCCCACTTTGTCGCCCCCAAAGACAACGATGCAGCCTTTAGCTCGTACGGGATCGTTTGAAGCACTTCAACCATAATGGAAATCATAATTGGAAAGATCATGACAGCCAACACAATTCCGCCAGCCAAAACAGAATAACCAGATGTCTCTACACCAAAAATCGGGGCGATATAAAGCTGAATTAAAGGTACAATAAACAAAACACCCCAAACGCCATATAGTACCGGAGGTATCGCTGCCAAAACATTCACAAGAGGAAGCATCATGTTCTTTAGCGCGTCGGAAGCATATTCCGTCAGATAAACAGCCGTCAATATACACAAAGGAATTGCAATAGCAAGAGAAATCAGTGTAACAGCGAGTGTACCTGCAATAAATGGCAGGAACCCAAACGAACCCTTCATTGGCGCCCACACCTGATCTGTCAATAACTGAAATACATTACTATACTCAAATAATGGAATTGATTTTACGGTCAAACCTACCGCAATAATTACCACTACTGAAAGAGAAATCAGTAACAATACCAATGTAGACCGTTTGACGAAAGCATCTTTAACCAGACGTATATTTAGCATACTATAACTTGTTTAGTTCTTCTTTTATAAGTATTTCATTCAATGGCACATATCCATTTTCCAGCAGCTGTTCCTGTGCTTGCTTCTGCAAAACAAAGGAAATAAATTCCTTCAATAGTAGGGATTCTGTTTTATTATGTGTGACAAAGGTCAAATCGCGCGAGGGAGGGGCTGGATATTTACCTGCAGCTACTGCACTAGTCAAATCAGACAAGGATCCATAAAACTGTTCCTCTGCTTCTATTTGTCCGTTTTTATTCAGATCCAATGGTAGCACATCAATATGATCAAATACCTTATTTGTCTTTAAATTATAAACATAATTTATATTGTTGAAACCAATCCCGTAAACATCATCCTTAATAGCTTGTGCGATGCCAGGGTCACCAAAAATGCCCACACCTTGAAGATCTTCCTGTTTGTGTCCAAAAAACTTGGCCCACGTTTCAGCTGCTCCTGCCGCATCAGACCGCACATATACATTAATCGGATCAGCAGTAAATTGCGGATCAATTTCCCGCCATGTTTTAAATTTTCGATTAACAAAAATATCAGCTAACTCCTTACGTGTTAGCCCTCGTCTTAATAGTGCTTGATAATTCGGATTGTCAGGATTTAACGTACATATCACAGCATCTTTGGCAACGATAATAGGCACTGCGCCTTTTTTTATTTCTTGTGCATGTAGATCCCGCGACACCAAACCTATATCAACCATACCCGTCAAAACATCAGCGATACCTTTACCAGCGCCACCGGCAGAAATATTAAACCTGACGTGTGGATGAACTTTCTTAAAATCCTCACTCCAAATCACTGCCAACGGATAGAGAGCAAATGCACCAGACAATGAAATATTACCTTCAAACCCACGCTCTTTACTATATCCATTTTTTACTTTCGGTGCACAGGACGTTATTTGAAAGAAAATTATAAAGCTAAAAATCAGAACTATAAAACACTTTTTCATCGTTACACCTATTAGTCTACAGGTTTAGTATATTAAAATTTGTTCGACAAATATATATTAATTTGGTAGATATTATAGAATATTAAAAAAATATTTTTACATTTGACCTCGAGAAAAGAATACTAAATCAATAGATTTTATTTGTTTTATGCAAAGCTTCCGTACAGAATTAGAAAATCCACTCGTGGAAAAAGAAATTATTGAACTTGAAAAAAAGATTCGATTATTTCACGAAGGTAAGATAGCTGATGAGAAATTTAGATCATTGCGTCTCGCCAGGGGAGTATATGGACAAAGGCAACCCGGAGTTCAGATGGTTCGTATTAAACTTCCATTTGGAAAAGTTACTTTTAAACAATTGATCAAAATAGCAGCGATATCTGATGAATACGCGAGTCGCAATCTGCACTTAACCACCCGTCAGGATATTCAGATTCATTATGTTAGTCTGGATCGCACGCCAGAGCTTTGGTCGAAATTAGCCGAAGATGATATTACACTAAGAGAAGCCTGTGGGAATACTGTCCGCAATGTAACGGCATCACCAACTTCGGGTATAGATCCAAATGAACCTTTTGATGTATCGCCTTATGCACAAGCAACATTTGAATATTTTCTACGTAACCCGGTCTGTGCGGAGATGGGCAGAAAATTCAAAATGTCTTTTTCGGCCAGCTCGGAGGACACTGCTTTTTCCTATATCCATGATCTAGGCTTTATTCCAAAATTAAAACAGGTGAATGGTGTGGAAACGCGAGGTTTCAAAGTCCTGTTAGGTGGAGGACTGGGTTCACAGCCATTTTTGGCATCGCTAACAAATGAATTTCTTCCAGAAGATGAGCTTATTCCATATATCGAGGCTACCTTACGGGTGTTCGATCGGTATGGTGAACGTACCAACAGGAACAAAGCCCGTTTTAAATACCTTATTCAAAAACTGGG
This sequence comes from Sphingobacterium sp., assembly GCA_031277685.1. Classification (GTDB taxonomy): domain Bacteria; phylum Bacteroidota; class Bacteroidia; order Sphingobacteriales; family Sphingobacteriaceae; genus Sphingobacterium. Next base: position 20,350 of record JAITLV010000127.1, on the reverse strand, counting down.
TTTAGAAGAGATTCTGAATTTGATCGAAGCAGAAAAGATCGCCACTAAAGTAAAGACTTTCCACATCGATCGGACCAAAATAGAACAGCCACTACTACCTGATGATAGCCAAATAACCGTGTTGGATCTCAATACAGATCTAAACTACCAAGTGTGGAGAAATACAAACACCTTTAGCCAAAAGCAAGAGGGATATTTTGGTGTGTATGTTCGTATTTCTACTGGTGATATTGGGACTGATAAAGCTCGTTCTTTAGTCAGTGGATTGAAGAACCTGGTTGCCGATGATATCCGGATTACACAGAATCAGAGTTTATTATTGAAGTATGCTACTGAAAAATCACTCCCACACATTTATCAATTGCTTAAATCACTCGATATTGCGCAAGTAGGATTTGATAGTACTGCTGATGTGACGACATGCCCTGGAACAGACACTTGTAATCTAGGCATCTCAAACAGTACAGAAATGGCACGGGTCATTGAGTCATATATTGCCGAATTTCATCAGGATTTCGTTTTCAATAGAGATTTGAAAATTAAGATATCTGGTTGTATGAATTCATGTGGTCAACATGGGCTCGCACACATAGGCTTCCATGGCAGTTCAGTAAAAGCAGAAGGTAAAGTTGTCCCTGCAGCTCAGGTAATGCTTGGTGGTGGCACGATCGGTGACGGCGAAGGCCGGGTTGCTGAGCGGATTATCAAAGTACCTACAAAACGAGTTTTGCATGTGGTGGAGCTAGTCCTTAACGATTACAAAAGGAATGCAGAAACTACTGAAAATTTCCACGCCTACTATGATAGACAGGGTAAAAATTATTTTTATAATCTTTTAAAACCGTTATCGGATCTAAGTACGCTTGCTGAAGATGAATTTGTAGACTGGGGACATGAAGGTACCTTCCAAACAGCGATTGGTATCGGTGAATGTGCTGGGGTTGTCATTGACTTGGTAGCAACACTAATCTATGAAGCCGAAGAGAAGTTACAGTGGGCAAACGAAACTTTCCAGGAACAAAAATTTGCAGATGCTATCTATCATGCATATAATGCTTTTGTTCAGGCAGCAAAGGCTTTACTACTGGATAAAGGTGTAAATGCTAGCACGCAAAATACCGTAATCAACGAATTCCAAACACATTTTGTCGAATCTGGAGAATATAATTTTGATCAGTCATTTCCAGACCTGGTCCTACAAATAAGTAAAAACGAACCGACTGAACTCTTTGCTACAGATTATCTACAAGAAGCTACAAAGTTTATCAATGAGGTTTACCAACGTAAAAATTTAACGCCTGTATTGGCTTAGGAGGGAACGTAATGTCGATAGAATCAAAAGTAACATTGGTAGGTGCAGGCCCTGGAGATCCAGAATTGATCAGTTTAAAAGGGATCAAAGCGATCCAGAAAGCGGATGTCATTTTGTATGATGCGTTAGTTAATGAAGAGCTGTTGGAATATGCAAAAACAGACTGTATAAAAATCTATGTCGGAAAACGTGCAGAGCAACTTTCGACATCACAAGATGAAATCAATCGTCTATTGGTAGACTACGCCTTAAATTATGGTCACGTAGTACGATTGAAGGGCGGAGATCCATTTGTCTTTGGTCGTGGAGGTGAAGAAATAGATTATGTAGCGCAATATGGTATTGCGACAGCAGTAGTACCTGGTATTTCCTCTGCTATCGGTTTGACAGGATTGCAACAAATCCCGTTAACATATCGCGGGATTAGTGAGAGTTTCTGGGTAATAACAGGTTCAAAATCTGATGGTAGTTTATCCAATGATCTACATTTGGCTGCAGAGTCCAACGCGACCGTGGTCGTTCTGATGGGTTATGGGAAATTAGCGGAGATTGTGGCCATTTATCGTAATAAAAATCTTCATAATCTACCTATCGCTTTAATTCAGAATGGTTCTCTGCCAAATGAAAAGGTTGTACTTGGGACGATGGAGAATATATTGGATGAATCTACTGAAAAAAGGATCGGGGTTCCAGCAATAATCATCATAGGAGAAGTGGTAGCCAAACACAGATCGTTTCAACAGATTAAAGAAAAAGCACTTGCATTATAAATATGAATCAGTTATTCCCCATCTTTATCAAACTCAATCAGGTTCATACCCTATTAATCGGAGGTGGAAAAGTTGCTTTGGAAAAATTTCAGGCACTGGTAGCAAATGATGAAGGATTGAATCTGACTGTTGTGGCAAGAGAGATCCTTCCAGAATTTGAGCAATTGCTCAAGAATTACCAACATATCCAACTCCACATACGTCCTTTTAAAACAAGTGACATGGAAAACAAACAACTTGTTATCGCAGCGACAAACAATATGGAACTGAACGATCAACTACGTAATCTAACATCACTTCACAATATACTTTTTAATGCGGCTGATAAACCGGATCTATGCGATTTTTATCTGGGATCTATTGTTACTAAAGGAAATTTGAAAGTAGCGATTTCCACCAATGGCAAATCGCCAACAATCGCAAAGCGGGTGAGGGAACTGCTCAACGACTTATTACCCGAGGAAATTGACGAAACACTTTCACTGATGAGCGAATATCGTGAACAGTTGAGGGGAGACTTTGAATTTAAGGTAAGAATGCTAAACGAACATACCAAAAATATATTACGTTATGAACGTTAAGGAAATTAAAGAAATTATTGAGGATAAAAAGGGGTATGAGATGCTACAGGTAATAGCATCATTGTACCCTTCAGAAGTTGTTTTTTCAACTTCTTTTGGTATAGAAGACCAGATTATTACCGAATGGATTGGCAAAAATAATATCAATATTGAAATTTTTACATTGGATACAGGCCGGTTGTTCAAAGAAACATACTCCTTATGGAGTCGTACACTGGAACGATATCAATTAAATATTAAGACATATACACCGGATACAACATTACTGGAAGATTTTATCAGTAAAAAGGGGCCAAATTCCTTCTATGAATCTGTTGAAAACCGTAAAGAATGCTGTAGGATCAGGAAGATTGAACCGCTGCAGCGTGCGATCAAAGGAAAAAAAATTTGGATTACTGGTATTCGTTCTGAACAATCAGTCAATAGACATGATATGGATTTTATAGAATACGATGAGCTTAACGATATCATAAAAATCCATCCTTTGTTTGACTGGACTTTTGAACAAGTGAAAGGGTATTGCAAGCAGCAGTACATACCCTATAACACGCTGCATGATAAGGGTTTTCCGAGTATTGGATGCCAACCCTGTACGAGAGCCATCCAGGAAGGAGAGGATTTTCGGGCCGGAAGATGGTGGTGGGAAGATCAGAGCAAAAAAGAATGTGGTTTACATGCGATTAAGTCTTAATCCTGAAAACTGTAAATCAAAATTCATTAAATTAAATTTTATTATTTCAAAGAATGGACTATTTAGATCATTTAGAAGCGGAAGCGATATATATATTAAGAGAAGTCGCGGGACAATTTGAAAAGCCTGCGTTACTATTCTCAGGTGGAAAAGATTCCATTACATTGGTTCATTTGGCCAAAAAAGCATTTAGACCAGGTAAATTTCCTTTTCCACTGGTCCATATTGATACAGGACACAATTTCCCGGAAACAATTGCTTTCCGCGACTCCCTTATCGAAGAAATCGGAGAAAAATTGATCATTGGTTATGTTCAAGATAGCATAGATCAAGGTAAAGTAGTGGAGCAAAAAGGGAAAAATGCCAGTCGTAATGCTCTTCAAACAGTGACATTATTGGATACAATCTCCAAGAACGGCTTTGACGCGTGCATCGGCGGAGCACGTAGAGATGAGGAAAAAGCACGTGCAAAAGAGCGTATTTTTTCTGTACGTGACGAATTTGGGCAATGGGACCCTAAAAGACAGCGACCTGAGTTGTGGAGTATTTTTAATGGTAAAATACATAAAGGCGAAAATGTCCGGATATTTCCAATTTCGAATTGGACTGAGCTGGATGTCTGGAACTATATCAAACGTGAGCAAATTGCTTTACCATCCATTTATTTTAGCCATGAACGTGAAGTGATAACCCGCAACGGGCAATTAATGGCTGCCGCTCCATTCCTAAATATGGATGAAGAGGATACTATAGAACGTAAATCTGTTCGTTTTAGAACTGTAGGTGACATGACATGTACAGCAGCTGTAGATTCAACCGCTACTGCCTTGGACGATATCATTGCTGAAATCAAAGCGTCCACAGTCAGCGAACGGGGAGCACGTATGGATGACAAGGTATCAGAAGCTGCAATGGAAGAGCGAAAAAAACAGGGATATTTTTAATTCCCCAATTCAAATCTAATACTTGATATAGACAACAATGAATATATTGAAATTTATAACGGCTGGTTCCGTAGACGATGGTAAAAGTACACTAATAGGTCGATTACTATACGATACCAATTCAATTTTGGATGACCAATTGGAAGCTATACAACGCGCCAATCGGAAAAATGATGACGGAACCGTAGACTTGGCGATATTAACGGATGGGCTAAAGGCTGAGCGGGAGCAAGGGATCACCATTGATGTTGCTTATAAATATTTTCAGACAGATCATCGCAAATACATTATTGCTGACGCTCCGGGACACATACAATATACACGAAACATGGTTACCGGTGCATCTAATTCTGAACTGATCATTATCTTGGTAGATGCGAGAAAAGGTGTGATCGAACAAACGAAAAGACATTCTTTCATCGCTAAGTTATTGGCTATGAAACAAGTTTTGGTCTGTGTAAATAAAATGGACATGGTGGACTATAGTGCAACAGTCTTTGAACAGATCAAAAGTGACTATCAACAACTGGCAGCTAAACTCGGTCTTAAAGAAGTTGATTTTATTCCTGTGTCTGCATTAAAAGGAGATAACATTGTCCATAAATCGGAGCGTATGCTCTGGTATTCAGGAGAATCACTTCTCGACTACTTGGAGAACGTTGAAATTCACGAAAATCAAGCGGCGAATTGGAGATTCCCTGTACAATGGGTTGTAAGGCCACAAACAGATGATCTCCATGACTATAGGGGATATGCTGGTAGAGTGTTAGGAGAGGGGCTTACTGTAGGCGATCAGGTAATTATTTATCCTTCTGAAACATATAGTACCATAAAGGCGATAGAATTAAACGGCCTACAGCTTGACCGAGCAGAAAATGGACAGTCAGTTATTCTTCATTTAACAGACGATGTGGACATTAGCCGTGGCGACACGATTGCAAATGTTGAAAAACAGCCAAAATTTGAGCGCAATATACAAGCAAACGTATGTTGGTTTGACAATAAGCCCTTGGATACCGAACAGATCTACTTGCTTCAGAGCCACAGTAAATTGACAAAAATTAAGATTGTCGATGTGCTTTATAAATTTGACATCAATACACAAGAGAAAGTTTTTGATGAAGCTATTAAGCTCAATGATATTGGTCGAATTGCAATTAAATCTGCTGAGAATCTTGTATTTGATTTACAGGATGAAAATTCTGAAAATTCCCAAGCCATTGTCATCGATCCAAGAACAAATCTGACCGTTGGTGCTTTGATGATCCAAGCTGTCGATTGATTATTCTATTGTAAATATTCAACCTAAATATTTATTAAGGAATTCAGACATTCGGTTTGAGTTCCTTTTTTTTATTTATTATACTGATTACTATTTACGTATAAATTCTATAAATTCCGTTGAAATCTTCGACTAAGCTCACTGGAATAATAATGCACATAATTTATATTATGTTAAGTAAAAGTTTTGAATATCGCCTACTCCCCATTATTCCGTCTAATCCTTTTACCTTATATTTAACTCGTTTGATTTAACCAAAGCTAGCATCTTCGTGCTATTAAAATTAATCAAGTTTAAACCTGAAAAACGAAAAAGATTCTTCTGTTTATTAAATCTGTCGAATAAAATACATAGATGATCTAATTTGAACTACAATTCTATATTCGCTAAATCAAAAATCACAGATCAAACGATATATGAAATTTCATCATAATGATCTAAAATTTATAAAAAATAAACAAAAATTGGTTTTTTATTAAAAAATACATAAATTAGTGGCAGCCAAAGGGAAATTTTACTAATTAAAACATGTCAAAAAATTTTAACGAGTTCATTGCAAACGTTGAGAAACGAAATCCACATGAACCAGAATTCTTACAAGCTGTAAAAGAAGTTACAGAGGATCTATTTCCTTATATTACAAACAATCATCCTGAATTTTTCGATCAAAAAATTCTTGAACGTCTGACTGAGCCTGAACGTATCATTTCTTTTCGCGTAACCTGGTTAGATGATAATCACGAAGTACAGGTAAACCGTGGATACAGAGTGCAGATGAACAGTTCAATCGGTCCATACAAAGGTGGTCTTCGCTTTGCTCCTTCTGTTAATCAAAGCATTTTGAAATTTCTAGCTTTTGAGCAAGTATTCAAAAATAGTTTAACCGGCCTGCCAATTGGTGGTGGTAAAGGTGGCTCCGATTTTGATCCAAAAGGCAAATCAGACAATGAGATCATGCGTTTTTGTCAGAGTTTTATGACTGAACTATACCGTCATATTGGGGCTGATACAGATGTTCCAGCTGGAGATATTGGTGTCGGCGGACGCGAAATTGGCTTTTTATTTGGACAATTTAAACGTCTTCAAAATAACTTTACAGGTGTTCTGACAGGTAAAGGAGAATTATGGGGTGGTTCCTATATTCGTCCAGAAGCGACGGGATATGGCTTGCTATATTTTGTGGACTGTATATTTAAACATAAAGGACAATCCCTACAAGGGAAAATCGCCACTGTTTCTGGTGCAGGGAACGTCGCTTTTTATGCTGTTGAAAAAGCGACACAGTTGGGTGCAAAAGTAATTACCGTTTCCAATAGTTTGGGAACTTTATATGATCCAGATGGTTTCGATGCGGATAAAATGGCCTTTGGGGCGACCTTAGGTAGAAATCTAGATCAATATCCAGCACGCTATCCAAATGCACAATTCTTATCTGGACAAAAGCCTTGGCAATTTAAATGTGATATTGCACTTCCATGTGCAACACAAAATGAATTGGATGAGTCAGATGCCAAAACACTTGTAGCAAACGGTTGTATTTGCGTTGCCGAGGGAGCAAACATGCCGTCTACTGCTGAAGCCATTAAAGTTTTCTTAGACGCTAAGATCAGTTTTGCACCAGGCAAGGCTGCAAATGCTGGTGGTGTTGCTGTAAGTGGTTTGGAAATGTCGCAAAACTCCATCCGTACACAATGGTGTACGGAAGAAGTTGACAATCGCCTGAAAACAATTATGGAAAGCATACACGAGACTTGTTTAAAATATGGCAAGGAAAGTGATTTCGTTAACTACTTAAAAGGTGCCAATATTGGTGGTTTTATTAAAGTAGCCAATGCCATGAAAGCTCAAGGAGTTGTATAATCAGCCTTTTTCTAATCATATCATAATCCTGAACGCTCAAATGTATTTCATTTGGGCGTTTTTTTTATACTTTTATGGTAATTTTAAAACAAGAGATTAGATTTACATGAGATTAATAGCAGAACTCCCCCATCCTGATTGCAAGATTTCCATCTTTGGTATGAATCAAAAATTCATCATCAAATTTGAACAAGGAAATTTGGAGCAATCCTATAAAATTGCAGAGGTAGACATCATCGATGGTGTGAACGGCCTCTTTGAATTGCTTGATGAGGAATTTCTGAAAAGTGTCATCGACCAGTTTACCCTAATGCGCCAATCTTTTAATAGTGCTTACAGTAGATATGAATAGTAATAATTATGTTGAACTACCTTTATTTTGTGGCATTTTGGGCTTGCCAAATTGTTTCCTCTATCCTATTTAAACTTGGTGGAATTCACCCGAAGTATAAATGGGCAACATTGATCATCGGAAATATTATTTTACTTTCGGCGAGCTGGTTTCTCGTCCAATTGTTCAAGAATGTTTCTCAACCCATTGTGATAGCCTTATGTTCGGGCGGAACTTTTCTGACCGTTCAGTTGGCAATGGCTTACTATTTTAAAAGTCCATTAAGTTGGCTACAAGTGGCCGGAATGTTTGTTATCATTACAGGCATGGTGATGATAACCTTTGGTGGGAAAGAGCAAGCTGCTTAATCTTATCTATGCAAAAAATTGATGAGTTTTATTTGTTATAGTAGAACTCATCAATTACGATTGAGCTTGCCAATTGTTGATTGAAGCGATCTAAGTCTGTCATTTTCCCAGAAATATCATACATTACCTCTAGTTTTCCATTGATTTTTTCTATAATACGACGCGTAGCTTTAATTTTGAAGTCTAAAGCCAATTGTTCGAATTCATGTAAGTGGTAAAATTCATTTGAACTAAATTTGATATGAAGAGAACGTATCAGATAATACCGTGCAAGTAAAACTTCAATTCGTTGAAAAAGCGCAAGGATCAGCACCATAAAAATAGTGAATGAGATTGCATACATAAGTTCACCCAAGCCAGCAAACATGCCTATCCCGGCTGTTGCCCATATCACTGCAGCTGTAGTGAGGCCGCTTACAGATAACTTACCTTTAAAGATCACCCCCGCTCCAATAAAACCAATACCAGTGACAATATTCGCAGCAACACGATCTGTGCTGTTTCCAACGAATAGACAGGATACAATAGTAAACATGGCCGAACCAAAACAGATAAGGACCACAGTACGGAATCCAGCGGATTTATTTCTATATTCTCGTTCGAAACCGATGAGACTGCCACATAAAATTGATGTAATGGCATTTAACAAAGGCTTACTGCTCAAAAAATCGATAATACTTTCCATTTTAGCTTTTATTGAACATAATGAGCGCAGCTCGGATGATCAACCTTCTGAGCTGCGCTATAATTCTTATAAATAAGCATAAGTTATTCCATCGCCACCGCGATCCTGGTGCTCATCTTCAAATCGGCTGACATGACTATACTTTCGTAAATAATCACGAATAAATTTTCGCAGGATACCATCACCTTTACCGTGAATGATTTTTAGCGATGGATAACCTACCATAACGGCTCTATCCAACACTTTTTCCAGTTCATTCAGCGCGTCTTCAGTGCGCATACCACGCAGATCCAGTTCTGGATTGAAATCTGCCACTGTTCCAGTAGATAATGATTTTGACAAGCTTTTCGCCGATTTCTTATTCTCTCGTCCCTCTAATTTAATGACATTCTTTCGTTTCTGGACAGTACGTAATTCGCCCATCGCAAGAATTACATTATTTTTCGCAATCTCAACAACCTGAGCTTCGGCCCCATTATCAATTATCTGTACCCAGTCACCTATCGTCAATTCAGTGGACTCGGTAACTTTTTCTTTGATGACAGGTTTTGCGACCTGATCCTTCGGTAAAACAGCTTTTAGCGCTTGATCTAGATTGCTTCGTAATTGACGAGTTCTCTCTTTATCAGCCTTTGCAGACTTAATCTGGGCAACTGTGTTCTCAATCAATTTATTGGAACTCTTGATAATCTCCTGAGCCTCTTCTTTTGCCTTTTTGAGAATGACTCGCTTGTTTTCTTCAAGGTAAGTTTGTAATTCAAGATACTCAGATTTAATAGCTTCGAGTTCCTTTTCTCTTTTATTAATGGCAACTTTAGTATCAAACACCTCTTTCTTCTCCCGTTCCAGATCAATAAGCAAGGTATCCACCTTTTTCTGCTGTACCCCTATTTTGCCTTTGGCTGATTCAAGGATATCCTTGCTCAATCCTATTTTCTGTGCAATTTCGAATGCATAAGAGCTTCCTGGTTTTCCGATCTGAAGAACATACATAGGACGCATTTCTCGATTGTCGAATAACATAGAAGCATTCTCCAATCCAGTTGTATTACTCGCAAATACCTTTAAGTTTGAGTAGTGTGTTGTTACAACACCTCTGATCTGCCTTCTATTCAGCGATTCGAGCACCGCTTCAGCAATAGGCCCGCCAAATAATGGGTCCGTTCCAGTTCCAAATTCATCAATAAGAACTAAGGTGCGCCCATTTGCGAATTCGGTAAAATACTTCATTTTGGACAGGTGTGCACTATATGTACTCAGGTCACTTTCAATGGATTGATCATCACCAATATCGGCAAATATCTGTTTGAAAACGCCTACTTTTGTAGTCGGCTCTGCCGGGATTAATAGACCTGATTGTACCATAATCTGCAACAAGCCAACGGTTTTCATACAAACTGACTTACCACCGGCATTGGGTCCAGAAACGACAATTACACGCTGCAATTGATCAATTTGTATATTTAACGGAACTACTGTGCCTTTATGATGTTCATTAAGCAACAATAAGGGGTGATACGCATTAATCAGATTGATCTCCGCTTCCTTGGATAGTTCCGGCATCTCAGCATCTATATCCAAGGCAAATAATGCTTTAGCTCGAACAAAATCTACCTTGGTTAATAACGCATGATAGGATAACAGTAATGGTATATGAGGGCGGACTTTATCCGTAAGTTCAACTAGAATCCGGATCACTTCCCTTCTCCGTTCAAATTCGAGGTCTCTAATCTTATTGTTAAGCTGAAACACTTCTTCGGGCTCTATATAAGCAGTTTGACCTGTTGCAGACTCATCATGAATCAATCCTTTTAGTTTTCTTTTATTCTCGGCTAAAATAGGGATACATAGTCGTCCATCGCGAACGGTCAAATTACCATCAGCTGTCCAACCACTGTCCTGTGCATGCTTGAAAATACTATTTATTCGTTTAAGAGCATCTTGCTCTGCACGCTGTATTTGCTGGGTAATTTCGAGCAATAATCGAGAAGCATTATTTTTAAGTTTTCCTCGCTCGTCGATGACCGTCTCAATATCACGGATGATTCCTTTTTCTATGGGTAAATGCTCAAATAGCATTTCCAAATTCGGATAAAGACCTTCCCTTTCATTAAAATAACGAATGATAGCATAAACTGTTTTCAACGATAACAGGACACGAAAAAATTCCTCTTCAAGTAAAAATGCCCCTTCAACCCTCGCCTTCTCAACGATGGTTTTTAAAGGAAAAAAATTCTCAACGGGAAAGGCGCCATCATTTACAATGAGTTCCTTGAATTCGCTCGTCTGTCTCAGAAAACGGTCTATCTGATCAAAGCGGGTTTGCGGTTGAATTTTTTCAACCAATTCACGGCCTGATTCGCTCAGGCATTTTTGCTTTATTTTATCTTTTATCTCGGAAAAACCGAGCTTGTCTATTGCATTTAACGGATATACCATAGAATTATATTCTTTGATGGTTAAAGTTTTGATACAGGTTTTATATCCTGTGGTAAAGGAAGAACAGGTTTTTCGATCCTGTGTTCGTCCCGTTTTAGTAACATTGTGGTGTCCTTCGCTGAAATGTCAGGTGTTATTGCTCGGGACGAGGGATTCCCTGTTGAGGCTGGAGGTATTCCAGCGGGAGTATTTGAACTGCTCACAGGTAACTGGTTCATCAAATAGCTGTCCAAATTAATACCAGTTTTTAATTGGAAGGTTTTATTAAACAAAGAAGAAGCTTCTTTAAAGCTCAATTTCTCTTTACTCGCTTTGTAGTGGATCAATGCATCAACACGGTCTTGATACTGTTGTTGATAGCGTATAATACGATTCGTACTATCTTGAATCCTTGCATTTACAATAGAGTCCCTTGTCCGAATAGAATCTTGCTTTTTCCGTTCGATATCAGTATAAAACTTATTCTCTTTATTTAGGTTATCTTCCACTTGCTTGTAGATCCCTGACATCAGCTCTGCATCCTTACCATAATAGTCCAAATTCTTTTTAAAAGTAATGGAATCGAGTCCATACTTGTCAAAAGTAACCTGATACAATGGCACCATCACTTTGCGTGCACTATCAATCGGTAAAATATTGAGATAAGAATCTGTCAATTGGATTTCTGTCAGAGCATTTACAAACTTGCTCTTTGAGATAATATCCTTCCCTTTGGACCCAACACAAGAGCCAAATAAAAAAATCACAGCGAGTAGATTCAGTATTAATCGTAGCATTTCGTAGTTTTGTACAAATTTACAAAAAGCACCGACATTTGGCACTTTTTACATCATCAAACTATATCGGAAATGAGTATTGCGAGTAATTTAGAAGCTTTAAGATTGGAGACTGAAGCGAAAGGCGTTCAGCTTGTAGCAGTTTCAAAAACAAAATCCAATTCAGAAATCATGGAAGCCTATGAGGCCGGGCAACGTATGTTTGGTGAAAATCATGTTCAAGAATTAATTGAGAAAGCAGAACTTTTACCTAAAGATATTCAATGGCATATGATTGGACATCTCCAAACCAACAAGGTGAAATATATTGCTCCCTTCGTGAGCCTTATCGCTTCGGTTGATTCATTAAAACTATTAAAAGAAATCAATAAACATGCATTGAAATCAAATCGTACTATCGATTGTTTATTGCAAATATATATCGCTGAAGAGGATACAAAATTTGGTTTAGACCATGCAGAATTAATTGAGTTACTTCGTGACGAGGAGTTTCTGGAACTAAAAAATATTCGAATTTGTGGTCTGATGGGTATCGCATCAAATACAGAGAATGAAAAGGTAATAAAAGCTGAATTTTATGAATTAAAGATGCTATTTGACGGTATCAAAGCAAGTTTCTATCGCAAAGAAGATTATTTTAAAATACTTTCTATGGGGATGTCCTCGGACTATAAGTTGGCTATAGCGGAAGGATCTACAATGGTACGCATTGGAAGCACAATTTTTGGAAAAAGAATAATTAAACATTATAAAAATAATGACTAAACCAATAATACGCCCTGCTATTAAGTCAGATTGCCCACAAATGCTCGAGCTAATCAAAGAATTGGCTATCTATGAAAAGGCACCAAATGAAGTAACTGTTTCCCTTGCTGAATTTGAAGATGCAGGATTTGGACAACATCCTATTTGGGGAGCATTTGTAGCAGAAATTGACGCAGAAATTGTAGGAATTTCACTATATTACGTCAGATACTCTACCTGGAAAGGAAGAAGACTTTACTTGGAAGATTTAATTGTCACGGAGAAAATGCGCGGTTTGGGAATGGGGAAGCAACTTTTTGACAGAACATTGAGCTACGGTAAAGAATGCGGTTATCATGGAATGGTATGGCAGGTATTGGACTGGAATGAGTCAGCCATAAAATTCTATGAAAGATACAAAGCTGATTTTGATTCGGAGTGGATTAATGTGTCAATTACTTATTAGCGGACAGGGGAAACAATCAATTCAATGCGGTTCCATTTTTCTTTAAAAATTTTATTAATTGGTTTTTTGCTATATTCATGCGATAGCAAAACCAAAACTACTGTATCTTCTGATATCCAGCATACAGATACACTTTCGTATAGCAAGAAAATTGTTGATGAACATAGTAATTATTTTTTAGAAGAAGATAGCCACTTGGACACCACATATTTTCGTGCAAGATATCCTGTTTTTGAAGCAGATTCAATTAATGTGCTAATTTCAACTATTGTGCATCTGGAAGGTGATACGAGTATGACGGAGGCAGCACGTCGATTTATCAATGCTTACAATGAATATGTGGATGACAATAATGGAAAATCTACCGCGACCTGGAATAGGGATCTACAAGTAGATGTTGTCTCAAATACCCCCTTTTATCTCGGTATACGGACAAAACAGGAAGAATATACAGGTGGGGCTCATGGTGAACAGCTGACTTTATATTCAAATTTTGATAGACAATCTAATCGTCCTATTACAATGGATGATGTCATTTCCGTAGAAAATAAAGAAAAATTTAGGACAATTGCAGAGCAATGTTTCCGAAAGCAAGAAGGATTAAACGCGGATGATCCTTTACATGGCAAGTACTTCTTTGAAGATGGTAAATTTTCTTTGGCAGACAATTTCACTTTTGAAAAAAAAGATATTTTATTCTACTATAATATCTATGAAATCAAGTCCTATGCAGAGGGAGGAACTGAACTGCGTATTCCCTATACCGCTATTAAAGATTTAATTTCTGAAAAAGGATTACACTATATCAATAGTATCAATTAGCAATCAACTTAAACTAAATAAAATAAATGCAGGTTTTTAAATTTGGAGGTGCATCAGTAAAAGATGCAGAAAGTGTCAGAAATTCAGCTAAGATTATTTCAAAATACAAGGGCGAAGCTCTGTTGGTGGTTATATCTGCTATGGGAAAGACAACCAACCTCCTGGAAAAATTGACCAGAGAATATTGTAATAATACAGGCTTGCAATTTCAGACCCTCGAAGAAGCAAAAGCGTTTCATTTTCAAATTCTTCAGGATTTGTTTCCCAATGGTGAAAATCCCATATTTGATGAAATTGCCAACTGTTTCGTTGAGATTGAGTGGATATTAGAAGAGGAACCACAAGATTCCTATGATTATTTATTTGATCAAATCGTATCCATGGGTGAATTGATTTCGACTAAAATTGTTGCGGCCTATGTTGCATTTATAGGTGAGAAGGTCAAGTGGTTAGATGCTCGTGATTATATCTTAACGGATAATACCTACCGCGAGGCTGCTGTCGATTGGAATAAAACAGAGGAGAAAATTAGAGCTGAACTTCCGACCATATTAGACGAATACATTGTCATTACCCAAGGTTTTCTTGGCTCTACTTCAGAAAACTTCACAACAACATTGGGTCGTGAGGGATCTGATTATTCCGCGGCCATATTTGCTTCGTGTTTAAATGCTGAAAATGTAACCATTTGGAAAGATGTTCCGGGTGTACTTAATGCGGATCCAAAATGGTTTGAAAAGACAGAATTGATCCCAGAATTATCCTATACCGACGCAATCGAACTTACCTATTACGGAGCCACTGTGATCCATCCAAAAACGATCAAACCATTGCAGAATAAAATGATCGCTTTGAATGTACGTTCTTTTGTTGATCCAGAATCCCCTGGCACGGTAATCAGGAGCACAAATCAGACACTGCCAGTTCCCTCATTTATATTTAAGGTAAATCAGATTTTCATTTCCATTTCACCTCGAGATTTTTCTTTTATTGTGGAAGATAATCTGAGGGATATATTTAATCTGTTTCATGAACATCGCATCAAAATAAATATGATGCATAACTCAGCAATCAACTTCACTGTTTCGGTCGATGATACAGGAAAGAATTTAGTGGACTTAATAAATGATCTTGAGCAAAGATTTAAAGTTAAATATGAATCTGGTTTAGAATTAATCACTATCCGCTATTACAACCAGGAAACCATTGACCGTGTTCTGGTAGATAAAGAAATAATCAGTGAATTAAAGGATAAATATACCTGTCAGCTTCTCGTAAAAAAGATATAAATGAATAGATTAATTCTTCAAAAGGAGGTACAACAGTTTTTGGAAAGACACCCGAATGAGTCCCCCACTAAATTAGCTTTGAAAAAATCTCCTTTTGAAGGAATATCATCCTCCGAACTCGCTGCCCAGCTCGATGGTAAGCAACGAGCGCTTATCAAAATACCGTTATGGGCGGAAACTCCTAGGATTTACTTTCCTGCCAAACTTAATCTAGAACAATGCTCTTCCCAAAAAACAGCTATATTTAAAAGCTCACTGATTAAGGCGGGTGCACACCTAATTGATGTCACGAGCGGCTTTGGCATTGATAGTTTTTACCTTGCAACCCGTGCAAAACAAGTGGTCTCATGTGAACTTAATGCTGAGCTGGCACGAATTTCTTCTCATAATGCCCTTGTCTTGGGTGCTGAAAACATTAAAGTTTTGGCGACAAATGGCATAGACTACCTACTTGATAGTCCACAGGAGCATTTTGATTATATCTATCTTGATCCCTCCAGAAGAGTTCAAAATAAAAAAGTATTTCTATTGGATGAGTGTGAGCCGAATCTGGTGGCGCTGCAAGGCGTTTTTTTTGAAAGATCAACTACCATAATTAGCAAGCTCGCGCCGTTGCTGGATATTTCCTCTGCATTGAATATGTTGAATCACGTAAAAGATGTCTATGTTGTATCCTTACAGAACGATTGTAAAGAACTTATTTTTATTCAAGATAAGGCATATAGTGGTGAACCAACCATCCATGCCGTGAGATTATTCAAGGAAGAACAGCAGATAATCTCTTTTACCTATGAACAGGAACGTGCAGCCCTTGTTGAATATAGCGCCCCTCTAACCTATTTATACGAAGCCGATGTAGCCCTGACAAAAGCCGGCGCCTTTAAAACAATTGCGAAACATTTCGATATAAAAAAGCTTCACAAAAGCACACATTTATATACATCTGATCAGAAAATTGCTGACTTCCCGGGAAAAACCTTTACGGTACATGAAGTTGAATCCTTTACCGATTTTAAGAAGAAAAAAAACACGTTAAAATCGGATATCATTGCTAAAAATTTCCCCCTAAAAACGGAGGAAATAAAAAAGAAGTTTAAAATTAAGGATGCTGGTGATACCTTCACATTCTTCACGACAGTATTGAATGATCAGCTTACTGTCATACATACACAGCGAATCTTAGAATAGACAATTTCATTACAATTGTCCTATTTCTTCTCCGTAATTTTAGTGTATGGATAAAATCGTATTATCAGCATTAGATTTAGCTCCTGTTAAAAAAGGAGAAAATGCAGCAAGTGCTATCGCTCGCAGTGTAAAAATTGCCCAACATATAGAAGATTTAGATTTTAAAAGGATCTGGGTCGCCGAACATCATAATATGGAATACATAGCAAGTTCGGCAACATCATTACTTATACAGCATATTGCATCTAACACCAACCGAATCCGGGTTGGTTCAGGTGGCATTATGTTACCCAACCATGCTCCTCTGGTCATTGCAGAGCAATTTGGGACGTTGGAAACGTTATTTCCCGGTCGTATTGACCTAGGTTTGGGACGTGCACCGGGTACAGACCAATTGACAGCAATGGCGTTGCGGAGAAATAATCTGAATACCGCATTTCAGTTTCCGCAAGAAGTAAAAGATCTTCAACGGTATTTCAGTTCAGATAACTACGACTCAAAAGTCCGAGCCTTCCCTGGCGAAGGGTTGGAGGTACCACTCTATATTCTCGGATCCAGTACAGATAGTGCCTACTTAGCAGCCAGTTTAGGACTTCCTTATGCCTTCGCAACGCATTTTGCTCCCGCTCAATTTGCTTCAGCAAGCATGATCTATCATCAAAATTTTATACCATCAGAAGTATTGGATAAACCTTATTTTATCTCCTGTGTCAATGTTATTGCCGCGGATAGCAATGAAGAAGCTAATTTTTTGTCGACCAGCTTTTATAACTTATTTGCAGGGATCGTAACAAATACAAGAAGACCATTATCTCCCCCAACCGAAGAAGTCGTTTATAAAGGAATTCCGGCTATCGAACAGGCCGTACACAGTATGGCTTCTTGTGCTTTTATTGGTGATAAAAATAAGATTTCCCTAGAAATAGAAAAATTCGTAAAAGATCATAAAGTTGATGAAATCATGGCAACCTCTTATATCTTTGAAGATGAAAAATGCTTAAAATCATTTTCACTGCTCAAGGAATCACTCAACTAAAAAATCTAGGTTCTTATGTACTTTGAATTTTATATATTTAAATAAAATTCAAAGTACATGAATAAATACACCGCTTTTATCACAATACTTGCACTTTTGCTTATACAAGCCTGCAATAGTCCAACGCCAAATAAAAAAGATACGCCAACAGACTCACTTGTTTCGGCTGATAGCCTGCATTTATCACTGACAGATAGCGCTTCACTGTCTCCATCCCATAGTACAAATGGACAGATATTTTTGGCCCGAAGTTATCGTATTTGGGAAAAAGAGGATCCAACAGCCGTATTGAATAAAGACTGGCTTGATCTTTACGAACGTGAAGGAAGATATTATTTGGAGAAAGTGGATTATGTGGTTAAAGATGGCTACGATGAATGTGCACAAGTGCCAACGAAAAGTATTGAGTCCAAAAGAAATTCGCTTATATTCCTAAATATAAAAGGATTAAAATCTGGACCTATAGATAATATTCAGGTAAATCATTCCGAGATCTGGCCGAAAGAGTCCGCAGAATATGACTTCAAAAACCAACACATCATGCTTAAAGGATCGGGCGATATCAAATCTACCGAGATCCAAACAGACCAAAAAGGGCATGAGAAAATATTCCATGAAGTGGCAAACTATACGCTTAAAGCAATCCTAGCTGGTGGGAAGGAAATAACAATGCTTCACAAAGATCAATATGATCATGTATTTATGTCCACCCAGTTTGTTGGTGATATAGATCGTGATGGGCAATTGGATTTTATTTTTTCCAATCCAAGCAACTATGAGGAAGAAGCTTTACTGTTATTTCTCTCCAATGGAGGAAATCCTCTGGTTTTTGACGCCAGTGAACAGTTTGACTGTTAAGGTTACTAGTCATGGGAAAAATGAAAACTGTACTGCATCAACTGAAATCTATTCATCGAGCCTTGATCGCGATTTGTATTTTTATACTTTTCTATTTTCTCTCTCCGATCAAGACCTTGCCATTATTGAGTTTGGTCTTATGCTGGTTTGGCTTCTGTATCTCCTATATCATTGTTTCTTGGTATACATTTTACACCATGCCAATTGTAACTATAGCTAAGCGGGCTCAAGAAGAAGATGGGAGCCGGCTCTTTGTTTCTTTATTTATTATTCTGGTTACGGTAAGTTGCTTTATTTCTGTACTCATGATTATTATATCAACTAAGGAGAAACAGCTTGACGACTCATTTATCATTATCATATGCATGCTGGCCATGGTAGCGTCATGGTGTTTGGTACATACCATTTACACATTTCATTACGCACGTTTATACTATGAAAATGGTGCTAAAGGAAGTGGCTTGGAATTTCCGGGTGACGATAAACCCGACTATTTGGATTTCGCTTATTTTTCATTTGTTATGGGTTGTACATTTCAGGTTTCTGATATCGGTATTGCTTCAAAAAAAATAAGGCGGGTTGCCTTATTCCATGGGTTACTTTCTTTTGCACTCAACACATTTGTAGTAGCCTTGACTATCAATATCATTTCGGGTTTAATCAATTGAGTTTTTAACTGAAAAACCGTATTTTAGTCCAAAATTTACACGCATGAAGTTGTTAAAATTCTTAGTCGCGCTTGTTATATGTTGTATTGCAGCTGTTTCATGTAAAAAAAATGAAACTCCTGATGGCGGTGGATCCTCCGCCGCTACTGGAAGCTTTATTGGTAGGGTTCAATTTCAAGGCAACTCACTGTCTGTTGACCGGGAAAATAGGTTAATCCGTATCCTACGTGAAAATTCAGCCTATAAAATAGAATTTCTGACCGGTGTACCAAATATTACGGGGGTAAACTTGATACAGGATAATGACAGCACCTGGACCTCCAATGATGCGACAGGCCTCAAATCTGTAAAAATAGAAGGAAAGCTATTGACGATTCGCTACCAATCAGACGGCCAAAGCTGGGTTGTAATAGAAGCCATACGTAAATAATAATCAGTCTAAATTGTCATAATAATTTCATTTTTCATTGTTAAAGTATTTCCTTATCCCTATATTTAGTCAAGCATAAGGAAAAGAGAAATGAAACATATAAAGAAAATCGGAGCTATTGCTTCAGTATTTGCCATGGCAATTGCTTTGAGTGCATTTAGCTTTCAGCAAGAAAAACCAAAGGAAGAACCTAGGCCTACTAATTTGAAAGTTCTCCCGAAGAACATTTCACATGACGAATTAATTGCGACAATGAAAGAGTTCAATGTTGCCTTAGGTGTAAAATGTGGCTTCTGTCATGCCCTTTCAAAAGAAGATCCGAAAAAGATGGATTTTGCAAGTGACGAGAATCACACGAAGGAAGTCGGTAGAGCAATGATTAAAATGACCCAGAAGATTAACAAAAAGTATTTTAATCGGAGTTGGGATGGCTCGCCAGCTAAAGCAATTTCCTGCAAAACCTGCCATGGAGGAAAAGAAAATCCGGAAATGGTTTTGGCAAAAAACTAACCAAACGCTATATTCACGTGACACCATAGGCGAACTAGCTTATGGTGTTTTTTTCATCAATAATGTTTACAAGACCATATCAACTAGCGTTGTTATTAGCACATTTTGGAAGTTTAAAGAGATGTGGCTTTGAGCCGAGAATCGAGGGTATATTATACAAAAAAGGCTTTTCAGTTGAAAAGCCTTTTTCTGTACCCGGAGCCGGAGTCGAACCGGCACGGTTTCCCACTGGTGTTTGAGACCAGCGCGTCTACCAATTCCGCCATCCGGGCATATCCGTTTGGGATGATGCAAAAGTAA
>JAITLV010000099.1 GCA_031277685.1 Sphingobacterium sp. | reverse complement strand
AAGTACAAACGGATTAAAACAGCGTATGTATTTACGGATGTCATCAACCTGGGCTGCACTTCGGTAAAGCAACAGGGGGCATCGAATACCTGTTGGTCTTACACCGGAAATTCATTTTTGGAGTCGGAGATGATCCGCATGGGCAAAGAACCGGTCGAAATCTCTCAGGTCTTTACCGCACGGCAAGCTTATTTGGACAAAGCGCATAGCTTTGTTAGGCTCCACGGTGGTCTGACTATGGGCGAGGGCGGGCAATTGACTGATGTATTGAAAGTCTTTCGCAAGTATGGTGCGATGCCACAAGATGTGTATTCCGGCTTGCGGGGGAATCAAACCTACAATGATTTCAAGAAAATGACGCCCATGCTGAATTCCATGCTTAAAGTGCTGGTGAAAAGCAGGCCATTGACACCCAATTGGGAGCAAGCCTATACTGCAGCATTGGATGCGCACCTTGGGGAAGTGCCCGAAAAATTTGATTTTAAGGGTAAAACACATACGGCACGGACATTTGCGGATCAGGTGATCGGGATTGACCCCGATGATTATATTGGCTTTGCTTCGGTAACCGATCAGCCTTATTACAAGCCTTTTGTACTCTTGGTGCCTGACAACTGGTCCTTTGACCAGTTTTATAACCTGCCTATGCAGGATCTAACGGGGCTTATTGATACTGCGTTGCAGCGGGGATATACGGTAGCTTGGACAACGGATGTATCAGAAAAGGGCTTCTCCTGGCAGCATGGTGTCGCTTATGTTCCCGAGAAGTCATTTGATGATATGTCTACCGAAGAAAAAAAGCTGATGTTTGTAAAGCCAATGCCTGAAAAGGCAGTAACGGCTGAAGAAAGACAACAAGCTTTTGACAACTGGACCACCACGGATGATCATGCCATGCATATCGTTGGCCTTGCGAAAGACCAAAACGGCAAGACGTATTATCTGGTCAAAAATTCATGGGGAAGAGCCAACGAATATAAAGGTTATATGTATGTCACCAAAGAATTTGTCCGCTATAAAACCATTACGCTGATGTTACATAAAGAGGCGCTTAACCCAGTACTGTCGGCCAAGATGAATTTGAAAGCCTTGTAAGTCTAGTATAAAGGCAGGAAGGTTTGTTCTTTCCTGTAATGCAATAGAAATAGGTATAAAATACCCCAAATGAGGTATTTTATAGATTAAGATGCTCCATTAATTTTACCCCTAAAGAAAGGGGTGAAATTATGAAAAGAATAAGCCTATATATTCTTATGCTTTGCATGGGATATTTTTTAACCATTAGCTGTGCGAAAAAAGAACGCGAAATAGATGAAAATAATACCGAACAGCTAGAAAAAAAAGAGCGGGCGGCCTACAACAACAAACAAATGCCGGGAATTGGTAATGTGTATGTGTCAGGAAGTGCTGGAGCAGGTGGTAAACAGGAGTTATACGCTAAAGCTGATTATCAAAGTGGACATCTTGCGTATTATATTTCTCCAGAGTCAGCCAGTGATCTCGGGTCGGATCATCGCGTCGTTTTCAGCGCAAATAAAGGTGATCAATGTATCGTTGAGATGGATGAAGAGCAGCAGATCCTACGCATGTATACGGAACGTGAAGGGAAACGTTTACCGATTATATTGAAAATCAGCCAGCACAGCCTGAAGGAATTTGAATTCCAGCTCTATCGCATAGATTGGGATAAAAAAGTAGAGGAACTCGTGAACAGCGTCTACCTACGGGATGGTAAACCTGTGGGAACATACAAACTGGCTGCTCGTGCAGCCAATAGAGCGGCCGATACCACCGCTAAAGACACATTGGGTTTTCCAGGGATAAAAAGGCCTGCAAAACAGTCCTCCGTTACAGCGACAACTGGCGTAGTTTTACAGTATGTCAATACGGTATTGGGACCATTGGTCGATCTTTCCAATGAAGGTATGGCAACCTTATCAAGCAAGCTGGAACAATCTTCGGTAACAGCGGATGCCTTTGGCGCACTATGGTATGATATGGGCACGATGAGTACAATGCTCGCCAAGGCAGGTCTATTATTTGGCTCCTTTCACACAGATCCTTTAGGCGAAACTGACGCTTTGTCGACTTTCAACTGGTATTTTGGCCAAGGGCAGGTTGCTGTCAACCTAAAAAATATGCAGTTGACACCTATATTGAAAAGCTCCACGCTAGTATACGATGAGACGGATCTGGCGGCACGGTTAAAACTAGTCATGCAGGTAGAGGACAAGAACAAGAAAGCATTGATTGGAAATCCGGTGTTTGTTGACTTCAGGGTGGAATTGGAGCAGGAAGGGAAGCTTCATGTTTTATCAGAACAAACCCTGAGTTCGGATAAAGAAAAAGGTATCGTGGAACTTGTATATAATCTGCATCAGGCGATGGTGAAACCCAAGGTTGGAAGTAAGTTAAATGTGCTGTATAGGTTCAGTGCGCATGAAGGGGCTGTTTTTGCAAAACAGGAAGTTGCTATCGCTGACCGGGAGCCCGCCCGGATTACTATTGTCAGTGGCTCGGGGCAAGAAGTGGACTGGGAAGAAAAACTGAAAGCACCATTGGTGGTAAAAGTGACCAACAAAGCGGGGCAGCCGCTAAAGAATATTGCTGTCAGCTGGACGGTACAATCGGTCTCCTGGGGAATTATCGTTGGCAAATTGAGCGAGACACAGTTGCAGACAGATGATCAGGGATTGGCGAAGACTTATTACACGGTCGGAAAACAACAGGAGAAACCCGAAACGGTAAAGGTGCAGGTAATTGGTAGCAATGGACAGCCTATCCCAAAGGTGGAAACAACATTTACCTATAAGCAGAAACGTAGGAATTTTACACTAGTGCAGCTCAGACCGGAGAAAGATACATATTATGGCAGCACAAGTGTGATGCGGGATTGGAAAAATGGAGATCCGGTGACCATTATGGAAAATGAAATGATCCAGTTCAATATTAAAGAAGATGGGAAGTTGCTGAAAAGACCGGATGGAAGCTTAGTTGAATTTGGATTGGGTACACAAGATATTATTAGAAAGTGGCAATATGGTACAAAGACATTTCAATCCAAAGATATTGTCCTGAAAAATTGGTCTGTAATTTTTCCGGATCCTATCACGGGGCGTACAGACAGTATTGTTATTGATCTTACCATCAGTAATCGACTCTACCGTACTTTCGTAGGCAGAACCTTTAGGGTGGTAGGTAGTGGCACGGCCGCGGATGGTAATATAGACGAAGTATTGACATTTACATATCGGGCCGACGGTAAGGCGGAAATAAAAAGTGCGAAATATCCGACGACGAATGTGCTGACGACATATCAAACTCATCTTACATACAGTTATGCACCTATCTATGGCTGTTCGGATAAAAATGGTATAATACCTTACACAATGAAGCGAGCTGTGGGTACGATAACATCTCCAACAGGGCCTTCAATGGTATATGGTATGACTTCTTCATTGTTGTTATTTGATGATGGAACCATTAAGCCACTTTCCATGGGGACTGGCTTTGATGCTTGCACATTTAATCGGTTCTGGGGGAGTATAGAGGTGCAATAGTTGCATCTTGATAGGTGTTTTATCTTGGAACACATTTCCATTTAATTTAAATAAGTAGAAAGGCTATTCGCATGAATAGTCTTTTTTTTGAATATCTATACCTTTCGTAACACGCCTATGAAATATCTATTCACGAAAAGTTGGCGCAGCTGTTGTCTAATTGCTGTCAAATGTTTTTTTGCTTCGGTTCTTTATAGCCAGGTTGAAACACCCAAAAGTCTATCTTCTTTTTCTACAATAATTGATACAACAGGATCGGAACCAGTAAAAGTGAAAGAGTTTTTCGAGCCAGCGCTGATGATGAGTTATGGAATCATTCGCATGAACAATAATCTAATGCATGGTTTTGACTGGATGCTGAAATCCAATCTGCAAAAAAATAGAGGACCAAAACAAAAAATTGATGATATCGCCCAATATCTCCCAACAGTGGCTTTCATGGGAATGGATTTGATTGGCGTAAAAGCAAAGAATAACTTAGAGGATCGCTTGATATATGGCGCCGCTGCCCATCTATTCATGGGTATAACCGTGAATATTATGAAAAATTCAATTGCTGTAAGTCGCCCGGATCGATCCGCGACGAACTCTTTCCCCTCAGGACATACGGCCACCGCTTTTGTGGGGGCCGAACTATTATGGCAAGAATACAAAGATCAATCTATATGGTATGGCATTTCGGGCTATACTTTGGCAGCTTGTACAGGGTTCTTTAGAATGTATAATAATAGGCACTGGTTTTCCGATATAGTTATGGGCGCAGGAATCGGGATATCCAGTGTCAAACTGACCTATCTGTTGTTCCCATTGATTCAACGGGAAATTGGCCTAAGAAATCAAAAATTGAGCTTGGTACCAGTCTTTAATGGCGTACACAAAGGTTTTTCAGTGCGATGCAGGCTTCCTTAGTGAGGAAGCTTTACTTTATTAGGGTAATACGTCAGGAAGGGGTAGATTGATAATCTGTGCATAAAGAAGAAGGCCTAATTCTATACAGCGTTTGATGAGTGAGCTGCTGTTACAGGTATTGGTCTTGCGGAGTATATTTTTCCGGTGTACACGCACTGTCAACTGGGATATCTCAAGCTGTTTTGCAATTTCAATGCTCGACATTCCCTGGGCGATAAAAGGCAGCAGTTCAAGTTCACGTTTGGTCAATGGGCAGTTGCTATTATCCTTTGTAGGTTTGGCCGATAGGTCTATTTGATAGAAATCAGTGCGGCCATTAATGCCCATTACTGTGGCGATATAATTATTCGTCCGTGTCAGATGGGAGATGTCGGTATGGATGTTGAGACTTCGGACTAACTTATTTTCTTTGTCTGTGATCAAGGCTATGGCTTGATGATGAAATAGGCGGTAAGAACCGTCTGCGACACGCATGCGAAAACAATAACAGGTCTTGAGGGATTTAAGATGTTCAACACCTATTTCCAATACTTTATGATAACAATGTTCTTCAGCTTCGAGGACAAAGGAAAGATCATCAGGGTGGATTAGATCTATGATCTCCTGCAAGTGGCTAGGTACTGTTGCCAAGCCGTGTATCGTACAGAGCTGTGGGTGTTGATGACTGAGTTCCTGTTTGAGAATATCTATAAGATAGTAGTAATAATCACCTGTAATAAATATTTCTGAAATTAATTCAAGGATGGATGTAGCATCCATAACGGTATCTTCGGAAGAAAAGATCTCCGGATATTTTTCCCAAATAGGAATCAGGCTATGTTCCTTGTTTTTCATCCTTACAATATTAGCAATAGGACAGTTAGGGGAAAATACCCCATTTGGAGTATTTTTAGATTAGGCCAAATTCGATGCATTTTTTGATCAGGCAGCCGCTATTGGAACATGTTGTCTTTTTGAGAAGATTTTTCCGGTGTGCACGAACGGTCAATGGTGAAATAAAAAGTTTATCAGCAATTTGTTGGCTAGACAGTCCCTGTGTTAATAAACGAAGTACCTCCATTTCACGTTTGGAAAGTTTTGGTAGGTTAAGTTCGGGTAACCCTACTGAGAGATCCAGTTGACAGTAATTGCGATCACCTACCGCATTTACAAGGACGATATGATTGTTGATGGTGGTAATGTGACTGATGTCCGTATGAATATTTAATGCTGTTGTAAAACGCCCTTCTTGATCTTGGCTCAAATGAATCCCTTGATGATGAAAAAGATGATAGGAACCATCGGCACTCTTCATCCGAAAACAATAAGAAGTTCTATATAATATATCTTTTCCAAAGCCCATTTTTTCCATTTTTAATAAGGTAGCCTTCTCAGCTTCAAAGACAAAATTTAAGTCATCGGGGTGGATATAGTCAATAATTTGCTTTACGGTACTCGGGTAAGTTTTTGTGCCATGTAAGCAAAGCAGGTTCTCATGAATATGATGCAGGCTATTATCTACAATATTGATGACATAATAATAAAAAGGGCCAATGGCCAAAAGTTCGGTTAAAAATCGACCAATGGGTACCTTTTCAGGAACTGAGTATTGATTGGAAATAGCATCTGGATAACTTTCCCAAAGGTTAGAGAGTAAATGTTGCTGTTTTTTCATCTTTCAATTGGTTAAATAGGCTGTCCCTAAAAAATAGCAAAAACGTGTACAATGATACTGGCTGGGTATCCCTGTTTTTCATATACGGCTGAGATAGTTTAAAAATAAGGAAATAATGGTAAAATGTCAAATTCCCACTCTTTCATTGTAGATCCTGGTATAAATAAAAAAAGGCAGCCTCAATCCAGAGGCTACCAGCGTATTTGGAGGTTTAAATGTTACTTTTTGAGATAGTATGTCTCGACCCATTTGATATTCTTCCCGTCTCCATTCGTATATGTTCCTTCTCCTTTGAATACCAGCTCCTGTGTTGTCAGTTTGATAATGGTGAATGCTTCTTCATCATCATCACCATTTTCTTTAAAGATTAACTTATCGCCTGTTACCTTCCAGGTAAAGGATTCGAGATCGAAACTGCCATCACCCTCATCCCAGCGTTGGGATCCAGTTCCGTCTTTTTTAAACTCGGCCCATTCGCCACTCTTGCCTGTATAAGTATCAGTGGTTCCTGGTATTTCCTGATTGACTAATTTTTCCAGATTCCACTTGCCAATAATGCTTTCCTCCGTTTTTTTTGCATCGTTTTCATCAATGAGATCCTCATCCTTACTACATCCCGTAAAAACTAAGAGTAGAAAGCACATTGCCATCCACAGGAAATGTGTTTTGTGTTTTAAGTTCAATGTTTTCATAATATGTCTCTTTTACAAAGTTTATGTAGCAGCATGATCTCCGCTGTTATTGCTATTTTTTAAGAAAGTTTAAAATCTGAATGCCAAGAATATACGGCTTCCACTCAGTTTTATTTTCTCTTTTACGGTTACTTCCTGTTCTTCAAGCTCGTCAATGTCAATATTGAAACTATGTTTAGCTGATCCCCAGCGTGTTTCAAAACCTAGCCCAAATGCACCATAGTTGGCTGATAGGCCTGTCGTGAAAAAGTTGCCAAATCCACCTGAAAATTCTTCATCAGCATAGAGTAATGAGTAGGAGGGAGCATAACGGACATGACCTGATACCGTAAACCCATCTGTCAGACCTACATGGACGGATGGACCGACCTGCATGCCGATTTCTCCTTTATGGGTAACATAGTTATCTGTCTCGGTAATCATGCCGCCATTTCCGTCTTCAATGGAATAGGTCTCCGTTTGTTTAAATTGTGCATAATTTAAATCAAGATAAGTCCAGTCGATGCCGAAATAAAGCACTTTGGCAATCGGTTCCTGATTCAGGAAGAATGTACGGCCACTGCTGAGTGAGGCACCAAACTTACTTTTGATCTTGGATTCTCCATCAAGGTCGTCTGCAGCTTTGAGATGTTGCGAGACATAACCAATGTTCAGGTATTTTTTCCCAGGTTTGGATTGCGCATCTGCCGTGTAGTACAGCAAACTGAAACAGGAGAATAATAGTAATACTTTTTTCATAGCTTTCGGGATAATAAGTTGTTGTAATATACTTTTCCAAAATTAGACCCTCCCAAAGGATAATAAAATACCGCGTTTGGGGTATTTTTCACCAATCCCATTTTCTATAGTTTTACATTGGATATTGATATACTCCTCGTTCCATTAGGGGTGTTTCAAAATAACCTATGAAAAGAAGAAATCATGTTATTTGACACAGACTGTATGTTGTTATTATTGTATTTGCCAAGTATGATCTCGGCCCTTGTTGGAGTGGGTATGGGAATATATTGGTTTGGTCGTGTACCTACAGCTAAGTATATGTTCAATACAAAATTGCTATTGGAAAGGGTGCTGATTTGCTATATAATAATGTTTACTGCCATTGCAATGCTGACTATAAATTCCTGTGTGACAGATAAGTTTTTTGGAAGATATCTTTCCGCCGATATCTTTTGGATCGGGGCAGCCATTGCAATTTTGGGTTTTGTCTTTACAACCATTTTTGTTGGGTTTAAGTGTATTGTGTTTTGGTCTGAAGCTTACAGTCGGGGACAGAGGAGATGTCAGTGGTATCTCGCTTTATTACCGCTTTGGTTAGGATGTTTTCTAGGGCAGATGATTGCTTTTATCTGGGTGATAAAAAAAATGGGATAAAAGATAAAATTCCCAATTGTTTCCATAATTCGATTGGAGGTTTGTCGTATGAAAGACAGCAAACCACGCATAAAGTTTTTAGGGAAGAGCCTTACAATCTGCATCCTATTGTACTCTTTTTCGGTCAATGCACAGGAAAATAGAGCCTTACCCGATAAGGTACATCATGCAGAACCCTTGTACAATGATCTTGTTCGGGATCTTGGTGCAAGAAAGGGGGAGAAAGAGTTTAACCTTGGAGCGGATATCAAAAAAATGGGCAAGGCAGATGAATATGGATATTTAATGGAATATGAGTTCGCCCCCATTGATCGTCTGGGGCTGGAAGTGGAAACCGATTTTATGTATTCAAAAAGTAAAATGGAAAATGTAAAGTCAAGCAACGAACTCGAACGCTTGCGACTGTCATCACAATATTCTTTTTATGTCTCAAAGAAACAGGCGACAACATTAGCGGTAGGTTATACCCAAATTTTCAATTTTGCCGAAGGGGGTACAGCCTTTAATCCCTTCTTTGTCGCTGCGAAGAGTTGGAAAACCAACTGGCATACATTGATTTATACAGGACCAGAAATTGGGTATCGTTATAAATCCAAGAAGACAGAGATGAATTGGCAGATCAATACCGCCTTCCATTATACGCTTCCCCGGACAGATCATTTTATTGGGTTGGAGGTCAATCAGGAAGTCAATTCCGGAGGCTTGGAGACAACACTTCGACCGCAAGTAAAGCTGGGGCTGAATGATAAACTAGCAATCGGTATGGCGGTGGGATTTCCTGTGGGGGGTAAGGAAAATGAGATCAGTTCGTTTTTTCGTTTGATTTATCAACTTTAAGCTACTTTCTAGCGAAGATATTGCACCCGTATACTGGAGTTGTTTTATGCTATAATTATGCGTTTGTTGTTGATGGATTTTATTTTAAAACTTGCTATTATCATCAGTGTAAGGTATAGAAATTGGGTATAGAGAATCTGCTACTCTTAGTAAATAAGGTAGATATACACATTACTTTAAGCTATATTGTATTGATATATTATGTGATATGTATTTATTACGATACCGAAAATTTATTTTTGTAAACCTCATCGAGATAAGCGCCCAGTGAACGAGTACGTTCTGTGTCAGTATTACTGATATAGCGTTGGAACATAAGCTCAGTACTATGTCCAGTTGCTTGCATAAGCAATGGAGTAGGAATCTTACCGTAAAAGTTTGAAGCAAAGCTGCGTCGGCCAATGTGGCTGGTAATTGCTTCCCATTTTTGGATCAGTTTTTCCGTTGATCTGAAGCCACTTCTTGTGCGTACTTTTATCAGGCTATTGATGCCAGCTAGACGGGCTATTTCCTTTATTTGTTCATTATATTTCTGAGCGGAAAGCTTTGCCGGAAAGTTATTTCCATTGTCAGACATGACATGTATTGCTGTTGGATGGAGGGGAAGCAGGATTGTTTTTTGTGTTTTCTGTTGAGTAAATGAAAGACAGGGTTTGCCATCAAGAATTTCCATCATATCAAGATTAAAGTTCATAAAATCTGAAACCCGTTGCCCTGTGTAACAGCTAATAACCAGC
This sequence comes from Sphingobacterium sp., assembly GCA_031277685.1. Taxonomy (GTDB): domain Bacteria; phylum Bacteroidota; class Bacteroidia; order Sphingobacteriales; family Sphingobacteriaceae; genus Sphingobacterium. The sequence continues at coordinate 3,853 of JAITLV010000099.1, read as the reverse complement.
CAGTCCTTGGCTGCTTTTAATGGTGGGGGTACAGCTGTTTCCTGGATACGGATCAGCTCGTCTTCAGTTAGGCTGATGACCCGATTATATTTTTTTATTTTCGGCAATTCCAGCTCATAAACAAAGGTTCGAATACCCCTTTTTTCGAGAAAATTGAGCACAGTACGAACAAAATATATGGTACGATAAATGGTGCTTGAACTATATGATTCGAGATTCCCAAAATTAATAAAATCTTTTACAAAGTTGCTGTCTACTTCTTTGAGCATCAGGTGTTTTTGTTGGAAACCTTCAAAGCGTTTTAACATCCTGAAAAACACCTTGTATCGCCGATGGGTATTGACAGAAATAAGATGTAAACGACTTTTGATAAAGTTATCAGTAGCCTCTAATAAGCTGCCTTTCACAAATGAGCTATCGTTTAAAATGCAGCTTTTTTTTATAAGTCGTGTCAAAATATTTAACGAGAATTTACGTTGTTTAGAAGCAACGTCTTCCAGGTAATTTGACACAACAATTTTGACCGCGTCTAATTTTGCATTAAGCCTTTTATAGATTTTTAGATAAATATTTTCTGGCCGTTGTTTATCTGCGTTCCACCGATTGGGATTGATCTTTAAATTCGTTTTAACAATGAACTCTTTTTGTTGTTCATCAATAAATTTTACGGCAATAAGAGATGTTGAGTCCGTACTCAACAGGGTAAAGTTGAAAATCATCGTGTACACTTTTTACTAATATCTGAGTATAAAGTTAATAGTATATACGAATTAGTCTAATTCAGACTACAATTTCACTTATTCAAATATACCATTTTTATTTTAAATGCGTGCAAGAGATTGTGTTAAAATAACTACAGAATTAAAAAAAATCGAATGTTTCAACTAGAATGCAGATCGGTAAAAATTGTTAAAAATTTATCTTCCTGAAAATGAGTATTAAACATATTTTTTGTAGTCTGAATTAGACTAATATTCTTAATCCAAGTGGTTATTTAGAAAATATTTGGAAAACCAATAAACAATAGAATGATTAAAGCCAAACGAAGTTATAAGCAGCCAAAAGTCGAAATAATAGTTGTCGAATCGGAGAATTGTTTCAGTAAAATTTCCTCAGGTTATCACGAGAGAAAAAATAAAATGAATTGTAACAATGTTTCGAGCATTAAATTCGTGGAAACGAAAATGCCTTCATCTTAATCCTTTGCTAATTTGAAAAGGAGTCTTATAGTTTAATGCAAAAAATAAACCCTCATGGAAAACAAGATTAAGTTGGTTTTTGCGGATGACTGCAAATTGCAGCAGAAAATTATTCAGTTATTTTCAAAACAGCTTGACCTGTTTGATTTGCGATATACAGCGAATAACGGTAGCGAATTGTTACGGTATCTTGATTCCTGTAAAGTATTGCCCGAGATCTGTATTTTGGATTTGCACATGCCTGTTATGAACGGGATCAATGCGGCCCGTGAAATAAAACATCGATTTCCTGCTGTGAAAGTATTCGGATACACAGCAACTGATAGCTTGATCGAAATTAACGATTTTAGACGAAACGGTGCTTTGCACGTTTTTTCAAAACGCAATCCAAAACGGATGTTGGAGGAAGTATGTCGCTACGGAAAGATGGGGCTGCAATACGAAAGTCCGAAAATTGTTAGAAAAAGCATTTCAATTACCTAGTATGACGACTTCCAGTAAACTTGACAATATTTTGATTCCCGGCTTTCGCTTGACGAGTTTTCAAGACATCTCGGAGGGAAGTTTTGAAGAAAATGCGCAGGAACATTTTAGTGTTATAAAAGCATTTGAGCCGATTGATATCTTAATAGACGCTGAGCAATATCATCTTAGGAACGACCAAATGATTTTCATTGGTCCGGGTAGATCTATTGATATGTCAAATGCGAAGGCGGGTAAAGGTTATATGATCTGTTTTTCCGCCCTATTTTATGAACGTTCGATGGAAGATATGGTGACAATTAATTCGCCGTTATTTTTTGGGGATCGGCCAGTGTTGTACGATGATACACATTTTGGAGAATACATTTTTAAACAGCAGATAGTAAATCGGCTCAATCGCGCCAATCGGCAGGGGCAACATATATTCGAACTTGTTGCACATCATTGTATCGAATCCCTTTTATTGGATGTTTATCATGAGGTATCTGCAGTTGAAAAGATGCCAGAGCCAAAGAAAACAACTGATATTGGTCTGGTAAATCATTTTTCGATTTTGATCCATAAACATTGTCGTGAATATACAAATGTACAATTCTACGCAGACCAGCTTCACCTGACTGCTCGCAAGCTAACCGATCTATGTCTGGCAACAACAGGAAAAACTGCCAAATCAATGATTTTGGCTGTTTTGGTTCAACAAGCTTTAAGATATCTCAAGCATACCAACCTATCTATCTCACAAATATCTTATGAAATGGGATTTAATGACGAATCTAATTTTCGGACTTTTGTGAAGAAACAGACCGGTTCCATTCCGCTTGCGTTACGAAAGAACTAACCGTTATAAAAGTTTAAAAAATGGTAACATAATGAAAAGTCGTTTGTTATTTTTGGTCCTGTCCATTTTGGTTTTCGACTTGCTATATAGTAAAGTTGCGATAGCACAACAGGCCTCGTTGAAAATTCAACTAGGTACTTTTATTTCCGTCAATAGCATCCCTGCTGTGCATGATTCTTCATTGGTTGATATGGAGATGTCCGTTCCTGACTCGTTGGTTGTTAAAGCTTTGGGGACATTTGAGATTCAGGTATTTAGGACAAACATTGATAGTATAAACAGCTCTGTTATTGAGGAAACTAAAAACAAACGTTTTCTAATACGGAATAGGTCAGTTATACTAAACGAGAGGATTAACACAATAAAAGGGCTAGGGCAGGTAAAGTTGCCGTTGGAAAGTGGGGTGGAAACTTTTATTTCGATTACTGCTTTATAGATTTTGATTTTCTATTTCTGATTTGAAGTATAAAAAGGGCCTTTTACTGATGCTACCTTTGCATTTAGGTCTTGGCAAGGGTTTTCGTTGCAACACTTCACCGCCGACATACTTTCGCAACAAGCTATAGATCCTTTCTGTGCTAAAATTAACTTTATAATTTTCTTGAAAATCATCTACCATCTGTTCGAGTGTGCGGGCTTCGGTAAAATAATCTGACGCATAAACGACGTAGGCGATCAGTTCACGTTGACGTCTAAGATCCTCATTGACCGATTCACTTATTGGGTCAATTTTCTGCTTCAATAGGAAATTTTGCTCCTTAGCGGAAGCTGTTTTTTTAAAAACGTTTAAGTCCGGAACCTTGTTAATCGCAATCTCAAGTGTGATTTCAGCGTTGAAAAAATCAGTAAGTGGAATGGAAAAGGGACGACATATTTTGGCAATATGTTCTACACTAATCGTAAGTGTCTTGTTGTAATGACTACGCAGTGGACCAACTGTTAAGTCGCAAAAGCTGGCGAGACCGTTGAGTGAAAGTCCGGTCTGATTCATAATCTCTGTCATACGTGAAGAAATCAATGTTGCTAGTGCATTGTCCGTGACTTTTCCCATGATACTTTTTCTGAAAATGATATGCTGTAATGTAGCTTGCCACTTGTCAAACCTGTCACCTTGATGAGCTGCTAGATTAGTAATAGTTTAAGAAGGGCGGATGTAAAATCGTCAGCTTCTTAGCACGTAGAAAATAGCAGTAAGTAAAGTGTGTGTTGTGTTAACAAATTGACTATCAGTGATAAAAAATAATGGAACGAACGCCTTCGTTCCATTTTATCCATTAATATTATCAAGTCGAACGCAAAAAAAATGACTTGATGGTTCAAAAGTAGAAAATAT
>JAITLV010000072.1 GCA_031277685.1 Sphingobacterium sp. | reverse complement strand
CCCATTAGTTTTCTCATTTTTCACTCTCCTTTCCTGCAAAAATAGAAGAATTGGTTCATAGGCTTTATCACTGCTTTCAGGTATTTTTTTGTATAGTGTTCCAGACTAAGAAAGGAGGCATAGCATATTTTCTTTTTCCAACAACGTCTTTCAGCTAAACATCTTATAAGCATTGGAATTTAGATTCGAGCAGAGAATGAGTTTCAATAATCTATTGGGTATTGATTTTATATGGACCGATTTCCTAAAAGTACAAGACAATGCGATAATCACACCATTTGCTTCATTGTTTAATATTGAAATTTGTAAAGTCAATAAAACAATAGTATGAATCAGATATCAAAATTTGGAATTTTTGCTTTGCTACTGAGCAGCAGTTTAACAATTATGGTTGGAACTGTTATAGCGCCGTCATTAAAGGAAATTTCAGTCCATTTAGGATTTGAAGAAAATCCAGGTTTGTTGATTACGTTGCCTTCGCTCGGCGTAGTAATTTTTGCACCCTTCGTTGGGAAATTGATTGACCGAAAGGGAGCATATCTGATGCTTAGATGGGGTTTGATACCTTATGCTTTACTTGGACTGCTGGGGGGCATCTTACCAACCCTTATTTGGTTGTGATAGATCGTATTCTTTTAGGTGTTGCTACGGCGTCAATACAGGCAGCTGGAACGGGCTTAATTGCACTACTATTCATTGGTGACGACCGCATGAAAATGATAGCTTGGCAAGGTATGGCTATTGAACTGGGCGGGGTCGTGTTTTTGAGTTTTGGCGGTCTTTTGGGAGGGCTTGGTTGGAAATATCCTTTTTTAATTTATCTAATGGGGTTGCTATGTGCGCTATTAATTTCTATAAGTGTCAAGCGTAGTGCCGATATGTTACGTAAAAAAGTGGTCGCTGTCGAGTCTACAGAGAATGCCAAAATCAGTAGACATTTATTGATTATAATTTTGTCTGCTGCGTTTGCCATGATGCTGTTTTTTGTGGCATTTGTTTGTCTTCCATTATTTCTTCCATCTTCGTTTCACTACAGTGAGGCTGAAACGGGATACTTCATGGCTTTTATTTCGATTGTGGCCGTTATAGCAGCGAGCCAGATGCCTCGCGTCACCAGGTATTTATCAAAAGACTTTACGTTGTCAATGGGATTTTTTGCATTTGCCATTGGGCTTACTATTTTCTTTATTACCACATCCAACATCACCTTATTCATTGGAGCGGTAGCCATGGGGACGGGGTTTGGATTTACTGTTCCGTTGCTAAATCATATGACCATCGAAGAAAGCAGCAGCAGTAATCTAGGGCAGTACCTAAGCTATTATTCCATGGCAATTTTTGGCGGCCAATTCCTTTCTTCCTTTATCACGGAACTGAATTGTGAAATGAGAACAATCTTCTTGATCGCTGCTGTTTTGGCTTGCGCAATTTCGGCGGCTTTATATATCATCACAAGCATCAATAGAATACATGTATTTAATAATAATTTATAACGACTAAAATAGAATAACATGAGAATTGAAGAAGCAAATGAGCTCTTAGAGCCTGGGTATCTACCGTTTGAAGCAGGGTGGAAACGGTACGAAGACGGTTTACTTGTTGTTGCAGCAAGGTCATCACTGGCCAATATAAACGGCGAAATGATTGAATGGTGGTTTTCCTATATTCAGGATACGCAACAGTATTTACTGTGGCATAAAGAAGACCATGTTTATAGTGACTGGATCGGTGAGAGGGGGACTGGAAAGTATATTGGGGGAACCCATATTGCCCACGAAAGATTGGGTGGAAATGAAATTCATAAATTGAAGATTAATTTTTTAGATCCCTCAAATATTTTGGATATAAGTAGATTTCCAGAACAGCGTGTAACCGCTATTCACGCGAGATTGGGTATGGATGGCCAAGAGGGCTATGCCGCCAAAATGGTACACTTTATTCGGGATACTGCCTATGGCTGTGAAATGAAAAGTCGTTTTTGGTTGGGTTATTTTGAAGGTAATGATCTAGCAAATGATTTGGAGACACGGCTTAAAATCTATCCCGATCATGTAGGTGCAGGACTATGCAAACATTGTCACGAGGAAATGAGTAATTTTACAACTTTTCTTCCCGAGCTTTACGAAAAAGAGACTGGTAAAATATATACTTCAAAATAAAAAAGATTGACTAAATTAAATTAAAAATCACATGAGAGTCAGCCACCAGATTGATCCGCTCAAAATGATATATTTTGAATTGGAATGTCGCCCGGAGAGCTATCTAAAAAATGAAGATAGAAACTCATTTTTCGAAATTTTCTGTCAATATAACAATGTCGGTGATCCTGATTCTCATGTTGATATTTATCTGATTCCACTTTATCGTATGGAAGAGTTGAGCAATTTGAATACTGGATATCTTCTCGCTTTCAAACGAGATTATTTGGACGAAGATGACAAAGAATATGCTTTGGATGTTTTCAATCTCTTTAATATGCAAGGACAGTATACACATTTGATCGTCAAGCCTCGGGACGCTGATATTCTTGCGAAGGTTGTGAATTTAATAAAAGAGGAATACAATAACCCCGAAGGTACTTATCTTATCTTGAAAGCTCTCATAAAAGTTTATTTGTTGAATCTAATCCGTTTAAATCAAGAATATTTTTTAGAACAGGATGTGAATCAAAAACGAATTTATCAGTTTATTGTTCTGTTGGATCAATATTATACGGAGCAGCGCACTACCGAATTTTATGCGAAGGAAATAGGTATTACGGCAAAACGCTTAAATCAGATTTTAAAGATTAAAATGAATAGGTCAATTTCGCAGTTAATTCATGAACGATTAGTTTTAGAAGCAAAAAGAATGCTGATCACGAGTGAAAAAACCATAAAGGAAATCGCTTTTGAGCTTAATTTTGAAGATCCGGCCTATTTTAGCCGTTTTTTTAAGAAGAAAACCCAAGTTTCACCGGAGACATTCAAATTGCATCATGCAAATTTTAGAAAATAAACCTGTAATTTTTTGTAGGTTAGTAGAAGTGAAAGAGAGCTATTTTATATATCGACAGTGCAATTACGACAAGTAAATGTTTGAACAATTCAGAAATAAATTCCTACTTGATGACGATAAATGGAACGAATATATAGATTGCTTCCATCGCATTGAAGTTCCTGCCAAAACCATACTTTTGAACGAAGGCGAAGTTTCCAAAAAAATGTTTCTGATTGAAAAGGGTGGGGTTCGTGCTTGGTTCAATAACGATAGTAAAGATATTACTTCCCAATTTTTTTTTGAAAATGAAACTGTTGGCTCCATTCAAAGCTTCCGGAAAAATATTCCAAGCCAGACCACTATAGAAACCATCGAACCAAGCGTTTTGTGGTGGGTACACAAAACCGACCTAAACAGGATAATCGAAGAAATTAAAGAAATTCCACAGTTACGGGATATGCTTATAGACAAAATTTTTGAACGGACATTCGATTATATGAATTATTTTTTCTCAATGGTCAAAAATACGCCGCAGGAACGCTACATCAATTTGCTAAAAGAAAGACCCGAAATTATAAAACGTGTCCCGCAACATTATATCGCTTCTTATCTTGGGATTTCTACGGTCCATTTAAGTCGTATAAAAAGTGTATTGGCAAAAAAACGGATTTAATAACAAATGTTATCGCCTGCTGAGGTATCGGTTTTTAATTTTGTGGCATAAAATTTAGACAAAATGAAAGCAGCAGTAGTATTTAAAAAAGGTGAAATGCCAAAATATACAGCAGACTTTGTAGAGCCAATAGTGCAAAATGAAAACGAATTATTGATTTCGGTAAAAGCATCTGCTGTGAAAAACCTTGACCGGATGCAAGCAAGTGGAAAACATTATTCCACACAAGACGAAGTGTTTGCAGCAAAAGTGGTCGGTGGAGATGGAGTTGGGGTACTAGCAGACGGTACACGTGTTTACGGAATTGGCGTTAGTGGAATGATCGCCGAAAAAGCCGTTGTTGAAAAAAAACGTACGGTAAGACTACCCGAAAATATTGACGATGCAACAGCAGCAGCCTTACCAAATGCAGTGATGGGCTCAGCTTTGGCATTACGTTTCAGAGCGGGGTTGCAAAAAGGTGAAACCGTACTTATTAACGGTGCGACAGGTGTTACCGGCAAAATTGCTGTGCAAATTGCCAAACATTACGGTGCGAAAAAGGTGATAGCGACAGGAAGAAACGAACAGTCTTTAAACGAATTATTATCATTAGGTGCAGATGAGATCATTTCGTTGAAACAAGACGATGAAGCGTTTATTACAACACTAAAAACCTTGCAGCAGCAAAATCCAATTGACGTGGTCATTGATTACTTGTGGGGCAAAAGTGCAGAGCTGATCTTATCGGCGTTAAAAGGCAATGGTGGATTTTCGCACCATACGCGTTACGTTACTGTTGGCGGAATGATGAGCGATTCAATTACGTTGTCATCTTCCATTTTACGCAGTACAGATATTCAGCTTTC
>JAITLV010000248.1 GCA_031277685.1 Sphingobacterium sp. | reverse complement strand
ACTTATCAACCTGGCTTTTTTTAATTGGTTTTGCCTTATTTACGGGTGTGTTAGCGGGTACCTACCCAGCCTTTTTCCTTTCTTCATTTCAGCCTATCAAGACCTTGAAAGGGAAATTTGTTTCTAAAACAAGAGGCCTTAGTATTCGCTCACTTTTAGTCGTCATTCAATTTAGTCTCGCTATTATATTGATTATCGCAACAGTCATTGTCGCGAAACAAATCCAATATACCAAACAGCGCGACCGAGGTTACAATGAAAATGGCCTACTTTATAGCAGTATCCAAGGTGACCTTGAGAAGAATTATAAAATTCTTAGAAATGAACTGTTAGCCAGCAACGCAGTTGTTTCTGTATCGAAAAACATGTCGCCGGTAACCGATTTCTATAGCAATGGCTGGGGGTTTACGTCCGGGACACCAACGGAACAGGACAAACGCATTTCCTATAACCGTTTTAGTACCGATGCCGATGCCGTAAAAAATCTAGGCCTAACACTTATACAGGGGCGGGATATCGATATTTACAAGTTTGCGACAGACAGTACTGCCTTGATTTTAAATGAATCCGCGGTAAAAAGTTTGCACCTCAAAAACCCCGTCAATAGCATTGTGGATGGTGATGGAACAAAATGGACCGTAGTTGGGGTGGTCAAAGATTTCATAATGGGATCGCCATTTGGAGACAATAAACCCATGGTTATATTAGGACCGCAAGCCTGGTTTACAACGATCCATTATCGTTTAAATCCAAACAATGACATCGCAGACAACTTAAAAACGATTGAGTCAATCTTTAAAAAGTTCAACCCAGACTATCCTTTTGAATATAAATTCATTGACAAGACCTACGAAGAAAAATTTAAGGAGACAAAAGCTATAGGTACACTGGCCATGATCTTTGCAGGATTGACGATCTTTATTTCCTGTCTGGGTCTACTGGCATTAATCGCCTATATGGCCGAAACGCGCATGAAAGAAATTGCTGTCCGCAAAGTTCTTGGAGCAAGTGTCACCCAAGTAACCTCTTTACTTTCGATCGATTTTATCAAACTTGTTGTAGTGGCTATTTTTATTGCGACACCTATTGCTTGGTGGGCCATGGATAAATGGTTACAAGATTACAGTTATCGAATTGAGATAAAGTGGTATTATTTTGTCATTGCAGGACTATTGGCTATTCTGATCAGTATGGCCACGATAAGCTATCAAGCAATTAAGGCTGCGTTAGGCAACCCTGTTGACAGTTTACGCGATGAGTAGCCCAAAGTTTAACAACTTTGTTTCGTATAGTTTTAAACCATCAAGAAAGGCATGAATTCATTCAAACTTACTTTTCGCAGCCTCATTAGCAACCGACAATATACCTGGATCAATATCTTGGGCTTAAGTATTGGTTTTTCCTTGTGCCTTCTCGTATTTGCTCTTGTCATTGAAGAAAACTCGTATGACAAAAGCTGGAAAAATGCGGATCATCTCTTTCGGATTGTGACCATAGATTCAACTGCTGGCCTTGAACACCAAATGTCCAGAACATTCGTTAATTTAAGTACGGAACTCAAACAAGTATTCCCGGAGATTCAAAATGAGGCTCGGATAGAATCCAGAAAATATTATTTAAAACCGCATGCAAGCTCAGCACAGCCCATAGGCATACAGGTTTTGGAGTCGGAAATAAATATCTTGGATATGTTGAGCATCAAGGTTCTCGAAGGCAATCCCAAACAGCTGGTCCAAGGAAAAACAAACTTGCTCATCGGCAAAGAATTCAAAGAAAAGTACTTTAAGAACGAAGATGTCATCGGCAAAGTCATCCAAAGTGCCGACCCCTATACCGATCAGCCATCCGATTATATCATTACGGGTGTTATGGATAATCTTCCTTATAATTCAACGCTCAGAGCTTCCGCCATTGCTTTAGTGCCTAAAATATCGATGGAATTAAGCAAAGATGGCTCGGGGTACTACACCGAACAATTTGTACAACTAAAACCCGGAACACCAAGAATAGATCTCGAGCAGAAACTAAATCATTGGTATAAAGGATACCTCAGTCCAAACACAAAACAGGTGACTTCCTTTCGCCTGCAGCCTATTCAGGATATATATATGGAGCCATTAGGCAGTGTAGATATCAGCGGCAACCAAAAAACAACAAACATATTTGTGGGTGTTGCCGTTTTGGTCTTTATTATTTCCTGTATCAATTTTATTAATATTTACGCTGTAAGAACAGTTAAAAAATTAAGGACACTTCATATACATAAAGTATTGGGGGCCAGCCGAACCCAAATGATCAGACGGATGCTATTGGAAACAATCCTACTGTTTTTTATTTCTGCATTATGCAGTTTGGTACTCTTTAAACTTGGATTGTCCCAGCTGGAGCACTTTATAGGCTATGATCTCGCTTATATTAAATCCATACAGCTCCCGTTGCTATTGGCATTTATGGCGACTGCAATTGCCCTTGGCCTGCTAATTGGTTTTTATCCAGCATGGCTGATCTCCGGTATTAAGAGTTCAGATGCCTTAAAAAATAAGCTATCAAAAATTCCCAATGCAGAAGTCCTTATCAAAAAAATGCTTATCACAACACAGTTTAGCATTGCCATTATCGTCATCATTGGCCTTATAACAATCAAGTCCCAACTCAGCTATATGCAAGCAGCTCCCTTGGGAATGGAAGTCAAAAATGTGCTGAACATCGATTATTTCAATAAGGGTACACAAAACACAAATATAAAAGATCGAATTGGTCAACTTACCGGGGTTGAATCGGTCAGCGTCGCTGCCTGGACGCCGACAATCGGGTCGGGCTACCTTGCCAAGACAATCGTCGACAAGGACGATCCAGGGAAAAATATCCAAATCAGTTTCATCGGTGGCGATGTCGATTTGTCCAAGACTTTGGGAATCCAGTTGGTTAAAGGTCGATTATTGACTCCTGAAGATTATACGCCTGTAGAAATGGATCAGGGAGAAGACGAAGGTATCAATAATGCCCTTGTGACGGAAAGTACGGCAAAAAAGCTTGGGATAGACAAACTCGGTATCCTGTATAAAGACCTTCAAATTATCCCCGTCGGAATCATTAAAGATTTCCATAGTGAGTCTTTTCGTAGCAAAATAGTACCAACAGTGATTTTGGCAAAAGATTTTAACGGAAACGGCAATATTCTGATAAAAGTAGGGAAAGGACAAGAACAACAAATCTTTCGATCGGTATCTCATATTATACAAAATACCTATCCTGATAAACACGTTTCCTTCAATTGGATAGATGATTTGATTGCAAAACAATATGAAAAAGAGAGCAAGCAAGTGCAATTATTTATCCTATTCAGTGCATTGACATTGTTGATCTCTGCCTTAGGAATCACAGGATTGATTATGCAAAATCTCGAACAGCGCACCAAAGAAATTGGCATACGCAAAGTCCTAGGCGCAACAGTGCTCGACATATCACGTCCCTTTTCAAAAGATTATCTCATCTTATCCACCTTGGCTATTTTTATTGCCAGTCCAATAGCGGGGTATTTTTCAAAAAAATGGCTCGAAGATTATGCGTACAATGTGGGCGTACAATGGTGGTTCTTTATTCTTGCCGCGCTTGCCATCTTTTTGATCAGCATCATTACTGTCAATTTCCAAACAATACGTGCCGCACTAAACAATCCAGTAGATAGCTTACGAAACGAGTAAATATTCATTTATAGTAATAAAAGGGGCCTCAATATGATCAAGAACAATTTAAAAATAGCATGGCGAAATTTAATACGCAATTTCTCCACTTCGTTTATCAACATTGCTGGGTTAGCCGTTGGAATTGCGACCTGCTTAT
>JAITLV010000209.1 GCA_031277685.1 Sphingobacterium sp. | reverse complement strand
GAATTTCTATCGATAACTTCTTTATGAATTGGATAAAACCAATGCTGTAGATCCACCTTAAATTGATACTGGTTATCACCATCTAAATTTTCGACATATTCGAAACGGAAAAGCTTACGCACCGCAGGATCATACATATCTTTGGTCCAATCGAAACCTACTAAACTGCTTTCATTTTTAATCACAGCATTTAATCCCGAGCGATATTTTAGACTATTTAAAATATCATATCGCTTCCATCGGCGTAAATCTGCGAACCGCTTACCCTCGTAAGCAAATTCAATAAAACGCTCGTCCATATAAGCTTGACGGATATTTGTTTGTGAATTAGCTGTAATACCATAATTTCCACTGCCGGCCTCAATACCAGCCCTTTTACGGATATCATACAAAACTCCTAGCGCTTCCGCCGACTTTCCGGTTTCGTTAGCACATTCTCCATAGTTCATCAATACCTCTGCAAAACGAATCTCGATCCAGTCCGTTTTTCCTTCATATACTGTAGGAATCGTTAAATCTTTGTCCACTCCTTTTAACTGAAAGTAACCTGATGAACTGCCGCCAACACCTTTCCCCAACTCATTAAAGATCAAGGTCGAATACTTAAATCCAGTAGGGGAAGTTGGATCTGCTATTTTCTTCCATGCATTCCAATATTTCATTCCACCAGTCAAAACATCTTTAGCGGGGTATGTAGTACCAGGTGCAAAAATAGTTGCATAAAAGCGTGGATCACGTCCAACGTAAAAATCCGTCATAAACTGTTCATTGTAGGTCGGATCATTCGCCAGCCGGTTGAGATCCAATTTTAACGGCGTTCCATCTTTTTTAGGATAAGCCATCAACAAAGGAAAAATTGTCTGATTATCATTAGCTCCATCTTTTGTCAATGGTTCCGGACGAATATTTTTTTGATCAAGCTTATGATCAGGCATATAATATTGGTTTAGCATAATCACTTCCTTATTACGCTCATTATACCAAATATCTTCAAATTTACCTTCATACAAGCCTTTGCCCATACTCTTTAGGAAATCAACGGCATCCTTATTGGCCTTATAGGCGGCGTCCCATCTCTTTTGATCATTATTCGAATTAAACAACGGGCTGGCATAACGTAATAATACTCTACCCTTGAATGCCATTGCCGTCCCTTTATCGATACGACCATAGTCATTTCCCGTCCAAACATCCGGAAGATTTGCGATAGCATCATCAAGGTCCTTCAAAATCTGCGTCATACATTCCGTTGTAGAATTACGACTTACAAATAATGAGGGTACATTCGTTACATCCTGAAAATGGAGAATTAAAGGCACACCTCCGACGTTCCACACTTTGCCCCAATAATCCCACGCCCGCCAAAATAAAGCCTGTCCGACCATCTGCTTCTTTTCAGCATCGGAAAGTACGGTTACCGTTTCCATTTTATCTAAGAAAAAGTTGATCCGGTCGATATTGGCATAATCCAATTTTTGTCCCTGGTTATCAATAGTAATCAGTCCCCGTGCAAAGTCGCCCATACTTGTCGGTCCATTCATACCTTCGTCGGTACCGTTGGCCGAAGGGGACCATCCGGGCATCATTTTTCCATAAACATCTGTCAAATAAGAATTAATCATGGTTTTATCCATCCAGACATTGTCCGGATTGATTGCGCCTGTATTTTTATAATCTAAACTACAGCTGGTCAAAAACGCCAGACAGAGTCCATATATTAGTTTTTTAGATTTCATTTCGCAAAACATTTAAAATTTAACATCGATACCAAAATTGTAGGAGCGCAGCACAGGGAATGCATTTCCGCCCCCGATCTCCGGATCATAGTATTTATTAAAAGGACTAATCACAAAAAGATTCGTTCCGGTTGCGAAAACCCTTACGTTATCAAAAACTTTACTGTAAAATTTTCCCTTCGGTAAATCATAACTCAAAGTCAAGTACTTCATCCGCATAAAACTGCCATTTTTCAACCAATAAGAACTATTTGTTTGATAGGTATTGGAATTATTTGCACTCACGCGTTTTGGCAATGTTGCATTCGGGTTTTCCGGTGTCCAGCTGTCCGAATACCATTGCTCCCACATACGATTCCACTCTACCCCGCCAGCAAGGTCGTTCATCCACTTTTTCTCGCCTAAACGTCCGGAAAGCATCATATCTAAGTGAAATCCCTTCCAACTTCCACCTAAGTTAAGACCATATACAATGGGGTAGTTATTTGGTTTTAGCATCACGCGATCCCAATCATCGATATTTCCGTCGGGCTTGCCATTGGGGCCGCTCAAATCCTTATAAACCATCATCCCTAACGCGGGTGATAACCCATTATGCTTATAATTCGGATTTGCAGCAACAAAGGCATCTACATCTGCTTGAGTTCTCAAGATACGATCATATTGCCAACCTGTGATATAACTCAACGATTTACCAACAGGAACATCAATCGCCTGTGCATTCTGCGCATAATCTTGTGTAATCACCTTATTCCAGCCATAAGACATCGTTAAATTGGCATAATATGAGAAATCCGGTCGATCTTTGCGGTATCCCAACTGTAGATCGAATCCTTGGGCCTTAACTTTTGCATAGTTTTCGGCTGGCATAGTTAAACTAAAGGTCGATGGTAAAGTCGTTTGGCGATTCCTTAAAATATCGTAGGAGTTACGATACCAATAATCCAGTGAAAAATTCCAATTCTTCAAAAAGTTCATATCCACACCTGCATTGTAGCTCAATGCTTTTTCCCAAGTTAGATTAGGATTAACTACACTTCCATAGCCGAGTCCGACGGATTGTGAAGGACTCGTACCAAAATAAGCCGAACTTCCAGCTTGATAAGATTCTTGCCATTGCCAACCGCCAACGGCATCATTACCTGTTAAACCTACTGATCCTCTGAATTTCAAAAATTGAACCACAGACTTGTTAAAGAATTTTTCTTCCGACGCTACCCAGCCCACTGATCCAGCAGGAAAGAATCCCCAGCGCTTGTCGGGAGCAAAATTCATCGAACCATCTTCACGGAAAGAGAAATTAAACAAGTATTTGTTTGCATAACTGTAGTTAAACTGTCCAATATATGACATACGGCCGCTGACCCAATCGGTATCCCCATTGGCCCATCCATCCGCTCGCGCGCTACTAGCTGCCCAAAACTGGTCGGTTAGGTAAACCGGAAAAGTTTCTCTTCCTCCCGTAATACCAGATCCGGCACCTTCATACCATTCTGTTACTAAAGCCGCGGAGACACTGTGCACATCATTAAATACATGATCATAATTCAATTGGACATTAAACTGTTTGTCATCACTATAGGTTGATTTCCGTTCAATATAATCTTTTCCTACCCAACTTGATTTTCTCATTCCAATGATATCACTATCCGCTGTGGAAATAATTCGATTGTTAGGGCCACTTCTTTTCATCGAAAATACCGGATAGTTCTTATAAAATTTCCGATTTAATTCGTTCGCCCAACTTCTTGCATAGGAGACTTTAGCTTTCAATCCTTCCAAAAAGGGTGCTTTATACGTTCCGCTCAAAATTAATTGCGGTTTCAACATCTGGGATTTATTGTAACCTGCCATACCATCCACGCTAGCCCCCATATTGGCAATCCACCCATAATCTACATATTGACCGTTATCTGTATACACAGGCTGATCAGGTTGCCAAACTCTCAACTTACCATAATTAGCTTGAGCGTCTTCAAAAACAGCATTTCCCGTAAAATTATTGTATAGTGCAAACCCCGAAAAAATTTCCAGATCTTTCGTAATATCTGCAGTTACATTCATCCGAATATTATACTTATCATATTTCAACGGATCCAGAAAACCCGTTTGCTTAACATATGATGCAGCACCGAAATATCGAACTTTATCACTTCCACCATTCACACTGAGGTTATGTGTTTGTGTGGATGGATTACGCCAAACTGTTTCCAGTTGATCGTAGCCCCAGCCATTATTAATCGTTTTATAATGATCTAACTCCTCTTGTGACCATGCCCACCCAGCAGGGTCAGCAGATCCATTGATACGCGTATAGAGCTCACCAGCCTGAACCGCACTTGTCAAAGCAACATTTTTTGTCCGTGTATCGACACTAAATCCTGTTGAATAATTAAATACAGGCTTGCCAGAATTTCCCTTTTTTGTAGTCACCAAGATTACCCCTCCTGCCGAACGCGA
>JAITLV010000204.1 GCA_031277685.1 Sphingobacterium sp. | reverse complement strand
GAATTTCTATCGATAACTTCTTTATGAATTGGATAAAACCAATGCTGTAGATCCACCTTAAATTGATACTGGTTATCACCATCTAAATTTTCGACATATTCGAAACGGAAAAGCTTACGTACCGCAGGATCATACATATCTTTAGTCCAATCGAAACCTACTAAACTGCTTTCATTTTTAATCACAGCATTTAACCCCGAGCGATATTTCAGACTGTTTAAAATATCATATCGCTTCCATCGGCGTAAATCTGCAAACCGCTTACCTTCGTAAGCAAATTCAATAAAACGCTCGTCCATATAAGCTTGACGAATATTTGTTTGTGAATTAGCGGTAATACCATAATTTCCACTGCCCGCTTCAATACCAGCCCTTTTACGGATATCATACAAAACTCCTAGCGCTTCCGCCGACCTTCCGGTTTCGTTGGCACATTCACCATAGTTCATCAATACCTCCGCAAAACGAATCTCGATCCAGTCTGTTTTTCCTTCATATACTGTAGGAATCGTTAAGTCTCTGTCCACTCCTTTTAACTGAAAATAACCTGATGAACTGCCACCAACACCTTTCCCAAGCTCATTAAAGATCAATGTCGTATATTTAAATCCAGTAGGTGAAGTAGGATCTGCTACTTTTTTCCAGGCATTCCAATATTTCATTCCACCAGTTAATACATCTTTTGCGGGGTATGCAGTACCTGGTGCAAAAATAGTTGCATAAAACCGTGGATCACGACCGACATAAAAATCCGTCATAAACTGTTCATTGTAGGTCGGGTCATTCGCCAGTCGATTGAGATCCAATTTTAACGGTGTTCCATCTTTTTTAGGATAAGCCATCAACAAAGGAAAAATTGTCTGATTATCATTAGCTCCATCTTTTATCAATGGCTCCGGAAGACTCTTTTTTTGATCAAGCTTCTGATCAGGCATATAATATTGGTTTAGCATAATCACTTCCTTATTACGCTCATTATACCAAATATCTTCAAATTTACCCTCATACAACCCCTTGCCCATACTCTTTAGGAAATCAACGGCATCCTTATTCGCCTTATAGGCGGCATCCCATCTCTTTTGATCATTATTCGGATTGAACAAAGGACTGGCATAACGTAATAATATCCTACCCTTAAATGCCATTGCCGTCCCTTTATCGATACGACCATAGTCATTTCCCGTCCAAACATCCGGAAGATTTGCGATAGCATCATCAAGGTCCTTCAAAATCTGCGTCATACATTCCGTTGTTGAATTACGCGATACAAATAAAGAAGGTACATTGGTCACATCCTGAAAATGTAGAATTAAAGGAACACCCCCGACGTTCCACACTTTACCCCAATAATCCCAAGCGCGCCAAAATAGAGCCTGACCGACCATCAGCTTCTTTTCAGCATCGGAAAGTACGGTTACCGTTTCCATTTTATCCAAGAAAAAGTTGATTCGGTCTATATTGGCATAATCCAGTTTTTGTCCCTGATTATCAATAGTAATCAGCCCCCTTGCAAAGTCGCCCATACTTGTCGGCCCATTCATACCTTCGTCGGTACCGTTGGCCGAAGTAGACCATCCGGGCATCATTTTCCCATAAACATCTGTCAAATAAGAATTTATCATGGTTTTATCCTTCCAGACATTGTCCGGATTGATTGCACCTGTATTTTTATAATCTAAACTACAGCTGGTTAACATCGCCAAACAGAGTCCGTATATTAATTTTCTAGATTTCATTTCACAAAAGATTTAAAATTTAACATCGATACCAAAATTGTAGGAACGCAGTACAGGGAATGCATTGCTGCCTCCAATCTCCGGATCATAATACTTATTAAAAGGACTGATCACAAAAAGATTCGTTCCGGTTGCGAAAACCCTTACGTTATCAAAAACTTTGTTGTAAAATTTTCCCTTCGGTAAATCATAACTTAAAGTCAAGTACTTCATTCGCATAAAACTGCCATTTTTCAACCAATAAGCACTAGTTGTTCGGTATGTAGCGGAATTATTGGCACTCACCCGCTTTGGCAAAGTCGCATTTGGATTCTCCGGTGTCCAACTGTCCGAATACCATTGATCCCACATACGGTTCCATTCTACACCTCCATATAGGTCTTCAATAGACTTTTTCTGGCCAAGACTACCTGAAAGCATCATATCCACATGAAATCCTTTCCAGCGGCCACCTAGGTTTAGACCATATACGATAGGATAATTATTTGGTTTTAACATCACACGATCCCAATCATCAATATTTCCATCCGGTTTACCATCAGGTCCGCTCAAATCTTTGTAGACCATCATCCCTAATGCCGGAGACAAACCATTATGCTTATAATTCGGATTTGCAGCAACAAAGGCATCCACATCCGCTTGCGTCCGCAATATCCGGTCAAATTCCCAGCCTTTTATATAATCCAAGGATTTACCAACAGGCACATCAATCCATTGTGCATTTTCAGCATAGTCCTGCGTAATCACTTTATTCCAGCCATAGGACATGGTCAAATTTGCGTAATAGGAGAAGTTAGGTCGATCTTTACGGTATCCCAATTGCAGATCGAATCCTTGTGCTTTGACTTTTGCATAGTTCTCATCCGGCATAGATAAACTAAAAGTTGTAGGAAGAGATAATTGACGATTCTTCAAAATATCATAGGTATTCTTATACCAATAATCAAGCGACACATTCCAATTTTTCAGAAAGTTCATATCTGCTCCAAAGTTGTAATTCAATGATTTTTCCCAAGTCAAATTAGGGTTCACCACAGGACCGTAGCCAATTCCGACAGAAGGAGAAGGACTTGTCCCAAAATAAGCTGAACTTCCAGCTTGATAGGCTTCTTGCCATTGCCATCCACCACCACCAACTGCATCATTCCCTGTCAAACCTACTGACCCCCTGAATTTCAAAAATTGAATTACGGATTTGTTAAAAAACTTTTCCTCCGAAGCGACCCAGCCTACTGAACCCGCGGGAAAAAATCCCCAACGTTTATCCGGTGCAAAATTCATGGAACCATCCTCACGGAAAGAGAAATTAAATAAATATTTATCCGCGTAAGCATAATTAAACTGTCCGATATAAGACATCCTGCCACTAACCCAATCGGTATCGCCATCAGCCCATCCATCAGCACGTGCACTGCTGGCTGCCCAAAACTGGTCGGTTAGATACACGGGAAAGGTTTCTCTTCCTCCCGTAATCCCCGATCCTGCACCTTCGTACCATTCCGTAACTAAGGCGCCAGAAACGCGATGCACATCATTAAATACATGATCGTAATTCAATTGTACATTAAACTGTTTATCACTGCTCCATGTTGATTTCCGCTCAATATAATCTTTCCCTACCCAAGTCGATTTCTTTATCCCTATAATATCATTGTCATCTGTAGAAATAATCCGTCCATTGGTTCCGCTCCGTTTCATCACCATCATGTCATAGTTGGTATAAAATCTATTTCTAAGCTCATTTGTCCAACTTCGATTATAGGCTACCTTAGCTTTTAGCCCCTCCAAAAATGGTGCTTTATAGGTCGCACTCACAATCATCTGCGGCTTTAGCATACTTTCTTTATTGTAGCCGCTCGCGCCACTAACACGTGCCCCGACATTCCCGATCCAGCCATAATCCACATACTGTCCATTATTTGTATATACTGGTTGATCAGGTTGCCAGATCCGTAATTTACCATAGGTATCCGCGGGATCCGCATTATCAGCCACCTTTCCGGTAAACGTATTGTAGAGGGCCAAGCCAGTAAACAATTCTAAGTCATCCGTGATATCCGCTGTTACATTCATCCGGAGATTATACTTGTCATAAGTCATGGGATCCAAAAAGCCCTTCTGTTTCACATAGGATCCTGCGCCGAAATAACGTACTTTGTCATTCCCTCCGTTCACACTAAGATTATGTGTTTGAGTCGATGGATTGCGCCATACCGTTTCCAGTTGGTCGTAGCCCCAGCCATTGTTTATGGTCTTATAATAATCCAACTCATCTTGAGACCAAGACCAACCTGCAGGATCGGCCGCACCATTGATACGCTTATAAAGTTCACCAGCCTGCACAGCACTCGTCAAAGCAACATTTTTTGTCCGTGTATCGACACTAAATCCTGTTGAATAATTAAATACAGGCTTGCCAGAATTTCCCTTTTTTGTAGTCACCAAGATTACCCCTCCTGCCGAACGCGA
>JAITLV010000187.1 GCA_031277685.1 Sphingobacterium sp. | reverse complement strand
TCTTCATAAATCTTTTCACCTGGACGTAATCCAACAATTTTGATATCGATATCTTCTGGGTAACGATAACCTTTCAGCTTGATCATCCGTTTTGCTAAATCAATTATTTTAACAGACTTGCCCATATCGAACACAAAGATCTCGCCACCTTTTCCCATCACACCAGCCTCCTGTACCAATTGACATGCTTCAGGAATCGTCATAAAGAAACGGGTGATTTCAGGATGGGTCAACGTCAGCGGCCCTCCCTCTGCCATTTGCTTCTCAAAAAGCGGAATGACAGAACCGTTTGAACCCAATACATTTCCAAATCGGGTAATGATAAAACTGGTATTGGATTTACCGCTGCAGCTGCTCACGTAAATCTCGGCCATGCGTTTGGTCGCCCCCATCACATTGGTTGGGTTAACAGCCTTATCCGTAGACACCATAACCATCTTTTTAGTCCCATATTGCATACAGAGATCGGCCACATTTTTACTTCCTAAAACATTCGTCTGAATTGACTCGTAGGGGTTTGCCTCCATTAAAGGAACGTGCTTATAGGCCGCAGCATGAAATACCAAATCGGGTTTATAGTGTGCAAATATATTCTGCATGAATGCATAATTACGCACATCACCGACTACACAATGCATATCTTCGGGCAATGTAGCCTTAATAGACTGCTGTATATCATACAATGCTGATTCAGCTTGATCCAGCAAGATTAATTTTTTATAATGACGTCTGGCGATCTGACGGGCTAGTTCCGAACCGATAGATCCTGCGGCACCGGTAACCAGGATCACTTTCCCCTGCATCTCTTCTTCGATTTCGGGGTGATCCAATTTGATCGGCTTGCGCCCCAATAAATCTTCAATCTTCAATGGCCTGATTTCACGCTTAGCACCTGAATTAAGTAAAATTCGTGCTGGCGGCATAATCTTCAGTTCAAGTCCAATATTTTGGAACCAGTCTGATACATATTCCAATCGTTCGGGGTCGTTATTTTCTACAGCAATGATGACCTGAGTAATTTGGCATTTTTCAACATAGTCCCTTGTGATTTCGGTAATATCTTTAATTTTTATTCCTGCCAATCGCTTTCCTATCCGTGATATTTTATCTTCCACGAAAGCAACTACTTGATATTTCGTTCTCGGATCCTCCTTTAATAAGGAGAATGATACTAAGCCTGGCCTCGAAGCCCCAAATATCAACACATTCTCACCTTTTCTTGCCGGTAAAAAGAGATACTCATAAATGGTTCGGTAAACCACACGCGCGCCCACCATAATGACAAGTAGAATACAAGCCTGCATAGTCAACACGCCATAGGATAAACGAAGATAGTCTCCTGCCATCGTCCCTTTATCAAAAACAGCTTTGATAATTAAGGTTAGCAGCATTAAAATCACATAGGCAGAACCAACCGTCTTAAAAATTTTAATGGTATCTCGAATTCCCGTCTGCCGAACAATACCCCGAAAAGTATCATAGCATAAAAACATTAAAAAATATATCGGCAATATGACGACAACTTTCTTCAGCATCAATTCAATATCAAATACACCCTTAAAGTTATTGACCACAAAATTAGAAAAGACGTAGCTTGCAAATACAAACCACATATCGATCATTAAAATGACCCATCTTGGATTGTCCTTTCTCAAGCGTCTTCTTAAATCTCCTAGAGAACCCATCATAGCTTTTTCTCTTATTTAATTAAAATGTTACTGACGTGTCTGCGACAAACGAACACGATGTGATATGGCTTTATTATAATATTTTATAAAGGAGATGCAAGATAGTCAAATTTTCACACCTAAAATGCCTCTTTGATAAAATATCATTAAAAAAGAACCCTATCCATTCGATCAATTTATCAACGTGGATTAAGCAACTATTATACCGAAACTGTTACATAAAAAAAATAATAGCATTTATTCTTCATAATTAACAATTCAGTCATAAATAACGATCATCTTAACATCAGCAAACCAATCCCATTGGCGCCGTATGTAGACATACAGTAATTAACTCAATTATTGGCATATTGTTTGTATTAAAAAAAAGTAGTCATGGAAAGGAATTAAATTTTTACTTCTCCGCTTAATATAAACTGAAACGCCGCTCCTTTACTGAACTATTTTTCAAAACATAAATAATGTACATCATGGGATTTTTTAGCAACCTGTTTGGGAAAAAGACTTCATCTATTCGCTCTTTGGCGCAGTTGGAATTTCTAGAAGTAGATATGCATAATCATCTGTTACCAGGCATTGATGACGGGAGTGATTCTGTCCAACAATCCTTACATTATATAAAGGAACTTCAGCGCTTAGGCCTGAAAAAGTTTATCTGTACGCCACATATCATGGCTGGAGTTCATCAAAACACCAAATTTAGTATTGAACATGCGAAAGATTCGCTTGTCGAGGGACTTAAAAGCTCGGGCAATAATGTGGATATATTTGGCGCTGCCGAGCATATGATTGACGAAAATCTTCCATTACTAATTCGTGAAAATGAATTGTGCGTCATGCCCGGTGGTTATGTGCTGATCGAGATGTCATACCTTTCGGAATCGAAAGCTTTATTCCACACGATTAGAGATATTCAAAAATTAGGGTATAAACCCATTCTTGCGCATCCCGAGCGCTATAATTATTACCATAGCAATTTTAATATTTATAAGCAAATTAAAGATGCAGGTTGTCTGTTACAGTTAAATCTCCTTTCATTAAGCCGATATTATGGCGTCGATGTGAAAGCCATTGCTATGACCTTATTGAAATCAGGCATGTATGATTTTGTGGGAACCGACCTACACCATCAGCGCCATCTGGACGCTTTAAAAAATATTGTTGAAAAATATCCCATCCGTGAGATGTTGAAAACTTCACCGATTTTAAATGAAACGCTTCTTGATCATATCACACAGCATAAAGCACAAGTTATTGCCGGATAAAGCAATAATATAACAGATTGGCATTAATACCTTATAAACATGTTTTAAAATACGCTATTGTCTTCGACAGACCTTCTTCCAGCTGAACTGTAGGATTCCAGCTCAAGTTTTTCTTCGCAAGTTCAATGTCTGGTTTTCGTTGTTGCGGGTCATCTTGTGGCAAGGGCAAAAACTTAATCTTTGATTTTGATCCAGTTTGGAGAATCACCTGCTCCGCCAATTGTAGTATCGTGAATTCATTTGGATTACCGATGTTTACCGGGCCGATAAAAGACTTTTCAGTAGCCATCATTCGAATCATTCCTTCCACCAGGTCATCTACATATTGAAAACTACGGGTCTGATTTCCTTCACCATAAATGGTAATATCCTTATGCTGTAAAGCTTGCATAATAAAGTTGGATACCACCCTTCCATCTTGAGGATGCATACGTGGACCATAAGTATTAAATATGCGGACAATCTTAATTGCAATATGATGTTGACGATGATAATCCATAAAGAGCGTTTCCGCACATCGCTTTCCCTCATCATAGCAGGATCGAATACCGACAGGATTCACATTTCCCCAATAGCTTTCTTGCTGCGGATGAACCTTCGGGTCACCATATACTTCGCTGGTAGAAGCTTGTAAAACGCGTGCGTTAACCCGCTTTGCAAGCCCAAGCATATTGATCGCTCCCATCACCGAAGTTTTAATGGTTTTAATTGGATTGTACTGATAGTGTACCGGACTTGCAGGACAAGCCAGATTATATATTTCGTCAACCTCAGCCAAAAAAGGCTCCGTCACGTCGTGCCGTACAAGCTCGAAATAGGGATTCTGTAGCAAATGAACAATATTCGATTTATCCCCGGTAAAAAAATTGTCCATACAAACCACTTCATTCCCATCCTTCAATAAACGTTCACAAAGATGGGAACCTATAAATCCAGCTCCACCCGAAACTAGAATTCTTTTTTTTAGGTTATACATAAATTATCAATTTATAATTTTGCGTTTTTACTGATGAGATGCTGTGTCCATTAGCGGAATACGAAAACCGAAACGGGAGCCAACATTTTCTTCCGACTCAAAAAAGAATGCTCCACCATTTTGATGGATAAAATGGTAAACTACCCATAGACCTAAACCTTTACCTTTCTCCCGCATAGGGGTTATCTTTCCCTCTTCCATTATCTGCTGTTGCAGTTGCCGTTGTGCCTCCACACTCATTCCTACCCCCGTATCGATAAATTCAACAACCACATCATCTCCATCTCGGTATAAATTGAGCTTAATCAGGGAATCTTCGTGACTAAACTTCGCCGCATTAATCAAAAGATTTCTTAAAATACTTTTCATGATATCCGCATCAAAAAAGATTTGTAATCCGGATTGTAATGCTAATTGAATTTCAATATTTTTTAATTTAGCTGTAGGCTGAAGTGTCTCCACCACACCTTTGATCATTTCATCGAGCTCAATTTCTTGTGGCATATAACTCAATACACCCAAGCTGTTTTTGGTCCATTTAAGTAGATTGTCCAAAACACTGAAAAGTTGTTCCGCAATATCATTGCCCGTATTGATCATATCTCCATAACCAGTATTACTTCCCTCAGGACTCATGGTCAAAATATTTAAGATCATTTTGAGTGAAGAAATCGGACTTCGTAGATCGTGAGCAAGAATAGCATACATTCTATCGCGGTTTAATATCGCTTCCTGAAGCTGTGCTGTCTGCATAGCAATTGTATGGCCCGATTCAATAAGCTTGATTTGATGTTTGATGCGCTGAAGTAATTCCTTTTTATTGAAAGGCTTCGGAATATAATCTACACCGCCACTATCAAATCCACGCACAACATCATCCGGAGATTTTAAGTTCGTAATAAATAAAACTGGAATATGCTTATACAGCTCCATGGATTTCAGCTCCTTTGTTAGTTCAAATCCGTTCGTATTCCCCATCATGACGTCCATTAAAATAAGATCTATCCTTTGCTGTTGCAAATTTTCAAATGCCCCTTTAGCACCGGAAGCGGAAAATACGTTGAAGTGCTCCCGTTCCAAAATCTCTTTTAGCACAAAAAGATTAAGCTCAGAATCCTCTAAGATCAGAATATTATACATTGAAAAATCGATTTCCATAGATCATTATTAGCTTGTTTAGACACTGTCTAGAAGGATGCTATCCTTTTATAAAATTCATGAATCAATAATACACTAATAATTGCACCCATAATTTGTGTAGCAAAAATGTTATATATATCAATTTACTTTAAAATCAACCAATACAGGAAGATGATCACTATAGTCAACATCTCCCGTTCTATAATTTACAGCCTGAAATGTAGCTCCAGAAAAGAATACAAAATCAATGCGAAAGAGCTTCATTAAATTACTGTAAGTATATCCATATCCATTACCTGCTTCGCGAAATGCATCCTTCAAATTTCCTTTAATTTTATGATAACTATAGGAATTAGGGCTATTATTAAAGTCGCCGCAAATAAGCGTAGGAAAAGAAGATTGATCGATTAAATTTCTTAAATAATCAGCCTGTCCACCTCTCAACCTAAAATTTTCAGACATTGTTTTAATTGCATTCCACCATTTAAAGGCCGTATTTTCAGCAGGCAGTAAATCCCCTTTTACCTGGTTCCAATTTGTTGTCTGCAAATGACAGTTTCCGATTCTGATCTTTTTGCCTTTGAGGGAAAGATCGGCAAAAAGTGCACAGTTGGGCCGCTCTTTAAAAGACACAACCTGTACCGAGTCCAGTGGAAATTTACTTAAGATAGCAAGTTGATTCTGCCCTGATTTACTCCCTGTTATTATGAAATATTGAAACTGGCCAAATGACTGCTTGAGTTCCGACACGGAACAATCGGCCGGAACTTCCTGTAAACATAAGGTATTTACCCGCTGCGAATCAATATAGGAAGCAATCTGTTGCATCGAAGATAGATTATAAATCATTTTGAATTCACGAACGTTGTAAGATGCGAAACGTATGTCTGATGTTTCAGTTTGCGCTATCCCGTTTATCTGGATTACTTTTATGAAATAATGAAAGTTGGCCAATAGTGCTATTAACGGACAAATACTGTACCAACTACGTTTATATAATCCGATAATAAAAAAAAGAAAATTGCCACATATAAGCCCAGGTAACAACACACCGATCCATTGGAAAATAACAGTGGTCTGAGGCGAAATAAGCAAAGCCAAAAACGACAAGGAGGCGAGTATAGCCACCAATAGGATGACAATCCGGACCAGTAACCTGGAGATGCTCACCGGCCTAAATTCAATATCTCTAGTCATGGTATGCTATTTTAATTTTGTTCGCTTAAAGGCAATCTTATGCTAAAGGTAGCTCCTTTTCCAAGCTCCGATTCGACACCCAACTGTCCATTCATCTGCTCAACAATACCTTTACAAATTGCCAGCCCCAATCCCGTCCCCTTATCCATTGAATTAATCTTATAAAATCTATTGAAGATCAACTCTTGATTTTCCTTGGCTATGCCAATACCATTATCTTTAACATAGAATTCTACATAATCATTACTTAGCCTGTAACCAACGTGTATAGCACCCTCAGGCGGCGTAAATTTCAAACTGTTATTAATTAAATTGACGAGTACCTGAATCACTCTTCCACGGTCTAGCCTTGCCACCAATTCCTTTTCAGGAATGTCAAAAGTTATGGCTGGCTGTTCCTCATTTGACAAGAAACTCATTGAAAGCTCATTCAATATTCCTTTAAGAGACACTTCCGAATTCTTTAACCTTACTTTACCTGCATCCATCTGCGACATTTCCAGTACATCCGTTATCAGCCGTAACAGCTGGCTACTATTTGCATTGAGGAGCTCCCCATACTCCTTTCGCAGCTCAGGATCTGGCGTATCGGCAATAATACTTCCAAAGCCCATAATTGCGCTAAGCGGCGTCCGGATTTCATGATTCATATTGGAGATAAATGCAGATTTTAACCGCTCAGATTCCTCAGCAGCTTCTTTTGAACGCAACAACTGCTCCTCGTAACGAAGCTGGTCCGAGATATCCCGCTTAATGGTCCAGATGATATCTTCACCGTTCCCATTTTTGATCATCAGCGAACTGCATTCTGAGCCAATAATATCCAGTTCTGGATACACCGTATCACAACGATATTGATAATAACCCGAAGAAGAAATGATTTTTTGCACAGATAAGTCCCAAGCTTCTTCTGTTGTGAATTCCCGCAGGCATTCAAAAACTTTTAAGTCAGCAATGACCTCTTCTTCTTTCAGACCATTTTGCTGTCGGCATGCCTTATTCGCAAAAGCCATTGTCCCATTTTTATGACAAGCAAAAATACTGTATGGTGCATTATCAACAACAGCAAGCACCATTTCAAGTTCATTTCGATTTTTAATGAAATCGCTTACATTTTGAGAAAAGCCATCTATAATATGAATATTGTTTTCAAGGCGTTTGGCATATTTTGTCGCCCGTACATACGTGATGGGTGAATCAGGTTGTTTTATGCGGTACTCAAATGTACTATACTCAATAGCGTCGTTATGCAAAAAAGCTTCCATCTTCTTTCTATCATCCGGATGGACATGTGGGAGCAGATCTTGCAAAGCTATTTTCTCAGGCTCTTCAAGATTTTTCCTCCGAAGGTTCGAATAGCCATTATGCGTAAATTCCTGCTGTTGCAGATCATAAGTCCAATGCCCGATCATAGCGACCTTTCCCACCTCAAGTTGGGCAGTCAGTGCAGATTTAAGACGGTACTTCATGTTACTTCGCTGAGTGATATCCCGATATTGGCAAATAAGATGTTCCTCGTCAAATTTATGAATGACAAACTTAAAATAATACATCTGTTCTTCCGTAGGCAGATCATAATTAAGATTTGAAGTTTCTCCTGTTTGGCGGCAAAAGTTAAATTCCCTTTCTATAAGAGCCGAAGTTGGCTGCGGTAAAATAGACAACAAATTTTCCCCAATTGGATTTATATTGGAATTTAAAACCGGATTATTTGTTTTCATTATCGCATCCACGCAGATATTATCCTTATTCACCAGCAACAATGTATCACAAGTCATATTCAAGACTTTCTCCAAGAACTTTAAATCATGTAATATTTTTTTTTCCATAACATTCTTTAGATTATTTTCTTTGAGATTTCTCCCATCCGCCAATAAAGCTTCTGCTAAATAAATAATAAATTCCGCGTATTACATTGATATTCATAAACAGAAAGTAATATGGAATATAAAACAACTTTGTACTATTGGGATTATTTCGCATCAAATAGCCAAAAGCCGCACAAAGATAAAAGACACACTGAAACACAAAAATGACAGAAAACACATTGAAAGGTGACGAGCATCGATATCCAAGAAGTGCCGCCAAGGGGAAGATTGTAAAAAGGG
Source organism: Sphingobacterium sp. (assembly GCA_031277685.1). Lineage (GTDB taxonomy): Bacteria > Bacteroidota > Bacteroidia > Sphingobacteriales > Sphingobacteriaceae > Sphingobacterium. Next base: position 22,180 of record JAITLV010000187.1, on the reverse strand, counting down.
CAAAAGGTGTAACAGACCAACGCAACACACGATGTGAAATATATTGAAAGCTCAACTTCCCAAATTTAAAGCCATTTAATAATGGTAGTAATCTTCCTATAGACTGCCATCCCCCAGCAGCAATACGTCGCTTCCTTTTTCCTTCCTCTTCCATATTCAGCGAACCATATTCAACAGCATAGGCATCTGCTGTGTATGCGATACGGTAACCTTTTAATGCAATGCGCATTGAAAGCATAAAATCATCCAATAAGGTATCTTCTTCCATCGCAGCAAATAATTCTGTCCGTACAGCAAAAAGTTCCCCAGCGGCTCCGACTGCTGAATAAAATTCGAAGTCTAATCTTTTCAAGAGGGATTCATATTTCCAATAGGCTCCCTCCCCTTTTGAAGAAACAGTATCGTCATTATCAAAAGCCACTCTTTTTTCACCCGAGACACAGCCGATTGTCGGATCTTGAAATTGGCGAGCAATAATCTTCAACGCCCCGGCATTAAGTAAACAATTTGCATCACTAAAGACGACAATTGGAGTTTTCACATATTCCATACCGTGATTAACGGCAGCTGTCTTACCTTTCCTATGGGCTGAACCGATAATCGTAACCATCGGATACTTTGCTAACAGCTCACGACTATCATCAGTACTTCCATCTATAACCCAAAGAATGTTTAATTTATCTTTAGGATAATCAAGCTCAAGGCAGTTCAGCATTTTATCAGGAATTATTTCTGACTCATTGTAGGCTGTAATAAATAGTGTCAATGGGGGAAGCTCATATTCGTCGCCATTTTGAGACCTTTCCTTTATAGGGTATGGAAATAATCTTGCTAGTATATAAATTAAGATAGCATACCCGATATAGGTATATAGCACAAAGGTTATACAAGTCCAGAAGACAAACTGAAGCATAGGCCAGATAGAATTTAGACAAAAATAGACAATTATTTTTACGGAATCCTATTCGATTCTTCATCCTGGTAATGCTTTTTCCCCGAAAAGAGCCCACCCATGGATGTTATCGCTTTGCGCAACCTGACAAAAAAGCTATTTGCAAGAGATCCGTCGGCAGCGATTGTATTCTGTCCCGTCATCGCCCGCGCCTTTTGACTTCGAATAAAATGAATCTTTCCATAGGCCTTAAGTCCCAAAGCCATTGAACCGTCTTCGCCACGTTTTATGTCTGTCCGAAATTTGACCTTTCGCCCCAGCTCGGTCTTAAAGGAAAAGACCATCCCCCGCACACACAATTCGGGCCTTTTTATAAATTGTAGGTTCAGGTAAATATCCCGAAGTCCTTCATAAAACCAAAGGAAAGTTCTCGACTGCCCAGCCTGGGGCAAGAAACTCCACAAACTGCATGTGGCGGATATACCTGGCCTATCTAATAATTTCACATGCGTTTCAACATAGCTTGGGGGATACATGGTGTCTCCATCTACGCAAAGCATGAATTTACCGCGTGCTTGATCAAGACCACATTGCCTAGCAAATCCAGGCCCCTGCTTTAGTTCATTGTGATAAGTCACACCAAGTCGCTTTAAAAGTGATTCCGTTTGATCGGTCGAATTATTGTTAACGACAATTAATTCCATGGGCAAATGACAACGCTGTTCTGCTAAAGACCAAAGACATGCCAAAAGCTTCTTTTCTTCATTATAGGCGATGACCACAATACTTATAATCGGGTCAGAACTTGAAGAAAGCTGGACCTGTGCCCGAACCTTCTCGATAACATCATTATCTACAGAAACCACTTCTTGGTCATAAACCTTTGCATATTGCGTATACCATTTAGCCATCCTAGTGTCAATTATTTTGTTAAAGCATTAAAATGTTTGCAGCACTTTATTCATCTGTTCGGCCCATGATAAGTCCAAAATACTATTGCGAATACAGGCTGGGTCAAATTTTTCCTTCTTTAAAAATTCCAGTATTTTAGTGATATCAATGGCGGATTCATCAGGACTCGCTTTAAGTACATAAGGTTGACCGTCAAAATCAGCGTCAGATTCCGAATAGATAAAGGGAATTCCACGCGCGGCATATTCTCTATTTTTTAAGGTTTTTATGACCTGTATACCACTGCGATGACGGCCTAAACTACCGATTGCAAAGTCTGACAGATTAAATATGGCATCCAATTCTTCTCCCCAAAGCGGACCGTGTAAGACGACGTTTTGCTGAAGATTGAATTGTGCTATCGGTTCCAAAATAGATGAGCGTTCACGTTCGCCGCTGAATTGCCCCACCAAGTGAAAGATAATTTGACAATCAGCGTGACTTTGTTTATAAATACCAAGTCCGCGAACCAGTCGATCAAATCCGTGCCAATAATGTATTTCAGCAACGCCCAGCAAATGGATCGTTCGTTTTTCTGCTCCTTCCTGCGGTTTACGAACTGGAATGGCACTGAAGTCTATCCCATTGGAGATAGCTATCGCTCGCTGCCCAAAAATTGTTCGAGCATCAGAAAAAGTGACAAAAGCATCCAATTGTTTTGCTAGCTTTTTACGATAAAGACGATCGACCGCCAATTCGAGGCGCATGCGCAAGGTGACATACTCCTGATCATAGGGATAAGTCGGAATCTCCATTAACACTTTTGCGCCCGAAAGCCGCATCATCTTCACCATGTTTAATGTGAAAGGATTGGCATTATGGTCAGACCGGATATAAATCAGTTGGAACTTATTTTTCTGTACGTATTCTGAAATCGCCCGATAGTCTATCCGTTTACGTATTTTGGCTATTGGACCTTTACCGAAATCCACAAGAATCTCGTTTCCAACCTTCCATACGCGCGAACCGTCAGCCTCTACACTGTAATAACATAGTATAACATCCACACCGATAGATTTCAAGCCATTAATTTGACCCCATATTTTTTTACTTATACCATTATGTTCGCTAAAACCATGGAATACTAAAAAAAGTACCTTATACGATTTATCTTTCACCAGGGCCTTCACGTTCGACTGTTTTTAAATACTTTTGATGCTGGACTGGAAAATACGAAAAGAATATGAATACAAGAAAAAATGATCAAAATGCTTTGAATAAAATGCTTAGTAAACTGTTTTAATCCTGCTAAAGTGGTGACTTACGTAAAAATGCCAACAGCAGATTGCGATATCCTCCGAACCAAATCATTAAGATCACAGAAAAAAGATAAATAGCAGTTTTGAGCACTAATCGAAAAACTAAATTATCGGACCAATGGTACCCTACAACCAAATGAAAAATGAGCCCAAGCAGGAGTGCAAAAAAGATGGGTCGCCATAGGCTATTGAAAAAGCCAACCATACTCCGTCTGAAAACCACCCGATACATTAGCCAGTAGGCCTGTACAAAATTGACACTAAATGTAACCAATAAACACATGGCTACTGCTTCAATACTTTTAGCATAAAATACACCAAATAGTATTCCCGCAACATTCAATATGGCCGAAAACAAACCGCATATAAACAGACTTTTCGTATCTCCTGCTGTTTGAAAAATGGAGCCCGATGACGAGAGGACCAATTGGATCCCTACTGTTAGACTCAATATTTTAAAAGAAGGGATAGCTAATCCCCACTGCGGTCCAAAAAATAATAAAATAAGTTCATCAGCCGAATAAAACAAGAAAACGGATAATGGAAATCCGATCAGCGACAATAGGCTGGTTAATTTTAGATTTGCTTCATAAAGATAGCCATTATCCTTTCCTTTCTGACTTAATATCGGATGGATTACCGGTGTAATTACCTGCGTAATATTCTGAAGTGGCAGGGACATTAGTCGATAAGATTTATCATAGAACCCCAGCGGTACCATGCCCAGGTATTTACCAATTAATAGGGTATCCGAATTTCTGCTGAAATAGTTGATAATATTAAATAAAAACTGAAAAATAGAATAAGAAAATAAAGGCCGAAGAGGTTGAAATGGAAAACGTAGGCTAAATTTTAATGGATACTTTAAATATGAAATAATAAAAATCAATAGTGATGAGAATATCGGATTTAAAATAAGCGCGTAAACCCCCATTCCTTTAAAGGCAGCAATTATAGATAGACCGCCGCCGATAATTTGAACAATCAAACTTCGTAAAGCGATCGATTTAAATAACCTATCGCGAAAAAATAAGGCATTAGGGACTACAGTAATTCCCGAGAAAAATAGACTTAGCGCCAGTAATTGGCAGATTGGTTTCAATTGAGGCTGGGCATACCATGTTTCGATAATTTCAGCAGACAAAAAGAATAGTACTGAAAGAGTGATAGCAATATATACAGACAGCGAAAATAAATAACCTAATGCCTTTCGATCCAGCTCTTTGTGCTGTATAACTGCTGGAGACAGTCCGAAATCAGCTATTAAATTTAGGAAAGCAATCGCCACCGTAGCTATGGCCACTACGCCAAACTGATCTGGTGCGAGCAATCGTGCTAAAACCGCGGTAACGACCAGCGAAATCACCAAATTCGCATATTTGGCCAATGCTGTGAAAAATACCCCAGAAACGATTTCCTTTTTTATGTTATCCATTCAAAAAGCCTTTTTTAAACAGTAGAACTGCTATAGTTTTAAATGAAACATATCTTCGCCAATGCGTTAAAACCAAAAGAAATACTTTCAAGCGGTCAGCGATCGATAGCACATGTGCTTTCCATACCACTGCGTCCAACATACGATGCAGATACAACTCAATAATTTGTCTGCTATTCGAATGCTTTCGTCCATACTCCCTCAAACGCAGGGCAACTGTGAAGTAACATGTTATATTAAAAAGTTTTAATCGGCTTGTCATAATAGAATCTGGCCTGACACGCCGCTGAAAAAATTGCTCTGGTATATAAGCAACGCGAGCTGCCGCAAGATATAATAAGACTGTAAATAGCTCATCCTCATGCACTATACCGGGTTCAAATCCAAATCCGTTACGATCAAGTATGTCTTTACGAATTAAATACATACAAGCTGAAGAGAAAAAGTCGCCTGCCTTCAGTTGCTGTTGCAATGCGTCCGGTCCATTAAAAACAGTATAAGCCGGCATTTTTTGTCGGGAATAATTAAAATCCTTTAGTATTGAGCTATCCGAATTATCCGCAAAAACCGAAGCATCAAAATAAACAAAATCGAGGTCGTTCTTTTCACAATAATCCAAACAAATGGATAGTGCATCTGCACGCAGCAGGTCATCGCTATCCATAAAATAAATATACTGGCCGTTCGCTAGAGAAAGGCCTCTATTTCTGGCTGCAGATAGGCCTTGATTTTCCTGGGAAAATAATTTGACACGGTTATCACATGAATCCCATTTTTCCAGTATGGAGAGACTTTGATCGGTCGAACCGTCGTTGATAAGTACAAGTTCAAAATCAGCATATTCCTGATGAATAATGCTCTGTATAGCCTGTTCAACATACATAGCTGTATTATAAACAGGCATAATAATGCTAATCAACGGTCTTTCATTCATGGTTTGATCCAGGCATTAAGATTAAAATCGTATTTTTTCACAATTTTGGCTGGATTTCCAACGACAACACTATATGGCGGAACATCTTTTGTAACCACGGAGCCCGCACCTATTACAGCATGTACACCTATGCTAATACCTGCTAGAATAACCACATTTCCACCGATCCACACATCGTCAGCAATCGTCACTGGAGCGGTGCTGACTCCTTGATCTGCAATAGCTTTGGTCACATCTTCATACCCGTGGTTTAATCCTGAAATAAGTACATTCTGACCGATATTCACTTTATTACCAATCGTCACTGGCCCAATGATCGTATTCGAAATTCCTATTCGGCTATTGTTTCCGATAAATAAATCGCCGACAGCGTTATTCAATACAGCAAATGACTCGACGACGGATCGGGATCCTATAGCACACTTACGGAAAGGAACCAGATCACGGCGTACACTACGATAAATCACTGAACCCGCCCCCCGTTTAACATAAAAAAACTGCAGCATACGAACATACCAGCGCGGCCGTGTACGCACAGGACTCATGATAAACCAGTGCAGTAAGCGCTTAAATTTAGGATGATTATAAATGTACGCTTTCATATATTGCTAATGTATGTTTTCCTGTATGTTCCCAACTGAAAGCTTCGCTTCGCGCCAAACCTTTACTAACAAGGGAGCTATAGAACTGTGGTTCATCTTCCAATTTCAACATGCCTGCGGCAATAGATTTAATATCCATCGGGTCTGAATATACCACATTATCCTCGGCTACTTCAGGAATAGCAGATGTATTGGAAGTAACTACAGGTGTACCACAAGCCATAGCTTCAAGCAAGGGAAGTCCAAAACTTTCCCGGACAGAAGGATACAAAAAAGCAAAAGCATCATTGTAAACTTCAACCAATTTGTCATGAGCTATATATTCTTCGACCACAATAAAATCTTTTATCGCCAACAAATCGAGTTCTTTTAATAGTTTTTCCAAATATGTGTGATCTAAATCGGCCAGGAGCAACCTTTTCTTGTATTTGCTTCTCTCCAAATAAAAAGCATAAGCCATCAAGGTATTCCTCAGGTTTTTTTTGGGATCGGTATTACCTAAAAGAAGCCAAAAAGCCCCCTTCTCAAGCTTTAAAAATGTGCTTTCTGAAGGTATATCCATCGATTTAAATCTTGAACTTACACCATTATAGACCGTGATAATTTTTTTCTGTAAATGTGGAAAGGCCGCTTCAATATTTCTTTTTTCAAAATTAGAGACAGTGATCACGGTATGAACCTTTCTCAATACACGCGGCACGACCCAACGCCTATAGATACGTCCCAAATTTTGGTACATGGACGAATTGCTACCAATCTTTTTCTCCATAAAGATGATATCGTGCAACGTAAGTACCAGAGGAATCGATAACCCCAATGGGGCAGTATTGGAGGTACAGTGCAGGATATCCGCATTGCTGGTTTTAATAAGGTTAGGTAAGAGAAGTTGCTCCCAAATAAAATAATTGGAGCTTTCCAAAACTTTAATCTCAAAATTTGCGGAACCTTCCAAACAACGGTCCTCTCCCGGTCCGACAGCAATAATATACCAGTTAAAGGTATCCAACTTTTGAAGCGCACGGATTACTTCCAAAGCCACAAAATCCATTCCGTGTTTATTAAGGCGAAAGATTCGTTGTGCCTCAATGATTATAGTCTTCTTTTTTTTCGCCATGCGGTGTATGCACAAAAGTATTACGTCCCGATTTGATTCCCATAAAGCTACGTAAGATTGCCATAAAAATAAATGGTAATTTTAAAAAGCAGAGCAGAGTCCTGCGCGTATAAAATTTATTTGGTATAGCCAGAGCAAGTGACACGATAAACAAGCCATAGAGTATAAGCCATTTATAGGCCAATGCTGGCGCCACCAAATAGACGATACAGCCCAAAATAGGAACCATTCCGAGCAAAATAATACGAGGTGGAATCGACCATTGGATAAGTTTGTCGAGCATAGGCCAGTTGCGAGTACGAATTATTGTTTGAAATCGCTTTAAAGTATTCAAAAAAGTGTCAATTTGAGCAGCAATCCATCTTTTTCGTTGATTGGACAAATCGCGACGGTTCTGTACTTTCTCGTCTAATACATACACATCTTCCAAATACACCGTAAATATTTTATCTAAGAGCAAATAATACTCCAGCTCTTTATCCTCACCCATGGAGCTTATTTTAGCCATCGTATTTTTAAACCACTTAATTTCAAACAACATGCCCGAGCCCGTCAATGCGGCGGGTAATCCCAGGTTCACATGCCCCTGCCTAAAAATTGAATTATTTATTTCCTCACTGATCCCATCGAGGTATGCAGTATCGGTATTGCTGTTTTTTGCAATGCGATGTGTTTGGATAGCAACCGCGCCAGATGCAAAGCAATCGTTGACAAGTGCTAGATAATTTGGAGAAACTAAATTATCAGCATCCAATATAACCACGCCATCAAAATCTTCTTCTTTGATAACGTTCATTGCCAGATTTAAAGCCGCGGCTTTGGATCTTTTTTCATACGTGGGAATAAGTATTCGAACGTCTAAATCTTCAAGTTCCCGGTTTGTCTCTCTCGTCATACTATCAGAAACAACGATAATTTCGAAAAGATCTTTTGGATAGTCTTGTTCTAAAAAAGAGCGTATGCTATCTACAATTACTGCATCCTCCTTATATGCTGGAAATAGGATAAGAAATCGATGTTGAATATCCGATCGTTCAAAGACTAATTTCTTAGGAATGCGAAAGCCGACTGCAAATACAAAGAAATACATGATCCAGACCAGAAAAGGAATAAAAATCAATGTTTCAATAATAAACAAAACCGTTCCCATCAGCTTAGATTCTTTTTAGAAAATAATTTAATCCCAGACCATGTACCTGAACATACTGCACCAACATGCCTCCACTTACCCCAAAAAACAAATTTAATTAATCTTATGCTATTCGCTATCCCAATAAGATAAAAAACAGCCAAAATCCGGTTTATTCCCGACCTATTTCGATAAGCAAACAACAAGCGGTTGCGTGTCAGATAAAATGTTTTTAATGGGGAGTCCTGACCTGTCGAAGCACTTTCTTTATGAAAGATATGAGCACCTGCAAAATATACTAACTTATATTTTTTATTAATCCGACAGCTCCAATCCAGCTCCTCATAATAAAGAAAGAATAGCTCCGACATTACACCAATTTCCTTGATAATTCTGTTGGGTACCAACATAGCAGCACCATGTAAATATGGAATCTCAGCACAGTTATTATATTGTCCTCTGTCCTGTTCCCGATAACCGATCTGCTTATTTCGAAGGGTAATTGATGTAAGCGGTGTGCAGCCCGCAAATTGGATCATTCCCTTTGGTTGATAATACATTATTTTAGGTGAAATTCCACCTACTCGTGAATCGAGCGCAAACACGTCCAACATAGCCAAAATCTCGTTATCGGCGTCGTTTGGAAGAAGCGTATCATTATTTAAGAAATAAATAAATTCGCCAGTAGCTATTTCCAGCCCCAAGTTATTTCCACCTGCAAATCCCAGGTTCATTCTATTATAATAGCCTTTGATATCAGGAAATAGATGTTTCATCAGACTATATTCATCTTTTAACGAACCATTATCGATGACAATAACCTCATATGCAAAAGATAGCCTCGCATTCCGAATACTTTCCAATAAGGAAATGGTATCGGCCAATCCATTATAATTGACCGTTATGAACGATATTTTATAGGGTTTCGCTTCCATCGCTCAGTTTTTTGTCCAAATAAGGCGAAAGCATGATAACCCCCATTAGAATGTATACGGTCTGCCCGGTAGGCATTTGATGGAGTACTTCATTCGCATACCCCGCGACCATAATTCCTGCAAGTCCGGCTGTAGAAGCCATTGCAATAGATTTGACCCGCCTATCTTTTAGTCGAAATAACACGTAATATGTGCCATATCCCAATATCGTGAGGCATAAAATAATATAGCATATAAGACCGAAAATTCCCGTTTCTACCCATATAAAAACGAAGGAAGAATCTGTTGCGATACCATGTATCGCATCTCCTTCATTCGCATGTTTAGACCCGCCCAATCCTATACCAAAAGGATGGTCGCCCATAAAAGTTCGCATTTTTTTCTGGTTCTCCAAGCGAACATTAAAAGAAGCATCCTTTGAAAAAGAGAAAGCCGTCCGCATACGACGAATATCGGAACTGCTATTCCCAATGGTCGTTAAATTAAAGAAAGCAAAAGCCATTATTAATAAAGAAAGACCAAAGATTACCCACTTCCACTCCTTCACAAGGATAATGAAGAAAGCAAAGCCTGCAAAAGGAACGGCAATGGCGGCCCTTGTCCCGGATATCATTAGCCCGTAAGCCGCAAAAGCGACAACAACAATATAAAGAAAACGTCTTTTTGCCTGCTTCTCATAAATAGCTAAGATCGTAAAAACAACCACAGCCAAACCCATGTGGCAGCCAAAGTTTGCTGCATCACTGAAGAATGAAAAGTAACGGATCCCACTATAAATAACATGGGTATGAGCGCCGAATGTATATAGCCAAGCAGACTCGAAACGGTCTAATCCAATATATTTTTGGCCTATCGCCTTTAAAGCTCCAACTAGAACAAGTATACCCCAAACTTTAAAAAATAAGCGCAATTTAGGAATGTTATCCAGACTAATAAAAACCAATAATTGAAATAAGACAATATGCATTCCAATGCTACGGACTGTCGTAATCCAGTTCGCAAAAGTGGACATAGGATTTACAATTTCCAACATGCAATATAGCATCCAAAGGATGGAGATCAGGAGAAAAGTATTAAAGTAAACCTTTCCCAAGGGATTTCCCCGAATAAAATGTAAAGCTAATGAGAGAAAATTGAATAAGATCAAGAGGTCGAGTATGACTCCTACGGGAAGTGGAAATGTGATATAACGCCCAAAACCCATCACCAGGTAGGATACAATATACAGAAGAAAGAAACAACTTATTGGTGAAGATAGCAGGACCATAATAACCAATAGAAATACCGGCAACATATAGAACGCCATAGCCATTGACACACCGGCAAAAGTAAAAATAAAAGTTCCTGCCAATCCCCCGAGTATGAGGAATAGCAGGAGCAAATGCCGATTGGTTATCATCGATTTTATATGATCATACTGCATCATATCCAACTATTTCCCCAGCGATGTCAGACCAAAATTACCCAATTGATATTCCAGACGTCTCAAAAAGGTAAACGGAGGCAACATACCCGTAAACTCTTCCACAACATATTTTTCAGCATTCATTAAACAGATGACAATTGGTTTACCGGCCGAACGTTGTAATAAATCTGCAAACATCAACTCATCTTCTGTTTTCCATACCGAGTCGGCCCTTAATACCAATAACGTAGCCATCCCTCTCTCTAGAAATATAGAAGGGATAGGACGCAATGCCATAGAGCCATGCTTGACTAATGAAATATCATAATTACCCAGCTTTTCCGCCCACGCATCATCTACTAAATATTCCCGCGATTCTGCACTAAAATCTGTTCCTTCTTTATAAGCTAGTACATTGATTCCCAATCCCTGCCAGTAGGTTGTCAAAATATCCGTCAATGTGCCCAAATCTAGTGTAGAAGAGAACTTGACGATATTGATAAAGTTTATAGGATTCGAGTTACTATAAAAACCATATAATCTATTGGCCAAAACGTGGATTGCTCGTTCTTCAATTTTAGTCTGTTTGGCACCGGTTTTGCCCAATTTGGGCAATGCGGCAATCACTTTTCCCTTTGTAATACGTTCGGTTCGCGTTTTATCCCTTAGCGTACGGTCAAAAAGTTCAATAATAAGCAATATTCCGAGTATAAATGCAATTGTTCCAAAGAAGACAGCAAATACAATCAGTTTTCTACTATGCGGAAGAGCGTTTAGCGGAAAGCTTGCCGGGTTGATCACTTTTAGCGTAGCTGAATTCATTTCCAGACTCTTCAATCGTAAGCGGGCCGCATTTAGACTGGACAAGATAGAAAGATAAGATTGTTCTGTAAAAGATATGCCGCGTTCCTTACGCTTTAACACAGAGCCGATAGGTGAATATTGGGTGTATTTGTGATCCAGTTCCTGTTTAAAATCACGGGCGACATTAAGTTCTGCCTCCGAACGCTTAAAACGCAACAGCTCTTCTACCCATTGCTTTACATAATTTGCATTTGGATAGCCATTTTTGGTATATTTTTCCGCTGTATATTGATCCATAAATGAACGGAATCCCTTTTCCTTTTGATCCAGCTCATGCGACAGAACGTCTAGATCTGCTCCGCCCTGCTTTTGCTTTAGGGAATCCACGCTCAAGGTTTTGATTTTTGAAATATTATAGTTGATGTCTGCAATTTGATTCATGCGTGCCAAAAACTCCGTATTATTTTTAATCGCACGCATATTGGCATCCATTCCCGACTCCAATTGTTTTATAGCTGCTTGCGCACTATTATACACAAATAACACATCTTGGTGCCTGAGTTCATACTCTTTATCCAATAACGCAATCGCCTCTGTCTGTTTGTCATAATTAATCACTCGGTTTTCAACGTTATACATAGTCAGGGAATCTTCCTGTCCGCGAAGTTCTCGACCTATACGTTCAAGCTCAGCCTCAAAATACCGGATGACATTGTTGGTACTGCCAAATTGCAAATTGGTATATTCGATCGCGAAAACCTTACTCAAAATATCCAATGTCTGAAAAGCAACTCCTGGATCGTTTGCCTGATAGTTGATCTGTAAAATATCGCTATTGTCTACCCTATTGATTTTAATGTTTTCGCGGAGAGCATTATAGCTAAAATAAGGATGGTTCCAGTTAAAAAGACCGTAGACAAAATTATTACGATCCGCTTTCTCATATTTTTCCAGATTCTTAACCGTATTCTCTTCCGAGGTTTTATCAATCAACTTTTGTACATCTTTCGGCGTAATTGCCACAAGCTCCTTGTAATGTTTTGCGGTAATATATACATTATCTTTCGTGGGGTCACCATGAATCATTAGGCGGGCATATAGCTGCATGGAAAGCCTTTTGATCGTTTCTTTCGAGTTAATCGTGTTGATAATATTCTGAATCGAATTGTTTAATACGTTCCAGTCTTGCGAAGCATTGGATTCGCCCGGATCACTTCCATAACTTGAAATAACACCTGTATAGATCGTAATATCGGTTTTATATTGCCGGTCCATTTGACGTGTCAGGTAGATCGCCAACAAAGCAAAACCTAGCGGCAAAATCAATAGCCACCACTTAATTCTGAAAATGGCCCGAAAGATATAATGGAAAATATTCATGATACTATTGGCTTATAATTTTTGTCTTACTCAGGATCTCTAAGGTAAGGATTTCATTGGTAATAATAGATTCGTTGGTTTTCAGAATTTCATAAGCCTCTGTCTCCAACTTCTTTGCTGTATTAAGATCGCTAATATTTGCATTGCCCGACTTAAACTCATTTTCAGTCATCTTGTAATTCGCTAAAGCGATATTGTAATCTTCAATTTTTTTCTTGAGTGTAGAAAGAGCAGTTTTTACTTTCGTATAGGAGTTGACGATACGGATCCGTTGCTCATCAAGCCACTTGTCCAATTCCAGCTGCGTAAACCGTTGCTCCATCTTCTGACGTTTGATTTTATTGCCTCGATCGAAAAGGTCATCCAAAGGAATATTCACTCCGGCAGTTCCATAATAGGAACTTTGGGTTACACCGGAAGACTGATAGAAAAGAGGAGTATATTCATTCGTGAACGCAGAATTGATCGCGATATTGCCATACTGCCAAGAACCACCGACCCTGAAATATTTTAACCAACTTCTCTTTTCGGTTATCAATTGATTAGCCTGAGCCTCCATTTTTGCCTCATACATTTCCACTCCGGGACTTTGTTTGGCATTTTGATAGAGGGTTTCCAAGGGCGGCAATTTCAACTTTGTAAAATCAACCATATCCGTTGGATCCATTACAGATTGCGCTTTTAGCAATAGACCTACCGTTACTAAATATAACAGCAAAAAAGCCCTTTTAAGCAATAAGTTCATCGAAATAAATATTTATGTTATTAAACATCCGCCTTTTGGATGAATGCGGAAAACGTTTTATATAATATCTTCAAATCCATCCAAACCGAATAATGCTGTGCATAGTCAATATCCAGTTTTATTCTTTCCTGATCGGACATACTTCCATTATCGCCCCGTTTTTCTACCTGCCATAGACCGGTTATACCTGCCGGAGCCATGAACCGCTCAACGCTGTCGTCTGTGGTCAGCATCTCGGCCTCATAAAGTGGTAGCGGTCTATTTCCTACAATAGACATATCGCCTTTAAGCACATTAAACAACTGGGGCAGTTCGTCAATGCTATATTTTCGGAGAATACGCCCCACCTTGGTTACACGTGGATCTTTCTCAAGTTTAAAGAAAGCTGCTTTTTTTTGTCTTCCGCCGCTTTCAGAACTTTTTACAACACTTTCATCATCAATAAGCACATCACGAAGCTCATCTGTTGTAAAAAGTTGTGCATCGGTATCGCTTATCATAGCGGTCATAGCACGATGATTAACACTTAATGCTGCATCTGCATACTGATTAAGCGCCATATACTCCTTTAGACGCTTATCAGCATCCGGGTACATGGATCTGAATTTATAAAAATCAAACATATAATAGCCAGATCCTATCCGTTTCGACTTATAGACTGCAGAACCTTTACTTTCCAATTTGATGGCAATATAAACCATTGCCAGTATCGGGGAAAGCAAGAGGATTAAAATAGATGAAACTACAATATCGAACAATCTTTTTCCCAGCGGAATTCCTATTTGAGGAAAAGATGTGTTTGCTGCTTCAAATTTTTCAGTCTGCGTTGTCGCCTCAAAATATAGCCTAATGTATTTTCTAATCGATTCAAAAACATCCGCATGCGCGCGTGGACCAATGGTATTTGTGATACCAGCCTCAAAATAAGATTGTTTCTCAAAACGTGAAAGATCATTTCCAATTAAGATCAGTAATGTATCTTTTTCATGTTGAACAAGCTTTTTCAACCGTGATAAATCTTTACTTAGGCTTTTGCTTTTTTCATAGAATATTACAGAAAAAAACTGCCCTTCTTGTTCTTGGAAATACATATCCATGGCTTCGAAAGAATCAAAAAACTTCAAGTCAACACCCAAGATATCTTGGACTTGTTGATGAAAATAATCAAAAGTTTCGAGATTATCACCAAAGTATATATAATCGCTATATTGAGGCATTATTTTAATGCTTTTTTAATCCGTAGTTTTAATTCAAGGGGATTAAATGGTTTTAAGATAAAATCATCTGCGCCAGCTTCGAGTAAACTTATTCGTGTATTGGAATTATCCTCACCAGACAAAAAGATAACGGGAATATTCTTTAGAAACTCGTTTTGCTTAATCATAATGAGCAAATCGTATCCATTCATCTCTGGCATGGTATAATCCGATAAAATTAAATCAACGCTGTTCCCTTCCTTCAGCCAATTATAGGCGTCCATCGCATTGCTAAAGAAACGAAAGTCATAATCTGCACTTAAATAAAGTGTAATCAACTGGCCAATTGCTGGTTTGTCATCAATTATTATAATCTTTTTTTTCATCAGGTCTTTAGAATATAATGGTTTAGGCGTATGGAGTGCGTTATTTAAGCGATCTCCATATACCAAAGACTGCTTTCTAGTAGACTACTTTGGTACATGGAGATGTAGCTATCTCAATTATTTCTTATGTAGATACCAATCTGTATTTTGGCTACCTCCGCTTGTCGCCCAAGATTCAAAGAGCGGGTAAGCAGTGGTAATCGCCTGTCCTTCGGATGGATATACAAAAGAAACTGGAACTAATAAACCAAAGGGCTCATTCGCTTTTGTCTTAAATGGATCTGTAGCTGACAGCAGGTTGCCTGTTTCCTTCAACACCAAACTTTTATTGATTTTATCGGTCGCTTTATAACCAACCAAGTGCACTTCATTTCGGCCAGCAAGGTTTTGGTTGAAGTTGACAATAAAGGCATTTAATGTGCCATAAGTAAAGTTATCTATCGGTGTATTGAACTCAACAGTTACAAGTACCTCCACTGGTGCATATTGGCCAGTTTGAGTCGATATAAAACGTGTATCCGGCACGCCAAAAGCTTTATGAGCATCATCCCATAATGGAAGCACTGCATACGTTTGTCCAGATTCCGTACCATTTGCGCCAAGAGGCAAGGCTGTACCTACCAAATCTTTGCGTGAATACGTTACATTTTTGACATTTCCTGTTGCGATACCATCAAGCTGTACTGCCGTGGAAAAGCGGATCGAAGCACCTATTGACCTTAATTTTGCTTTCAAGGCTACTTTAGTCACTTTATTCGCGGTATTTTGAAATTTGGTGATGTTCATATCCAACACACAGTCATTCATGTCATAATCACCTTTAGACGGCCACTTATCTTCGAAGATGTAAGAATAGGTACCTAAATTGACTTCTGTCACGGTTTGATCATTTGGATTGCCACCAGAGGCATTGTTACCACCAGCATTACAGGAAGTCCCGGCAATTACCACCGTAGACTTATCGTAAGGAACCAATTTCGCCGGACTATTAATCACATAATAGGTGCTCCATTGGGCATTCGCTGTATGATCTGAACACGCTACCTCTAGATTACCACCGTACGTGATTGCCATCCACTGGTTGTTTAAATCAACTTTTTTGAGACGAGCCACGGCCTGACCTGAAGTTGGGCCAGTCATGGTGCTCGACTGGCTGTTAAATTTGGCCAGGGTCTTGACATCTAGAATTGATGACGCTGCCAAATTAATTTTTGTGCCACCAGCATCTAACTTATCTAAACTTAATAAAGCTCCTTGCGCCACCGAAATTGTTGCTCCATTGGTGGTCAATGAATTGATTACCGTATGACAAACAGCTTCCAAAGTCGCATTTGTCAAGGTCACATTTTGCACAGTAAGTGTGCCCTCATTACGCACGACTGTACCATTTGTTGTACTGCTCAGATTTTGGATTGTCGCCACACCATAATTGGTAAAGTTACCATTGGTGATATCTGCTTTATCAGCTGTAAGTGTACCATAATTGACGTACAATGTATTATTTTTCGTTTCCATTTTGGAAAGCGAAGCCGATCCATAATTAACAAAACCTCCAACTGTATTCTGCGTTACATTCACGAGTTCAATGGAACCCGCCTGTGTAATATACAATCCATTATTGCTTCCAAGGTTTAGCTCAAAGCTTGTATTTTTCCAAGACCCCTGAATGTAAATCTTCACATTACTTGTACCATTGTTGGCATCGATCTTACCTGTAAAGGTAACTCCAGACTTGACGACATAGGATTTATTGGACTCGACCGAAATTGTCGAGTTTCCCGATAGCGCGATTGCATCGGAAGGAACGACTACTGGTGTAGCTTCAACCGTAGCCGCTTTTAAACCACTACTAGACAATGTATTTGTTGTGGTTGCAGCACGCAAAACGCTCGCTTTGCTGCTTGATCCCGCTTTTGTACCATCTACAATGATTGTATTTTGCTGCCCGACTTCGATCATGCTGACTGCTGCAACACCTAGCGGAGAAGTCTCTCTTAAATAGATATATTTTGCAATTGTCGGAATCATCAGCTTACCAACAAAATCCTGGCCCGATTTCGCCTGCCCTGCCGCCAGCAGATTGGCTCCACTTGCTAAAGTTGGATCATTATCAAAAACTTCAACCCTATAGAAGTATTTACCGCTAAATTGATCGTCTACAGCCACGCGCAAATCTACAGTACGTGTTGAATTCCACATAAAATCGGCTGAAATATTGCCTCCCCCAGGAAGTAGGGTGGACGAATCAGATCCTTTTTCGGTTTCGTTGTACAAATCTTTTACTTTTGAACAACTTGCCCCGAAGAGCGTAATCCCCGCAAGACCCACCAAGAAGAGATTTAAGCTTTTTCTGTTATACATAATAAATAATAATAGATCAATACCAAACAGCCCCATCACAGACATCACAAGACTTTAATACTTGGCTTTGCGGAATATTAAGGTCGAACTGTTTAAAGCAAAGATATAACTAATTCAGCTGAGAATAAGACAAAAAGCGCAACTACAGTATAAATCACAAATCTTGTAGCGGTTCAACTACAACAGCACGTCGTAAACTACAAAAAGAGTTTATAACTAACAAAAAGATATTTAACTATAAGGGATATTTCTGCCACCTTTTTCGGTACTCAGTCGGCGTCAAGGTGGTTTCCTTCAAGAAAAAAGTACTGAAGTTATTGACATCTGCATAACCAAGTTCCCAAGCTATCTGTTTGATGCTCATCGACGATTCAACGATAAGCTTCTTACTAACACGCAACAATTCTTTAATGATAAGTTCCTTTGGCGTTGCTCCCAAAATTTCTTTAGCTAAGTTGGTTAATTTTTTATTTCCGACATTGAGTTGTTCGGCATAGAAGGCGACCTGCTTTTCCTCTTTTACATGTTTTTTGATCAGTTCCTGAAAAAGTGTTATTAGCTTTGCATCAGCACCATGGCACACTAATCCATTTGACGGCCTATCCTCAGCAGAAATTGCAGCAAGGAGCACAATCTGTTTAACGATATTATGCGCTAAATCGCGATAAATTGCCAGATTATAATTCTGCTTAGAAAGCTTAAGTTGCATGCTTACAAATTCGTAATAGCTTGCGTATTCTTCAGGAACATGCAGTACACGATAGGTATATTCATTTTTATTGAATGATTTAAAATTATGCAGAAAAGCGGTATCTATCTCCGTACGCGCAAAAAAACTTTCCGAAAAATAAATAATAAGAAACGATCGCTGTTCTTTTGGGTTGGCTTCAATTTTGATACCTCTTGGAATTAACACCAAACAGAATTCTTCGATTTCTGTAATCTGATTATTGATCTCCACGCTACAGCCACCCTTTGACACAAAAAGAACAACATAATTTTCTTTTGCTGTTGCATCCGTAATTTCGGAAGGCTCCTGCGCTACACCAATGACCCGATGAACTCCAAATTCCATATTTTTATCTAATGCATATAAAGCCCGACAAGCATTTCATATTACTGAAATAGGGGCAATTTAGGAAATAAAAGCCAAACACAAAAAATTCATTTCCAAGAAACCATGCGTCTGTAATATGTTTCTTAGAGCGCATTAGGAAAATCCGAACGATCAGTATATAGAGTGCTGTTTAACTAATTTCGGGCACGATCAAATCTACCAATATTCTATAAGAGACACTAAATGAAATAGAATACAAATAGGTTGGCAAAACAAATATTAGGGAAATATCCAGGTACAGGGTCTCAAAAAATCTTTTACTTTACAACAAAAAAATAATTTAGTTTAAACATCAGACATTTCCACAATCTTCACCCCGATACTAATAAGCCTGTTTTTTAACACTTCTTAACACAATAACATAAAGCAATAAAAGTTTAGTTGCAACTGCAATTTTCCTAAAATGAAACAAAAGAAAATAATAAAATGAATTTAAATTTTAAAACAAAACAAACATCTTGTCTCTTTAAAATATAACACGACCGTTTAAATATTGAAAATCAATAAATAAATAAGACTAAAAAAGAGAAATAGAAGGATACTTGATGACTATAAAGAAATAAAAACAAGAAAAACACATATCACAACAGGAAATATATTTCCAAATAACTCTTAAAATTTTGAATAATTAGACCCTAAAAATAAATTGTTCAAACATATTAATTATAAAACAATAATTACACAATAAAAATATTTTGAAAAAATGATAAACAAAATAAAAGATGACTTGTTAATGAGAAAGATGGCAGGAAGAAGGCCAGCTTTAACCGGTTTGAATCATGTTTTAAGAGCAATAAAAGAGAATAAACCGATACATCTTATAGAATAATAACAATGAAGAAAGTTGTTTTATTGCGAAATCAATAATAGTTGAAAAAAAAGTTTACAATTTTTTTTTGCACAAGTTGATATTAAGTCGTAATATTACAATTCGATTCGGGAAAAGTATTACTAGCCGATAGCAAAATAAGTATTAACAATTAAATTAGGAATCAACAAACAGACAAAAAATTTAGGAGCACCTAAGTGATAACAGCAATATATTGCCTATACGCAAAGGCAAGCCGTTATAGCTTAAGTATTTCTACCAAATAAACGAGGGTTAAATTGTCCATTAAATTTAAACCCCATGTTGGCAACAGCATGGATTATCCAAATAATATTATCATGAATAAGAACGCAAAAAAAATGTACGTAGCTCCGTCCATCAAGGAGCACGTTGTAGAACTTGAGCAAGGCATTGCTGCGGGTTCTCAGGCACAACCAGGTGTAACACCACAAACCGACGGTTGGGGAGCAGGGCCAGACGGGACCACTACTGGCGAAGGCGCTTAACGCATTATCATCAAAATTACTAACAACACGAAA
Source organism: Sphingobacterium sp. (assembly GCA_031277685.1). GTDB lineage: Bacteria > Bacteroidota > Bacteroidia > Sphingobacteriales > Sphingobacteriaceae > Sphingobacterium. Next base: position 2,167 of record JAITLV010000187.1, on the reverse strand, counting down.
AAGCACTAAAATGAGATTTAATCTAACTAAAAGAGCGAACTGGGTTGTTGCGATGGCAATGCTAGCAATACCCGGTACATTAATCACAAGTTGTTCCAAGGACAACAAGACTGAGAATGTCGAAAACAAAAGCAATGTACTTACTTTCGCTGTAGGTGGCATTAAGACGAACGATACTGGCGAGGCAGTGAAAGTTGGATCAACAAAATCGAGCGCGACGACCAGCAAAGTACATTCATTTTCGGACGTCGACATGGTTGTTTCAACAGACAACAATTTACCAACCATAACTAGCGATGCGATCGGCGTAAAACGCGCCGGTGGTCCAGCGGCTGATGTTGCCCCCGGCGTCACAGAAAATATGGTAGCGGGTACAAAGTATGTTGTTTATATCTATTCAGGAACAACATTAGTTACATCAAAAGAATTTACAGCAGGAACGGCGGGTACAATTGAAGGACTTAATCCCGCGACTACCTATACATGGGTCGCGCTATCTTACAATACATCAGATGCTAATCAACCTGCACTTACACCAACAAATGGATCAATTGCCCTTGCGCAAAATAAAGATGTCCTTTATGCTAGTGGAACTGTCAATCTGGCAACCAATTCAAACATCAGTATCCAATTCAGCCACAAGTTTTCACGCATAGGAATTGAATTGAATACCAAAGGTGTTTTTGGTAATATCACAGGCAACCCTACAGTGAACGTAACGGGCTTAAATTTAGCGACAGGTAGTATCGCATTGCTAGGTGGAACTGTTACTGCAGGTGCAAATTTTACGCCAACGTTGACATATGCCAACTTTGCTAATATTGACCCTGCATTCAGTGATGCAAAAATTGCCTATGTTTATACCGCATCTACGGCAGCACAAAGTGCCATTAATGTTCAAGTTCAAAACTTAAACATTAGCCACGTAGACGGCAGTTTAGCACGCACCTATTTTTCGACAGCGTCCAACTTCGGATTTTCTGTTACACCACAATTGGGCAATAGCCATCGCCTTTTGTTAAACGTGGTGGAATCTCCATTGGTGACCGACTATGGTGGCCGTACAGTGAGATGGGCACGCTCCAACCTATTCTACAGAGGTAACAACGGAAATGGCCGTAATTATGCATTCTATGCAAACAATCAGCTGACCGCTAGAGCAAATGGCTATTTTGCTTTCGGAAGTATTGTTCCAGGACAATTTGCCACAACTACGACAAATAATGGCGATCCTTGTGCTTTGGTTTATCCAGCGGGACTTTGGAAACAACCTGCAAAGGCAGATTTTGCCAATATGGTTCGTGGGGACATCGAGTTGAATTCTCTTACAGGAGCGCTGGGAGGTTTGGGTCAAGTTGTTGATGCCACAGGGTTAACCGGTGTTTTAAACATCATTACCAATCTCTTAGGAAACACAGTATCTGTACTAGTGAATACTACGGCTCCTAATTCATCACTGGCACCATCAAGTCCATATAATTATGGTCAATACACACTTGCGTCCGGAGCTAATGGGGCTCCCACCTCAGGCTCGAATGCTTTTGGCGATATCAATAGCGCATCCAACAGATTACGCTTCTATTACAATGGGCAAATTTCAAATATAAACATATTGCCTCTTCTTGGAAATGGTGGTTTAGCCAATATTGGACTTAATGACATTAGTGTAGATATTGCAAACTTCCAAGTTGCAAATTTAAATATTCCATTATTGGATAGTTATGGAAGAGCGACCGCACTTTGGACGAATGAGCAAGGGGCTAATATTGTTGGCTTAGTTGGCGCAGGTACATGGGGTTATTATGGTAATGCTGGCCGGGGAATCGCACTCCTTCCTGTTCCATCCTTAGGTACAAGATTCCATATGGCAAACAATACAGGAGAACTCTTAAACGGTGTCAGTGCATTAGGTGCAAATGTACTAAGTACATCATTCAAAAACGTTCGCTGCGTACGTACAAACTAAAAATAGTATAATTGAAGCTTCGGCAACCAAACGAAGACGGCTAGAAATTCTAGCCGTCTTTTTTTATGAATGTTGTAGTCCTTCAACTACCGCGTCGATTTTTACACGATAATCGTAAATTTTTACCGGAGAATTTCAATAATATTTTTTTACATTTGGGCCATCAAGTCATTTTTTTTGCGTTCGACTTGATAATATTAA
>JAITLV010000157.1 GCA_031277685.1 Sphingobacterium sp. | reverse complement strand
CATAATAGCGTCATGAAAAGAACATTTCAGCCATCGCAAAGAAAAAGAAGAAACAAACACGGTTTTAGAGAGCGTATGAGCTCTGCAAACGGTAGAAGAGTATTAGCTTCACGTAGAGCTAAAGGTAGAAAACGTCTTACTGTGTCTGACGAATACCGTCACAAAGGTTAATCTTTGACAAGGATCGGTGGCCGCTTATAAGAGCTTTTTCTAATAAGATTAAGTCATCGTATGAGAAATACATTTACAAAAGAAGAACGGTTGTGTGCGAAGAGGCGTATTGATACGCTTTTTAAGAGCGGTTCTTCTTTTGTTTTGTACCCTTTTAGAGTTGTTTTTGTATTCGAAAAAAACAAGGAGACTGAAAATACCCCAACCATTCAGTCTATTATATCCGTTTCCAAACGGAGATACAAAAGAGCCGTAGATCGCAATGCTGTAAAGCGTATGATGCGTGAAAGCTATCGTCTTCAGAAATCGAATGATTTGATTCCATTTTTATTGAAACATAATGTAACTTTGTATTTAGCTATTCAGTACGTGGGCAAACAGATCGTCGCATACGATGTGTTTCATGCCGCGATGAATAAAATGCTGAAAAAATTACAGGATGAATGTGCTAATGCTTATTTGGAAAAAGGGAATTAAACCTTTCTTTAGTTTTATTTTCTTAGCTATTATTCGTTTCTATCAACTGTTTATTTCACCATTCTTAGGTGCCAATTGTCGGTATACACCTACTTGTTCCCAATATGGCAAGGAGGCTATCCTAAAATACGGCCCTTTTAAGGGGGGCTGGATGGCTTTGAAACGCATTGCCCGTTGTAATCCCTGGGGTGGCCATGGTCACGATCCTGTACCTTGATCTCAATATATAAGATGAATAACTTAATTTTACAAATCGATACTTCAACCGCTGTTTGTTCAGTAGCCCTAAGTGAAAATGGACAGACATTAGCTGTAATAGATCTTGATGAACCTAATGCACACGCTGCTAAACTAACGGTTTTGATCGAACAGATTTTAGAGGAGACAGCACGTTCTATGCAGCAGATCGCAGCGATAGCGGTAAGTATGGGGCCTGGATCCTATACGGGGCTTCGTATTGGTGTATCTACAGCAAAAGGTCTTTGTTATGGTTTAGATGTGCCATTGATTGCGATTAATACGTTGGACACATTGTTTTTTGGTTACAAAGAGCGGTTTGGATTGAAAGAAAACGAAGCTTTTATTCCAATGTTGGATGCGCGTCGCATGGAGGTATATACTGCAGTATACGACTACAATGGTACACTTGTGAAACCAACTTCTGCGGAGATAATTGATGCGAATTATTATGATGAACTGTTGACGAAATACAGCCGTATCCATTTGTTTGGTTCAGGTGCGGATAAATTTGATGCTTTGTTTGAAACCAATGATTGTGTGGATGTACAGTTGGGGTTTAAAGATTCAGCTGCTTTTTTGTCAAAATTGGCGTTTGATAAGTTTCAAGCTAAAGAATTTGAGGATGTTGCCTATTTTGAACCTTTTTATCTAAAAGATTTTGTGGTAATGACAAAGAAAAAGGTTGGCTCATAGCCAACCTTTTCTCTTGAACCAAAAATAAATGGCCATGGATATAACGATCATGATCGTTATCGCGATCGGGTAACCATAATACCATTCCAGTTCTGGCATATTTTTAAAATTCATCCCATAGACTCCCGCTACAAATGTAATTGGCATAAAAAAAACAGAGAAAATAGTCAAAATACGCATAATCTCATTGGTATGATTTGATGATATATTAAAGAATACGTTCAATAATTGCGCAACATTCTCTGATAAGTTCTCATACAGTGTCGAGGTGCGTATTTGGAGGTCTTTTAAGTCTCTTGTGTAAACGTCTTTTTTAGACGAGGAATGGAAATGTTCAATGACCTCTTTATATAGAAAAATAACCTTTCTGGCGACATCTATCTGTCGTTTGATGAAATACAGATTTTTTAGCACAGGTTGTTGTTTCATGCGCTTCAGAAAGATGAGCTCTTCATACGAATCAATACGTGTGGACAACTGTTCCAAGGTTTTGCTAAAAGTAAAAACTGCAGCTGTCGTAATAAAAACAGCCAGTTTTCGACTATTCTTTGTCTTTATATTGGTGAATTCAATATTTTTGAGTTTCTCTAAAAACTCAATACGGCGTTTATGTACCGTGATCACAAAATCGGTACCATAGAAGATCGTCAATCGATCTGTTACTTCGCCTATACTATCCGAATTCTCTTTGAAATTATCGGACATAACTCGGAGAATAATAAAAGTATAGTTTTCGAATTCTTCGATTTTAGGGAGGTGCTCAGGTTCTTTAGAGTCCTTAATAGAGGCCTCATTTAGATTATATCTTTCCTTGATGAACGTAAAATCTTCTGAGGTAGGTTCAGAGATATCAATCCACTCGTAGTTTGCGATTTCCTTTTCAACAATCGTTTTGATCATAAATCTAATTTATACAAAGACAAGATACTAAACAATTTTGTTTGTTGCCAACACTTGCAGCACGGTGGTAATCGGAAGTGTGCTTTTCAATGGACAGACTTGTAAGCTTAAAAAAACAAAAAAGCCATCAAATACTATGATGGCTTTCCTTGAAATATTTTAATCTTCTTATTTGTTAGTAGATTTGTACTCTTCATTTAGCTGTTTGATGACTTCATTGGTAATTTCCAGTGAAGGATCAGCGTATAATACTGTAGGATTAGATTTTGAATACGTCAATACCAGTTTATAGCCGTTGTCCGAAGCATGTTTTTTCAAAAACTCAGTAATCTTATTATACACGTTGTTGAATTCCTCCGATTCATCTTTGGCAAGGGATGAAGAAGCGGTTTGATCTAATCGTGCTAGTTCATCTTGTTTGCGAGCCAATTTTTGTTCTGTAGCTTGTCTATCAGCAGCGGACATGGTCGCAGCATTTTTTTGATAATCAGCAACTTCACGTTGAAATGCTGCACTTTTAGCTTGAAGGTCAGCCTGTGCTTTTTTTACTTTGTTTTCAAGCTTTGATTTAATGTCTTTGAAATATTGATATTTTTCCGAAAGAGAATCTGAATTTAAGTAGACGATTTTTTCCTTGCTATTACCTTGGCTCTCTTTACTTACAGCGTTTGAATCATTTTTTGCAGGTTCATTTTGCGTTTTCGCACCTTGGTTACATGATACGATTGTTCCAGCCAATAAAAGACCAAAGGAAACTTTCGATACAATTGAAAATATAGTGTTCATTTTTTTATTATTTGCAAATTAATACTGAAACAAACCTAACATAAAAAAATCGAAATTCTAATTTTTAATCCTAAAAAAGTAAAATTATTGGCCATTCGATTGTTTCGGATTATCGGTTGAATACTTCACTGTAGACTTGATAAATCGGCCAAAATTTCGTATTTTTGAATATTACATTTAACAGTTTTTCAATGAGCGAAGAAAAGAAAAATGCATCCACCTACTCGGCCGATAATATTCAGGTATTAGAGGGTTTAGAGGCGGTTCGTAAGCGTCCATCCATGTATATTGGTGATACCGGTGTAAAAGGATTACACCATTTGGTATACGAGGTTGTAGACAATTCAATCGACGAAGCTGTAGCAGGGTACTGTACAGATATCTTTGTTACTATCCATAAAGATAATTCAATTTCTGTTCGGGATAACGGTCGTGGTATCCCTACTGGAATCAACAAAAAGGAGAATAAATCAGCACTGGAACTCGTTATGACGGTATTACATGCTGGTGGTAAGTTTGACAAAGATACATACAAAGTATCTGGTGGTCTACATGGTGTGGGGGTATCTTGTGTGAACGCATTGTCTACACTTTTGAAAGCTGAGGTACACCGTGATGGAAAAATATACCAACAGGAATATAACATTGGTAAGCCTTTATATGATGTAAAAGAAGTTGGTGTCTCTGATAAGACAGGTACAATTGTAACATTCCATCCGGATGCGACTATTTTTACACAGACGACAGTTTATAATTACGATACTTTAGCCAATCGACTTCGCGAGCTTGCATTCCTAAATAAGGGAGTAAGCTTAACGTTAGCGGACGAACGCGAAGCGAATGAAGATGGTTCAGAAAAGAAAGAGACTTTCCATTCCGAAGGTGGCTTGAAAGAATTTGTCAAATTCTTGGATGGCACACGTCAAGCATTGATCCCTGAACCGATCTACGTTGAGGGAATTAAACAGGGGATTCCTGTGGAGTTAGCCTTACAATATAACGATACCTATTCAGAGAATGTCCATTCGTATGTGAATAATATCAACACAATTGAGGGTGGTTCTCACGTCGCAGGTTTCCGTAGAGGTTTGACACGTACCTTGAAAGCGTATGCAGACAAATCAGGTTTGCTAAAAAACTTGAAAGTTGAAATTACAGGTGATGATTTCCGTGAAGGCTTGACTGCTGTTATTTCCGTGAAAGTTGCTGAACCTCAATTTGAAGGTCAAACAAAGACTAAATTGGGTAATTCCGAGGTGATGGGGGCTGTGGATGTGGCTGTAGGTGAGATTTTAGGTGTTTATCTCGAAGAAAACCCACGTGAGGCAAAAGCCATTGTTCAAAAAGTTGTCATTGCAGCACAAGCACGTGCAGCGGCACGTAAAGCACGTGATCTCGTACAACGTAAAACTGTCATGGGCGGTTCCGGACTTCCTGGTAAATTGGCCGATTGTCAAGATAATGACCCGACAAAATGCGAGATTTATTTTGTCGAGGGGGATTCTGCGGGTGGTACAGCGAAATCTGGCCGTGACCGGAAACATCAGGCGATTATGCCGTTAAGGGGTAAGATCCTGAACGTGGAAAAAGCAATGGAACATAAGATCTATGAAAATGAAGAGATCAAAAACATGTTTACCGCTTTAGGAGTAAGTGTTGGTACCGCAGAGGATGCTAAAGCATTGAATATTGATAAACTACGTTACCACCGTATCATCATCATGACGGATGCCGATGTGGATGGATCCCACATTACAACGTTGATTCTGACATTCTACTTTAGATATATGAAAGAATTGATCGAAAGGGGATATGTGTATATTGCCACTCCGCCTTTATATCTTGTGAAAAAAGGCAAAGAGCATGAATATGCGTGGAATGAAGACCAACGTATCAATGCTATTCAGCGCTTAAAAGGATCAGGTAAAGAAGACAGTGTACACGTACAGCGTTATAAAGGTCTTGGTGAAATGAACGCAGAGCAGTTATGGGATACAACCATGAATCCTGAAACGCGTACTTTGCGTCAGGTTACTATTGAGAATGCAGCGGAATGTGACCGTATTTTCTCGATGTTAATGGGCGATGAGGTTGCACCTCGCCGTGAATTTATTGAGAAAAATGCACGTTACGCAAAAATTGATATTTAATAATAATTTTATTATAAAAATAAGAGGCCTGATGGAATTCCCATTAGGCCTTTTTTTATTCTGTTTTATTTTATAACTTAATACTGAAGAATCGTTTCTCTGCCGGGAGAAATACTTCTTTAACCAACAGGTAGCCAATAATTAAATAAAACCTATTATGAAATATTGTAGCAAACTTTTGCTCTTTATAGGTTATTTTATTGGGATAACCTGTATGGCACAAACGAATGAAAAAATCAACCTCGAAGAATTATTTGAAAGCTTATCGGAGGAATTGCCTGAAGACACCGATTTAAGTGAATTAAGTGAAAAATGGACCTACTATCTAAAACATCCGATTGATCTGAACAAGACCGATGGGACAGAATTAATGGAATTACAATTCATCGATCCTCTGTTACTACAGCGTTTGATAGAACATCGTCAAGTTTCTGGTGACTTTATTAATGTTTTGGAGATCCAGTCCATTGATGGCTTTAATGTGAGGATTGTAAATCTACTCTTGCCTTTCATCAAGGTTGGGGAAGCCAGTCCTTTAAAAGGCAGTACATTCAAAGACTTTTCACATGAGCTTATGATGCGTTATGGACGAAGTTTGGAGAAAACAAAGGGATATCAGATTGTTGACACCACGAAGTCCCGGTACCTGGGAGATCCAAATCGGTACGCTATCCGGTATCGAGCTCATCTAAAAGATAAAATTCGCTTGGCGATTAATATGGAGAAAGATGCTGGTGAGCCGTTTTTTAGGGATAAGCAGAAATTTGGGTTTGATTTTTATGGAATAAGTCTATCCGTAAAAGCCATCGGTCCGATCCGTAATCTTGTTGTCGGAGACTATGCATTACAGTTTGGTCAGGGGCTTAGTATGTGGAATGGATTGAGCTTTGGTAAGGGGGGACTGGTACAGAATACCGCAAGACAAGGAATCGGAGTAAAACAATATACTTCGCTGAACGAGGTTGACTTTATGCGGGGAATAACTGGAACAGTATTGTTGAAGCGATTTGAGATTAGCCCTTATTTTTCATACCGGGCTATTGACGGTAATATCGATGATAAGGCAGTACCCCAGGTCATTAAGACAATAGCGAAATCTGGACTGCACCGAACTCCCACGGAACAGCGATATCGAAATGCTGCCCATCAAATGACGTATGGACTGAATATTTTGTGGCGATACAATCGTTTTAAAGCCGGTGTTAATTTAAATCAATCGCAATTGAATGCTGTTAAACTTAAGGGAACGGCCAATAGACAGCAGTATGATTTTGAAGGGGATGTACTCCGAAATATAAGCTTGTATACCAATTATACATTCCGAAATGTGCATCTATTTGGAGAATATGCCAGTAGCTTGGATGGTGGATCGGCTTTGGTACTGGGTGGTATTGTAAGTTTACATCCGCGTTTATCTACCGTTATTCTAGCCCGGGATTACAAGAAAAACTACCATACTTTCTACGGTCAGGGTTTTGGTGAGTCAAGTAATACATCAAATGAAAAGGGGCTTTATACTGGAGTTACATATCAATTGGCAAGAAAATTAGTCTGGTCTAATTATATGGATATATTTCGGTTTCCTGAAGCGAAATTCCAGGCTGACACGGGCTCAATTGGAGCAGACCTTTTTAGCCAACTCAGTTATATCTGGTATAAGAAAGGACAACTTACATTAAGATATAGAAATCGGTTGAAACAGATAAACTATATCGGAGAAGGACAGACAGAGTCCGGATTGGTAAATAGTTCAAAGCAGCAAATACGGCTGGAATTTCAATATAAACTAAATCGTATCTGGACAATTCGTTACCGGGCTGAGGCAAATTTATCTCAGAAAGAATATGAGGATAATAGCCTAGGCTATCTATTTTATCAGGATATTTTCTGGAAACCTGATGTTGGAAAAATACAATTGAATTCGAGGTTAGCGTATTTTCAAACGGATACTTACGACAATCGGATATATGCTTATGAGAACGATGTATTATACGCCTCGGGATTTGGTCTATATACGATGAAAGGTTGGCGTGCGTACCTGAATTTAAGATATCGGATAAGCCATAATCTCGATATATGGGCAAAGTACGGGATCTATTATTACCCTGGTAAAGACGCTATCGGTACAGGACTTGATGCGATCATTGGCAACAGAAAATCCGAAATCAAAGTACAATTAAGGTGGCAATTATGACGGGGCTGAGCTTTTATCAAAAACTGGAACGAATTCCCTTATTAAAGATTGCCTCTGTTTATGTAACCGGGCTCTTTATAGCGCCCTTCTTGACATTATCGGATCTATTGTTTCAATATCTGCAGTATAGCTTATTCGTGTTAACAGCTATATCGTTAGGTTGCTACATGCTTAAAGGAGTTTTGTTTAAAAACTGTTATACCATCGTGTATTATATACTTGTACTGCTATTTTCGATCTGGCAATTCTGGCGTAGTGATCCGAGGTATGTCAAAGATCATTTTTCACATTTTCAATTGGATAATTATGTTGTGGATATTAGCGAGCAACCTAAAGTTAAATCCGGCACCGTTAGATTCTCCGTTGACGTAATAGGTGGTTATGATGGAGGTCTTTTTGTTGCAACAAGTGGTAAAATCATGGTGTCAATGAAGGCTTCAGCAAAAAGTATGTTTCAGTATGGTGATCGTTTATGGTTCAGGGGTGATATAACAATAGTGCCACCTCCATTCAATCCACTGGAATTTAACTATCAGGAATATTTAAAAGGCGCTGATATCTACCATAAAATTTTCTTACAGACAGATAATTATATATTGGTAGCAGCGGGATCTTCTCAAGCTGCAACCCTTACTGGTACGGCTCTGCAAACACGCGAATACTTTCTGAAAAAATTACGACGTAATTTTAATCAGGAGGAATATTTTTCCATTGCAGCAGCTTTATTGTATGGTTTTCGAAGTGATATGGATGCAGAAAACATAAGAGCATTTACAAATACGGGGACGATACATATATTGAGTGTTTCTGGCATGCATGTGGCCATACTTTTTGGTTTTTTATCGTTAGTTTTCAGGTTTATCCCCCGGCATCCCATGTTGAAATGGTTCCCTTTTGTGGTCACATTTTCTATTATTTGGATATACGCTTTTATTGCAGGATTAGACCCGCCGATCACCCGTGCTGCTATTATGATTAGTTTTGTTTTATGTGCCCAGTATTTTAGGCGAAATAGTTCAACACTAAATGCCTTAGTCGCTGCTGCGACCCTTATTTTGCTCTGCTCTCCCAGGGCAGTGACGAATGTGGGGTTCCAGCTTTCCTTTTTAGCTGTTTTGGGCATGCTGTTATTTTTGCCAGTTTCTGAAAAAATTATTGTTGTAAAAAATCCCGTGTTCCGATTTTTAAGAGATACCATTCGTATTTCTGTTGCCGCGCAAATTTTGACGACACCACTTATGCTCTATTATTTCGGTCAGTTTCCGACCTATTTTTTACTGGCGAATCTTGTTGTTGATCTGCCCTCGACATTAACCATGTATTTAGGCTTCCTGATGACCATCAATCCTTTTGAATGGTTGAATGCAATCTTAGGGGATCTTTTAGAAAATTTGATAAAATTTATACTTTATTGCCTGAAGTCTATTGATAAGCTCCCGCTTTCAACCATCAAAATTAATATAATTGAGAAAAACCTTCTCTTTCTTTCATACGCGGCTATTTTTTCCTTTTTATATGCTTATCAATGGAAGGAGAAGAAGTATACCTATTTAGGTTTTCTCTGTATTATAGGGGAGCTACTCATAGCTATTAACCATCAAATGATAAATAAAAAAACAGAACGATTTCGGATATATAATACGAAAAATGAACTAACAATAGCTTATTTTAAAAAGGGGAATGCGGTTATTTATAGTACACTTGATTCTTTAAGCCATGCTACTCTGCAATATGCCTGTGGCCGGGAAATTCGTGTATTGGCAGGAGGTAATATTCAATTTATTCCATTAAATAGTAAAAGTATGCGGAATAATTATTTAATAATGCTTCCGATAGGAAAGATAATTGTTATGGAACAATTCAGGGAACCGCTCGCTCGGGCGGATATACTGGTTATTCGGAAAAATGCTGTACAAAAATTAACAGCTATCGTGGACAGAATTGCACCAAAACAGGTTATCCTCGATGGCTCCAATTCCTTAAGGAAATCGTTGCAGACACAAGCCACACTTGATAGTTTAGGTATCAAGTGTTATATCATAAAAGATAATTTTGCGTATGTTTGGGATAAGGAGAACTTATGACTTTAGATAGCATATCAATCTTAAGGCAATATTGGGGTTTTGAGTCATTTCGACCACTTCAGGAAGAAATTATTCAGTCAGTTATTTCCGGTAAAGACACGCTTGCTTTATTACCAACGGGGGGTGGGAAATCCATTTGTTTTCAGGTGCCGGCATTGATGATGGAGGGGATCTGTATTGTCGTGACCCCATTGATAGCTTTGATGAAAGATCAGGTGGAGCATTTGAAGAAAAATGGCATCCAGGCAGTGGCCATTTATTCCGGAATGAAAAAAAGAGAGGTGGATATTACCCTGGACAATTGTGTCTATGGAAAAATAAAGTTTCTTTACTTATCGCCGGAGCGCTTATACAATGACGTTGTCAGAGAGCGGATACGCTTTATGAAAGTAAATTTATTCGCTATTGATGAGGCACATTGTATTTCTCAATGGGGGTATGATTTTAGACCACCATATCTGGAACTGGCGAAACTGAAAGAACTTCACCCGAAAGTTCCTTTTTTGGCATTGACTGCTACTGCAACGGAGCGAGTTATTGCAGATATACAGAAAAAACTGAATTTTCCAACGGAAAATGTATTTGTCAAAAGTTTTCTTCGGGATAACTTGGCTTATATGGCCATTGAAGAAGAGGATAAAATGGGGCGGATGGTGCGTATTATCCATAAATTGGGAGGATCGGGTATTGTTTATGTGCGGAATCGACGGGAGACACAAGAAATAGCACGTATTTTAATCAATAATGGAATTGCTTCTGATTACTACCATGCAGGGCTACCCGGAAGCGAGCGGGATCAGAAGCAAGATGCCTGGATGACGAATGCTGTCCGTGTGATTGTTGCCACAAATGCCTTTGGTATGGGGATTGACAAGGCAGATGTTCGTTTTGTGATTCACCTGGATCTTCCTGATTCATTGGAAGCTTATTATCAGGAAGCAGGGAGAGCGGGGCGTGATGGTAAAAAAGCATACCCGGTTATTCTTTATCAGCAGAACGATGAGAAAAAACTTGTCGATACCTTAGATGCAAGCTTTCCGGATATTCCTTTCATTCAGCAGACCTATCATTATTTGTGTAATCATTTCCAGATTCCCTATGGGGCGGGAGAAGGTCTTACAGTAGATTTCGATGTAGTTACATTTGCGAAGAAATATCAAATGCCTCTCGTACCCGTGATGAATGCATTGAAATTTTTAGAACGGGATGGTTGGTTAACATTGTCAGAAGCAGTAACGATACCTTCACGTTTCAAATTTGAAATTGATAGTACAGAACTGTATAAAGTTCAGGTGCAATATGCAAAATATGATAAATTGATAAAGGCCATTTTACGTACTTACGGAGGTGTTTTTGAAAATTATATCCAGGTTAATGAGTATGAGTTCGCAAATAAGCTTGGGGTACCATATAACCGGGTTGTAGAACTTTTAAAATCATTGGAAACATTGGAGATAGCAAGTTACCTCCCTTCTACAGATGCACCGCAGCTGACTTTTTTACAAAATAGAGTTGATTATAAGCATCTGTATATCGATCATATATTTATTCGCGATCGTCATCAGGTCAAAGGAGAGCAAGTCAAAGGGATGATAGACTATATAGAAAAATCCCATTGCCGTAGCCAATCCCTGTTGCTTTATTTTGGAGAGAAAGACGCTGGCTTTTGTCAGGTATGTGATTTATGTTTGATACGTATACACAAAGAAGGCCAGCGGACAAAAATTAAGGCGGAGATAAAGGTCAGCCTCTTGACCAAACCTAAAAACATCCATGATCTGGTTGAAAATTTAACCTTGGGAACCGAAAAAAGAAGAATAGAGATTATCCGTGAACTACTGGATGCCGAAGTAATTCTGCTGAAGGATAATCTCTATTCCTGGAATACTTTATTTTAATTATTTTTCTATTGGAAGATTAAGCTCTTCTTGTCCCCATTCAGACCATGAACCATCGTACACCCGGATATTTGTATGGCCGGAAATATAAGATGCGAAGGCTAGGATAGATGCTGTCACTCCGGAGCCACAGGAGAACACATATTCGTCGCCAACAGTTTTAAATTGATCAAATTCCTGTCTGAGCTCATTTGTTTTCTTATAATATATACCATCAAGCAATTCTTCAAAAGGAAGGTTCTTGGAATGGGGAATATGCCCACCATTGAGGCCTTTTCTCGGTTCTGCCACAAGGCCATTGAATCTTCCCTTGCTTCTAGCGTCGAAAATAGATACTTCTGGAGCCTTATAGTGCGTTAAGATATATTCCTTGTCAGCATATAGGTTTTTATGGAAATTTGCCTTAAAATTCCCCATTTCGTGAGGCTGTTTATAGCTATCCGTAAGTTTATATTTATTTTCTTTCCAGGCGGGGACACCGCCATTCAATAGATATACTTGATCAAATCCCATTATCTTAAACATCCACCAGGCACGGGGGCTGGAATATACACCCCAGCGGTCATATAAAACAACTACGCTATTCTGATCAATTCCCAGCGCCTGAACCTCTGATTCAAAAACCTGCTCGGAAACAAGGGTATGTGGAAGCTTAGACGCATGATCGGAAAATTTTCCCTCTATATCAAAAAATAAAGAGTTTGGCAGTAGTTCTAATGTTGAATCTTTTAGGGATTGACCGACCTTATCTATGGTACAGTCTAGCAGGATTACATGTTCACTTTTGGACAATGTATCCTGAAGTTCGGATGGACTAATTAAGGCTGATTTGAATGACATAACGATTATTCTTATGTATACAAAATTACAAAGCAAACCTATAAAAACAAAGCGGCTGTTCTTTTGGAACAGCCGCTTTTTATGGATTTAAAACGCTAATTACTTAGCGTTTTTGTCATTTTCCATTTGCTCTTTCAATTGAGCTAATACGTCTAAGTCGCCTAAAGTAGATTTCTCAACAGAATCTTTTACTTTTTTAACAGCTGAAGATTCAGCTTTAGCGTCTTTTTTGCGGTTGTTAGACTCTTCTTTGCGAGCTTCTTCTTTCTCTTCTTCCCAGATACGAGAGTGAGAAATTACCAAACGTTTGTTCTCTTTGTTGAACTCGATGATTTTGAATGAAGTTACTTCATCTACTTTCAATGAAGAACCGTCTTCTTTAACAGAGTGTTTAGAAGGACAGAAACCTTCAACACCATATTGTAAAGCTACGATATCACCTTTGTCACCAACTTTGATCACAGTACCTTCGTGGATAGAACCTTCAGTGAAGATTGTTTCGAAAGTATCCCAAGGATTTTCTTCCAATTGTTTGTGACCTAAAGATAACTTACGGTTTTCTTCATCTAATTCTAATACAACTACATCTAATGTTTCACCAACTTTAGTGAATTCGTTAGGGTGGTTGATTTTCTTAGACCAAGATAAATCAGAGATGTGGATCAAACCATCGATACCTTCTTCTAACTCAACAAATACACCGAAGTTAGTCATGTTTTTAACAACAGCTGTTTGTTTAGAACCTACAGGGTAACGCTCAGTGATGTTTTTCCAAGGATCTGGAGTCAA
>JAITLV010000131.1 GCA_031277685.1 Sphingobacterium sp. | reverse complement strand
CCGCTGGGATTGGCTCAGCCCCACAGTTCCCTCACACATCCTTGAGCCTCCATTGGATCGAACCCGGCCAGCCCTTCTTTCGAATCCATATATTGTTAAATAAAAAAAGCTAATCTTACAATTAGCTTTTCTTTTGTGATCCCGCTGGGATTCGAACCCAGGACCCATACATTAAAAGTGTATTGCTCTACCAGCTGAGCTACGGAATCGTACTTCTTTTTTGAACTATCGTTCCTTGTTTGAAGTGATGCAAAAGTAGGGCTTTAATCCTATTCATGCAAATTTTTTTGGCCTAAAATCGCAGCTGTTTGCTTAAAAAGCTGATTTTAAGCCAAAAAAATTAATTATTTTCCAATTCCATAATTTCCTCAGCCAATTGCTCCCATTGTTCTTGATATTGGGTTAATTGCGCCTTGGCCGAATTGTAGGAACGTGTAGTTTCCTGTAACTTAGTCGCATCCGAATAAACGGCCTCATCAGCCAATCTCGACTCCAGATCCTTGACCAATATTTCCTGTTCTTCGATTTTTTTCTCCAAAGCGGAAAGCTCCTTGTTTTTTTTGCTCAATAGTCGTGTTCGGTCTTCAGATGGTGCTTGTTTCTCTTTCTTTATCTTCGGTTCCTCTTTGACTTTTTTCTCTGGTTTGACATCCGTTTTTACAACACGTTTGGCTGCCCATTCCTCGTATTCCTGATAGGTACCTGGGTATTCTTTGATTTCTTTGTCCTCGATATACCAAATTTTGTTGGCCACATGGTCTAAGAAATAACGGTCGTGGGAAACAACAATACATGTTCCTTCAAACTGTTGAAGCGCTTGGATCAAGATATTGACAGACTGCATATCCAAGTGGTTGGTGGGCTCATCGAGTGCAAGGAAGTTGGCATCAGCGGTTAATGCCTTTGCTAAGGCCACACGTGATTTTTCTCCTCCAGATAGCACCTTGATTTTCTTAAAGGCATCGTCGCCTGTAAATAGGAAACAACCCAATATCGAACGTAATTCGGTTTCTGTATGTTTTGGCGCAAACGCTTGTAGTTCGGCCAAGATCGAGTTTTCAAGGTGCAAGGCCTCTAGCTGATGCTGTGCAAAGAACGTTTGTGATACATTGTGTCCATGTTCTGCTTTTCCCTCAAACTGATTATCTGTGCCAGCCACAATACGCAGTAGGGTAGACTTACCTTTTCCGTTTGCCCCGATCAGAGCAATTTTATCACCTTTCTCAATGATTGCCGAAGTGTTCTCTAATATTTCTAAGTTCGGATAAGATTTAGAGATATTGTCTAATGTAACGACATGTCGACCTGAAGGTTTTGAAAACTTAAAGCTAAAGTTGACCGTCGGGTTATCGTCATCCACATCTTCAACCCGCTCCATTCTATCCAATGCTTTAATCCGGGATTGCGCCATTTTGGCTTTGGATGCTTTGGCGCGGAAACGCTCGATAAGTCGCTCTTCCTGCTTGATCTTAGCCTGCTGATTTTTGAACTGGTTGGCCTGCAATTCGTTTCTTAATTCCTTTTCTTCCAGGTAAAAACTGTAATTACCAGCATAGAGTGTCAGCTTTCCTTTACGTGACTCCACCGTCTTCTTGATGATGCGGTCAAGGAAATACCTATCATGCGATACGATGACAATAGCGCCATCAAAAGCCTGTAGATAGTTCTCAAGCCATTTGATCGAAGGTAAGTCCATGTGGTTGGTCGGCTCATCCAATAATAGAATATCGGGGGTCTGCAATAAGATTTTGGCTAGCATCACACGCATACGCCAACCTCCTGAAAATGTTGCCAGTGGTCTTTTTTGTTCTTCTTCTGAAAAACCCAGACCAGCAAGGATTTCATGGGCTTTAAATTCGATATTGTAACCATCCAATGCCTCAAACTCTAGCTGTCTGTCACTTAACCTATTCAGGATGTCATCCGAGTAATCGGTTTCTAATTTCGCAAGTAAATCCTCGATTTCGGTATGTAACTGATTTTGGCGTTCGAAGGCTTCCATGGCAACATATAGAATGCTCTTGTCGGAGTGATAAGATAGTAAGTCTTGGTTTAGGTAACCGATCTTAAGATCTTTCGCCATGGAAATCGTTCCCGAAGTCGGGGCATACTGTCCGACGATCAATCGTAATAGGGTTGATTTCCCAGCACCATTGGCACCAATTAAGCCTACTTTATCGCCTGGTTTGATGTGCCAGTTTGCCTCGTCATATAACGCACGGGATCCTATTTCAAATGTTAAATTATTTATTGATATCATTTCAAATGCAAAAGTACAAAAGTAATGAATATTTCTTCTTGTTTGACTAACTTTGCGATTATGTATAAATTAGTCAAACCTATATTCTTTACCATGAATCCGGAGATGGCTCACCACAAAGTGACCAGCGGATTGAATGTCTTCTCAAAAATTTGGGGCGCCAAGCAATTATTGAATGCTATTTTTACGGTAGAAGATCCTCGCTTGGAACGTGAGGTATTTGGACTGAAATTTAAAAACCCGGTAGGTCTGGCTGCTGGCTTCGATAAAAATGCCGAATATATTTCCGATATGACTAATTTAGGTTTTGGTTTTATAGAAATTGGAACAGTTACACCAAAACCACAACCCGGAAATGACAAGCCCCGGATGTTTCGTCTTGTACCGGACGAAGCACTAATCAATCGCATGGGATTCAATAATCAGGGAGCAGATGTGGCTGCGACCCGTTTGAAGAACCTAAAAGATCGGAAAGGACTTCTGATCGGTGGTAACATCGGAAAGAATAAAATCACACCGAACGAAGAAGCGGTCAACGATTATATCTATTGTTTCAATGCACTTTTTGATTATGTGGATTACTTTGTTGTCAACGTCAGTTCGCCAAATACTCCGGGCTTAAGGGATCTGCAGGAAAAGGAACCGCTAAAAAATATATTAAACACATTACAGGATCTAAATAAAGCAAAACCAGCACCAAAACCGATCCTGCTTAAGATTGCTCCTGATCTAACGGATAGTCAATTGGACGATATCGTTGAGATCGTTATGGAAACACAGATCGCGGGAGTTATTGCGACCAATACCACGATTTCGAGAGAAGGATTAAAGAGTCAGGAGGAATTGAAACAGGAAGCCGGCGGAGTAAGTGGACGCCCATTGACCAAACGTTCAACAGAAGTGATCCGTTACCTCAGCGAGAAATCCAATAAAGCATTTCCGATTATTGGTGTCGGCGGTATTCATTCAGCCAAAGATGCTATTGAAAAATTGGATGCTGGTGCCAGTCTTATTCAGGTCTATACCGGATTTATTTATGAAGGTCCGGGTTTGGTTGCAAATATCTGCAAAGGAATATTACAGACAGGACGATAATCAAAGATCATGGCTGTAGATTTTAATTTAAAAGATTTTTTGGATAAAAAGGTTGATGAATATAATCAACCTAATTTTATTCCCAACGATCCCATATCCATTCCACATCAATTTTCAAGCAAGAATGATATCGAGATCACCGGGTTCCTGGCGTCTATCATGGCTTGGGGACAACGCAAAACCATCATCAATAAATGTAATGAGTTGATCGAGAGGATGGATGGTACACCTTATGATTATATTATGAATCATCAGGATCAGGATTTGAAGAGCCTGCTCGGTTTTAAACACCGCACATTTAACGATACGGACATACTCTATTTTATTGCTTTTTTTAGGTACCACTATACCCACTTCGATTCATTGGAAGACGCTTTCCTAATGGGACAGGAAAGTGTTGCGGAGGTAGATTTGGAACAGGCGCTGAATGCATTTAAAACCTATTTCTTTTCGCTACCGGACTATCCGCACCGGACACGTAAACATATCAGTAGCCCGGCCCAGAAATCTACCGTCAAGCGGATCAATATGTTTTTACGCTGGATGGTCCGTAAGGATAATAAAGGGGTTGATTTTGGTATTTGGAACCGCCTGTCACCAAAAGATCTGATCTGCCCATGTGATGTCCATGTGGAGCGTGTCGCACGCAAGTTTGGACTGATTACAATGGAAAAAGTCAACTGGAAGACTGCTCAGGAACTAACGGCAAACCTTCGTCTACTGGATCCCAATGATCCGGTCAAGTATGATTTTGCACTTTTCGGCTTGGGGGTAGAACGCGAACTCTAAAGTCCCTTCAAGTCCGTTGAACTCCGTTCAAGTCCCTTCAACTACCTTACTCCGGTACAGATATTAAACAGATCTTGTACTCATATAGCAGTATTATCCCAACAACGGGGCATACAACCAACAGGTACACAGGGGCGTGGACTGTCTTCTTTAGCATACTGATCGTCCGAAACATGTACTAGTGAGCTAGTCGTGATAGACCAATATTGCACAAAGGGAAAAGTACTTTTTCTGTGTCTTATCTATGCTTGATCTATGTCGTTGACATGTATCCAATATGCATCTAAAAGCTGTAAAGAAAAAGCCCATATTTTTAAGATACGGGCTTTCTTTATTTTTAGCGGACAGATATTAAACAAGCTGGTTAATCTTGATCAGGAGATCCACCAAACGATTGGAATAACCGAATTCGTTGTCGTACCAACCTACGACTTTTACTAATCCACCAACAACCGAGGTCAACTCGGCATCGAATACACAGGAATACGGGTTGTTTATAATATCAACAGAGACAATAGGGTCTTCTGTATAATACAAGACCTGTTTCAATTCATTTTCAGCCGCAGCTTTGAAAGCTGCGTTGATTTCTTCAACTGTTGTTTCTTTTTCCAAGGTACAGGTGAAATCCGTCAGTGATCCATTTAAAACAGGAACACGTATGCCAGCACCGCCTAATTTATTTTGTAAATGTGGAAAGACATTGGTAATTGCCTTGGCTGCACCTGTAGTTGTCGGTATAATTGCTGATGATGCAGCACGCGCACGTCTTAAATCTTTGTGGGGTGCATCATGTAGGTTTTGATCCCCAGTCATGGAGTGTACCGTCGTGATGTAGCCATCTTTTATTCCCCAATTGTCATCCAATATTTTGACTAAAGGAGCTACGTTGTTGGTGGTACAGGAGGCATTGGATAGGATAGAAGCAGAGAGATCCACCGCACTGTCATTGATGCCCAATACAACTGTTGCAATATCTTTGTCCGTGGGTGGAGCTGAGATAATCACCTTTTTTGCACCTGCCGTTAAATGGCGTGTAGCCTTCTCACGGTTTGTAAAATGTCCCGTAGCTTCTATAACCACATCTATAGCGAAGGCTTTCCATGGTAATAGAGCCGGATCTTTTTCCTTGGTGACTCGAATGGAATGGCCGTTTATAATAATATGATTTTCATCATGCGTGACTGCACCGGCGAAGGGTCCATGAACCGAATCATATTTGAATAAATGTGCCAGCGTCTTGGTGTCTGTCAGATCATTGATGGCGACTACCGATAGCTGATCAAAAGCATCACGCAGGAAAATATTGCGTAAGGTGTTTCTTCCGATCCGCCCGAATCCGTTTATGGCTATCTTGAGCATGACCGCTTATTTATGAAATTGGCTTATGGCCTCATTTATATTTTTCTCACCTTCCCAATGTGCTTTCAGTTTTCCGTCAGCGCCATAGACATAATTTGCCGGAAATTGTGATGGAACATGTATGCTTTGGATAAAGGTCTGATCCTTGTCAATTAAAACTTCCACATTGGAAGATTTGGATAGTTTTGGTGCGAAGCTATCGAAGAATCCTAATACCAACGCTGGATCATTCATGGAAATATAGAAGATATTGACATCTTTTATGCGGTCAATATTTTTTTCGAGTTCAGTTGCTTCGTGCTGACAATGGCTGCATCCCGGATCAAATAAGATGAAGACTGTATTCTTATCTTTAGCAAGATTCTCATTGCTGACACGTATGCCAGACCGAAGTTGGTAAAAAGTGAAATTAGGAAGAATTGCAGCGGGCTCAGATGATTGAGTAGGTGCAGCCTGGGTGTGATCGTGACCTGCATGGTCATGATTGTCTGCGGTACTTTCCTGAGTGGTATTTTCGGTATTGGACGTCTGTTGACTGCCACTGTTGTTACATGAATAAAGCATGCCCGCAGTGAATACGGCAGTTACTCCTAAAATTATTTTTTTGTTCATAGACTACGTTTGATTTTAAATCAGTATTAGTGATTTTATATTCCTTTTCAGACGCGCTAATCGAATGTATGCTGAACAATACCATCGTATTGTATGCAAATCACTCCTTAGCGATATCATTAATGCGTCAAAACTATAAAAAAAATGGGATTATGCGTTGCCTTATGTTAAGTTATGACAGTTTACTGGTTATCATCATAAAAAATTGCGGCGAGTTATTCATCCCAGGATATTATCCTAATTGTGTCGGATCTTTGTTCTCGTTTGCATTATTTGGATCTATTAAAGAAGTGGATTGGATGATTTCCGGTGTACTACGCCCAAATTCATTGCTATATACCTTAAGAAGCACGCCTACACAAGATAAGATAAGAGGACCAAATATCAAGCCCAGCATACCAAAGAGATTTAATCCCAACAATACCCCAAAAACCGTGATTAAAGGATGAACGTCACCTAGCCTTTTCAAAATCGTAAAACGAAGGACATTGTCTATACTTCCTATGATAATGATACCATATAATGCCAGGCCGATCGCATTGCCGGATTGTCCATTTGCCAAAAGAAACACCGCTGCAGGAAGGTAGACCACCATCGTGCCCAGGATAGGTATTATGGTAGAGACGGCGGTGAGAATGGCTAGAAAAATGGGACTTTCCAGTCCAAAAAACCAATAACCTAAACCGGCAACAATACCTTGACACATCGCTAAAATCGGAATACCAATGGCATTTGATTTGACCATCATATCAAACTCTTTCCATAATTCTGCTTTACTACCAGGGGAAAATGGAATGGCATGATAGATGGCTCGCTCTAATTGTTTGCTGCTGACCAACATAAAATAAAGTACAAATAGTGCAACCAGTACATTGACACCTACTTCGGCTACCGAATTCAGGATATTAGGAATAAACTTAGCCGCTCGTTGGAGGGCGCCCATCAATGCAGTATCGGACAGATCAATGTTGCTGAGATAGGGACTGTCCTTGAAGTAGGTTTTAATGGAATCAAATTTTTCCATAATCTCCTCTTTATTGCTAATCGCATCCGTCACCTGGGGTACCATATAATTGATTAAGAGGTACAATGGCCCGACAAGAAATATGATCGTCAGCAAGATGAGTAAGATACTTGCCAGAGATTTGTTCCATTTTTTTTCCTCAGTGAGTTTAAAGTTTACTTTTCGGAAGAGGACATATAATGTGATTGCTCCAAGAAAGCCAGGAAGATAATAGAATAAACTGGTGAAAATCAAAATACATATCAACAAAATAATGATGATAAGCATAATCTGGTTAATGGAATTGTTGTTTATTTGTTTGTATTTCATGTGTCTGGATTAAAATCTTTTTTTAATAGCTACGTATCGTATGACAATATTTTTTTATAAATGTTTTACCTCGTTAAATTAAACTTCCTTTTTTAGAATTTCAATGCTTTTTTTAATTTCTTGCTACAGGGGATAGGCCGGAGGGATAAGGCCTGGAATATCAGTGACATGGGGGGCTGATTCGCTGTGAAAGGTATTGTTGAGGCACTATCAAAGCGGAGCAGGGCAAGCAATGTGCCTTACTAATTTTTCTGTGTCTGCCAAAACCTAATTTTGATTCTGTGGCATCAAAATATCCTTTAAGATGGACATGATATCATATTGCTTGACAAAAAGCACTGATTGTGATGTCTGATGTGCCGCGGATCGACTGCTATCTGCGGCAGCTAAATGTACGTTTGATTTAGCTGATTTATAAAAAAAAGGATGAGACCCTTTCCCTTTTCTGTTGTTTGAAAATAAGCCCATAATCTTTCGTTTTTTTGGTTATAGCACCAGCCTTTTGGATACCGGTACTATATCTAATCTACAAAAATACTTTGGAATTTGCAATTAATTAATGAAAATCTGACTGCCATATTCTTCATCTTTTTCTATGGAAAGTGATATCGGAATCCGTTCTTTCAATTCTTCCACGTGGGAGATTATGCCGACTATCCGGTTTTCCTTCTGAAGATCCAATAATGTTTCAAATACAATATTAACGGATGTAATATCCTGAGTGCCGAAACCTTCATCAATAAAAAAGAAATTTTTCGCAGCTTTGCTGTTGGACTGCACGCTTTCGGCTAAAGCCAGTGCCAGACTTAATGATACCTGGAACGCCTGTCCTCCAGAGAGGGTTTTAACACTTCTGCTTTTACCTTCATTGAGGTAATCTATAATTTCAAATTCGTTATTTTCATTGATCTGTAAGCTCAGCTGGTTGCGTGTCATACGGTGAAAACGGATATTAGCATGGTCACAGAGCTGCCGTAAATAGATCGATGAAACGTACTGTACAAATCCCGCCCCCTTAAATAGGTTAAAGAGTTGTTTCAGATTATCATTACGCAGGTTTAGCTTCGCTTGTTGTTGAAGTAGAATTTCCTTTTTCTCATAGGCAGTTTCCAACTGGTTTAACTCCTGTTCAAATTTTGCAACGTTCTCTGTCAGTACTTTTAGCTGCTGAGCACTTGCTGCCAATGCGGCTTCTTGTGCTAGAAAAGCTGCCTCATCATAAACTTTATCCGCTAACTTGTTGTCCAATTGTGTGATTTGTGCTTTCAGTGTTTCAAACTGGATTTGAAACTGTTCCAGTTCTGCACGGATCTTCTGAACGGGGAGGTTTTCCGCCAAGGTTTCCCTGACCTGATCTATTGTTTCGAACGGAGAACTTTGCAGCAATTGTTCGATCGCTGTTTCAGTTTGCAGGGCTTCAGCCTCTATTTTATTTATACGGTCCTGTATCGCTTTAACTAAGCTGTCTTGCGCCGCAAATTGACTGTTTAGCCCATTTAGGCGCTCTGTCAATGCAGTATAGTTTTGTTCTATACGTAAGTTCGCTGCTTTTAATGTGCTATATTCGTTCTCAATGGCTACTTGTTCTGAGAACTGATAATCGACCCATTTCAAATGTTTTAAATGGCCTATATTTTGGCTGATCTGCGTTTGTTTTCGGGCTTCATCTACTTCAAGTTCATTTAATCTTTTGTTTGCTTTTTCTAGCTTTTTCTCGATATCGGCTAATAGGAGCTGCTCACTGTTTAAGGTCTGTTCGGTCGCGGTGATCTGGGTTTCGATATTGGAAAGGGCTAATTTTTTCTGTGTATAGATTGACTCGTCAGTACGACTATAATTGGCCCATGTAAATTGGCTCAGATGACTGGATTTTTGCGATTGGTTAAGTTCGATCTTCGTCGTAAGGTCCTTTTTCTGTACATCCAAAGACTGTAGTTGGAGCAGGAGCTTTTCGATCTCAAATTTCTGATCAGTCCTGGATTTGATATGTGCATGAATTGCTGCAATAGATTCTTGGTTATCTGCAAGTTCTTGGCTAATATCCATTCCTTCCGCCACAGCGGGATGTTCCAATGCTCCACATAGGGGGCAGGGAGCCCCTTCACTTAAATTTTCAGCAAACTGTGTGAGCTTTTGTTGCAATAAAAGATGTGCTTTTTCATCATTTAATTTACTGAGTTTAGTTTCAAGCTCCTGTAATTCGCTGGTATATTTGGCGTTAAATTCAGTCGCATCGGAGCTGTACTGCTTTAGATCGCGTTGTAAGTCGCCGATTGTGGTCGTTAACGCTGAAAGCTGCTGGTGGAGCTCAGTCTCCTGTTGTTGGATGAGCTGCTGTTTGGTGTACCATTGTCCTAGCTCCATCAGTTCATTTGCAGACGGTTTTGCTTGCTTCAGCTGTAGCAGCGAGGCCTCTGTCTTTTGGATTCTGGTTTTACATTGTAGCTGTTGTTCTTTGGTTTCCTGGACAAAATTCCGTCCTTTCTGCGCACTTTCTTTTATACCCTTTATCTCAGCTGAAAAGGTGATCAATTGTAAAATGAGTTCCAGGTCCAATTCACTTATTCGTCTTTCTGCTAAACGTTCATACTCCGGTTTAATTTGTTGAAGCTGTAGTGATGACTGTTGAGTAAACTGCTGGATTTCGGCTAATTTTGCTTCTTCTCGTTGCAATCTTTCTTGTTCGTGCGCATTTTCCTGGTTCGATTTATCCTGTACCTGGAGGATATGATAGAAGTTTGCATACGCTTCTTCAAAACGGATCATGCGCTGGCGTATATGTTCTTTTTCTGCCTGTTGCGCAGTTAGGTCCTGAAATAACGACTTCATTTTATGTAATTCCACAAAATCTTCTTTCACATTTTTCAGTGCCTGAAATTTCTCCTGAAGCAGTCTGTTCGCGTCTTGTGCACTGACAAAAAAATCACGCTCCTCGATCAGCCTGTCCCGTATGGTTAAGATACGCTCATTGGTGATCTCCTCAAATCCCATCAATTGGCCATTGAGCTGATCCAGTTCGGATTGATTTTTTTTATAAAGCGTAGCGACCTTCTCCTGTAGATCGAAACGGTGAAGCTGAAAGATTTCCTTCATCATATCGGTACGCTCTTTTGCTCCCAGCTCAATAAATTCTTTAAATTGCCCTTGCGGAATAATAATTGTTCTTTTGAAGTTCTCGTAGCTTAATCCGATGATTGGCTGTGCATTGCTGCTTTCAAGTGGAAGCCATTGTTCATTGATATTTTCATACAATACAACCGTTGGTGATTTGACATCTTCAAAATTTTTGGAATTCCGCTTAAATTCCCGGGTGACCCTGAAGGTGCGGTTTTCAAAATTGATGAAATCCAGTTCGATATACGAACGGTTTGATTTTAGATTCATCATATTGTAAGCACGTTTGTCCCGTGCGTTTAACCGTTCCGTTTCACCATATAAGACATAGGTAATCGCTTCGAGAATAGATGATTTACCAGAGCCGACAGCACCAAAGATGCCAAAAAGTCCAGCTTCAGTCAATGCCGTAAAATCTATTGTCTGCCGTTCTTGATAGGAATATATGCCTTCTACAGTTAACTTTAAAGGGATCATGGATTTAAGAATTTAGTATTTCGCGAAAAAGGTTGAGGATATCGTCATTGGGTGCCTGATTGGCATTTTTGGATTTGAAATAGTCACTGAAAAGTGTGGAAATATCTTGGGTCAGATTGATTTCTTTTGTATCAATGGTATTTTGCTTGTCCTGCTGTACGACAGGGATTAAATAAACGATGCCAGGATGAGTCTGATAAATCAGTTTCCGGTCTTCGGCTTTCAGGAATGTTTCGGATTTGAGGGTTAATTCCACCAATGTTTCGGGATTTTCAGAAAGCCAGGTAATGCATGCGTCAATAGCTGTGAAGGATTTTCTGACCAGAGGTTTTCCTTGACGGAGCGGGATGCGCTCGAATGTGACAGGTGTATCCGGTAGGGCATTGATGATATTAACATACTTCGTTTGACCAGCTTCTGCAAAACTATAGCAAAGGGGAGATGAGGCATAGACCACCGGTTTTTCTGGAGAACCAATGTTTTTGAATCCATGAATATGGCCCAACGCGGTGTATTGAATCTGAGCTGGGATAGATTCGGAATAGATCAGGTCGGCGTTACCGATTTTAATTGGTTTTTCACCATCGGGCTCTTCAATCAGCGCGGAGCCAATTTTATTCATATACAGGTGTGCGGTCAATATATTGACACCCTTGTTGTCACAGTAGGTTTCAGCCAATTTTTGCCAGTTTTGAGCAAGCGCGTTATTCAGCTGGGCTTCCTTGTCTTCGCCGAGGTACTGCTTGAGCCGGACTTCATTGGCATAGGCCGTGTGGAGTATCCGGATTGGATAGTCGTAATCTTGGAGACTCAACTCGATAAATCCATTGTCGGAGCGTAGGACGGAGAAGCCTTCCGCTGAAAATGGTGTAACGAGTGCATTGGGCTGACCGATGAGAATAATGCCAGACGCACGGGCTAAAGGATCCGGAGCATCGATTAAATACGGTGAATCGTGATTTCCAGCAATAGCGATAACTGGTCGCATGCCATTTTTTGCCAACCGTTTGATGGTTTTGTAAAATAACTCAATGGCCTCAACACCCGGATTGAATGTGTCAAAAAGATCGCCAGCAATGAGTATCAGGTCGACCTCTTGTTGGTCAGCTACTTGGATGATTTCCTCCATGACCAATTGCTGTTCATCCATGCGGGAGAAGCTGTCCAATCGTTTGCCTAAATGCCAGTCAGCTGTATGCAGTATTTTCATGATGAGCCCTTCGTTTTTTGCGTAATAGTACAAACTAAGATAAATTTGGTCTGATATGCAATTATAATTGCATATCAGACCAAATTTAGGACGGGGAAATGCCAAACAGCAGGAGAACGCTGATATAAATGTTAAAAGTTGTTAAATGCGGTAGGTAAAAACCATTTAATTGTATTTTTAGTCCTCCAAAATTAAGCTAAGTATATCGGATATAATTAAAATTTATGCGTAAAATTTGCCTCTGTCTCTGTGCTATTTTTCTGTTTCTGACGAAGATAAGTGCACAAGAAATACAAGACATCAAAGGAGAAACAGCTTATCCTTTTTTATTGAAGGACGTTGATCATGATACTACGGAATCTGAAAAGCAGCCTGTTTTTGTGTTTTTGCATGGTCGAAGTCTATCGGGGACGAATTTGGACCGGGTAAAAAGGTATGGCGTCTTGTATGCGATCAATAAAGGGCAGGAGGTGCCCGGGATTATTGTCGCTCCCCAATCTCGCGGCGGTTGGGACCCAGATAAAGTAATCGAGATCGTAGACTATGTCATTGCGCACTATGATGCTGATCCCGACCGTATCTACGTGTGCGGAATGAGTATGGGCGGTTATGGTACAATGGATGTCGCGGGCAAATATCCAGAGCGGATTGCAGCGGCGGTAGCCATCTGTGGAGGTGGGTCAAGTCAATATGCTTCCAATCTCACACAGGTCCCAATTTGGTTGCATCATGGGACAAAGGACCGTGCAGTGCCTATTTCAGAGTCCAGAAAAATTATGAATGCCATAAAAAAGGCAGATCCTGAGGCTGATGTGAGTTTAAATGTTATAAAAGGCGGAACGCATGGGAGTGTGGAACGGTTATTTCATGATGATGCTATTTACGACTGGATGTTAAAATTTAAGAAGAAACATAAATCCTGAGCTTGAATGAAAGATGTATTCAGTAGCCCTATTTGAGGCTCCTGAATGAATACAAAAAAAAGGCTGATAAAATCATATCAGCCTTTTTTGTTAACCTTCATTTGTATTTTCAAGTCGTTGTCTTCGATTAAATTGAGCCATCAATACACTAGGCTGATGGATTAAATGCGTTTTTGCAAGATAATCCTGGTTGTCAGCATAAATAAACAGTAATGTACCGTCCTTAATTGTGTTGATTATCGGTCCGGCGTATTCCCGGGGCACTGCTGGACAGCCATAGCTTTTGCCTAGCCTTCCCAGGCTTGATATGGTTCCAGTACTGCAATAATCAGCACCATGCATGACCACATACCGTGCTTTGGCATTGTCATTAATTCCCTCCTCGAGGCCGTTCAAGACCAAAGAGTAACCATTTTCTCCATTATAGGTGTTTTCGGTAACAAAAAATCCCAAAGAGCTTTTTAAAGACTCCTGTTGATTTGAGAAATTTGTGGCATAGTTTTCGCCACTATTTTTACCATGTGACACCAAGGTGTTAAACAACACCTTTTTGTGTTCCAGATCAAGCACAACAAGCCTTTTTTCCGTGGAAGCCAAGGAAAAGTCG
Source organism: Sphingobacterium sp. (assembly GCA_031277685.1). Taxonomy (GTDB): domain Bacteria; phylum Bacteroidota; class Bacteroidia; order Sphingobacteriales; family Sphingobacteriaceae; genus Sphingobacterium. Next base: position 240,882 of record JAITLV010000131.1, on the reverse strand, counting down.
ATAATTGTCATAATATCTTTGTTGTGTGAGGAAAGCCCTTTTCTGCCTTCCATTGCCTGTCGAAATGCCTCGTATTTCAATACTGGGCTTAGATTCATTTCATCATATAGCGAATCAACTTCTGTACGTTGTCGTTCTACATTTATATGATGGGTATTGGTTTGTTGATCTGCTGTTTTTAAATCTTCTTTTGACGACAGCGCAGTATTGAGCGCCATCAAAAGAAACATAAAAGTATTTCCCATTCTCCTCCCTTTTCTTTGTAGATGTTTACAAAAATAATAATTAAAGTTAATACATATTTGATTTACAGAATGTTAAATATTGTTAATCAATAACGATTACTAATGAGGAGAGGTCTTTTGACCGTTTATAGACAAATTGGGCGTGGGATGACGCATTTCTGACACACATATGTGACTTCGGTGTGGTGCCTAAACTTTCACTGTATTCCACGATACTGCCATTGGGATTATTGACTGGTACGCCATGAATATATGCACCTGCAGTGAATCGCGTAGCATAGGGAGCAAAGCCGGCATAAGTCCGGGTGCCGTCTTCAAAATAGAACATTTTTGATTTGTGTTCCTGGACGACAAAAAGACCTGTGGGTGTTTCTTGCGCATGGGGCGGTTTGTGCCTGCCGCTGGTAACAGGGTTCATGCTTCTTACAAGCCATTCTTTTCCGACCTTTTCCAATGTGCAGATGTTTTGGTTTGTCACGTCGACGATGTTAATGATGTTAAATTGAACACTGTCATTGATCAGACGTAGGTAGCGCTTGGGCACAGTATACTCCCCCTCAAATGATATTCCGGAAATAGGAACCCGTGCCAGGGTGTCCGATCCCTTGACACGGACCAGCCAGCCATCACGTCCATAGCGAACAGGTTTGTCTGTTGTCGGATCATATAGGGGGGCAGCTTGGTAGCGCTCTACATTGAAGCTATCTGATACACGTTTATAAGCATCCCGTTTGAAGTCTTTAATCGTTGGGGCTTCGCCTTTTTCATTTTGGTAATTCTGGAGAACAGCGTAAAGTGAGGGGGTCTGCTGAAAATTTTCAACAGACGCAAGGCGCTCTTTTATCTTATCCCATTGGAAACCACGGGCGGTATCCTTGTAAGGGTAGGTGTCTTCCAGTGTGTATTTTTTGTAGAGCAGATCTTTTCTGATGATTATATCATCTGCGGTAAATACCTTTGGCTTTTCTTCCTGTTTTTTTGGGACAGCGGCTTCCTGGTGCTTAATTGGTTGCTCTTTTTGTACGTTACTCTTCTTTTCCTGCTGGCAGCCCAACGATAGAAACAATAGGCTAAATACGAGACATGCTAATCTTTTATCCATATATGGAATATATAAATTATTGTTTTGTTCCTTAAATATAAGAATAAAACACATTTTTTAAATGATTGATAAAAAGTTAGTTTTGTAGTTTCAATTAAAAAGTATGCATAAGATTGTAATTTGTTCAGCCATGATGATTGGCCCAAACGGAGATCTACTGATGGTCAGGAAGAAAGGATCTCACTATTTTCAGCTACCCGGTGGTAAGATTGCATCGGGAGAAAGCGATTTGGAAGCTTTGGTTCGGGAGCTGAAGGAAGAGTTGCAATTCGATGCGAATGATATTACAGCGGAGTATATTGGTCAGCATGTCACCCAGGCGGTGAATGAACCTGATACTTTAGTGGAAGGGCATATTTATCTGATAAAGCTCGATGAGCAGCGTCTTTTTTCAGTAGCAGCTGAATTGGAGGAAGTGCAGTGGATTGGAAAGGACAACTGGCAAAATTATCAACTGGCACATCTTGCCGAAGAGTTTGTCGTCCCAAAATGGCTTTCTGGGGAGATTTAATATCGGGTCCAGTGATGTGAACATTTTAAATCTTTGTTTGTTAATGTTTTATATGTAAACAAAAATAAACCAAGGTTATGGAAAATCAGCTTTTAAAATCAGCGAAAGACTTTTTTGATGAAGAGACGCTTACTCGGGTCGGACAAAGTTTAAACCAGGATAACGAACAGGTAAAGCAGGGCTTAAATGTTGTTGTTCCTGCCATGTTTTTGGGCTTAAGTCAACAGGCCGATACGGATAATGGATTTGTTGCCATTTTGGAGCAGGCGAAGCAGCGTTTTTCAAATTTTGATCTTAGCCAATTGTTCGATGGGCAGTCAGGTGATTCGGAGATAGAAGGGCAGCAGACAGCGGCCGAAAGCTCGGGAGAGGGTAATATGCTGACTTCGATATTTGGCGGTGGTCTAGAGACTGCACTTGGTACTGTTGCTGGCTATCTGGGCTTTAGTGCCGATTCGGTACATAAATTGATGGGCCTATCCCTGCCGGCTATATTCTCCAGTTTAACGGGAAAAGGCCAGCATTGGGATGCAAATGCCATCAGTCAGACACTAAAAGACAATAAAACTGCATTTGCAGCTGCAATTCCTGCAGGTCTAGGCCTGGGAGCTTTCGGGAAGCTATTTGATGGCGGCCATTTTTCTGCTCCGGAGGAAGCTGCGCCTGCAGCATCGGTGGAAGACGCCGTTGGAAATATGGGTACACATCAAAGTATACCTGTGATTAATCCGGCTACAGAACTGGAGGCGCACAAGGAGCCTCTGGCGTTACCCCGAGTGGGGCAGACCGAAGCTGCCGTTGTGCCAACAAATTCTTCCGGTGGTGGCTGGTGGAAGATCTTAATTGCGCTGATTGTTATTGCACTGCTCTGGTTTTTATTCGGGAAGGGCTGTAGCGGTAGTAAAAATGGAGGTGCAACGGATACCAGTGTCAATCCGGTACAGGTTGATTCAGGGAATGCCATGGGAGCTGATGGGACGAGCAAGGTAGATCGCGAACAATTGGATGTACCATTGCCGAATGGAGGGAAGCTTGCCGCATTTAAAAGCGGGATAGAAGACCGACTTGTTCAATTCTTAAAATCTGATTACAAGTCTTTGGGAGAAGATTCCTTGAAGAACACCTGGTTTGATTTTGATAACCTGAATTTTGAAACCAATACGGCGAAAGTTTCGCCCGAAAGCCAGATACAGCTTAGTAATCTGGCGGAAATTTTAAAAGCTTTTCCAACAGCTAACGTAAAAATTGGTGGATATACCGATAAAACCGGAAATGAGGATTTCAATAAAAAACTATCGTTGGATCGCGCAAATGCGGTAAAGGACTATCTGGATAAGGCAGGACTGTCCAAACAGGTGGTCGGAGCGGAGGGCTATGGTTCGCAATTTGCAAAATACCCAGCCGATGCGCCGGAAGCGGAGCGGATTTTAGATCGACATGTTGCGGTGAGCGTCCGGTGACCGGTGTTCTGAGATTTGAGAGGAGAGGTTGGAGATCAGGGCGGTCAGCGTAAGATTAGGTAAATAAGAGAAGATAGAAAAGCGGATCCAGAGAATCCGCTTTTCGTTTATCTGGCTTTTGTGGCCATTTTAATGATTTTGAGCTGCTTTGGAATCCTTTAGCAGTTTTTTGGCGTAGAAATGCTGTTGCATAGCGGATTTAGAAACTATAAACACAGGCTAATAGAAATTGTCCTGCTGATTTTGTTGGTGAGAGGTCGTTTTTAACGAATTTTTCGGTATTGCTCCTGTCAATTCTGATTTCGGGAATAAATTTGAATCCGTGGTAATTGTATTCTGCGGTTAAGGTGGTTGCTAACATATTGGAACTTGGGATACCATTGGCTTCTTCCTTGTGGGTTTGGAAAAACTCTTCACGTAATCCTAGACCGAAATGTTCCGAGAGATGGACTCGCGGGTAAAGCGCTACTCCAGTGTATCCACCCTCAGCTCTTCTTTTGTAATGTGTAGCGTTAATGCCGAGGTAGAATTTAGGCGTGAAATCGTAATTTCCCACAAAATCGATAAGAGTCCCTGAACTGTAGTTTTCTTTTCCTCCAACAGAAGACCCCGTCAGGAAATTGAGGTAAAAGCTGCCTTTGTCATTTGGTCTATAGGCTAATTGAGAGCCAACATGCGATACACCGTTTAAATCTTGATAGACATTCCAGTCATTAAATATCCCGACCATTAACGCAAATTTGTCGGAAAAGCTATAAGTCGCTTTCAGACCTGCATCCTGAAAGGGGCCTGCGCCAAACAGATAGGAAGTGGAATAGTGGAAATTATAGGTGGGTGAGATTACCTCAAATCCAACAAATGTCCCCATAAATCCTGCGGTAAGGTTCAGTTTGTCAGTCAGGTCATAACCAACGTACAGGTTCTGAATGTGGAAACTGTTTTTGTCATCACCTGGTTGTCCGTCTCCATTGACGAGGGAACGATATTGTCCACGTGGGCCGAAAGATAATTCTCCGACAAAAGAAGCTTTCTTAAAATGTTTCTTTAAAGCCAAGTCAACCATTCCTATGGAAACTGAATTATTGTCCTCAGTAAAGTAAGTATTGATGTTTGGCTTGTTTTGAAAGTCATATTTCCAGTAAGTGTCGACTGATCCGGATATTTCTATTGGTTTTTCCTTGTTTTCTTCCTGTGATTTTGATGTTTTTATAAAAATTATTGAAAAAATAATGATTGATAGGATTTTTTTCATGTTTTTGAGGTTTTAAATTTGATTTGTTTGATTTTTTGGTTGATTTTTATGTGTTTTCAAGTAGGGTTTTGTGGTTTTGCTTTTGTTTTATGTGAAATTATGTAAAAAAAATTATAAAAAATAATATTTGATAGTAATTTTTCAATAAAAACACTTTATATTTGTCAAAACAATAAGTATAAATAGGGTTTTGTTTTGTTTTTTGTATTCTATTTAACAATTTATTGATGTATTAATAAACACTAATCAGTTTAAACAAATGAAAAAAATTATTCCACTCTTTGTTCTGGTACTTTTGGGCGTATTAGGACTTGTATTTCCTTCGATAGACTTATCTGCGCTGAGCAAGGCGGAATTCGATACGGGGGATACAGCCTGGTTGTTGACTTCTTCTGCATTGGTGTTGATTATGACACCAGGTCTGGCTTTTTTTTATGGGGGAATGGTCAGTAAGAAAAATGTGATTTCAACGATGATGCAGAGTTTTATCTGTATGTGCCTAATGACAATCCTATGGATTATTGTTGGATTTAGCTTGGCCTTTGGCGATGATATTGGTGGAATTATAGGTGATCCGCGCACGTTTTTTATGATGAAGGGTACTTTGGGTAATGTCGCTTGGGGAGCATTGCCTACGATTCCATTGGTTTTATTTGCTATGTTTCAGCTGAAATTTGCCATCATTACGCCGGCATTGATCACGGGTGCATTTGCGGAACGTATCCGTTTCAACTCCTATATGTTGTTTATTATTTTATTTGGTATTTTCATTTATATGCCACTGGCACATGCAACCTGGCATCCAGAAGGGATTTTGGCAAAACTCGGTGTGCTTGATTTCGCTGGCGGTACTGTTGTACACATGTCTGCGGGTTGGGCTGCTTTGGCTGCAGCAATTTATTTAAAAGGCCGTAAATCGCAGACACACAATCCAGCACGTATAAGTTATGTTATATTGGGAACGGCTTTGCTGTGGTTCGGATGGTTCGGATTTAATGCCGGCTCAGCTGGTGGTGCCAATACATTGGCTGCTTATGCGTTTGCCACAACAACCACAGCTTCGGCCATGGCAGCGATGGCCTGGATATTTGTCGACATTATCCGTGGTAAAAAACCATCAGCAATGGGTGCGTGTATCGGTGCTGTTGTGGGTTTGGTCGCCATTACGCCGGCTGCCGGATTCGTGAGTATTCCACACGCTATGATCATTGGTTTAGTGGCAGCGTTAATTAGCAATTTGGTTGTTTATTTGCGAAGTAAAACGAGTATCGACGATACCTTGGATGTATTTCCTTGTCACGGTGTAGGTGGTATGGTGGGAATGGTATTGACAGGTGTATTTGCGCACCATAACGTCAATCCGGTGGTTGTTGACAATGGCTTGTTCTTTGGCGAAACAAAGTTGTTTTTCGTACATACTGTAGCCTTGTTTGCGGTATCTTTCTTTGCTTTCGTAGGTTCTTTGGTACTATTGAAAGTGACAGATCTGATTTCTCCTTTGCGCGTGGAAGAAACAGATGAAGAACTGGGGTTGGACGTTTCCCAACATGCGGAGGCGCTTTAAGCCGTGTAATCAAATAAAAAGATGTCATCCCAAACAATGCACTACAGAAAAGCATTGTTTGGGATTTTTTTTGCACCTTTGCCAGACCTTAACTAGACTGGATTAGTTGAATTTATATGATGAAAGATACAACAAAAGACACCTTACGTTCGGATTTCGAGAAGATGATGCGCTATGCTTTACAAAAAAACGGTGATTTTGGTTTTAATATATTTGGCGACTATGCCGCATCTGTTCTCAATTTCTATGTTGGAAGTTCAATACTTACGCTCGCTGAAAAGCGTGATGCTGCACTATTTCTTGCCAACCTATACAATGCGGGCATAAAAAATGCAATCAACCAGCAGGATCTTCAGGAAATTGCTGATGTTCTGGCGCAGGATCCAACATTAGATTATCAGGTCATCGCACCGATTTTTGATTAATGCTTCGTCCAAACGAGATCTCCAGTTTCATAGCCACATTGTAGGGCATAGGTGAGAAACTCATTTTTGACCTTGTCCGGAATCTCCGTGTCCCGGCCTAAAATCCACATATAGTCGAGATTGTCCCCAAAAACAAGGGCGTATTTGTAGTCTGGCGTTATTTTCACAATGTTATATCCATTGAAGAAAGGACCAAAGAATGATACTTTTAACGCGCCCTCATTTGGGCTGTTGACAAATTTAGCCCGTCCTATAGATTGCTTCCATTGTTCTTTTTCCTCCGAATAACCTTGGTTATTCACACGGATTGTCCCATTTTTATTTTTACTATACTCAGCTGAAACCTGACTCAGTCCTCTTTCCCAACGGAAATCCAACCGGGCGATTTCAAACCATTTTCCAAGGTATTTATCTAGATCAAAAGGGTCCACTACATCAGGTCGTGATATCACCGGTTTTAATGCATTGTATGCCACAGCCCCTAAAGCCGCAACGGCTAGTAATAAGAGTGATTTTTTCTTGTCTATATTCATCTTTTGAATTTGTTTGTTGATAAAACAACAATTTTAATACCAATATGGTTTAGGCATACCAAGCTATTTTCTTAATTTTGTTGTCTTAAAAATTGTATTTGTGTATTCTAGAGAAGAGGTAAAACAATTAAAACAGCTGTTCTGGACGAAGTTCGGGCAATTCATGTCATTACATTCATCGGCTGATGGTGAAAAAGTAAATTGGATTAACTATAAAACCGGGGTCAAGCAGCTGTATTTTAAGATGGATGCGGATAAGCACACTGCGAAAATCGCGGTCATCTGGTCCCAGCCAGATGCTGGTATCCGCACATTGATGGCAGAGCAATTTTTACAATACAAAGGTTTGCTCCATGATATACTAGGCGAAGAATGGGACTGGGATATGGATGGCCACGATGAATATGGCAAACCAATCTGCCAGATCCATAAGACCCTAGAAGGCCATAGTATTTTTAAGGAGGCTGACTGGGGAGAACTGATCACCTTTTTTAAACCACGTATGATTGCGCTCGATGAATTTTGGTCTTCCGCAAAATATGCTTTCGATATTTTTAAATAATTAAATTAAAATAGATACAACAATGAAAAAAATGATTAAGGGTTTGTTGGCTGTGGCTTTGTGCTTTCAACTTTCATCGGTATTTGCTTGGGGAACCATTGGGCATCGGGTCGTAGCTGAAATCGCTGAACGCCATCTGAATAAGAAAGCAAAAAAGAATATTGGAAAAATCATTGGACAGCAAAAGTTGGCATACTGGGCGAATTGGGGCGACTTTATCAAATCTGATCCTAACCCGGAATTTAAAAAATTAGGCAATTCCCATTTTATAAATTTAAACGCAAACCTACCGTGGGCAGAATTTCAACAAGGACTTGAAAATTCCGCTGATGAAAATCTATACAAAACAGCAATTCGTATGGAACAGTCTTTTGCGGATAAAAATAGTTCATTGGATCAGCAGAAACAGAATCTCTACTTCTTGATCCATATTTTGGGTGATGCGCATCAGCCTATGCACGTCAGTCGTGCAGAAGATCAGGGCGGAAATAAGATTGAGGTGAGCTGGTTCGGAAAAAAATCCAATATTCACCGTGTCTGGGACAGTGATCTAGTCGATAATGAGAAGTATAGTTACACGGAATATGCAACTGTACTGGATATCAATAGTAAAAAAGAGAATGAGCAATTAGCTGCGGGTGAGCTGTCCAACTGGTTGTATGAATCGAATCAACTTGCTGAAAAGATTTATGCTGATGTCGCCAACAATGCTAATTTATCTTATTCCTATGTTTATCAGAATAAGGATATCATGGAGCAGTGTTTATTGAAAGGTGGTTTGCGCCTAGCCAAGGTGCTGAACCGTATTTTTGGATAAACCTGTTTATATTTCTTGGTATAGGAGTCGTATCACAGTGTGTGATGCGACTTTTTTTTGCCATTGTATTTCAGCTTCTGGGCGTTGGATTTATCTTATTTTCTATTTATTTTTAAACAAAGCATCATACTTGCTTGTTTCATGCTCATTATTATCTATTCGCTATGACTATTCCGCAGCTGTTTAAAAAGATTGTTCCTTTTGCCCGTCCTTACCGTAAATTAATTGTTTATACATTGCTCCTGACTGTGGTGGGATCATTTGCTGCGCAGATCAATGCCTTCATTCTACGATACACCGTGGATACCATTAACGCCATGATGGTGGCCAAAGAACCCCTGTCCAAAGGGATGTATATCGTCGGGATTATCAGTGCGGTATTGTTACTCAAGGAAATTATCTATGCACTGGTTCAGTTTGGGCAAAAATTTTATGGAGAGAAACTGCGGATTTACATTGCCCGGGATTTTTCACAGGCTATCGTCAGTCGGATTCTGACCTATAAGCTTGCCTTTTATACTTCAGCAGATAACGAAAGCGGAAAGCTGGCGACGCGTATCGATGCTGGTATCAGTTCATTGACGCGTTTGGTCCAGAATTTTTTTATTGATATTCTACCCTTATTTGCCAATGCAATTATTGCGCTGATCTGTATGTTTTATGCGAATGTATATGTTGGATTGGTCGGACTCGCCGTCATTCCACTCTATCTTTATATTAGTCAGACACAGGCTTCAAAACTGACGGGGTTTAGACGGCAGATGCGCAAGTACAGGGAATCGAAAAATAATCGGATTATCGGACTGATTGATTCAATACTGGTGATCAAATCTTTTGTAAGGGAGCCTGAAGAAGCAAAACGGCATGAAAAGATTCAATACGAAATGACCGAGAATCAGATGGAAACCCGAAAAACGAGCTTCTTTTACGATAGTATAAAAAATTTCGTTGAACAAATTGCGGTTGTTATAATTATTGTATTGACTGCATATCTGGTACTATCCGGGCAGATTACAATCGGGGCGATCATGTTTCATATTATGCTGTTTAACAATGTTTCGGCACCGATCCGTCAATTGCATCGGATCTATGATGAGGTAAATGATGCCTTGATTTATTCAGAGTCCTTTTTTGAGATCCTGGAATCCGATGATCAGATTGAATCAAAAGGGACTTACCGACCTACACAAATTCGTGGACATCTGGCGTTACGTCATGTCTCCTTCGATTACCCTAATGGGACCCATGCGTTAAAAGATGTCAATTTTGAGATTAAACCCAATGAAATAACTGCCCTAGTGGGATTAAGCGGTGCCGGGAAAAGTACGATTATCAATTTATTGGATAAATTTTATGAGCCAACAAAGGGACAGATCTTACTGGATGGCGTTGATCTAGCGGATTATGATACCGCATTCCTCAGGCAGCATATCGGTATGGTGCTACAGCGCAATCATATTTTTAAAGGGACAATATTTGAAAATATAGAATATGGTAAGATGGGAAGTTCCCCAGATGAAATCGTGGAAGCGGCAAAAAAGGCTTATATTCATCAGCAGATCATGGAGCTGCCAAAGGGATATGATACAGATGCGCAATCGCTTTCTGGTGGACAACAGCAGCGGATCGCGATCGCACGTTTATTTCTAAAAAACCCACCTATTATTTTTCTGGATGAACCTACCGCAAATTTGGATGCGATTGCTACGGAGCAAATTAAAAATAGTCTCGATGCGATCAAGAAAGATCGTACCGTAATTATTGTATCACATAGTATCTCTCAGATTATTGATTCAAATGCGATTGTAGTGATGGAGAAAGGGCATGTTGTTGAACAGGGCCAACATGAAGATCTCTATCTGCAAAAAGGTACCTATTACGAAATCTTTTCCGCAATGGCCAATAGTTTGAATCTGAGTAAAATCAGTAAGACTTTACAAACAGACGAAAAACGATAAAATCTGATTCAGGACTTTAGTGTGCGCGGCTATGTAATATCATTCCAATGACGACCAGGCCAATTCCAGCACAGGAGTAGCTATTGGGAAGTGCTGCATGCAATAGGATGATTTCCCCAAAAAGCGTAAAGATTACCTCCATCGCCTGCGTCGCTTCTATCGCGGCGAGCGCTTTGGGGTCGCGGCGGACGATATCTGTCGCTGTAAAGAATAGGAGGGTAGCTATTACGCCCGAAAAAATGGCGACCAGTAAGGTTTGTAACAGCTGGCTTTCTGTTGGAAAGCCGCTATCCATATAACCGAAGCTGCTGAGCAGGATCCAAAATGGCATGCTACATAGTGTCATCCCAAGTGTCCGTTGGAAGGCATCCAGCTTATTGCCCGCAATTTGCATCATTTTACGGTTGCCCAGGGGATAGGCAATTGCGCCGATCAATACAGGGATAGTACCGAGTAGCATGGATTTTACGGAGGTCGCCCGAGCTTCGGAGATTTGCATCAGCACGATGCCAAGAAAAATAATGATGGAAAAAAGTAATGATGCTTTGGATATTCCTTTTCGTTGACTTCTTTTCTCTAGTAGCGGTCCAATAAACATCCCTGCAATAATCGTAAATTCAAAGGTGCTGGCTACCAGCCAGGAAGGGCCGAAACTTGCACCAAATGTAAGTGTCGCATAAAATAGGCCAAAACCTATGGTACTCCATAATAACCACTGCAATAGATTGGATTTAATGGCCTGAAAAAGCGGGGCCAAGTTGCCTCTAATGGAAACGATCACAAATAAAATTGGGAGCATCCATAGAAAGCGCAATGATGCAGTCCATTGCCAGCTTCCTCCCGAAACAGCCATAATACGGTTTAAGACAAAGGTACTTGCGAAAAATAATGCGGCTAATATTCCAAAAAAAAGTGCCGTATTTTTATTGTTTTTTATTGTAAATTGGAAGGACATAAATCAAATGAATGCGCTGTCTATTTAGAACAGTGAAAGTAAACAAAAGTGTGTTTAATTGGAAATGAAACAAAAAGTAATTGATTTTTATGGCGATTTTCTCATTTAAAATTCCTTATTTTGCCTAATCAATAAAACAAGTAGTAAGAAAATTCATCAAGATGATTATACAACCAAGAACTAGAGGTTTTATTTGTTTAACCTCGCATCCACAAGGGGCTGCGCAAAACATTAAAAATCAAATTGAATACGTGAAATCAAAAGGTGAGATCGCGAACGGTCCAAAGAAAGTATTGGTGATCGGTGCTTCCACAGGATTTGGTATTGCATCCCGGATTTCCGCAGCATTTGGTTCTGGAGCTGCTACAATCGGTGTATTTTTTGAAAAACCTGCAGCAGAAGGTAAACCGGGAACTGCTGGTTGGTACAATTCTGCAGCTTTTGAAAAAGAAGCCCAAAACGCTGGGCTATACGCTAAAAGTATCAATGGTGATGCCTTTTCGGATGATATTAAACAACAGACCATTGAGCTGATCAAAAAAGATCTTGGACAAGTTGATTTAATCGTTTACAGTTTAGCTTCTCCACGTCGTACACATCCAAAAACAGGCGTTGCACATGCTTCTGTTTTAAAACCTATACAGGAGCCTTTTACCAATAAAACAGTGGACTTCCATACAGGTGTTGTGTCGGATATTACAATTCAACCTGTAGAAAATAATGAGGATATCGCCAATACAGTTGCTGTAATGGGAGGGGAAGATTGGAAATTTTGGATAGAAGATTTAAAAGCCGCTGGTGTTTTGGCTGAAGGTGCAAAAACAGTTGCCTATTCTTATATTGGCCCTGAATTGACTTATCCGATCTATCGTAACGGAACAATCGGTCGTGCGAAAGATGATTTGGAGGGTACTGTACCTGCTATCAACGCGATCTTAAGTGACCTTCATGGCGTAGCTTATGTTTCTGTTAACAAAGCTTTGGTGACACAATCTAGTTCAGCGATTCCGGTGGTACCTTTATACATCTCGCTATTATACAAGGTGATGAAAGAAAAAGGCATCCATGAGGGTACGATTGAACAAATGCAACGTTTGTTTGCAGAGCGTCTGTATACTGCTGATGGCAACGTATTGCTTGATGATAAAGGAAGAATCCGTGTGGATGATCTTGAGATGCGTGCGGATGTTCAAGCAGAAGTTGCAGCATTATGGGAGAAAGCAAATACAGAAAACCTAGCTGAAATCTCCGATATCGCAGGTTACCGCAATGAATTCTTCAATTTATTTGGTTTTAACTTTGATGGTATAGATTACGAGGCTGATACGAATGAAGTCGTTGCTGTTCCAAGTATTGAAAACTAATATAAAGATACGCATATAAAAAAGGCTAACCATTTGGTTAGCCTTTTTTTGTAGATCGGGTCAGACGGGCTTCACATACTTAGGCGAGCGTTGTCTTTTGGTTATATAGTAAATTTCCTACCACCGCAAAACCAATGGAAACCATAATGGCGCTGAACGGATAGATACCGGTCATTCCTATATTATTGGCTACAAAACCGATCAGTGGTCCTGTAATGCCCAGTGAAATATCAATAAATAAACCGTAGGCGGCTAGTGCTGAACCCTGTTGACTCTGCTGTACCCTTTTTATTGCCTCTACGCCAAGCGCAGGAAAAACAAGCGAAAAACCCAGTCCCGTCAGTGCGGCTCCGACCAAGGTCCACATCGGCTGAAGGGCTAATGCAATAACTAATAAGCCTAATGTTTCCACAAAAAGACTTACGAGGGCGACACGTAAACCGCCATATTGATCAATCGCCTTATTGAATACAAGCCTTGTCAAAATAAAGAAAACACCAAAGATTGTCAGACATGCCGCTCCATTCTGCCAGTTGAAATGCTCATAGTAAAGCGTCATAAAGGTGGAAATACTACCAAAGCCGAGACCACCCAGGGCAAGACAAGCGCCAAATGGGGCGACAATAAAAAGCACACGTTTAAAACTGACCGTCGCTGTCTTTTTATTGATCACCTGATAAGGTGTTTTTGATTTGCTGTAGAGGTAACCCACTATCCCAATGGCGCAGGTAAGTAGTCCCAATGATTCATAATTCAGGTAATCAACCATCAATACACCCAGTGGTGCCCCAAGAGCAAGTGCTCCATAACTAGCGATACCGTTAAAAGAGATTGCCTTAGCGGCATGTTCATCACCGAGTTCCAGTAGTGCCCAATTAATAGGGCTGGCTCCGACCAGTCCCTCACCGATACCTGTGAATAGTCGGGTAATCAATAATAGCCCCAGACTAAGGAAAGGTTGGGACCTGAATAAGAAAACTAATAATAATAAGATTCCTGAAAGTGTGAAAAAGAACATACTGCGCTGGACAGATACTTTGGGCCCTTTGGTATCCACAATTTTGCCGGCATAGCCCCGCAATAGAAAGGTAGCAATATATTGCACGCTGATCACCAATCCGGCGATAATTGTATTAAATCCTAAAACTTGATGAATAAAAATAGGTAAGGTCGCAAGTGATAAGCCAATTGTGAAATAACCGAGGAAAGTTAAAGAAACATAGCCTAAAATCTTTTTGTTGACCTCCCGAAGAGAAATTGTCATTTTAAAAATTTTAGGCAAAAATACGTGTTTGAGCTCGTTTTTAGAAATAAATTAGTAAACGACTGTCTCCTTAATCTCACAATTTTTTTCGAGCCATTCCTGATCAAATTGTTTAGGTGAAACTTTTTTGCCCTGATAGATATAATAGATTTTCTCAGATTCCCCCTTTACTGGTGGTCCGGGGATCTTATTGACTATTTTTTCTTCGGGGCAATCCTGAATGAGTGCCTCTTGTGTGTGCTGACGAGTTTTACAAGAAGTGAATGCTGTTAAGATGAGGAGATACGCTAATTTATTCATGAGTTTAGTTTTAGTATATTGAATAACGAGACATGCTCTTCAAGTGCGACAGGATTTCATAGAATAAAATACAACTTTTTATCAGCTTATTTGTTGTCTATAAAGATCGTCGTCAAATGAACTGAAACGAATTGTCTTCAGTATCCTTTGCCGTAAAGAAAAGTTGATGAGTAATAACTATATAACGATAAAAGAATAATCATGAGAAGAAAAGCAACAGCCCTATGGAATGGGAATCTAAAAGATGGTAAGGGAAATTTGACAACAGATAGCACAGTGCTGGATCAGGCACAATATTCATTTTCAACACGTTTTGAGAATGGGATTGGCACCAACCCCGAAGAGTTATTGGCTGCCGCACATGCGGGCTGTTTTACGATGCAGTTGAGTGCATTTCTGACCGAAGCTGGCTTTGAACCTGATGAACTCAAAACGGTGTCAACCATCGTGTTTGAAAATGGTGCAATCGTACGTTCTGAGCTGGAATTGACCGCAAAAGTGCCCACTATTGAGGAGTCTGAATTTCAAAACCTTGCTCAAAAAGCAAAGGAGAATTGTCCCGTCAGCAAGGCATTTAGCTTTGAAAAAACATTAAAAGCCGTTTTGATATAAAGTTTATTTTTAAACGGCGCTATAGCGTGATAGAAATGCAATGATTTTGTAGGAAATCTTACAAAATCACTGCATTTTTTCGTTAAAAAAATAAAAAGCCGTTACTTTGGCCCTTGGTCGGTATTTTTTGTTCCGCAAATGGACAAAGCCCTAGCGATACTAAGGCTGTACCCGGCGGTGCTGATCAGCAGTATAGCATTTATAACGATATCACTTTGGTACAAAAAAAGAAAAATAAGCTCAGCGCTACGGCGTTATCGGAAAAGAATAGGGTGGAAGGGATCGCATTTCTAGTAGAGAATGCGACGCAAGAAGGTATAACCGTCTGTCCATCGGGCTTACACTATAAAATATTGACGGAAGGTGCCGGTAAAATTCCGGTGAAAACCTCCAAAGTAATCTGTCACTATAAAGGGGAGCTATTGGACGGAACGGTATTTGACAGTTCTTATAAACGTAAACGGCCGGAAACATTTTACATTAATGAGCTGATTATTGGTTGGCAGGAAGCAATGTGCATGATGCCTGTTGGCTCAATATGGCAGGTCTATCTTCCGCCACATTTAGCTTATGGCAAGGAGGAACTATTGCCTCGAAAAGGAGGGGAATGCACTTTGGTATTCCAGATAGAACTGATTGCGATTCTATGATGGATTCATTAATATATGTGAGGAAATCGCGCAGAATGGTTTGAAATCACTTGGATCATCTGAAGTAAATAGATTGTTATAATTCTCGACAGCTGATTTTAGAGCACTATTAGGAGCGGGAGGATTTAATAAGGCCTCTACGAATAGTACTTTATCCTCCATTGATTTAATGAATTTCGTTTCTTCCTCAATAATTCGCTTCGTTTTTAGCCAACGAAACAATGAATTCTGAAATCGTCTTAAATTCACTAATTTCAGCAGCATATTTTATGAGTTCTTTATTCTCTTTACTGATCCTTATGTCTATACGGTCATTTGCCAAAGTTGGCATAGTAGTAAATATTAATCTTTACAGAGGTACGTAATATTTCCGTACAAGCAAGAGTCCCAATAAAATATACGTGTCACCAAATCTTAGTTTTTTTGCCTTGCTTTTACTTTTATTTGCGATAGTACATAGCATAAATACCTGACAAAGCCATGGTACTTATAGCACGATCGTAGGGGTAACTTATTCGGGTACGATCATCAGGAAGCAGTCGACTGAAAAAAAGAAAAAAGAGACTGCTGTTCGTGGTGGAGAAAATCTGCGATAACAAGAATAATGCAGCGGAAAAATCATTAGCGATCATGCGGATAGCGAAAATGTATGAAATGAGTCTTGGAGTTGAGAAAAATAAAAAACTCGCCAAAGAGTGGAGGAATAAATAAAATTCAGTAGCAGATTTCCCTCTACAAAAAAATATTGATATAAAAGGGGTAAAATACTGCCAAAATGCAAAAAGCGAAAAAGTCTATTTGGCACTATTTTACCCTTAAAATTTATTGAATTAGAATAATATTTTTCTGATAAACCTTGTTTAAAGCTAATCAGGGCTGATTTTAGCAAGCTGCATTTTCTTAGCTGAATTTAAGGGAAAGTTGTGTCCCCCTGAGGGAAAAGTAAATTCCCTTAAGAAGTTTTTGCATACCCTTAAGGGAAATCTGCGTTCCCCTGAGGGAAAAGTAAATTCCCTTAAGAAGTTTTTGCATACCCTTAAGGGAAGTCTGCGTCCCCCTGGGAGAAAAGTAAATTCCCTTAAGAAGTTTTTGTGCACCCTTAAGGGAAAGTTGCGTCTCCCTGGGAGAAAGGTAAATTCCCTTAAGAAGTTTTTGTGCATCCTTAAAGGGAGAGTACGTCCCCCTGGGGGGGAAGTAAATTCCCTTAAGAAGTTTTTGTGTACCCTTAAGGGAAATCTGCATCCCCCTGGGGGGAAAGTAAATTCCCTTAAGAAGTTTTTGCATACCCTTAAGGGAAAGTTGCGTCTCCCTGGGAGAAAGGTAAATTCCCTTAAGAAGTTTTTGTGCACCCTTAAGGGGAAGTTGCGTCCCCTTAGAGGGGAGGTAAATTCCCTTAGGAAGATTTTGCGTACCCTTAAGGGAAAGTGGTCCTCTTAAATAGCATAAACAAAAAATCCCCGGAGGTACCGAGGATTTTCTGTTTATGCTAAAGGTTTTTTTGTTATTATTCTAGCTCTTTGATTTTAGCATTGATTTCTGTGGTTTTAGCTTCATCCTGCATAAAAACATAATAGTTCTTTAGATTCATCAAAGCATCCACATTTTTTGGTTGCAGAGAAACTGCTTTTTCCAAATAAGGTAATACAGGTTTTAATTCTGCTTTAATCTTGTCTACTTCGGTGTTGTATTGAGCCTGAGTCAATTTTCTGTTGTTGTTAACAACATTTAGCTTTTCACGAGTTTTATTCATCAATGTGATTGCTAAGTTTGTATTGGCTTCAAAGAAATTAGGATCGATTTCTAAGGCCTTTTTGTATGCCGCAACTGCAGCCTCATCATTTTTCGCAGATGATTGCGCGATACCTAAGTAATAGTTTAAGCTTTTATTTGAAGGATCTTTAGCTAATTGCGCAGTGATGGCATCAATAGTCTCTTTCTCATGACCTGTAATCAAATTCAATTCGATATTTTGAGTCATTGCAGCATTGTCATCTGGATATGCTTCAGCAGCTTTCTTTGCATATTCAAGCGCAGAGGTTGTATCCTGTAACGATAAATACAATTTAGGTAAATCTACCATAATTGTTTTATGTGAAGAAAAGTCCTTTCTAGGAATCAATTCTTTGTAACGTTCGATTGCATTTTTGTAATCTTTGTTGGACAGCGCTGCGACGCCACTATAATAAGTTACTAATGTATCACCAGGAAGGTAAGTCAACGCTTTGGTGAAAGAATTATATGAATCAGCATATTTTTGCGCCTGATATTCTTCAGCACCAATATTGAAGTTGTATTGTCCAAGAATCTGTTCGGCTACAGTAATGTTAGCTTTGTTTGCCCCATCTGTATCCAGTTGTTTTGCTTTGGCAATACCATCTTCCGCTAATTTAGCCAATTCAGTGGATTTATCTATAGTCGATAGATTTGCATTAACTAAAGCATATACTGTCCAAGCTTCTGCGTTGTCTTTTGTTTTTTCATTGATAACAGCAGCATCGATAGCTTCCTTTGCTGATTTTAGATTTGGTAAGCCTAATTGAGCTGTACCGGCTTCTTTTAATTCCTGAAATTTTGCAAGACCCGTTTTTGCCTTTTTTACGTTACCTGTTTGGGCGAAAGAAACTGATGTAGACACCGTGCCTATTGCCGCTAATAATAATAGAGATTTTAAATTCATATCTATTTAACTGTTAATTGATTCAATAATAAATTCACCCGGTCTAATTGTGATGCATCATCAATAAGCGTATAATATTTTGCTAATGCTTTCAATGCGTTCACATCGTAGGGTTTGATCTCGTTTGCCTTTAATAGATATTCGACGGTTAAATCCTGGATATCCTGGTTTGTCGGATCTTTTAATAACGTTTCGAGATTGATTAAGCCCAATGCTAAATTAGATTCATAATTATTTGGATCTAATCGTAAGACATTGTTGTAATATTCTTTTGCTTTTTTTAGATCATTTGCATTTTCGTAAGAATAACCTGCGATGTAATTTAATTCAACATTTTCGGGTTCCAGACGAATTGCGTCGCTGATAACATTCAAGATGGCATCGTACGAATCATTAGCCGAATACACATCGATTAATCTAAAAAGTATCTGCTTATTCTCTGGGAATACAGCATGTCCTTTTTCTAGAACGTTTAAGACATCCTGTTTAGTACCTCCCAGGGTATAAATTTGTGCCAGTTCTAAAAAGTAGCCTGGTTTTGGATTTTCACCTTTAATGAGCTCGTTATAGTAATTTATAGCATTCATATAATCTTTGTTTTTTCCAGCCAGTACGGCAAGATTATATTTTAGGTCGCTATTTTTAAAACCAAGCGAGTCTATGCGAAGATAAGCCTTATATGCTTTGTCAAATTTTCCATCCTTTAATGCGATTCCACCTTGATAGGAAATAGCGCCAGCCAGATTTTGACGGATATAATCCATTTCAGCGGGGAAATTTCGGCGTGCTTTTTTTGCATCCAACAATTTCAATGATTTAATGGATATATCAATCGGATCTAGTTTATACTGCTGTTTTCTGGTTGAATCCGCTACGGCTAATGAACTATACACCAAAGCTCTCAAAAGATTATTGTTGACAGCAGCTGAGTCTTTTTTAGATTGGAATGCAGCGTCAGCAAACTTTCGGGCATTTTCAAGATTTTTAAAATCGCCAGTTTTGGTATATAAAGCAAAACTGTTGCTGCCCTCTTTCAAATTTGATTGGGCAGCAACAGTTAAAGTACTTGCAGATATTAACAATGATATCAGTACGTTTTTCATTCAGTTTATTCTTCGTTTGAATCTATATTTTCTTCAGAAGTTGATCCTTCGTTATCGCTTTCTTCAGTTGAATTTTCGATACCTTCAGATTCTTCCTCCGATTCTTCTTCACGGTCTACTTTCGTGATCGAAGCAATCTCATCATTATCTTTCAGATTAATGAGTCTGACACCTTGTGTTGCGCGACCCATTACTCTCAATTCTTCTACGGCAATCCGGATAACAATACCAGATTTATTGATGATCATTAGATCTTCGTCATCGGTAACACCTTTTATCGCAACCAATTCACCTGTTTTATCAGTTACATTGATTGTTTTAACCCCTTTACCGCCACGGTTGGTGACACGGTAGTCTTCAATATCCGTACGTTTTCCGTAGCCTTTTTCCGAAACGACCAATACTGTAGCTTCTGAATTGTCGACACTAATCATGCCAATCACCTCATCGCTTTCAGAAGATAACGTAATACCACGCACTCCCGTCGCTGTTCTACCCATTGGACGAACCGTTGACTCATTAAAGCGGATTGCTCTTCCTGAGCGCAGTGCCATGACAATTTCGCTGCTTCCTGTTGTCAAACAAGCTTCGATTAACTGATCACCTTCATTGATGTTGATGGCATTGATACCATTTGCTCTCGGACGGGAATATGCTTCCAAAGACGTTTTCTTGATGGTACCTTTTTTAGTACACATGATAATGAAGTTGTTTTCCAGGTATTCCTGATCTTTCAAGTTCTTCACTAAGATAAAGGCCTTAATTTTCTCTTCCTTCGGTACATTAATGATATTTTGAAGGGCACGGCCTCTAGAAGTCCGGCTTCCTTCAGGGATCTCAAATGCACGCAACCAGAAACAGCGCCCTGCTTCGGTAAATAGGAGCATATAGTTGTGTGCCGAAGCGGTAATGATATGCTCTGTGAAATCCTCTTCACGTGTATTTGTTCCGATTGATCCACGGCCACCACGACCTTGACGTTTATATTCTGATAATGGTGTACGTTTGACATAGCTGTTGTGGGAGATTGTGATCACGATTTCTTCGTCATCAATAAAGTCTTCCATACGCATGTCTTCAGCAGAGTGTACAATCTGTGATCTGCGTTCGTCACCAAATTTTTCTTTGATCTCAATCAACTCATCTTTGATGATCTTCATTCGGAGAGCTTCATCTGCCAAGATAGATTTCAAATAGTCAATTGTTTTCATCAATTCAGCATATTCTTCTTTGATCTTATCACGTTCTAGTCCTGTTAGACGACGTAACGTCATATCTAAAATAGCACGGGCCTGAAGATCAGATAAACCAAATTTTTCCATCAGTCCAACACGCGCATCTTCAGGTGTATCGGAGTTACGGATTAATTTGATTACCTCATCCAAATGATCTAAGGCAATCAAGTAACCTTCTAAGATATGGGCACGTTTTTCAGCTTCAGCCAATTCATACCGTGTACGTCTGACGATGACATCGTGTCTATGTTCAACAAACTCATGAATCATATCTTTTAGATTCATAAGAACAGGTCTTCCTTTAACTAAAGCGATGTTGTTGACTGAAAATGAAGTTTGTAGCGCTGTGTATTTGAATAGATTGTTTAAAACAACATTCGCATTGGCATCACGTTTTATATCGTAAACAACGCGCATACCAGTACGGTCAGACTCGTCACGGATAGCCGAAATACCCTCCAATTTCTTTTCATTGACCAAATCAGCAGTACGTTCAATCATATTAGCCTTATTCACCTGATAGGGGATTTCGGTTACTATAATCTGTTCCTTTCCGGATTTGGTTGTTTCTATTTCAGCCTTAGCACGCATCACAATACGTCCACGGCCTGTGTTACAAGCATCCTGAACACCCGCATAACCATAGATCAATGCTCCAGTAGGGAAATCAGGACCTTTGATATGCTGCATTAATTCTGGTACTTCAATAT
This sequence comes from Sphingobacterium sp., assembly GCA_031277685.1. Classification (GTDB taxonomy): domain Bacteria; phylum Bacteroidota; class Bacteroidia; order Sphingobacteriales; family Sphingobacteriaceae; genus Sphingobacterium. The sequence goes on along the minus strand of JAITLV010000131.1, from coordinate 219,583 downwards.
CGCGGTTATCGATAAACGCTATGGTACCATCAATGACTTCGGATAGGTTATGTGGCGCCATGTTCGTTGCCATACCTACGGCGATACCAGAAGCTCCATTCACCAAAAGGTTGGGGATACGTGTTGGCAACACAGTGGGTTCCTGTAGGGAGTCATCAAAGTTATTTTGGAAATCAACAGTATCTTTGTTGATGTCGGATAGCATTTCTTCGGCAATTTTCTTTAATCTTGCCTCCGTATAACGCATTGCCGCAGGTGGATCTCCGTCAATGGAACCGTAGTTACCTTGACCATCTACCAACGGATAGCGTAAACTCCAATCTTGAGCCATACGAACCATGGTGTCATAAACGGATGAATCACCATGCGGGTGATATTTACCTAATACGTCACCAACGATACGGGCAGACTTTTTATAAGGCTTGCCACTGGTAACCCCTAAGTCTAACATACCATAAAGGACACGTCTGTGCACAGGTTTCATGCCATCACGTGCATCAGGTAGAGCCCGGGATACAATGACCGACATGGAGTAGTCAATGTAGGCAGACTTCATCTGATCCTCGATATTGATTGGGATAATCCGGTCGTTTGCCGGAACAAGATTGTTGTCGTTTTCTGTTTCTTCAGCCATATGAATTTGGTTTCAATAAAACTAGTAAGCAAGCCTTTTTGATTGGCTTGCTACGCATGCGAAGTTACAAAAATTTAACCTCAAAAGCGAATGAATTGAACCCTAATATACATAAAAAAGACAATCTTTTATGGATTGTCTTGGTACTTATGGGCTATTGTTTTTATTTCAATTTTTTAAAGCGCAGGCGGATCGAGTTACCGATTACAATGAGATCGGAGAAGGCCATGCTTAATGCTGCGAGCATTGGTCCTAAGAATCCTGCCGCCGCCAGGGGGATGGCAATGATATTATAGGCAAATGCCCAAAAAAGATTTTGTTTGATGGTCAATAAAGTATGGTGCCCAACTTTTAAAAGCTTTTCAATGGATTTTAAATCATTGTTTAGCAGGACAACTTTTGCTGATTGAATGGCGACATGTGTGGCGTCACCAAGAGAAATTCCAACATTGGCAGCGGTCAGGGCAGGAGCATCATTGATACCGTCACCAACCATAGCGGTGGGAGCTGTCTTTTTGAGATCGGATAGGACCGCTAGTTTTTCGCCCGGCGATTTTTCCCAGTAAACATCTGCTATACCAAGCCGCTGTGCGGTACGTTCGCATTTGCTCTGCCTGTCGCCACTCAACAGGATAGGTCTGATCCCTTTGTCTTTTAAATATTGGACAAGCTCCTTCGCATAGGGTTTGATCTGATCTTCTAAAACGATGCCCGCAATGACGACTTCATTGATCGTCAGGGTCAGGTCATACCTATTGGAATAATCTTTCTTGCCAATTTTCGCGCTACAGATGGAATAACTGTTTCCATTGGTATCGGTGGCAAATATTCCCTGTCCCTTAACTTCGTTGACGTCCTTGAAAATAATACGGTATGATTTTATTTCTTTTAGTTGCTTGCGGATAGACTGGGCGATAGGATGGTTAGAGTAGCTCTCCAACTGGGCAATAATGGATTCCACCTGAGATTGTTCAATACCAAAAGTCTGGATAGCCTTGATATTAAAATCGCCCGTTGTTAAAGTCCCTGTTTTATCAAAGACCATCTGTTTGATTTCCGCTAGTTCTTCGATGGTACTTCCACCCTTGATGAGGATACCCTGTTTGGCAGCCCGGCCCAAACCAACCATGACAGCGGTGGGGGTAGCGAGACCCATCGCACAGGGACAGGAGACAACGAGGGTCGCAATGGCATTCATGAGCGCCTGTTGCAAAGGTAATTGGGCAATGAAATAAGCAATAAAAAAGGTAAAAAATGCGATCGTGACCACAATCGGGACAAAATAGGCCGCAACTTTGTCTCCGAATTTTTGAATGGGCGGTTTTTTGCGCTGTGCATCTTTGATTAATTGAATAATCTGATATAGCACGCTTTTAGAACCCACTTTGGTCGCTGAGATCCGGATATTACCAGTGGTCAGTAATGTACCACCAATCACCGCGTCATATTTTGTTTTTTCTACTGGCAGGCCCTCGCCCGTGATCATCGACTCATCAATCCAGCCATGTCCATCGAGGATATCACCATCAGCCGGAATTAGGCTTCCTGTATTCACTTTTAGGATATCTCCGGATTTAATTTCTTTAGCAATAATTTCTATCTCGTTATCGCCTTCAATTTTAATAGCCTTAATATCTTGGTACTTAACCAGATCTTTGATGGCCGATGTGGTTTTGGTAACCGCACGCTTCTCAAGAACGTTCCCCATAAAAACCAGTGTAATGATGGTTGCGCAGGTCTCGTAAAATTGATAATCATGTCCCAATTGGTAATAGGTGCCGATTGCACTATAGACAAAGGCTGCTGTGGATCCGACAAAGATGAGCACATCCATGTTCGGCATTTTATTCCACAGCGAACGTAGCGCGCTGGTACCAAAGTATAGGCAACCGACTAGATAGACCGGTATACAGAAAGCCAGTTGTACATAAGGATCATGAAGAAGGGGGAGGTCCATAAACATATGGCTCCATAAGGGAATGGTAAAGAGTAAACTGATGATGAATTTGAACTCTACTGATTTCCAAAAATTTACTTTGCTGTCCTTATCTTCAATAACTTTATACCCCAACGATTCGATGCCTTTCACGAGCTGCGGAACCTGATCCTGGGGAATAGCCGAGAACTTTACTTCATCTGAAGCGAAATCAACGAAGATCTCCTTAGCACCCTTGTCTTCTAAGTATTTATGGATTGAAATTGCACAATTTGTACAGTGCATTCCGGTTACGTTGAGTTCAGTTTGCACGTCGGATTCCTTCATTTAATAGCATGTAATGTCTTTAGGCAAAGATAGGTATTTCCTGATAATGCTTTTTACGTAAACTAAAATTGTTTAGCTTCATCATCCGTTTTCATTCTTCTGCGCTACAAAAAAATCTTTGGCAGCAGTGGAGAAAACGATAAATTTGCTTTTATTTGCAAATTATCAGAATTTAAAAATGACGAGACCCATTTCAATTTCTTTTATTGTACGGATCATATTGCTGGTTGCTTTGACTGCTTCATTTGTACAGTTTGAGGCATTCTATACACAAAAAGAGACCATACGTAATATTGCATACGGACTGAATACATTTTTAACCGCCAGTGTGCTGATTTCGATCGGTCATTTTATTTTGGTTAAACTCTATAACAGCAGAAATGAGCATCAGGTTGTCCGTGGTAACTTTGTTCTCGGAATCACACGTGTAGCAACTGTGGGCAATGTATTTTTCATTATCGTCAGTCTGATGATTGCAGTCGGCATCAATCCCAAGGATTTTATCACCAGTATGACCATTGTTGCCATGGCCATCGCCGTGATCTTTCGGGAGTATATTACCAATATGATATCGGGGCTGATCATTATGTTCTCAGATCAGTTCTCTGTAGGTGACCGGATCAAAATCGGAGAATATCAGGGGAAAATTGTTGATATTACCTTAGCTAATCTCGTTGTCAGAGACGAGGATGATGATGCTGTGATGATCCCCAATAACCTTGTTTTTACGGCGACCTTGGTCAACAAGACCTCGCAAAAATCCAATAAAATCGTTGTGAAATTTGAATTGCCAGCTGACCGTGCGGTTGCGGTAGAGGAATTTGAACAGTATTTTAAACCTTTATTTCAGCATAATCCCAACTTGGACCACGGACAGGGTTTTTCGGTGAAAATAGCTGACCTGGCCAAAGATTATGTAAAATATAAAGTTGAAGTCAGTACGATATCCTCGAGTAACCGGATCCATCAACAGGTACAGAGCAAGATACTAAATGAAGTACTTCAATTTAAAGGAAGAGTCGGTTAAATTTTCCGGACTTTAACATGCTTAACAAAGTGGTGGCTACCTTTTTCCAGGATAAGATCTGCCCGATAACGGGTGGGTAGGATATTTTTGATCAGGTTTGGCTTGTTAATCTCATTCCAGATGTTCACGGCCATCGCATGACTTTCCTCCGCTGACATATCCGCATATTTATGGAAAAACGAAGCTGGATTTTGGAAAGCCGTCGCCCGTAAAGATTCAAATCTGTTGGTATACCATTCGATAAGATTTTTCTCACTGGCGTGTACATAGATGGAATAATCAAAAAAATCAGAAACGAATACGCTGTGGCCTTTGCGGGGGCGTTGTGAATTAACCTGTAAAACGTTAATGCCTTCGACGATCAGGATATCCGGCTGCTCGATAATTTGCTGTTGATCATCTGGCAATACATCATAAACCAAGTGACTATAGACAGGAACCGTGATTTTGGGGGCTCCAGACTTGACCGCCGAAAGAAAATGTATTAATCTTTTGGCGTCATAGCTTTCTGGGAATCCCTTGCGGTTCAAGATTCCCTTTTCGATCAGCTGTTGGTTGGGATAGAGAAAACCGTCTGTCGTTACCAGATCTACTTTTGGTTTGGATGGAAGCATACTTAGCACCCGTTGCAATACCCTTGCGGTTGTACTTTTCCCCACAGCGACGGATCCGGCTATACCTATGATGTAGGGTAATTTGCTTACGTCTTTGCCAAAAAAACGATTTGTTCGTTGATGCAGGCTTTGGAAACGGTCAATATGAATCTCTAACAAATGACTCAAAGGAACATAAACTTCTTCAATCTCTTGATTTGTCAATGGCTCATTGAGCGCATGCAAGTTGTCAAGATCTTCAGAACTGAAGTTGTGCAATACCTTTCCATTCAGATTTTTCCAGTCTTCCCGTTTAATTGATCTAAAAGGAGAGTCTATTGCTATTTGTGGATCCAATTGCATCGATTTGCTATTTTTATTGAACGTATGTATTCCTGATTCCTACTTATTCTTTCATTTTTCGGCCGCATTCCCTCAGTTTAGCAGCCAATATGAATCTTCGGTACCTTTTCGCTTCACAAAACGCAGACGGTTGGACGAAGATTTTTTGTGCGGACAAATATAAATAGTGTTGGGCGTTATCCCAAGAAACAATTACAAATGATTTGAAGTTATTACAATAGGATTAGTTAAGATTTTATGTACCGGACACTTTTCAGCAATCTTAAATAGCCTCTTTTTTTGTTCATCGTCCAAATTACCCTTAAAGCTAATGTGACATTGAATATAGGTAGTCTGTTGCTGTTCACTGGTTTGGATCTCATGGGAAAGGCGGATCATAACCTCTTCTAGCGGCCAGTTTTTTCGGTCAGCATACATTTTCACCGTAATTGCCTTACAGGAGCCTAAGGAAGATAGTAAAAGCGGCGTAGGATTTATTCCCTGGTCCTGACCACCTAAATCTTCTGGTTCATCGACAATAATCTGGTGCTTGCCATATGCGATCGTAGTTGTATAGGGTGTTTCACCTATGGTGACAATAACTTCATTTTCCATCATCTTGAATAAAATAGTTTTTCTTTAGTCAACGAGATCTTCCAATAATCCCTCAATAATTAAACTTCCGGTGGCCGGGTTTGTGGCTAATGGTACATTGTAAAGGTCACATACGCGCATTAACATTTGAATATCGGGTTCATGGGCATGCTTGCCCAGTGGGTCACGAAAGAAGATGATACCATCTACTTTACCTTCGGCGGCCAAAGCAGCAATTTGGGCATCACCGCCCATAGGGCCGCTCAATTTCAGTTCCACAGGTAATCCGGTTTGTCTGACATAGGAGCCTGTGGTTCCCGTTGCGATGATATTTGCATGTTCTAACAAATCTTGATGGTCTTTGACAAAGGCAACCATCTCAGGTTTTTTGCCATCATGAGCGATCAGTGCGATTGTTTTTTTCATCCGTATCTAATTTTTATTTCTTTGTATGTGCATTCAAATGTGTTGAAAGAATCTTCAGTAAGGTATGTGTATGCAAAAGATTGTTCTGCTATTTTAAAATAGCTGTCCTTATGCTTGTTGATCCATTATAACTGATCTCACGAAGATGGTCTATCATTATTTGAAAAAAATATATGAAATAATGATCGCTGCGACCACACCCGCCAATTCAGCCAATAAGGCACAGGGGAGGGCGTGTCTTGTCCTTTTAATCCCGACAGCACCGAAATAGACCGCTAAGACATAAAATGTAGTCTCGGTAGATCCCTGTATGACACAGGCAACACGAGCGGCAAAGTCCATCGGACCTTTGGCATTCATCAGATCAACCATTAATCCACGGGCGCCCGAGCCGCTTAACGGTTTCATGAATGCAACTGGCAGGGCGTCTACAAAAGAGGTGTCCAGACCACAGAGAGCAATCCCCTTGGATATTCCAGCGACCATGTAATCCATTGTTCCAGAAGCTCTAAAGACAGCAATACCGACCAGCATAGCCACCAGATAGGGGATAATTTTAACGGAAACCTCAAAACCTTCTTTGGCTCCTTCAATAAAAGAATCGTAGACGTTCACTTTACGATAGAGTGCCAAACCTATAAAGGAAGTGAATAAGCTAAATAAGATGACATTACCAAATACCTTACTGAAAATTTCAATTTCAGCTTGCTGTAAACCTGAGAAGTAGTATAATAATCCGCCGATAAATAAACACATGGCGCCCAAATAGCCTAAGACGACACGGTTGAATAAGTTTATTTTTTGGTAAATGGCGACAAGAATCAAGGCTACTAAGGTAGAAAAGAAGGTTGCGATCAAAATGGGCAGAAAGACATCTGAAGGATCTGGTGCGCCCGCTTCTTTACGGTAAGCCATAATGGAAATCGGCAATAAGGTCAGACTGGATGCATTGAGCACGATAAACATAATCTGTGCATTTGTGGCTGTTTCTTTATTAGGATTCAGCTCCTGCAGTTCTTTCATCGCTTTAAGCCCTAATGGCGTTGCCGCGTTGTCCAAGCCAAGGGCATTGGCTGAAAAATTCATCAGAATAGAACCAAGCGCAGGGTGGTTTTTTGGGATCTCAGGAAATAACTTATGAAAAAAAGGCCCTACGATTTTTGCGAAGATATTGATCATACCACCTTTTTCACCGATTTTCATGATGCCTAAAGCGAAACTCATCATGCCGATCAGTCCCAAAGAAATTTCGGCTCCGTTTTTAGCACTGTCGAAGATGGAATTGACAATTTGTTGGAAGATTTCTGTATCTCCGAAAAAGATAAGTTTTACTAGGGCTACGGCAAATGTGATTAAAAAAAATGCAACCCAAACGTAGTTTAATGCCATAATAGATTTAAATATGCGTAAAAGTAACCTTTTAGAATTTATCCATCAACTGGCTCCACGGATTTTTCTTCTTATTCTGATTCTTTTCTTTAATCAGGTGTTCGATGATATAATCTAGTGTATCTTCATGTTCACTGATCAGTTTGTCGGATAAGGATATGAGCTTCTGGATGTTATTGGGGGAGGCGGCATCCAGTGAGGCATTGATACTGGATAAATTTGCCGGTTCCAATCGAACATAATTCTGCTGTTTCCCATTGTTTCTGAACAATTGTTTGATAAAAAATTCAGTACTCTCGGACGAAGCACTTGTCATAATATCGACCAGGGCAGGGCCGATCTGGATGGCCAGCTTTTTCTTGAAGTGCTCATAATTGTAGGCTGTCTTGGATACACCTGTACCGAGGGATACCATAAAAACATCATTGATCTGCGTACTGTTAAAAGCTTTGAGTACTTCAAGTAAACCACAGATCGACGGATTCTGCGCAAATACACCGCCATCTATAAGTGGATATCTTGTATTGGATATCGAATAGATTTCGGCAACAGGAAAAAAGGTGGGGGCAGCAGAAGTCGCCTTGCAAACATCCTTTAGGTAAAAATCCCGTGCTTCACCATGTGTAATCGCCTTTTGCTGCCTAAAAAAATGATTTTTACGGAGCTCGATATTATACGCCGTGATAATACATGGCTTGATCAGATGGCTTAACCGTGCATTTTGAAAATATTTGTCCAGTACATTCGATAAGGGCGCAGAAGAATATAATTCACTTACCAATCCAAAGCCTCCCAGGAAACGTCGCCATTTGGAGGTATTGAAGATTTCTGTCCCGTGATTGACGAACAGATTTAATGCGTCACGTGCTGAAAACTTGGGATGGGTAGGATTTCCTTCCTCAGGATATAATAAAATGCTTGTTAGAATCCCACCGCTACTTGTGCCTGCTATAAAGTCAAAATAGGATGCAATCCGTGCACTGGGATCCATTGTTCTTTTTTGTAATTTTTCCTCCAATGCCACCAGGATCATAGCTGGAATAATTCCCCGAATACCACCACCATCAAGGGCAAGTATGCTCTTCATACGCTAAAGCTATTTAATTCAAGATACGTAAATATAAAAAATGTTTACAATTTAGTGTATCCTTTCTTGCAGAAGGCTTTGTAATAAAAATATTGATAACTGACAGGAATCATGGTATTCCTTTGGGCGGGCAGGTTTTACGCTCTTATTGGTCAAAGGCGGTATTTTCGAGGGTAGGCGTTGAGCGGGATGGACGACTTCAAACAATACTGCCGGACTTTAATCCGGCAGTATTGTTTTATAATGAAGTATATGGTTAGTTAAACCAGGCAAGTACAGCTTCTTTGCTTGGCATTGCCACTTCGAGTTTCAACTTTTTACGCATACCACCAAGATCATTAAAGACCTTATTTGGATTAGCTTCTTTTAATGCTTCAATGGTTGTAAATCCCATTTTTTGTAATGCAGGAACCCATTCCGCCGGAATCCCTTGTTCCTCATAGTCCTTTACATCGGCAACTTTTGCTACTTTCTCTGGACGCATTTGTGGGAAGAGCAATACTTCTTGAATAGAAGCATTATTTGTCAAGAACATAATCAAACGGTCCATGCCGATACCAAGACCTGAAGTAGGAGGCATACCATATTCTAATGAGCGCAAGAAATCCTGATCGATAAACATCGCTTCGTCATCACCCTTTTCAGAAAGGCGTAATTGATCTTCAAAACGCTCACGTTGATCAATAGGGTCATTAAGCTCAGAATAGGCATTGGCAATTTCTTTACCGCAGACCATTAACTCAAAACGTTCTGTTAAATCCGGATTGTCTCTATGTTTCTTTGTCAGGGGTGACATTTCTTTTGGATAATCCGTGATGAATGTTGGTTGGATGTAGTTTCCTTCACATTTAGCACCGAAGATCTCGTCGATCAGTTTGCCCTTGCCCATGGTTTCGTTGACCTCGATTCCCATCCCTTTTGCAGCGATACGAATTTCGTCTTCGGTTTTACCCGTGATGTCAAAGCCTGTAAACTCTTTAATAGAGTCTGTCATGGAAATACGTTTATATGGCGCTCTGAAATCAATTTTATGTTCACCGAATGTCGCTTCAGTATCACCATTTACAGCGATTGCACAATGTTCCAAGAGACGCTCCGTGAAATTCATCATCCAGTTGTAGTCTTTGTAAGCTACATAGATTTCCATTGCGGTAAATTCTGGATTATGTGTGCGATCCATGCCTTCGTTGCGGAAGTTTTTAGAAAACTCATACACACCGTCGAAACCACCCACGATCAATCTTTTTAAATACAGTTCGTTTGCGATACGAAGGTATAATGGGATATCCAATGCATTGTGGTGCGTAATGAATGGGCGTGCCGTAGCACCACCAGGGATAGATTGTAAAACTGGTGTCTCAACTTCCATATAACCAGCGTCATTAAAGAATTGACGCATCGCGTTAAAAAGTTTGGTACGTTTTACGAATATTTCTTTATTGGCGGGGTTGACAATCAAGTCGACATACCGCATTCTATAGCGTTGTTCCGGATCCGTAAACGCATCGAAAGTTTTGCCTTCTGCGGATTTGACTACAGGTAAAGGGCGCAAGGATTTGGATAATACGGTAAGTTCCTCCACATGTACCGCAATAGCTTCAGTCTGCGTTGTGAAAACATATCCTTTGACTCCTACAATATCGCCAATATCCAAAAGTTTTTTGAAAACAACATTATAGAGATCTTTATTTTCATCAGGACATACGTCGTCACGCTTGATATAGGCCTGGATACGGCCGGTAGAATCCTGAATTTCAAAAAATGAGGCACTTCCCATCACACGACGGCTCATGATACGTCCCGCAATGGTAATGTTCTTATAATTCAATTTATCTCTATCGTAGTTTTCTAAAATATCGGCAGCGTGTGCGTTGACGACAAATTCATTTGCTGGAAAAGGCTCGATTCCCATATCCAACAACGATTGCATCGCCTGTCTTCTAAGTTGTTCCTGTTCGGATAATACAGTACTCATTCGGTCTGAATAATATTTAAAATGTGAAAATCATGCAAAAATAGCCATTTTTTTCAATTCTTTTTATTGATTTTTTTTGAAAGCGCTGTAGCGAAATCCAAATGAGGGTCGTTAAGAGAATAAAAATAGTTAAATAGTGATATTAAGCGGGGACATTCGACTATTTGATTTTAAGTTTTATAATTTTATTTTCGTTATTTGAAGCTTAATATTTAAATAGTTTAAGTGGGAATTATTCAGTCATATTTTTATAACAAGAAGCTATCATCTTTACATGATGCCCTGGAACGTTGCTTGCGAAATCGCGAGGATGGAAAGGCTTTTGTCTATAAAAAATATTACGGTTACCTTATGGCCATTATCATTCGTTATGTTAAACAGGATGTAGATGCCGAGGAACTTGTGAATGAAAGTTTTGTTCGGGTTTTTCGGAAATTAGAATCCTTTAATCGGGACATAGATGATGAAAATCTCGAAAAATCCTTTCGAGCATGGATTGGCCGCATCGCCGCAAATATTTCTATTGATTTTTTGAGGAGTAAAAAACAGCTTTATTCTGTTGAAGATATGGCCGAAGGGGATATGCATACACCTTCAGTTCAGTTGGACAGCCGATTGGAAGTGAACGAAATCTTAAGTCTGCTGGAACAGCTTCCCGAAATCCAAAAAACTATTTTTAATCTCTATGAAATAGAAGGGTATTCACATGATGAAATTGCCCAGATGCTCAATATACCGGATAGTACTTCACGTACTTACTTGACAAGAGCAAAGCAAAAGCTTAGAAAATTATACTTGGATTATACAGGTGTAATCCAGGAAATAAGATAAATATTGTTGTTACAATGGAAGGCAATAAGAAAAAAGAATTGATAGAAGAAATCATTGGGCAATTAAAGGGCCATGAACTACCTTATCGAGAAGGTTCATGGGAAAAATTTGCATCAAAGTATGAGGTCGCAACATCACCTTCTTCCGCTTGGAAATATTGGAGTGCTGCCGCTGCTGTACTTTTATGTTTTGGTGTTGGGTATTGGAGCTTGAAAGATCAGGTTACGGTTGCGCCATCCGCGCCAGTTTTAACACAGCATGAAAAAAATAATAACATCGATAAGAATAACGATGTTCTCGCAGATAATAAAGACTTAAAAGAATCTATTCAACGTTCATTATCCGATGTGACCGGAGGGCAGGGGCGAAGTGCAATCGAGCTATTACGTGATCGACCGTTTACCTATTCGAAAGTGGAAAATCAGCCTCCTGCGGACAGCCAGAAGCAACAGTTCGTCTTATTTGGCGGAAAGACAGTCCATGGAAATAATATCGATGTATCACATAGTCTTGTGGCTCTGGCTGAAGGAAAGACCATGCAGCCGCGAAATAATACGTTCTCTGCACAGGTCAACTTGGATGATCCTGCGCTGGCTGCTTCAACAGCTATCACTGCAAATACTAAAGTCGCGGCATCAGGGCATTCAAATGCGATGCCGACCAACACGAATACAACAGCTGCAACTACACAGACTCAGCGTGATGCTGCGCGTCTTTCTCAGCTTTATGCGCTACAGCAGGGAAATAAGAAGGAGCGTAGTGTTGTTCTGAAAAATAAAGGGGATCGTGATAGTAAATGGGAAATGGGGGCTTTTGTATCACCAGCCTCTACATCAGAGAGTATTACCCTTGGTGGTGGGGTTGCCTTGGCCTATAATGTTTCGAGTAAGATCAGTATTCGCTCGGGAGCTTCTATCCAACATTATGGTGCTGTTTCGGGAAATACGCCGATCACTCCGGCCATGAACTCCAATTCTTTTGTTGCTGATGCGCCAATTTATCTTTCGCAGCCAAATACATCAAATAATCCTTTTGTGATGCGGACGGCTGATGCCAAAGAGGCCAAAAGTAAGGAACGTGTTTCTGGTAAAATCCTGACTGTAGATATTCCTGTCGATGTTCGTTATGCGATTAATAAAAATTTCTATACTTCGGTAGGGGTTTCTTATGTAGGCGTTTTGGATCAGGAACGTGCTACAATTTATGAGACTAACAATACGGAATATAAACAAAAATCTTCCGACAAGAATGTTGATGATAAAGGTGTAAATGGTTTTGTGAATTTCTCGGTCGGCAGAAAACAAAAAGTTGGCAAACTTTCCATTTCTGTAGAGCCTTATTATAAAATACCAGTTGGGGGCCTACGCTCGTCGGATCTGAATTATAGCAATGGTGGTGTAAAAATTATCACTAGCTTCTAGCTAACGCAGGAAACGTTTCGGGAATCAACAGTTACATGAAATAAGAAAACAAAAAGCCCTCGAATTTTCCATTCGGGGGCTTTTTGTTTGAACGCTGCTGATTGCTGTTTACAGTTCGTCTACACGAACCCAGCCCATTCCGGCAGCCTTAGCGCCTTCAACCCCTGGAATTCCATCTTCATAGACCAAACATCTTTCGGGAGCAATATTCAGTTGGGAAGCAGCCAACAGAAATGGTTGCGGTGATGGTTTTCCTTCTGGTGTATCGCCGGCACAGACCAGCGTCTCCAGATCATCCCATACACCTATTGTCGTCAGTGTCATGGATAGGGTAGTTCTGGTACCACCAGAGACAGCGGCAATATGCTTTTTATCCTTTTGATATTTTAAATGTTCAACAACGTAATCTACCGGTTTTGTCTTAAAGACATATTCATCCCGAAAGATCGTGGATTTTAATGTGGAGAATTCTTGGTAATCAAAGTCTACATCGTAGCGTTTGCTGATTTCTTCCGCAACAGCGACTGTTGGCCAGCCAGCTGTTTCGTCAATAAGATTGACATCCAGTGCGACACCATAGTGTTCTGCAGCAGCTTTATAAGCCTGTTTATGGGCATCCATGTTATCCGCTAAGGTGCCGTCGACATCAAACAGCAGGGCATCATAGGATTCGGCAAGAAGGTTTAGCAATTCAAATTTGCGTTGTGATTCAGGTGACATATCTATTTAATAGTGTGGGGTAAAATTAAAAATTATAATTGGAAGACCCAAAAGCAAAACGCCTTTCCTTCGTTGGAAGGAAAGGCGTTTTTATTGCGTATAGTCTTATGCGTAGGGCAATTGATATTGCTTAGTGCGCACTTAAGTTCTTCGCTTTTTCTTCATCAAAATTAGCTTCCAATTCGGCCAACTTTTTCTTACCATAAGCCATTCGTGTAATCACAACGAATAGGACTGGTACAATAAAGATTGCCAGAAGTGTTGCTGCGGTCATACCTCCGAATACCGTCCAGCCAATTGTTTGACGGGATATGGCACCAGCACCGTGTGACAACATCAACGGAATAATACCCAAAATGAAGGCAAAAGAGGTCATGATGATCGGACGTAAACGTAATTTCACAGCATCCAATGTGGCCTCATAGAGATTCATTCCGATATCGACCCGTTCTTTGGCAAATTCCACAATCAGGATCGCATTCTTTGCTGCTAGACCGATAATGGTAACCAAACCAATTTGTGCATAGATATTATTATCTAATGATGGTATCAACGTCAAGGTCAAGATCGCTCCAAATACTCCTAAAGGAACCGATAAGAGGATAGAGAAAGGAACTGACCAGCTCTCGTACAATGCCGCCAAAAGCAAGAATACAAATAGGATACACAAGGCGAAGATCTGGATCGTCTTCGATCCCGACTGCATTTCTTGCAATGATAGACCTGAGAATTGATAGTCAAAGCCCTCTGGTAAGGTTTGGGCCGCAACTTCCTGCAACGCCTTCAAGGCATCACCCGAAGAAAATCCCGGAGCGGAGCTACCATTGATCTCAATACTTCTAAAGATATTGTAGTGATTGATGATAGAAGGCATAGTCATGAGTTCATACTTGACCAAAGTACCCATAGGTACTGGATTACCCATGGTATTGTTAACATACAATTTGTTGATGTCTTCAATATTCATGCGGTAAGGTATATCGGCTTGCGTAACGACACGGTAACTACGGCCGTACTTCGTAAAGTCATTGACGTAGCTACTACCCAAATAAGAAGATATTGTCGAATAAATGCTTGAGATTGGTACGCCCATACGTTTTGCCTGTTCACGATTTACTTCCAATTTGTAATTAGGCGAATTGGTATTAAACATGGTATAAGCCATACCGATTTCAGGACGTTGATTGGCAGCCATTAAGAATTTACCCACGGTGGCTTCGAAGTCCTTGATATTTACAGTTTGCAAATCCTGTACCTGTAGGGAGAAACCTCCGGATGTACCCAAGCCCGGAATAGCTGGTGGTGTTACCGCCAATACTCTTGCTTTGGTGTAGCCCATGTATTTGCCCATAATCATACCAGCAATATCATTTGCCGTGCGTGTACGTGTTTCCCAAGGTTTGAGCGAAACGAAAACTGTTGCACCATTGGATTTAAACGCACGGTTCAGAATATTGATACCAGAGATCGCTGTAACGTATTTGATTTCAGGAAAAGTCTTATGTAGATCGGCTTCAATTTCTTTAAGTACTTCATTTGTACGTGCAGAAGAAGAGCCCTCTGGCAGCGTAATACCTGCGAAAAATGCTCCACCATCCTCGGAAGGTATAAATCCTGTCGGCTTGGCGGTAAACATATATCCTGTACCAATAAAAATACATAAAAGGATAATCAATACAAGTGGAGCTTTTTTAATGGATTGTTTTACACCTCTTGAATATTTGATCGTTACTTTTTCAAACCATACGTTGAATTTGTAGAAGAACTTGTTCAATCCTTTAGCACCCTCATGCACCGCTGTTGGTTTCAATAAAATAGAACATAAAGCTGGTGTCAATGAAAGGGCAATAAATGCAGATAACATAACCGATACCGCAATGGTGATCGCAAATTGTTGATACAATTTACCAACCATCCCTGGGATAAACCCTACGGGAACGAATACTGCTGCAAGGATTAAGGCAATTGCGATAACGGGTGCCGTAATATCACCCATGGCACGGCGTGTCGCTTCTTTTGCATCTAGCTTATAATGGTCAATATAGTGCTGTACAGCTTCCACCACAACGATGGCGTCATCCACCACAATTCCGATGGCCAGTACAAAGGCAAGCATCGTCAAGTTGTTGACCGAAAAGCCGAACATCAAGAAGAAGATAAACGTACCGATGATGGATACTGGAATTGCCAGTACGGGGATTAATGTTGCTCTCCAGCTTTGAAGGAAGAAAAATACCACCACCGTCACCAGGATCAATGCTTCAACCAAGGTATGGATAACCGAAGAAATAGAGGCATTTACAACCGAAACTGTTTCGTAACTGATCGTATAATCCACGTCAGTTGGAAAAGATTTCTTTAATTTTTCCAATGCTGTCACAATACCTTCTGCAGATTCTACTGCATTTCCTCCTGGCGTCTGGTTAATCATCATCGCAGATGAGGTCATACCATTTACGGTAGATGATGTACCATAATTGAATTGACCTAATTCGACACGAGCAACATCCTTCAAGAGTACGATAGACCCATCTTTATTGGTTTTGACAACAATGTTTTCAAAGTCTTCCGGATTTGAAAGGTCACTGTCGGTAATAACTGGGTATTCAAAAACAGTTGAGGACTCTTGTGGACGTCCACCGACGCTACCACCCGGTATACGTGAGTTTTGTTCTGCGATTGCTGAGGATACATCCGCCGGAGTCATGCTTAGATTTGCTAATTTGTTTGCATCTAACCATATACGCATTGAAAATGGCTGACCAAATGCTGTTACATCACCGACACCTTTAACACGTAATAGTGCATCCTTAACGTATAAGTTGTTGTAATTGGCCAAGAAGTTTTCATCCCTTGTTCCTTTTGGTGATGTTAAAGCTACCAACATCAGGATATCGTTATTGGCTTTACGGGTTGTAATTCCCAGACGTCTCACAGCTTCGGGAAGGGCTGGTTCAGCAATTCCCACGCGGTTTTGTACGTCTAAGGTAGCGATATCAATATCCGTACCTACTTCAAATGTCACAGTAATTGTCGCTTGACCATTTGATGTACTATTGGACGACATATAGATCATGCCAGGTGTACCATTGATCTGACTCTCTATCAGAGTTGTCACGGTTTGTTCAACCGTCTGTGCATCAGCTCCGGTGTAATTGGCCGTAACCGTTACTGTTGGAGGTGCAATAGAAGGATACTGGCTAATTGGCAACGTCGATACTGCGATTATCCCGATAATTGAAATCAATATCGAGATAACGATCGCGGTAACTGGCCTCTTAATAAATACTTCTGAAATCATTCTATATCTTTTAGATTCTCTTTAAAAAATTAATGGTGTTATTTTCCTTGAGGAGCTCCTTTTGCCGCCTGTTGGGCAGCTACAGCAGCATCAACAACTTTAACTCCATTTTGGACATTCATGGCACCATCAACAACGATTTTCTCACCGTCTTTGACCCCCTCTTTGATCACGATTTTATCTCCGGCTTTAATCCCCAGTTTTACTTGACGGATTTCAGCTTTGCTGCTATCATTAACGGCATATAAATTGAAGACACCCAATTGTTCAAAAACTGCTTTGTAAGGAACAACAATTTCTTCGGTAGAAGAAGTGGAAGAAACGTTCATCGTGATATTCATACCCGCGCGTAAGGTATTGGAATTATTCGGGAAAGTAGCTCTTACCTTAATTGTTCCTGTAGCTGGATCCACTGCACGGTCAATTGTCGTGATGCTGCCTTTGCCATCATAAGTGCTTCCGTCCGGTAATAGGAGAGAAAGCTCCGATGAAGAGTGGTTGCTTTGCATCTGCGCAAATTTGCTGATATCTTTTTCATTGACCTGAAATTCGATCGCGATCGGGCTTGTTGAAGATAAGGTGTTCAATAGTGTTGTTCCGGGATTGACCAAAGCACCCAGGCGTACCTGTGAGATACCAACAGTGCCGGAGAATGGTGCGCGAATTGTAGAACGGGAGAGGTTGGTGTTAGCTGTTACCAACGCCGCACGTGCAGATTCCACCTGTGCCTGTGAAGAGGCAACATTTGATACCGCATTATCAAATACCTGTTTAGCAATCGCATCTTTGTCTGCCAAGGTTTGGTAACGGGCCAAATCTCTTTTTTGACGGTCCAGGTCAGTCTGGGCTATTTGCAAACTCGCTTTAGCCTGTTGTACTGCGGCACTATAACGGGTTCCGTCAATCTCATATAAGGCTTGTCCTTTAGAAACGACAGCACCATCTGAAACATATATTTTGGTAATATAACCGCTTACTTCCGCAAATAGATCTGCTTCGTTCAACGGTTTGACTGTAGATGGGTAACTAATTGTTCCCGTAACAGTCTCATGTGATGCCACCCCAAAGGTAACAGGAACGACTTTTTCAGCCTGAGCCTGCGCCGCACCTTGCTTTTTTGCATCTTTATTTCCACAAGAGGTCCATACTAAAGCCGTCCCAAGGAAGAAAGCGAATAATAATTGTCTTTTATTCATGATTTGTATTAGTTTCCGTTTGAATTGATTAATTAGTTTGGATCGCCCCAACTGCTTTTTGGACATCTAACTTACTTGCCAATAATGCATATAGTGCGTTTAGATAATTGAACTGTGTAATTTTGAGATCATTTTCCGCAGTCATTAAATCTAAATATGTTTTGATCCCCTCATCATATTGTAATTTGATGGTTTCATAGACCTCCTTGGATAATTCCACGTTCTCTTGCGCTGTTTTCCAGTCACTTAAATTCGCATTATAGGTTGCTTTTGCCAAGGAATATTCAGTATTGACCGTATTCTCCAAGTTTTTGATATCCCAATCAATGCGTTCTTCCTGCAACTTCGATTTATTGATTTGGTGTTTACGTTTGAAACCCTGAAAAATAGGCAACGATAAATTTAGACCCGCAACTGAACTAGGAATATTATCATTGTACAATTTACCAAAACTGTTGTTTCTATAATTGAACGCATAGTTATAGAACACGCTTACGTTGGGTAAATAAGTCCATTTATAATACTGTGTATTCAGTTCCTGTATCTTTTTGGACGTCTGTAATTGTTGGAATTCGATACGGTTGGTAATATTCATTCCAGCAGTAGTATCCAATAACACTTGACCTTCCATATTCATGTTGTTGAATGAAAGCGTCAAGTTCTGTGTCTTATCTAATGCAAGTAATTGCTTCATGTACTCATATTTGTACTTACGCAATTCAACTGTTCGCTTTTCGTCAGCATTGGAATTAGCGAGTGCGATTTGGGCCCTTTTATAATCCGTTTTGTCTACCAGCCCAACATCATACTGCGATTTAGCATCTTTTAGTTGTTTTTGAAGCCTAGCGATGTTTTCACGGATAATTTTAACCTGTTCTTCGGAGGTCAAAATATCATAATACGCTTTACTGACATTGACAACGGCATTGATTTTTTGGACTTCCGTGTTTTGTTTATTACTCTGGCGAAGCAAGTCGGCGCCTTTTTTTGCCTGCATCAAGGCCGGATTAAGAAGCTGTTGGTCGGCTTGTAATGTTAATGCGCTACTATTTTTAGTCCCCATGGGAATATTAGCTCCGTTGAAAAACATGGTTGGCAATTTCACATTATGATTGAAGTTGCCGGTCAAACCAAGTTGAGGATACCAACCAGAAAGCGAAATATCGATATCTTTTTCACCTATGGACTCATCAAGTTCTGCTTGTTTGATCGAAATCTGATTTCGCAAAGCATAATCTATCAGCTGCTGAAGCGTCGCATTGGGCGGCAAGTTTTCAGATTGCTGTTGTGCAAATCCTGTATTACTCAGAAGCGACAGGGTCGCTAAGGAATAAACGATTTTATTAAACTTCATATATCTAATTAATTATTTTTATTTCTATTGACAGCACCATCCCAGATAATCTCCATCAGCTCCTCCATATTCTGTTCGGAGAATTGAAGATCCTTGAATTTAATGCTGTGTACTGTAGACAACGCTACGCCAATGTAACTCGCCACCAATAGGTGGACGTTGACTTGTTTTAAAATCTTTTTATCAATACCATCCTGTAAAAAGTCCAGGACTTTATTCTGACCACCTACCGGTTCCTGTATTTCAGCCTTGTTTTTTTCGTAATAAGGCGAAGAAAAGAACTGTTCAAAAAAACTGAAGATCGGACCGTTTTCTAAATAAAATTTGACAAAATTGCGCCATATATGAAAAAATGAAGCTTTATAGTCAAAGTCCTCCTTAATACCGTCAAAAATATAATCATTCAGTAAAGAGCGACAATGTTTGAAAAGTGCAAAGATCAGATCATCTTTAGAAGGGAAGTAGTGGTAGATGGTTCCTATCGCTACATCAGACTCCTGTGCAATTTTACTCATTGGCGTCCCATGGAAGCCGTTTGTATGTATTAGTTTAAGTGTGGCAGCAAAGACTGCTGCGATTTTTTCATTATTATGCATCAATCGAACGTTCATTCGGTTGCAAAATTAGCGATTAAATCGGATCTAAACTGTCAAATTATTGTTATAAATCAATAAATCTTAAAACAATTTCGATCAATAATACAATAAGGAAAAAAGGTTTAAATTGTTTTAGTTTTGGGTGATTATTTTTGATTGGCCGAATCTGGCGTATGTTTCTATGCCCGAATAACAATAAGAAAAGGGGAACTCTATATAGAGTTCCCCTTTTCTTATTTACAATTTTTTAGTTGTTTTTCCACTTCATCTAGGGGAAATATTTCCTTGCCCTTATTGATCTTTGTGTTGATATACGTCAGTACGTAGGCGATATCAATGGAAGAAAGATTTGAGGCGGGCATGGTATTATTAAACTTCCTGCCTGCAACTTCCAATTCGCCAGTAGATCCATATTTAACGATACAGGCGAGCTTTTGACGATTGTTTTCCAAAAACTTGGTATCCGTCAATGGGGGATAGAGATTCCCTAATCCTTCCCCTTTTTCGCCATGGCAGTTCTGACAATGTGTAATATATACTTTTTGTCCGTTGACACTATATTGTGCGGTTTTGATAGCAATTTCGTTTTGACAGCCAATCAAAGCCAACAGTAGGCATCCGATGGTAAAACATGTCGTTAATAACGTACGCATATTAGTTGTTCGCTTCGTTCAATAGCTTTGGTAGATCATTCATAAGTTTTTTAACCTGCTCATCATTTGTACCATCATATGCACCACGGATGCGTTTATCTTTATCGATCAGAACCAGATACCCTTGATGATCATAACCTCCAGGTGCATTTTTATCTTCCGCTGTATAAACAAGATATTGATTGGCTATACCATATATGTCTGCTTTTGTGCCCGAAACAAATTGCCAATGGTTATTGCTTACACCAAGTTTATTTGCATAATCTTTCAATACATAAGGCTGGTCATATTTGAAATCTATACTATGGGACAAAAAGCGAACAGCATCATTGTCTTTGTATTGTTCATAGATTTTTAATAAATTCCGGTTCATTGTCGGACAGATACTTGGACAATGTGTGAAAAAGAAGTTGGCGATATATACTTTACCCTCAAAATCCTTCTCAGAGACCATGACACTATCCTGATTTAAAAATTTAAATCCTGGTATGGTATGATAAACTGTATCTATGACTTGTTTTCCGTCTACTGTCTTTTCGACAGCTTCTCGTTCGCCATAAATGGGTAAACTCGACTTGTTCGTATTTGTACAGGAAAATAGGCCAAGCAATAGGCCCGTAGCACAATAAAGTTTAATTATGGGTTTCATCTGTTTTCTAATCTTATTATGATCAATTTGCCTGTTAAGGCATTTCTATACGCTGCTGCAAACTATCATAGCTGCGTGCAGAAGCGGGCATGCTAGAAATTTTTTAATTTTTCCTGGCTTTCTTTAGAAACGGTGTCAAATATTTTCTTCATATCAGTTACTTTTTGCAATTCGACTTCAAAATATTTAACATCGGTGCTGTCAGGATTATAGCTTTTCATCCAATCCATCATATGATCTGTGGCACTTTCTAGATTAGCTTTTAATATACCAAGATCTTTTCTTGTGGCTGTGGTATCCAAATCTGTTTTGGCAGCTTTAAGTGCATTGAGGTTATTTAAGATGGAGTCTATTTTGACAGCATCGCGGTCAAAATGGGCGATTTGTGGCATGATTTGATCATGAATTTTAATGGTTGAATCTTGCAGAGTCTTGACATTGTTTGTGCCAGTTGTTCCACATGCCGCTATTGCCAAGGATGCGATAGCCATGAAAGCGATTTTGTTCATGTTTCTATTTTTTTGGTAATTGGACAAAGATATCAATTTCTTATTGGCCAACATTTCGATTTCTATCCGGGAATGTAAAATTCAAGTCACGAATATAGGTTTCGCAGTGTACTACAGCACATAGCTCATTGTTTTTATCCTTTATTTCCAGACTGAGATTTTTTACAATTTTGCCTCTAGTGCGAATGGTCTGTGTACATTCTTCCAATAGCTCTTCGGAAAGCTGTACAGAATAGCCAACGCTTGTCTTTCCGGGTTTTTTAAAGTCAATCCGGGATGATTTTAGCCAAGCGATGGTTTTTTTAAAGCCTATTTTCTGAAGATACTGATCGATCAGTATGGGAAATATAGGATCAGCTGCAGCGAAGATGGTACCTCCAAATAACGTTCTATTGGTGTTAATATTGAAGGGGGTTTTGTAAATTTTTACCTCAGCTCCTCTGAAGCCGGGACTGATCTTTTTGACCCAAATTCCCTGAAATAAAAAAGGGGGGTAAAAACGCAAAAGCCATGTTAATGCACGCGGACTGTATCTCATACCACAAAAATAGAACAATGTGCCGGATTATTTTCTGAAATCTTGGTTTTATTCGTTCACTATGGTATTTTTACGGCAGCAAAAAACCTAAAATGTCAACATCAAAAGAGAAACAGGCCCAAGGCAATAAAGTATGGTTATTGGTGACAATAGCTTCATTGGGATATTTTGTCGATATCTACGATCTTATTATTTTTTCTATTGTCCGTATTCAATCCTTTACGGATATCGGTGTTCCAGTAGCGCAAATGCGGGTCAAAGGTGAGTTTGTGTTGAATATGCAAATGGGCGGCTTACTATTGGGCGGCATTATTTGGGGAATTATTGGTGACAAATTCGGGCGATTAAAGGTATTGTTTGGTTCTATTCTACTTTATTCATTGGCAAATATCGCAAATGGTTTTGTGCATGACGTTATGCAATACGGGATTATCCGTTTTATTGCAGGTATCGGTCTTGCTGGTGAGCTGGGGGCGGGAATTACCTTGGTTTCCGAAAGTATGCATAAGTCAAAGCGAGGCTATGGAACCATGTTGGTGGCCAGTGTCGGTGTATTAGGTGCTATTCTGGCTTATTTTGTCTCAGAAGAATTCAATTGGCGAACCGCTTATTTTGTTGGTGGTGGGATGGGTCTATTATTATTGCTATTGCGTGTTGGTTCGTTCGAATCGGGATTATTTCAGGAACAGCATAAAAAGAATGTGGCGAAAGGTGATTTCAGGATGTTATTTACAGATAAGAGCCGATTGAAACGCTATATCAATTGTCTCTGCATCGGTCTGCCGATTTGGTTTGTCGTCGGGGTACTGGTCACGCAAGCACCAGAGATAGGGAAAGCACTTGGGGCGTCCGGGACGCTGAGTGCGGGTAAAGGAGTGATGTTCACTTATATCGGAATTTCGATAGGTGATGTTTTGGCAGGTGTGTTTGCACAGGTCTTAAAATCGAGGAAAAAGGTAGTTTTGATTTGTCAGCTGGTTATTATCGGTAGTTCACTGTGGTATCTCTTGAGCACAGGAATTACAGCAGATAAGTTTTTGATGCTGGCATTTATTATGGGACTTGGGGTGGGGTATTGGGCAACGTTTGTAACGATTTCGGCCGAGCAATTCGGAACAAATCTACGAGCAACGGTAGCTACGACTGCGCCCAACTTTGTCAGGGGAGCCTTAATCCCTTCAACAATGGTTTATGGGCTTTTAGTGGATTCTTTTGGTATTGTCCCAGCAGCAATAACAATGGTATTGCTGCTTTCCGGCATTGCAATATATTCTTTGACACAGCTTGAAGAAAGCTTTGACAAAGACCTGGACTACGTTGAGGAATAAGCTACAGTAACGGACAAACTATTTCTTTTGACCAGGACACTTTTTACACCGTTTTCCTTCTTTGTATTTTTTACAGCATTTTTTAAAAGAAACACAGGAAAAATCAGAAAAAGGATGCATAGCAGCATTGCTAAATTGAAATGGACTTGCTTTGCCCTCACCTTCACACTGTTCCACAAAGGACTCAATAACTTCGTTCATGGTACAAAGTTACTATT
This sequence comes from Sphingobacterium sp., assembly GCA_031277685.1. Taxonomy (GTDB): domain Bacteria; phylum Bacteroidota; class Bacteroidia; order Sphingobacteriales; family Sphingobacteriaceae; genus Sphingobacterium. The sequence goes on along the minus strand of JAITLV010000131.1, from coordinate 195,939 downwards.
TGTTTAAAATAATTCTAAATAAAAATGCTGTTTTTACATTTTTTTGATTAGGTTTTCAATCACTTTAGGAAAATGTTGGTGTTCCAATTGTTGACCTTTAAACTTAATGACATCGAGTGTGTCAGTAGGGTCTACCTTAAATTTGGCTTGATAGATAATCTCCCCCTCATCGAAGTGCTCATTGGCAAAATGGATAGTAATGCCATGTTCTTCCTCTTTATTAGCCAAAACCGCTTTATGGACATGATCTCCATACATCCCTTTACCGCCATATTTAGGCAAGAGAGCAGGGTGTATGTTGATGATCTGATTGGGGTAAGCTTTTAAGAGATTGTTGGGGACAAGCCATAGGAAACCGGCCAGAACAATCAAATCTATGTTCAGGTTTTTGAGAATGTTGACAATATTATCTGTATTATAGAATTCATTACGATCGAATATATGTGCTGGTATTTCAAAATTGTCAGCGCGCTGAATAACATAAGCGTCAGGGTTGTTGGACAGGATCAGCGCAACCTCAGCTTCATCTGAGTATTTGAAATGTTCCATTATTTTTTGAGCATTGGACCCTGAACCTGAAGCAAAAATGGCAATTCGTTTTTTCACGATTAATGAGTATTAATAGATTTGATCGATTTAAAAATTAGCCCAAACTTACGCATTTTTTGTAAAAAAACTAAAATATTAGGGAATGGAAGCGCATAATTAAGTATAATTGATTAAAATTAATTGAATATTCATTATCAGTTTAAAATTCTTTAATATGAAGTTATTCTACTCTTTATTTTTTACATGCTTGTTTTTTATCGATCAACCCGTATTTGCACAGGCCCCAAAAACATTGCCCGCATTTACATTTGATGAAGTATATCAGTCTGGAAAATTCAATGCCGACAAACTGCCAAAAGCAGGCTATATTGTTTTGGATTTTTATGATCCAGGTTGTGGGCATTGTCAAAAAATGGGGGCTGGGATTGCTCAAAATTTACAAAAATTGAAAAACGTAAATTTTTATTTTATCTCGATGAATGATAAGGCCTATGTGGATGGATTTATAAATATGCATGCCAAAGCATTGCGGGGAGCTGCTAATGTGAAATTTTTGTTTGATTCAGGGACCCAGTTTATCGAAAAATTTAGTCCAAGCAATTATCCTTCGCTCTACATTTATGACGCTAAAACGAAGACACTCATACAACATCTTGATGGGGAGGATGATGTAAAGAAATTATTGAAAGTGGTCGGTGTTTCGAATTAACCTATTGTTGGTCTATAAACTATCGTTCCATAAAATAAAAGCTCCGCTTCATTAGCGGAGCTTTTATTTTATGGAACGATAGCTATTAATCTTCCTGTTTATTGATAAAGACAAATTTTCCATCGAATACATCCAAACGGATAATGGAATCGCGGCTTACTTTTCCAGATAAAATTTCCTTGGACAGCTCATTCAAGATCCGTTTTTGAATAACACGTTTCAATGGTCTGGCGCCATAAATTGGATCATATCCCAATTGAGCCAGCCAATCCATTGCTTCATCCGAGGCTGTGATAAAGATATTTTGTTCAGCCAGCTGTTTTTGAACATGTGCAAATTGGAGTCTGACAATGTCACCGATTTCGTCTCTGCTCAACGGTGTAAACATAATGACCTCATCAATTCGATTCAAGAATTCTGGTCGGATGGACTGCTTCAATAAATCAAATACCTCAGTACGAGTTTTTGCAATGATCTCCTCTTTGTTATCCTCATCCAGATGGCTGAAATTTTCCTGGATGATAGTTGACCCTGTGTTGGAGGTCATGATAATGATCGTGTTTTTAAAGTTGACTGTACGACCTTTGTTATCCGTTAAATGACCATCGTCCAATACCTGTAGTAAGATGTTGAATACATCCGGATGAGCTTTTTCGATCTCATCGAGTAATACCACGGAGTAGGGGTGTCTGCGTACCGCCTCGGTGAGCTGTCCACCTTCATCATAACCAACGTATCCCGGAGGCGCGCCTATTAGACGCGATACGGCGTGTCTTTCTTGGTATTCGGACATGTCAATGCGCACCATAGATTGCTCATCATCGAAGAGAAATTCTGCCAGGGCTTTTGCGAGTTCGGTTTTTCCGACTCCGGTTGTACCAAGGAAAATAAATGAACCGATTGGGCGTTTTGCATCATTGAGCCCAGCTCTTGAGCGACGGATCGCATCAGATATTGCTTCAATGGCTTCATCCTGACCGGCCACACGTTTGTGAAGTTCCTCTTCCAGGGTCAGCAGTTTCTCACGTTCAGATTGAATCATTTTGCTGACAGGTATGCCGGTCCATTTCGCAACGACATCGGCGATATCTTCCGAAGTTACCTCTTCTTTAAGCATGCGTTTACTTTCTTGTTTTTCCGCTAGCTCAGCTTTCAGTCTCTCCACTTTTTCCTGCGCTTCTTTGATGCGTCCATAACGTAATTCAGCTACTTTACCATAGTCACCTGAACGTTCAGCCTGTTCAGCTTCCAATTTATAGCTTTCAATGTTTTCAATTTCTTGATTCACATTGTCGACCAGACTTTTTTCCTCTTGCCATGATGCTCTTAGGGTGTCACGTTCAGCGGATAGGTTGGCAATGCTTTCAGAAAGTTCTTGCACTTTTTTATCGTCGTTTTCACGTTTTAGCGCTTCGCGTTCAATCTCCAATTGCATGATACGGCGTTCCAGTTCATCAACAGCTTCGGGAACAGAATCCATCTCCAGACGCAATTTGGATGCAGCTTCGTCTATTAAGTCGATAGCCTTGTCCGGTAAAAAGCGATCTGAAATATAGCGTTGTGACAATTCCACTGCCGCAATGATAGATTCATCAAGGATGCGTACTTTATGGTGTGTTTCATAACGTTCTTTTAATCCCCGAAGGATGGATATAGCATCTTGGGTGTCTGGCTCTTCCACCATCACTTTTTGGAACCTACGTTCTAAAGCCTTGTCTTTTTCAAAGTATTTTTGATACTCATTGAGTGTGGTGGCTCCAATGGCACGCAATTCACCTCTGGCCAATGCAGGCTTGAGGATATTTGCAGCATCCATGGCGCCTTCACCACCACCAGCCCCAACCAGGGTATGGATTTCATCGATGAAAAGGATGATCTCACCATTAGAATCGGTTACTTCTTTGACAACAGCTTTCAGGCGCTCCTCAAACTCCCCCTTGTATTTGGCTCCAGCGACTAAGGCGCCCATGTCTAATGAAAATACAATTTTGGATTTTAAGTTTTCTGGTGCATCACCTTTGATAATCCGATAAGCGATTCCTTCAGCAATAGCTGTTTTACCCACACCCGGTTCACCGACCAGAATAGGATTATTTTTGGTGCGTCGTGAAAGAATCTGCATAACACGCCTGATTTCCTCGTCACGGCCAATGACAGGGTCAAGCTTTCCTGATTCGGCGTACTCGTTTAAGTTGCGGGCATATTTTCCGAGCGCATTGTAGGTTGCTTCCGCATTTTGATCTGTCACCCGGCTGTTGCCACGTAGTTCCTTAATCGCCGTCTTTAAATCTTTTTCGGTGACGCCTTGTGATTTCAGGAGTGATGATGTTTTGTCTGAAGTTGCTAATATCCCCAAAAGGAGGTGCTCAACAGAGACAAATTCATCATTGAATTCTTTGAGATATCCTTGCGCTTTTTGTAAAGCATTGTTTGCATCACTGCTCAGGTAGATATTGCTTCCGCTGACCTTGGGGAAATGTTCGATCTGTTTATCGAGCTCAGTGCCAAGGTAGCTGATATTGACATTTAATTTTTTTAATAGATGGCTGACAACATTTTCATCTACAGTAAGTAATGCTTTGAGTATATGTGCTGTTTCGATGGCCTGTTGCTGGTTTCCAGCGGCTATCTCCGAAGCTTTTTGTATGGCCTCTTGGGCTTTGATTGTGTAATTATTAAAGTTCATGTCGTATCGCTTAATTAAAGTTTTATTGCTATGTAGCTTTATAACAATTGAAGTGCCATTCGGGTTTTAAGGGGTAATTCGGAAAAAATGACATTAAAATTTATTGTTTCATGACAAATTTTCAGTATTAAAAAATAATTCGGTTGATTTTTAATTATTTGGCTTGACAGGGGCAAAAATTATAAGGGGCGGGCTTGCATTTTTGATCTAGGCTTTCGATATTTGCAGCATCTTAAAACGGTCGTCCGGTTTAAGGTTGAAAAGAAGTAACGCCTCTTTAGCTCAGCTGGTAGAGCAACTGACTTGTAATCAGTAGGTCATTGGTTCGATCCCGATAAGAGGCTCAAAAAAATCCCCAAGAATTCTTGGGGATTTTTTGTTTTTAATCTAAGCTAAGCTTAGCTGCTGTCGCTATTTTCTTTGGTATATCGGTATTGTCCATTTTCTGATTGAACTGTTCGGCGCCAACACCGATGGCATATACGGGGGCATAAGCAGCTGAATGGTTGTTAGAAGCCCAAGCAATTGAACCCATACGGTTTAACAGGGCAATACTCATGGCAGCGATCTTGTCATCACTTGCGTATAAACTTTTTGCGGTTTCATTCTGATGGTCAACAAAACTCCTTTGATAGGCTTCTTTCAGTGATTTGTCGTCATTTACATTGACTTGTACTTGGTTGTATAAACCTGTATGTACTGAAAGTAAGTTTTTCAGATCATCCCAGGAAGCATCGGCTTTGTTTTTGCGTAGATTACTGATTTCATTTGAAAGTTCGCTATGCGATATTTTTTGGTTAGCCAATAATTTTGTCTTTAATGTAGAACTGCCGTTACCGATGCCCAATCCGCCCGTTTCATGGTCCGCCGTTACAACAATAAGTGTTTCATTGGCGTGTTTTTTATAAAATTCAAAGACAAGTTCTGCTGCTGAATTGAAATCCAATACTTCTTGGATGGTTGTAGCCGCGTCATTGGCGTGGCATGCCCAGTCTATTTTTCCACCTTCAACCATTAGAAAAAATCCATTTTTATTATTCTGTGCTAAGGATTGGATTGCGGCGGCAGTGATATCCGCTAGTTTTAAGTCGGATGGCTTTTGGTCAATTGCATATTTTAATGCATCAGTTGCTGTTCCATCTGTATTCATTAAGATAATCTTGTCCGACTTATTCGCATGTTGCGTATAAGCTTCTTTGCCTTTTAGCACTTTGTATCCTGCTTTTTCAAACTGAGGGAAGAGGGAAGGAGCGGCTTTTTTATCAAAGCTTGTTTCGGGTTTCAAAAAATTGGATCCACCAAAGAAATCAAAATTGGAAGTGATAATTTCTTTTCCTATTTCATAATACATGTCCCTGTCAGGCTGGTGTGCATAAAAGGAAGCTGGTGTAGCATGGTCTATACTCACGCTCGTGATGATACCTACTTTCTTTCCCTTTTCTTTTGCAGCGTAAGCGATACTTTTGTAGGGTACTGTTCCTGTGCTATCCATTCCGATAACACCATTTTTCGTCTTTTTTCCTACAGCAAGCGCGGTGCCGCCAGCGCCAGAATCTGTCACACCGTTGGATTGGGAATGGGTAGAGGCAAAACCAACGTGTGGAAATTGCGTAAATACCAAAGGTACTGTACTGTTTTTTTGCTGGAGCTCGGCCCGGTGTATTTCGGTCAGGTTGACCTGATTGAGGCCCATTCCGTCACCGATCAGGTAAAAGATGTATTTTGCTTCTTGGCTAAAAGCTGGGAATACCTGGATAAAAGCAAAGAGAAGGAAGAATAAAAAGCGTTTTTTCATTAGTGTGATAAATAATAATAAATGCCGGAAAATTAATAAATCAGGGTTAGCTAATTGTTAATTTCCTGTTATGAATGCTTTTTATATCAGCTCTGTTCACTAATTTCCGCTAATTGTTTAATCTCTTTGACGGAAATCACATTGATGCGCTCCTTACAGCTTTGAACGGCCTGTACCATAGCAAGGGCAACTGTCGCAACAGGCAGGGCTTCATAAGCCTTAAAGAGCCCAATACGATTAAAAGTACGCAATGCATTGATGCCAATTTTCTCACCTAGGCGATCTGTATTGGGGCGAATCAAGCCACCGGGTTGTACAATAACAAGCTGCGCGAAATCAAGTGCCTTTACATGTTGTTCCAAACTTCCTTTCATCCGATTATAGAAAATCTTGGATTCAGCATCTGCATTGACTGCGGAGAGCAATACAAAGCTGGGTATTTCATTTTTCTTGGCCAGCGCCGCAAATTGTAGATTGAGGTCATGATCTATTTTCCACTGGGCTTCTTTACTGCCAGCATCCTTTCGTGTGGTGCCCAGACAGGAGATCGCCACATCGCCCTGGATATCCTGTTCAAATTCCTGCAATCTGTCAAAGTCAACAATAACTTGCCGTAACTTGGGCTGCTCATCAAATACTGTACGACGTAATAAGACGATGACTTCGGTGAATTCCGCTGACTTCAGTAGTTCTTGCACAAGCACTCTTCCGGTTGCGCCAGACCCACCAATTAAAACTGCTCTCATGTTGTTGTTGTTTGTTCCATATCAAATGATGCGCAGGCAATCCTGTGCATCCTCATTACATAGTTGCTGTCAGCCCGCTGCCAGAATCTTAATCTTTATAATTTGGTTTTCCTGGGGTAAAACGGACAATGGATTGATCCAGTCTGAGGGTATCGGCTACGGTAATCAAATCTTCCTCGACAATGAAATTTTGATCAATAGCTGTTTTGATTGTTGTAAAATCTTCTTGATCTGCGTCTTGAAAATACAATAGTGATTGGATGGTTGATACAGCGACGAGCTCGAGTAGTTCATCTTCACCTTCATAGCCAACATAGAAAAAATCTGCCATAATTATGCAATTTGGTTTCATACGAATATACTTTATTTAATCCTAAAATCCGCTATTTCAGGCTGAAAACTTATGGTCAATTATGTTGGTTTTTTGACAAAGTCGAGAATTTTATTTTTCTCATCTGGAGCGTTATTTCCCTCACAAAAATGCCTTATATTTGGGGGGAGTCGTTTTAAATAAATGTTAATAATAAGATTATATCAGGATGGATAAAGAGCAGATACAAAATTGGTTGGATAATGGATATGATATATTGCACCATGGCAGACCGGTCAAGGTTGAAGGTAATCTGTGGGATTATATTGATGGATTAGGAAGCTATGAAAACGTATATGTATTACGAGAGTTGGTTTATTGGACGGAAGAGGAACTGGCAAATATTGGGAAGTAACAGCAGGGTCTTGAATCCCTAATTAAAACTTTTGATTCAAGACCTACTCTGTACGCGTACCTTAGTATAGTTAAAGGATAATATTACGTTTAAATGCGCAGCCCAGTTCGATCAGTGAATCAGTTTTTGCGATACCGGGGATGTTATCAATCTTTTCATACAATAGTTGACGCATATGTTCATGGTTCCTGGCTATAATTTTGACATACAGGGTATAGTTGCCCGTGATGTAATAGCATTCCGTTACTTCGGGAATTTTTTTTAATTCCGCAATGATACGGCTCGAATCATGATCTTTTTCCAGGCTCAGGCCTGTAAAAGCACCCCAATCATAACCTAATCTTTTTTCATCCAGAACGGGTTTTATTCCTGTTAAAATACCTTGTTCCATCAGACGATTGATACGTTGATGGATCATCGTATTGGATACGCCCAGGGCCGTTGCGATGGCAGAATAGGCCATTCGTCCATCTGCATCCAAGTATTTTAAAATCTGAAGATCAAATTCATCAATAGTGTTCATTGTTATGTAGGTTTAAAAGTTAATTTTAATATTTTAACGCTAATTTAGTGTTAAATTTTATTATTTTACCTTAAAAATAGTAAAAATTGTATATTTGTTATTATTTGAAATAAAATCCAAATTATGAGTATTGTATCTAAACAAGGAAAAAGCGCGGCATTTATTGCTAAGGAAGAAAAATATGGAGCACATAACTACCATCCTTTACCGGTGGTTTTGGAAAGGGCCGAAGGTGTTATGGTTTGGGACGTTGATGGTAAGTCTTATTTTGATTTTCTATCCGCCTATTCAGCAGTTAATCAAGGGCATTGTCACCCACGTATTATTGCTGCTTTGACTGATCAGGCTCAAAAATTGACATTGACTTCGCGGGCATTCTATAATAATAAGCTTGGTGATTTTGAAGAGATGATCTGTACGCTTTTCGGATTTGATAAGGCTCTGATCATGAATTCAGGAGTAGAGGCCGTTGAAACAGCCATGAAGCTGTGCCGTAAATGGGCATATCAGGTCAAGGGAATCGCGCAAAATCAGGCCAAAATAGTTTTTGCAAAAGATAACTTTCATGGACGTACCATCTCGGTGATCTCGGCTTCAAACGACGCCACAGCGACCAATGATTTTGGACCTTTTGTGGATGGAATAGTGTTAGTACCCTACAATGATATTGAGGCATTAGAGAACTTATTTAAACAGGATCCGAATATTGCCGGATTTATCGTTGAGCCAATTCAGGGCGAGGCGGGCATTGTCGTTCCGGATCCGGACTATTTAAAACGGGTACGCCAACTTTGTACAGCTTATAATGTGCTCTTTATTGCAGACGAAATTCAAACAGGTATAGCAAGAACGGGCAGTATGTTGGCTTCCTATGCCATTGATGATGTGGATAGTGCGAGTAAGCCGGATGTACTGATATTGGGTAAAGCTTTATCGGGTGGGGTATTGCCTGTGTCTGCGGTTTTGGCTGACGACTCGATTATGTTGTGTATCAAACCCGGTGAACATGGTTCTACCTATGGTGGTAATCCACTGGCCTGTGCGGTGGCAATGGAAGCACTTCAGGTGGTGTTGGATGAAGATTTGATTAATCATGCACGTCAGATGGGCGATTTGTTTTTAGAAGGTTTACGGAAAATTGCGGCCAAATCGGATATGATCACCGAAGTCAGGGGCAAAGGGCTATTGACGGCTATTGTAATCAATGCCAGTGAAGAGAGTGACCTGGCCTGGAATATTTGCCTGAAGTTTAAGGAAAATGGCCTTTTGGCTAAACCTACTCATGGCAACAAAATTCGTTTGGCACCGCCTTTGGTCATTACGGAAAGTCAGGTTAACGCTTGCCTGGAGATAATCGAACGATCGTTGACTAATGTGACCACGCGATGAAGAAAATGATTGAATTGATCAAAAACAGATCGGATATCGGTGCAGGAACAAGAGGTTCTGATCTTGGTATAGATGCTATCGAGATTGCGGCGATCAACAAAGGAAGTCAGTATTTTATCAACTATCCTTTTGTAGATGTGCCGACACGGAATAGTTCCATTTATCAAAATGATAACCATCCCTTTGGTAAACATATCCAGCAGATTTACGAACAATGTAAGCAGGTCGCTTCTACAGTCGAAGATAGTCTTTCAGCGGGTAATTTTCCCTTGGTTTTCTCCGGCGATCATTCGTCGGCAATGGGTACAATCAGTGGGATCAAGTCGGCTTATCCAGATAAAAAATTGGGCGTGATCTGGGTGGATGCCCATGCGGATATTCATTCGCCTTTTACAACACCTTCGGGCAATATGCATGGCATGCCCCTTGCGGCCATGTTGAATGAAGATAATCTCGACTGTAAAATCAACGAAATTGATCAATCAACCCAGGAATTCTGGAATAAGCTCAAACGTATTGCCGGACCTGCTGAAAAGGTACAGCCGGCCAGTTTGATCTATTTCGGTGTACGGGATACCGAGGAACCTGAGGATCTATTGATCGAGCGCCTGGGAATAAAAAACTACCGGGTCGAAGAGGTGCGTCAACGGGGGATCAAAGATTGTGTCGCTGAAGCGATGGTTAGCCTACAGGACTGCGATATGATTTATATCTCTTTTGATGTAGACAGTATGGACAGCGAATTGATTTCTGATGGCACTGGAACACCGGTGCCCAAAGGATTTATGCCCAAGGAAATCGTCCTGATCTTAGAAGAGATTATACGTTCTGAAAAAGTCAACTGTCTCGAAATTGTAGAAGTCAATCCGTTATTGGACAACAAAGGCAATAAGATGGCGGAGGTTGCATTTGATATTTTAGAACGTATCACACCACTCATCGAGCTTAAATCTGGAGATTAAACGGTACGCATTTAATTGCTATCGGTATCGGCCCAAGCTGGTTTAGGTATTGGGCTGTCGCACGCTATTTTATACGTTCGATTATTTAATAAATCAATAGGTAGTAAGGGTGTCCGATCATTAAATCGGACACCCTTTTCTTCATTCTCTTCTTTTAAAGAACGCGATATCGTTTTAGAAACGCATTGTCTTCGCTTTGTTTTACATGCTGTTTTTATTCGAAAAAGATTTGGTCAGGAGACCGACTGTAAAGTAAGAACCGTATGCAGCAATATCTATTTACTGCTTGTTAATCTAAATTAAGTTAAATCGGATTTAATATTCTCTTAACATGCTAAGACTTAAATTTACACAGCGATTATTTACGGCAACATGAGAATTTCTTACGATATTATATTTTCGACCCTCTTTCTGGTACAACTTTTTTTTCCCGGGTTGACTACGGCACAAGCTGATTCATTTAAGGAGATCCGAGTATTAAGTCAAAACTATCCTGATTCGGCGATTACCCTAGTAAAAAAAAGGTATGCCAAGGCCGTCAATGACCGCGATCTGCTACTACAGGGAAACTGCTTACAGGCAATCGGTTGGTTGTGTGTCAATCAGGGGCATTATGCCCAGGCGCAGGATTATTACTTCCAGGCAGACCACATCTACAGCCAGCTGAATGCGAAACAGGCATTGGGATCCAACTGGAGTGATATCGGTGAACTCAATATTTTCAACAAGCAACATCATCTGGCGAAAGAATATTTTAATAAAGCCTTGTGTGTCTTTAAAGGTGAAAACGACCGAAATGGTGAAGCTTCTGTCTTGGGCAATATTGGTCATCTTTTTGAAAAGGAAGGAAATTATGATTCGGCATTTGTTTATCAAAAACACGCATTGACGATCTATCGTGAACAGGTTAACCTGAGTGGGGAAGCCAAGATCCATGAGAATCTGGGGAGCATCTACGAGGATCTGGGAAAATACGACAGTGCGTATATGTATTTTGAAAAGGCGAGCCATTTGTACCAAGAAACTCAAGATAATTATGGCAAGATCGTCGTCATCAATAACATGGGGGATATCTTTAGAAAAACAAATAGATACCCAGAAAGCATTAAGCTGACCCAATTGGCTTTCCACCTGGCGGAGAACCTCGGGGATGTCTATCAGATGGCATCAACCACAAAAGACCTGAGCAAAACCTATGCACTCAGCGGGCAGATGGATAGTGCGTATTTCTATGCTGAGCGAAGCCGTAAATTGGTACTGGAGCTCTATAGTGTCGATGGAGCACGACATACGGCATTTTTTCAGGCACTCTATGATATGAACCAAAAGGCTGAAGAAATAGAGAAATTACAGACAAACAAACGCTTTAATTCGATGATGCTGATTGGGACAATTTTGGTACTGGTTCTCCTGTGTATACTTTCATATGTCCTCTACAGCCGGCAGAAAATAAAGATCAAAAATCAGATTGCGGAATCCCGGAAACAGGAGGCTGAACGTGAATTGGCAGAAATAGCGCTCAAAAACCAACTACTGGAAGATAAACAGCTCAAGCAAGAACTGACCTTGAAAGAAAAGGAACTTACCTCACATACGCTCAATCTTATCCGAAATAATCAATTCCTGGAAGAACTTCGTGACGAATTGAAAGCTTTGGTAAAAGATGAGCGACGGGATCAAAAGAAGCCCATGCAGCATCTGGTGCAGCAGATTAATGAACATATTACGCAAGGTATACACTGGAAAGAGTTTATGGGTACTTTCGAGCGTGTGCACCATAGTTTCTTTGAAAAGCTCATCAAGCTATTCCCGGATCTCACCGCCGCAGATATGCGTTTGATTGCACTACTTAAAATAAACCTCAATAATACTGATATTGCAATCCTATTGGGAATTTCGCAAGACAGTCTTCGGGTAGCAAGACATCGGTTGCGGAAAAAACTGAAATTGGAACAGGGAGATGATCTTGCGGGATACCTGTTGCGTATTTCATAATTTCTTAACATAAGGGTAATCGAATTTTAATGGCGCTTATTTATTGTGTAAGTGTCTTTTTTACAGCGTTTTGAGCGCTATTGTTTATCCCTTGTTTAACCCTTGTTTTACCTTGCTTCCTTGTCGTAACGCCTAAGATTTTGTGAATCTGTTGCGGGCTCTCATATTTGCAGCAACAATCAAAGATTCATAATAATCTAGAAAAAATGAAAAATGTTTTAACGGTATTGCTTGCCTCCAGTATGTCGATCAGCGCCGCTTACGCGACCAAGATCAAAGGGAAAGTCCTGGATGGGCAAACAGGGGAAGCCATTGTCGGTGCTACTGTGTTCCTGGAACAAAGAGGACTCTCGGCCAAGACACAATTGGATGGTTCATTTGAATTCAAAGGACTATCCGCAGGTACAGATAAAGTCCATATTAGACATGTGGCCTATACCGAATTGATTAAAGAAATTGAGATTAAAAAAGAGAATACGCCTCATTTTACTTTTCAGCTTACCTCGAACGAACAAACTTTAATGGAGGTCACAGTCAAAGGAAAGCGAAATGGCGGCGATGATGATCCAAGCGCCCGCCGACTAGAAAAGAATGCCTCACAGATTATGAATGTTGTATCAGCCCGGGCAATTGAGATCTCTCCAGATATTACAGTGGCAAATGTTGTGCAACGTGTTTCGGGTGTTTCCATCGAACGAAATTCAAATGGTGAGGGGCAGTATGCTATTTTAAGGGGAATGGACAAACGTTATAACACGACTTTGGTCAATGGCGTCAAAGTCCCCAGTCCTGACAACAAATACCGTTACGTACCCTTAGATCTATTCCCATCGGATATGTTGGAGCGTTTGGAAATCTACAAATCCCTGACGCCAAATATGGAGGCTGATGCCATTGGTGGTGTCGTGAATATGGTCATGAAATCTGCTCCAAGCAAATTATTGTTTCAGGCCAATCTGGCTACAGGTTATGGTCAACGTTATTTGAACCGGGATTTCGGTAGTTTTTCCAGTGGAGATGTTTCGGGCAAATCGCCTTATGAACTGCATGGAAAAGATTATAATGCCACTGTTGCTGACCTTGATAAAGGTACATTGGATTATACCTACAAGAAGCCTTCGCCGGATCTCATTGGTAATTTGACCGTTGGCAACCGTTACTTAGATGATAAGTTGGGCGTTATTTTAGGCCTAAGCTATCAAAATCTGTATCGTGGCAGCCATTCTGTTTTCTATAAATATTCGGTCAACAACACTAATCCGAACGCGATTATTACCGAAAAGAGCGATCGGCAATACGACGAGCAGCAACAGCGCCTTGGTGTACATAACAAGATTGACTACCGATTTAACCCAAACCATCGGCTAAGTTTTTATCAGATGTATGTGAATCTGAATAATCTCCAACTTCGGGACGCAGTCAATACCATTTTTAATGGAGAGAATGATCCAAGTATTGGCAAATCGGAACTGACTTATGTGACACGTGCCAGAAAGACTCAGCAGCAGATTTATAATGGTAATTTACAGGGTGATCATCATTTTTTGGATAAGCGTTTGAATTTACGTTGGTCAGCAGTGCTGTCATCTGCTCGCAATGAGTTGCCACAGAATACAACAATCAGCCTGGATGGTATCGAAGAGGATTTTCAACGCAGACGGACTTCATTGGTCAATAAATCTCCGATTACCTATCGCTGGGAGCGCAATACAGATGATGATCGTGCGGGGTATTGGGATCTTGCGTATAAGGTTCCTATGACCGAGAATAAGTTGGAACTGTCTACGGGAGGTCTCTATCGTGATAAGCAGCGTAGTAGTTTTTATAATAATTATAATCTTTCACCAATCCCTGATCAAGCGGGGTACAAATATGGCATAGATTTTCAAAATTATGCGGATTTAAACCTGACTGTTAGCAACCCTACGGGTGCGGTCCGGAATCCGTTGACATATGATGCCAGCGAGAGAACAACTGCCGCTTATGGTATGTTCAACTATGAAAACGACAAAATTCAAATGATCGGTGGTATCCGTATGGAACACACGAACCAAGGGTACAAACTGTTGTTCCCTGACGGTGAAGAAAGGCCGGAAGGTGCACAGACGTATACGGAGTGGTTACCAAGTTTGACCATGAAATATCATCTGGATAGCAAGCAGCAACTTCATGGAGCTTACTATCGTGCGTTAAACCGTCCCGGTTTTTATGAGGTGGTACCGTCCCGTGTTTTAAATGAAGAATTTTGGGAACGCGGAAATGCTGATTTAAAACATGCGCTGGCAGATAATTTTGATCTGCGCTATGAGTTATTTCCGGAGCCTTCATCCCAATTTCTTGCCGGATTGTTCTACAAGCGGATAAAAAATCCGATCGAATATACCTTTCAGCCGGATGATATCCGTGGGCAGGATGTATATTATATGCCGGGTAATTTTGGAACAGCGAACAATTTTGGGGTCGAGTTGGATTACATTAAGTACATAAAGCAGTTTGGCGTGAAAGCGAACTATACCTATACGCATTCACAGATTACTACGCCGAAGAAATCACGTGTAATCAATGAGGTAACGCAAGATCAGGATCCGATCCTAGTGGACCAAACGCGGCCTCTCCATGGTCAGGCTGCACATATTGCCAATCTATCTGTACTCTATAAAGATGCAAATAGAGGCTGGGAGGGGCAGCTGGCTGGATCTTATACGGGGTCACGGATTAATTCGGTATCGGAATTTTTAAACGCTGATTTATGGCAGAAAGGTTTTATCCAGCTTGATGCTTCTGTGGAGAAGAAATTCAGAGCCGGCTGGGCGATTTTTGCCAAAGCAAATAACTTGTTGAATACGCCGATGGAGCTATATGTAAAAGGGACAAATCCGGAAAATAATAAGCTGGCTGAAAAAATAGTGGTGGGTGGCAATACGCTTATCCGCAAGGATCTGTATGGCCAGAATTATATTCTTGGTCTACGTTATTCCTTTAAAAAATAGTTACTGCTGGAATATATTTGGTCGAAGCGAACCTGTCGAGTTTAAACATAGAAAATGCCATCTGATAGATGGAAGAATAAAATATTTAACGATGAAAAATAAATATATTATACTGCTCATGTCCCTTACAATGGTATGGTTGACAGCCTGTGAAAAAGCAAATAGCGATGTAGATACATCGGATGCCAATGGTAGTGCAATTGGTGAGGTGGCGGGCGTATGGAGCAAAGGCACGGTGCAACATATTACAGGTGATATCATTATTCCTGAAGGAAAGTCCCTGACCATTGAGGAAGGTGTGACAGTACTGATGGATCCTGCTAATAAACCGGAGATTGTTGTATTGGGGAACCTATATGTGCTGGGGACAGCAGAGAGTCCGGTGAAGTTTACAGTGGGGGAGGATTATCAAACCAAAGAAAATGAATTTGGAAAACTTTGGGGCGGTATTTTAGCGGCGCCAAGCTGTAAAGAATTGGTATTGGACAACGTTTTTTTGGAATATGGAGGAGCTGTTACATCGGATGCATCGACCTCGGTGAAAATGAGATTGTATAAACAAAAAGCGGGGGAAGCTTTGCCTGCTTTATGGTTTTCCAATCTTGAAGGGAAATTAATCGTTCAAAACAGTACAATCAGCCATTTTCATGAAGACTGTACGTATATTGAAGGCGGGAAAATTATCTTCGCCAACAATCGCTTCTTTTCAAATGGAGTAACTGGCGGTGAGGCGATGAATTTTAAATCAGGCTGTTTGGCAGACGTGGCCTTTAACTTGGTCTACAGTGTCAATACCAATGCCTTAAAACTCTCCAACTCCGGTGATCGCACCCCACAAGCACATATTATTGTCTATAACAACACGATGCTTAATACGGGCTGGCGTAGACCAACGGCAAAGGGTGGTTCTATTTGGCTCGAAGCTTCGGTGAAAGCAGAAATCTATAATAATCTTTTTGCCAATACACGATTTGGCGTAAAACGGGATGCCAAAAACCCGGAAGATAACCGTTCAGTTTCAAGCAACAACTGGTATTATGGCTATGATCAATTAACGGTGGATCAATTTCAGGTTGGAAAGAACGATATCGTGAGTGGTACCAATGATGTCAGGGGTAAAACGGCTGGAGAGAACAACCCTAAATTTGTGAATTATCCATTGGAAACAGCGGTCAATAATTATGTCTTTGATGCGGCCTGGGATTTTCATTTACAAGGAAATTCATCGGCGCTAAAAACGGGTACCCTGAACTTTAAACCTCATTTCTTGACCGGATTGGTACTATCCAATGGTTTATCTTATAGCTCTCCAAAGCCTGCTACTTACGTCGGCGCATGGGGTGCAAAACTTTAATTAACTCAGCATGAAAACATCTTTAAAAACAAAACTATTTTTCGGATTGGCAGCTTCCGCATTGTTGCAGGCCAGCTGTGATAACCCGCAAATGGGTACTACCAAAATGGATTCCATCAAACCTGCCCTTGTCACCGAGGCAGTACGGTACGATTCGGATGATCCTGCCATCTGGATTGACAAGACTGATCCTAGTAAGAGTTTGGTCATTGCCACGGACAAAGATGCAGATGGGGCTTTATTTGTTTATGATTTACAAGGTAAAATTGTCAAGGATAAAGTGGTTTCTAATCTGAAACGGCCTAATAATGTGGATATTGCTTATGGTTTTAGGCTGGCTGGAAAATCTGTCGATATCGCTGTGACGACAGAGCGTATGACGCACAAACTGCGCATCTTCTCGTTGCCGGATATGAAACCGATCGATCAGGGTGGATTGGAGATGTTTGTAGGAGAGACTGAACCTGATTTCAGGGATCTTATGGGAATTGCGCTTTACACTTCACCAAAAGGTGAAATTTATGCGATTGCGGGTCGTAAAAATGGCCCTAAAGATGGGTACCTGGGGCAATACCTATTGGAAGATAACGGTGCCGGCGCTGTGAAGGCAACTTTGGTTCGTAAGTTTGGTTCTTTTAGCGGAAAGAAGGAAATTGAAGCCATCGCAGTGGATAATGAACTGGGGTATATCTACTATTCAGATGAACAAGTAGGGGTGAAACAATACTATGCCGACCCGGCGAAAGGAAATCAGCAACTCGCATTATTTGCTACTAAGGGATTCAAAGAGGACCATGAAGGTATTTCGATTTACAAATTGACGGATAGTACGGGGTATATCTTAGTTTCAGACCAAGGAGCAAACCGCTTTCAGGTTTTTAGCCGTGAAGGGACAAAAACAAATCCGTTTGAACATACGTATTTGAAAACCGTCCCTGTTATGGCCACGCAGAGCGATGGTTCGGACGTTGTGTCTATCCGTCTTAACGATACATTTCAGCATGGTTTATTTGTTGCCATGAGCGACGATAAGACTTTTCATTATTACCGCTGGGAAGATATCGCCGGTCAGGATCTGAAAAAGAAATAATTTTTGTGGAGGTTAACCGTGTATACGGAGTAACAGCTGTAAATTAATTTTATGGCTGTTGCTCTTTGTCCTCAAAAACGCTCGGCTATGGCTGTAAAAAAAGAGACTTATCAGCCCTGATGCAATGCTATCTTTTTATTGTTAATGCATCTTAGCGGCGAATCCTAAAAATTGATAGGGATTTTAAACCAGAAGGTCGATCCTTGACCAAGGATGCTGTCCACACCAATTTCTCCCTGATGTTTCTGGATAATTTCCTGGCAGATAAAAAGTCCGATACCAAATCCCGACGCGTAACTGTCAGTCGAATCATTTACCCGATAAAATTTATTGAAAATCTGCTTTTGATGCTTTTCGCTGACACCTCTTCCTTGATCACGGACTTGTATGCCAAAATAATCATGATCCACGTTTACGTGCATGGTGATGTCAGAATGGGGCTCCGAGTATTTAATGGCGTTGTCCATAAAGTTAATAATCACCTGCTCAATCTTATCACGGTCAGCAACGATTTCCAGGATTGAGTCAGTTGATCCGGTATAATAAATAAAATGCTTGACTGGTTTGAGCGAGTAGATATTGCGAATATAGTCTATCAATGTACAGATACGAAATGTATTTTTATGCAGTAATAATTTCCCTTCATTGAGCTGGGATACATTCAAAAAGCCATCAATAAGTCCACGCATGCGCGTGGCCTGTTCGTTTGACTGATGGAGATACTGCTGCCGTTTTTCAGAAGAAAGTGTATGTTCTTTTCCCAGCAATAACTGCAGGTAGGCTATCAGGGAGGTCAAAGGAGTTTTCAATTCATGACTTGCTATACTGATGAAGTCCAGCTTTTTTCTTTCTTCTTCTTTTTCGTTTGTGGTGTCGAATATGGCTCCATATATGATCTGCCGCTTTGGATCGAGCGATAATTGCCCACCACCGACAGATCGTAACCATTTTATTTTACCAGTCTTTTTATCCGTTATTTCACATTGACAATCGAAAGGTGACTGTTTCAAAACAACTTGCTGAAAGATATAACGGACTTTATCTCGGTATTGCGGTAAGATCTGCGTGAAAAAGTCCGTATCTTGAATTTCCTGGTGATCCTCAAAGCCAAATAGCTCGCGACACTGATCATTGAGTTCCATTTTTCTGGATTCCAGATCAATGGAAAATATACCTATTCCCGCAGCTTCCACGATCATTCTAAACTCTTGATCTTTCTTTGTGATCAAGTTATTGATTGCCTCCAGTTTTTCCCGTTCTAGATGTTGTTGTGTAATATCTATGGTTGTTCCGGCAAACCATTCCGGTTGCTGCTCTTGGTCAAAGTACATTTTCCCTTTACAATGTAGCCAACGGAGTTTTTGGTCTGTTGCACCGATGGTTCGAAACTGTACGTCATAGACTCCCTTATTCTCATAATCAAGGGATTTTTTCACTTCTCGATCTATTCTATTTCTATCTTCGGGATGTATGTAGCGCAAAACCTCGGTGTAGGGGACAGTTTCCCCTTTGGCAAAGCCGAAGAGTTCGCGTGTGCGTTCGTCCCAATGCACAATATAACTCTTGCAGTTTAAATTCCAGGTGCCCATTTCGGCAGACTGCAGGGCGAAATGATAGTGTTCTTCACTCTCGATGATTTTTTTTAGGGAATCTTTCAGCTTTTGGTTTAAATTTTTTGTTTCCCTATTTAACAATGAGTATTTGTTTAAACTTGTGTTCGCATGTACATTGCTGACAAGACTATATTTGGGGTTGAGTAAATCCTCGAGCAGTTTTTGTTCGATACTATTCTTTTCTTCTGTCTGTTGGGGGCTTGGCATACGATCTGGAAGCATGCTTATGGTGTGATAGATGCCATATATTTCACCTGCAGCATTGAAAAGTGGTTGATAGCTTATATTACAGTTACAGGGCTTGGATGTTCCTGTGATATCACGTTGAATGGGCACATTTTCTTCGAACAAGTTTTTTTTTGTCTCCCATACCTGTTTTAATTTAGGAACAAGAAGAACTTGCTGAGCAAGGCATTTTTCCAGTTGTTGTCCAAGGACACTTTCATCACAATTCCAGAGCTGAAGCATTTTTGTGCTGGCATAGGATACATGAAGCTCGGGACTGTCATAGATGGCACAGGCATCCAATGCGGAATTCAGTATTGTTAAAATATCTTTGTCGGAACGGATCATAAGGTGTCAAAAAAATTAAAAGCTGTTTAGTTTAAAACAAATATTGTTCCCTTTCCCTATTTTCCTTAAATTTTAAGACTACTAATTTTTTTAATTGGATTTTGGTAGCGTATTCCTTACAAAATCCTTTAAATCGATAGAATTTTGTATCTTTATTCAGTTTGTGCCAGTCAGAAAGGAAGTCAGGGGGGAGCAAGGTACAATGTGTTTCCTGGTTTTCCCAAAGTAAAAAAATGCAACTGTACTCCTTGGTAGCATACTGTTCGGATAAAGAAGAAGATAAATTTTATTAAATAGGATAAAAGATGGGTAAGGTTAAGATACTGTTGGTTGAAGATCATATGGTCGTACGTAATGGTATTAAATTGTTATTGGAGTCTCAGGACGATTTTGTTGTTGTGGGCGAGGCTTCAGACGGGAATGAGGCCCTACAACTCTTAGCTAACGAATTGTTGCCCGATATGATATTAACCGATATCAGCATGGATCATATGGATGGAATGGAACTACTGCGTGTAATTCGGGCAAGGTATCCATCCATTAAAGTTGTTATCCTTTCGATGTTGAACCAGATTCATTATGTTATTGAAGGTTTCGAACTTGGCCTTTCGGGCTATCTATTGAAAAATGTGGATTATAATGAACTTCTTTTTGGCCTCAAACACGTGGCCAGTGGTGGTCAATATATAAGCGCCGAAATTAGTATGACACTCCTTGATCAGGTGATATCCGGTGAAAATTACACGGATTTGGCCAACAGCACGCTACCGGAATTTGATATCAGTGAACGTGAACTGGAGGTGCTGAAATTAATTGCGGATGGTTTTACGAATGTGGAGATTGCTGATAAAATTTTCTTGAGCAAACGCACAATCGAAGGGCATCGGCAAAGTCTGATCGAAAAGTTGAATGTGAAAAATACAGCTGAACTGGTTAAAGTCGCCTTCAAATCCGGGATTCTAAAATAAATAATTCATTTCATCTTGTTTATTCAATTTTGTGGTACTGACACTGATTTCTCCCGACTGTTGAAGATAAGCAGGGCGGATCCGATCAGCACAAATGGAATGCTAAGGAGCTGTCCCATATTGATGAATAGTGAATTTTCAAAATCTTCCTGATTGACTTTTAAGAATTCGTCTAAAAACCTAAATGTAAACAAGAGGATTAATAAAAGTGCAAAACAGTTTCCGATATTGTTTTTTAGGAAGGGTTTTGTCCAGAGATAATTCAATAATAAGAATAAGGCTATACAGAACAATGCCTCATACAATTGTGCTGGATGTCGGGGAATTTGGTCGATAGAAGTGAAGATAAATGCCCAAGGCAGGTTTGTAGGGGTACCAATAATCTCCGAATTCATGAGGTTACCCAAACGGATACAGGCGCCGGCAATGGGCACAACCAGCGCAATTCGATCTGCGACCCAGAGGAAAGGAAGCTTCTGTTTTCTTGCAAACAAGAAAATGGCAACTAAAATACCAAGCCCGCCACCATGACTTGCCAAACCTCCTTCCCATATTGCGAAGATCTTTAATGGATTGCTCAAGTAATAGGCCGGGTCATAAAATAAAACATGCCCCAGGCGAGCACCTATAATGGTGCCCAAGACAATATAGATACTCAGTTGATCCAGAAATGCAATCGGGCGACCTTCTTTTTTTAACATGGTCCATAATAGTCTGTAACATAATACAATTCCCAGTAACCAAAATAGTCCATACCAACGGACAGGATGATTGATGATCGGTATAGTAAAGATATCACTATTGACATCCCATGTGATGAAATTTAATATGAAGTTATTCGTCATTATGCACTTATGTTTAATAGTCTATGTAATAAGTATCGAGTTTAGGTCATTCGTTACATGAAATGTTTAAAAAATGTGTTCATTGCGGTATCTGAATCAGAAAATAGACTATTCAATACGAATATTAATAGGATTGATACGATTATTAATTGAGCTATTTTGCCTTTTTTCAATCACGTATGTTTGTCATGTAAATAAGACAGCATGATGAAGTTTCCGTTCTATAAACAACCAGATTCTAAAGATTGTGGGCCTACTTGTCTCAGGATAATCAGCAAATATTATGGTAAATTATTACCGTTACCGATGCTTCGGGATCTTTGCGATACGACCAGAGAAGGCTCTAGCCTGCTGGGGTTAAGCCGGGCTGCTGAAACAATTGGTTTTAAGACCCTCGCGGTCAAAATTGATTTCGAGACCCTTGTGAATGAAGTGCCGATGCCTTGTATAGTGTTTTGGATGGAACAGCATTATGTAGTGGTTTATAAAATTGAAAAAAAACACAACGATTATAAGGTGTATGTTTCAGACCCAGCTTTTGGATTAATCACCTATTCGAAGACAGAATTTTTGGCAAATTGGATTGGAGTGAAAGCCGAAGACCGTACGGAGGAAGGGATCGTCCTGGTGCTGGAGACGACAGCACGTTTTGCGGATCATGAAGAGAAGGAAGAAAAAGGCCATTCGATTTCCAGGTTTTTAAAACATTATCTTGGTAAGTATAGGGCTTTTATGGTGCAACTGGCATTCGGACTCATTGCCGGAAGTCTATTAGCACTTGTCTTTCCATTTCTGACACAAAGTATTGTTGATGTTGGTATCCAAAATCAAGATATCAATTTTATATACTTGGTTTTATTCGCTCAAATTATGCTCTATCTAGGACAAATGGGGATAGAAGCTATCCGGGGGTGGATTCTACTCCATTTATCCTCCCGGATCAATATATCCATCGTGTCCGATTTTTTCATCAAACTGATGCGTTTACCCATGAGTTTTTTTGACTCCAGGGTCACTGCAGATATCATGCAGCGGATAACGGATCATAATCGTATCGAACAATTGCTGACAAACAACTCGTTACAGACCTTATTCTCCCTGATTAACTTTATCATTTTTGGCATTGTTTTATTGATTTATAACTACAAACTCTTCTTATTATTTTCAGTTGGTGCCACCATATATTTGTTTTGGATCTCTTTTTTTCTAAAAAAACGACGGGAAATTGACTATAAACAATTTTCACAGTTGGCCGAAGAACAGGGGCAAGTGCTGGAATTGATCAACGGTATGCAGGAAATCAAAATGAACAATGCCGAAACCAATAAACGCTGGCAGTGGGAGGGAATACAGATTAAAGTGTTCCGGATCAAGGTGAAGGCCTTGAAGTTGGAGCAGGTACAGACGATCGGCGGTAACGTAATCAATCAACTTAAAGATATTCTGATCAGTTTTGTCGCTGCAAAACTGGTGGTGGATGGCCAATTGACATTGGGTATGATGCTTTCCGTGCAGTATATTATTGGCCAGCTCAACAGCCCTTTGATTCAACTGATGAATTTTATGCGTCAGTTTCAGGATGCCAAAATTGCCCTTGAGCGTCTCAATGAAATTCATGATAAAGAGGATGAGGAAAAGGTAGATAGTCATTTTCAAAAAGAGATCCCCGAAGATGACATTCGTATTGAAAATGCCACATTTAGATACAGCGGAACAGATAAAGCTGTTTTTGAACAGCTGAACCTGGTAATTCCTTATAAAAAAACAACTGCCATCGTGGGGGCAAGTGGCAGTGGGAAAAGTACCCTAATGAAATTATTGCTAAAATCCTATGCCCCTGAAAGTGGGAGCATCAAAATCGGGAAAGTAGATATGCAGCATATCTCTCCACGCATCTGGCGGGACAATTGTGGTGTAGTGATGCAGGATGGTTATATTTTTAATGATAGCATTGCTGCCAATATCGCTCTGGGTTCTGATGAGATCAATAAAGAACGTTTGCGGGATGCGGTCCAGGTGGCAGATATTAAAGATTTTATTGAGGCCCTGCCCACCAGTTATAATACCAAAATTGGCTATGAGGGCTTGGGCATGAGTGGCGGGCAACGTCAGCGTATACTCATCGCACGGGCAATTTATAAAAGCCCTCAATATCTTTTTTTTGATGAAGCAACAAGTGCGCTGGATGCCAATACCGAACGAATTATCGCCGATCATCTGGATCAGTTTTTAAAGGGACGTACAGCCGTCGTTATTGCCCATCGACTGTCTACCGTCAAAAATGCGGATAACATTGTTGTATTGGAGAGGGGAAAGGTGGTCGAACAAGGGAATCATGAAGAATTAGTTGCCCTAAAGGGCGAATATTATAGACTGGTAAAAAATCAATTGGAACTTGGAAACTAAAAAATACATATTGGATGATATCCGCTTACGCTCCGAACAGGTCAATGAGGTTCTGGAGAATCCACCACATTGGATGATTCGTTGGGGGAGTTTACTTATCTTACTGATTATAGCAGTCTTTTTTCTATTGGCCAGTATCATTAAGTATCCTGATTTTATTGAATCGCCTATTATTATTTCGTCCGAAAATCCACCGGAACGCATGGAGGTGACCATCGATTCGCGGATCGAGAAGATCCTGTTTCAGGATCATCAGCCAGTACGCAAAGGAGATCTTGTTTTGATATTGGAATCAACAGCCAACTACCAGGATGTCCTTGCATTGGAGTGTCTGGTGGATGAATTTTCCACTACGGAGCAATTGAACAGATTTCCACTAAAAGAAACAGCGAAATTTCGATTGGGTGAAATACAGGAAGATTTCAATGCTTTTGCGAAAGCTGTACAGGATGAATCTCTTTTTAATAACTTGCAACCCTATGCTGTTGAAGGAATGATGGCTGATAAAAATATCAAGGATTATGAATCGCGAATTGTGAACCTGAAACAGCAATGTGAACTTGAGAAAACAAAAGTCCAGTTGACAGAAAAAAATTATAATAGATGCGAACTGTTACAACAGCGCGGTGTAATCTCACCGCAGGAACTGGAAAATGAAAAGCTCAAATTGTTGGAGGTGCAACGGAGTCTGAAAAATACACAAATTACATTAGCGCAGCTGGATGAAGCGATTGTCAATTTTCGGAAGACGAAGACTGGTGCAGCGATTAATACCGTCAAAGATCAAGCAACATTTTCAACGGCAGCTGTTCAGCTTTTTGAAAAATTGCGCAAATCTATCCGGCAATGGAAAAGGACATATTTATTATATTCTGCTACAGATGGTACGCTAAGCTTTCTAAAATTTTTGGGTGAGAAACAGTTTGTTAAAAATGGAACGAATCTGTTCAGCATTTTACCGGATAGCAGACAGGTGATCATTGGTCAGATGCTCATCGGACCACAGAATCAGGGAAAGCTCAAACCTGAACAAAAAGTGCTGATTAAATTGGATAACTTTAAATACCAAGAATATGGTGTTGTCAAAGGACTGGTCAAATCCATTTCACTCACCCCAGATAAAGAGAACAAATACTATGTAGAAGTTACATTGCCCAATGGATTAAAAAGTTCGTACAATAAAAATATAGCATTTGATAAAGAACTGAGCGGCAATGCTTCCATTGTAACCGAAGAATTGACAATTGCCCAGCGCATTTTTAATCAGTTAAGAACTATACTTAAATATCAGGAAAGTTAAATATTTTTGAGTTCAGGTCTATTGTTTTGTTGGAATATTCCGATATTCGATCAGGTATTGACAAAAACCAGCCTGTGGACTATAAATTAATTTGGAAAATATAGTATAACGGATGCAGTTATTGTTGTTTAACACAAGCGAAGGACATAAACATAGCCTTGGAAAAGAATAAAAGTGAATTAATAGCTATTCTGATGAAAATACATAATGCCGGAGCGTTTTACTGCCTTATTGCGATTCTGCTGTCAGTCCAGCTATTCTCTTGTCATCAGAATAAAGTGCAAGATTCAACTAGATCTGCGGTAAAAAACAACGATTCGCTTGATCTGAGTTACGAAAATGTGATGTTGGCCTATCTGTCAAAACAGGATTTCAAAAGTGCCGCTGACGTTAATAAGAAAAGAAAGGGATTGCTTAAAGATGGGTATTTTGAGCATTCTCCTTATAGTGCAATTTTGCGGGCTTATGAATATCTGTTGGATGATAATATTGATTCTATCGAGATTGCCCTTAAAGATCTTGAAGGACAGAAATTATCTTCAGATTTGACTGTTTTAAAAGATTACTTGGGGATCCGTGCCAATTTTAGTTTTCATGATGTGACAAGCGGGACAATGGTCGCACAGATTATCGATGCAAAAGAATATGCTCTGGCGCATGAAAGTGTATTCACCTTCCTGTTTTATAATCTATTGGCAAACGCTGAATATCGCCAGGCTGAATATCGCCAGGCGCTGAAAGATGTGGAGTCCTGGTATCATTATCATCCCAATAAATCGGATCCACATGTCGCACAATCTTATCAAGAGATGAAATTTATGCAATATATTGCTTTGCATGATTTTGAGAAATTAAAGGGAACATTGGATAGCTGTAGGCACTATGCAAATGCAACAAAAGATTCAGCCATCATTATGCGTATGTATGACCTACAGTCGCAGTATTATTTTAGTATCAATAACAACCCAAAAGCAGTAGAAGCATCCAAAAAATATTTCAATTACTTGCAAGCATCCAATACACTGAATGCTTATGTTTACGCAAATTTGGGCAAAAATTTTCTGAATAATAATCAGGTCGATTCAGCCATATCTTATTTTAACGCTGGTCTTCGATTTATAAAGAAGCATAAGATTAAACATAATAAAATGTTTTATTATAAAAATTTGCAGTTGGCTTATGCATTAAAAGGAGATTATGAGCGCGCATATTTCGCCTTGGATTCAACTTTTCAGGATTATAAACAAAGTACACAGCGGATTGAAGCGGAGAAAATCAACGATATCAATACAAAATATCAAACCGAGAAAAAAGATCAGGCCATTACGCTCTTAAAGACAACCAATGCATTCAATCATAAAATCCTATTGCAACAACGTTGGATATTTGTTATCCTGCTGGCGCTGGTATTCAGCATCGCATTTTTTATCTATTTTAGAAACAAGCAAAAATTGTTGCAAAATATCAACCAGCGTATTCTTGCAGAAAATAGACAGCTGATTTTAGAACAGAAAACAAGACAGAACCAACTTAATCCTCATTTTATATACAATGCTATTGCCAATTTGCAGGGATTGATCAGTAGCGAGCAAAAAACAAAAGCAAATCAATACCTGATCTTGTTGTCCCGTCAGATCCGTGATATCCTCGAATTGAATAGAGAAGAGTATATTTCTTTGGATCAGGAAATTAAATCACTAAATAATTATATACTTTTACAACAGATGCGTTATCAGGATATCTTTGACTTTCAGATCGAGACCGCTGATCTAGATCTGGATGAAGTCATGATTCCGCCAATGATTATACAACCATTTGTCGAAAACGCCATCGAGCATGCATTTAAGAATTTACCGTATAGGGGACAACTGGACATTTCTTTTCGAGAATATGAAAACCAATTGCATGTCAGTATCTGTGATAATGGTTGGGGTATGAAGGTGCAGAAAGAACAGGTGTCTCACAAGACATCCTTGTCACAGATTATTACGAAAGAGCGTTTGGAGCTTCTGTTTGCCGATGCAAAACCAGAAGCTAGGATTGAAATAACAGCAAATTACAGAGACGATCAACGTGGCTATAAAGTTGAAATTTATATTCCACTTGTTTTTTATTTTAACTAAAAAATCAATATTATGAAAGTTTATATTCTTGAAGATGAGTATAATATATACTTGTATATAAAGTCACTCCTGGATAGTATTCCTTATGTACAGATCGTGGGCTATAGCCCTTCAATCGCACAGGCTGAGCGGGAGTTACTGGCATCCAATCCAGATTTGATTCTAGCGGATATTCAGCTGAAAGATGGTTCAAGTTTATCCTTTCTCTCTGAACTTAAATTGGATATCAATACCATTTTTATTACAGCATTCAACCAGTATGCAATTGAAGCCCTTAATATCGGTGCTATTGCCTATCTATTGAAACCTTTGGTTCCCGAGCAATTTATAGAAGCAATCGAGAAATGCTATAAAAAAAATACGGAATACCGGTTCAACAGTATGCAGTTGAATATGGCTGAGAGTTATTTGAAAGCACCAAGCAGACCGAAAAAAATAGCATTACGTACATTTGAATTTACACAAATTGTGAATATCGATGACGTGCTCTATTGCCATGGCGATAAGGGATATACGACATTTTATATCAAAGACAATAAACCTATGATGGTTTCAAAAGTGCTGAAACATTTTGAAACGATGCTGCCGGAGACAGATTTTATCCGTTGCCATCAGTCTTATCTGATCAATGCGAATTATATTAAAAAATATTTTAAGGATGGTCAACTGGAGATGGCAGATGGGAAAATGATCCCCGTAGCGACTAGAAAGAAAGATGTTATTCAGCAGTTTCTGAATGATATCTAATTTGAAATAAGTTTCCTGAGGTAACATAGGGCTTATCTTTCTTTCGAATTGGTGGAAAAACTAAAAAATATAGCTCTTTGGTTTTAATACTAAAAATATTAGTATTAAATTTGCTTAAACTTAAGACGGAGGAGGCTATGCTATTGACAGAAAAACAAGCTTTAATCAGCCAGTTGAAAAAAGACCTGTTGCAATGGCAGGGGATACAGTTAAAATCGGCGGATGTATTTCCAATGGGACTTGGCCCATTGGAAGAGGCTTTTCCTAATGGAATCTTTCCTCGGGGAGTGATTCATGAATTTGTTAGTTTTGACCGGACAGGAGGAGCTGTTTCCTGTGGTTTTATCAGTGGTTTATTGGGCAAAATGATGCTGAATGGCGGAATTTGTATCTGGATAAGCTGCTTTCATACCTTATTTCCTACAGGTATCAGATCATTTGGTGTCGTTCCTGAAAATGTCATTTTTGTTCAGATGGAGCGAGAAAAGGATGTTTTATGGGCAATGGAAGAGGCCTTGAAATGTGAAGGGATAACGGCTGTACTTGCAGAGATACATCAGCTGGATTTTGTCCAGTCAAGACGTTTGCAGCTGGCTGTGGAGAAAAGTGCGGTGACCGGTTTTATCCTACAGCATAACCCCAAACAGCTTGGGGCAACTGCTTGTGCTGCACGCTGGAAAATTAGTTCCCTACCTAGCCAGCTGGAAGATGGATTGCCGGGTATTGGTTACCCCAGTTGGGATATAGAATTGCTAAAGGTACGTAATGGAAATCCGGGGCGTTGGCAAATGACCTGGACTGACAGTGGCTTTGAACCTGTGATTAAAGCAAACAAAGCCATGGAAGATTGGGAGCAATCGTATCATAACCAAGGATTGGCATGAAAAAGCGATTTGCATCCTTATGGTTCCGTCATCTAAAAACAGACTGGATGGTTGTGCGGCGCCCCCAACTCGGGGAAATTCCCTTTGTATTGGCAATTTCCAGCCATGGAAAGCTGATCGTCAATGCCAGTAATCTACTGGCTGAACGGGAAGGAATATATCCGGGCTTGGCTATTGCCGATGCAAAAGCCTTTTTGCCTTCCTTAAAAGTGATCAATGAGGAGCCGGGATTGACGGAAAAGTTGCTGCATAATATTGCACATTGGTGCATCCGATACACCCCAATTGTGGCGATAGATGAACCCGAAGGAATTATGTTGGATATCAGTGGCTGCACACACCTCTGGGGTGGAGAAGAATCCTATTTACAACATATCATTTCCAGATTAAAACAACATGGTTATGATGTGTGCGTCGGCATTGCTGACACCATTGGTACCGCTTGGGCAATCGCGCGTTTTGGAAAAGAAAACAGCATTGTTGGGCCTGATGCACAATTAGAGGCTTTAGTGTCTTTGCCTGTTCAGGCACTCCGGCTGGAAACGGCTGTGGTCGAGCGGTTAAATAGTCTTGGATTAAAAACAATCGGAAGTTTTGCCGCCATGCCACGGACTGCTTTGCGTAGACGTTTTGGCAACCATTTGCTCCTTCGGCTAGATCAGGCCATTGGGCAGGCGACAGAATTTATGAGCTCCATAAAACCGATCTCTCCCTATACGGAGCATTTGCCCTGTTTAGAACCCATCTGCACAGCCACAGGTATTGAACTGGCGCTCCAGCAGCTCTTACATAAAATCTGTAAACGTCTTTCAGGGGAAGGTAAGGGGGTGCGGGAAGCTATTTTGCAGTGCCATCGTGTGGATGGAAAAATAGAGCAGATCACTATAGGGACCAATCGGGCGAGCTCTCATGAAAATCACTTGTTCAAATTGTTTTCCCTGAAGATTCCACAGATAGAACCTGCATTGGGTATTGAACTATTTATTTTGGAGATTGCCAAAGCTGAGGAAGCAGATCCTGTCCAGGAGAATTTCTGGGGGAATCACATTGGGCTGGGAAATCCTCTGGTGACCGAGTTATTGGATCGCTTAAAAAACAGGGATCCGGCCTGTACAATTTCGCGCTACCTGCCTGCGGCGCATTACTGGCCGGAACGGTCCATGAAAATCGCTGGTTCAATCGAAGCGGTCGCTGCTGTTGACTGGCAAATTGATAGACCACGCCCCACTCGTTTGTTGCGCAGGCCAGAACCTATTATGGTGACAGCACCTATTCCGGATTATCCACCATTGTTGTTTCGCTACAAAGGGGAAGTACATACCATTCGGAAGGCTGATGGGCCAGAACGAATTGAACGTGAATGGTGGATAGATACAGGTGAACATCGTGATTATTATGCGGTTGAGGATCAGCAGGGACGGCGATTTTGGCTCTATCGCTCTGGGCATTACGATAATATTTCGCCCAATCAATGGTTTTTACATGGCTTTTTTGCATAATGATGGACTATTGTGAATTACAGGTGACGAGCAACTTTAGCTTTCTGGAGGGGGCTTCCCATCCAGAGGAACTGATGGAGCGTGCAACGCAATTAGGTTATCGTAAAATTGCGGTGACTGACCGAAACAGTTTTGCCGGTATTGTTCGTGCCCATGTTGCGGCGAAAAAACATGGTATCACGCTGATTCCTGCTTGCCGCCTTGATCTGCAGGATGGACCAAGCTTATTGGCTTATCCCACGGATAAGGATGCCTATGGACGATTGTCATCTTTGTTGACTGTAGGTAATTTGCGTGCTGAAAAGGGACAATGCCAACTCTATAGATCCGATGTCTATCAATACAGTGAAGGAATCAAATTTATAATTTGCCCACCGGATAGGTTAACGGCTAAATTTGAATTGGATGCCGATTTTAGCGCATTTGTATCAGAATATAAGCAGGAATTGGGCCAGGAACTATATTTGGGTGTCAAACGGCTTTATCGGGGTGATGATGCAAAATTATTGTTCCGCATCCAACAGTTGGGAAATACCCTTACGGTTCCTCTTGTCGCCCTGGGCGATGTATATTATCATGTGCCTGAGCGACGGGAGTTACAGGATGTCTTAACCTGTATCCGGAATAAATGCAGTATCCAGAATGCGGGATTTAAATTATATCCTAATGCAGAGCGTTACCTAAAACCGATGGCAGAGATGGAACGCTTGTTTAGGGCATATCCCGATGCTATTATACAGGCGCGGGAAATAGCACAAGCCTGCACTTTTTCCCTTGATGATTTAAAATACATCTATCCGGATGAACTATCCTCCAATGGCCGTACAGCGCAGGAAGAATTGGCTTATTTGACCTGGAAAGGGGCGAAAGATAGGTTTGATGGTCGGATCCCCGATGCCATCCGTGATACGATCCAGATGGAACTGGATTTTATTGCACGAAAAAATTATGCGTCTTATTTTCTGACTGTCTATGATTATGTACGTTTTGCCAAAGAAAGAGGTATTTTGTGTCAGGGGCGTGGTTCGGCTGCTAATTCGACGATTTGTTATTGTTTGGGCATTACTTCGGTCAACCCCGCTGAATTCAGACTACTTTTTGCCCGCTTTATGTCTGATGCTCGGGATGAGCCACCCGATATAGATGTAGATTTTGAACATGAGCGTCGGGAAGAGGTTATCCAGTACATCTATGAGAAATACGGCCGTCATCGTGCAGCTATTGTGGCAACGGTGACCCAAGTGCGGGCCAAGGGCGCGGTGCGTGATGTAGGGAAAGCAATGGGACTCTCTATGGATACTGTAGGCCGATTAGCAGGGGTGGTCAGTAGTCATTGGGATGACTATATTGATTTTGAACGTCTGCAGGAGCAGGGCTTCAATCCTGATGATCCACATTTGCGAAAAGTACTTGAACTGACACATCAGTATATAGGCTTTCCAAGGCAATTGGGCCAGCATACCGGAGGATTTGTCATTACTCAGGGCAATCTTCATGAGCTTTGTCCATTGGTGAATGCCCGAATGGATAATCGGACCAATCTGGAGTGGAACAAAGATGACCTGGAAGCCTTGGGTTTCCTGAAAGTGGACGTATTGGCACTGGGGATGCTGACTTGTATCCGGAAAGCCTTTGATCTTGCCAAACGGCATTATGGGCTGGATCTGACCTTGGCTGGGATTGGCGCTTACGAAGACCCTAGGGTTTATGATATGATCTGTCATGCCGATACGCTGGGCGTATTTCAGATTGAAAGCCGGGCGCAGATGTCGATGCTGCCGCGATTGAAGCCTAGGAAATTCTATGATCTGGTAATTGAGGTGGCGATTGTACGCCCAGGGCCAATACAGGGTGATATGGTGCATCCGTATCTGCGCCGTCGTAATAAGGAGGAGGCCGTGGACTATCCTAAAGAGGAAATCAAGGCGATTCTGGAAAAAACACTGGGCGTACCGCTTTTTCAGGAGCAGGCTATGGAGATTGCCATAGTAGCGGCAGGATTTACCCCCGCAGAGGCTGATGAATTGCGCCGTAGTATGGCAACTTTTAAAGCCAAAGGACAGGTATCATTTTTCAGGCAAAAGATGATAGACGGTATGCTACAGAAAGACTATACCAAAGAGTTTGCGGAACGAGTTTTTCGGCAACTGGAAGGATTTGGAAGTTATGGCTTTCCCGAAAGTCATGCGGCTTCCTTTGCGCTGCTAGTCTATGTCTCTTCATGGATCAAATGCCATTATCCGGATATTTTTGCAGCATCTTTACTCAATAGCCAGCCAATGGGGTTCTATCAGCCTGCACAGATTGTTATTGATGCCAAGCGACATGGTGTGAAAATTCTTCCCATAGATATCAACCATTCTCTTTGGGATAATACGTTGGAAGGAGTAAGAGGACAACCACATGCGCTTCGTCTGGGTTTACGTCAGATCAAAGGATTTTCGGAAGAAGAAGCTTGTGTCTTAACAAAAGGACGGCAACAAGGCTATTCGGCTATCACAACGATGATGGAAGCGGGATTATCTTTAGCTGGACTAGAACGTTTGGCCGAGGCAGATGCATTTCGTTCACTAGGGATCGATCGCAGGCAGGCATTATGGGAAATAACAGCATTAGGAGACCGACCCATTGGATTATTTGAAGGAAAACCTTCACAGAGCAGTGTAGAGGGGCAAATCGAACTGCCTTTATTAAGCCCAAGCCAACATGTTGTTGCGGATTATGCAAGAATTGGGCTGTCAATTAAAGCGCATCCACTAAGTTTCTTGCGTGATAAATTGGATCTTCTCCATGTTGTTCCAACCGAAAAATTAAACAGGATAAAAAATAATATGCCCGTCAAAGTCTGTGGGCTTATTACGGTTCGGCAGCGTCCAGGAACATCTAAAGGGGTATTGTTTGTGACCATTGAGGATGATACTGGTTTTGCAAATGTGGTTATCTGGAGTCAGGTATTTGAAAAGTATCGAAAAGAGATTCTTCGGGCAAAATTATTTATGGTTGCTGGAAAAGTACAAGTTGAAGGGGAGGTGGTCCATATTATTGCCGAACGCTGTTTTGATATGTCAGGTTTATTAAAGAATCTCGCAAACGATGATACGTATGTGAATGATGTTTTTCATAAAGGCAGAAATTTTCATTGATTTTTATTGATCATTCAATTAATTAATCTCATTTTTGAGCATTGTATGGTATATCCTATAAAGAATCAATTCAACACATATAAACCAGATGAACAAAAGTATTCTCGTCAACAAAATTGAAATAGATAAACAAGAAATTATCGATCTGATCAAAGGAGGTAATCGTGATGGCGCAATTGATCTGATTGGCAAGCGTGCGGATGTAAAATTTAAAACTGCCCGTGATATTGTCCAGTTGTTTGAAGAAGGTCATATTCATCTTTTCGATGGTAAAGACTTGTTCTTAATGGATTACGATGAAATTTCCCATAACGAAGCGATAGACAAAGTCGCGTCTAACCAATCTTCTTTTTTAGAAGTCGAAAAAGACGGAAGTAAAAGATCAGGTGGTAAAAGGGGGCTGATCATAGGTTTATCTGTTCTTGTTGTAGGCTTTATTTTTTTTAAATATATTGTAGGTTTTAATCAGATCGGGCATCATTTATCGGAAATAGGTCAATTATTTGATAAAAGCGAAGGTATTCCAGCTGTTGATGTCGATACTGCTTCCCGGGGAGCATCTTTGGAACCTGGTGTAACACGAGTAGCTGAAGCGGAGGATTTTCGTCCTGTAGATACCAATCTTCTCGCTCCTGAATTCAAATCCGCTGAAATGGAAAAAATTAAAAATGCCCATTTTGACAAACTAAACCCAGTCTTAAAATCTCCAACAGATGAAGATGCACAACTGGCATTAATTCACCTGACAAATAGACGACTGACAGATGTAATTATTCAACAAAAACTGAATATCAAAATTGGTCGCTGTTATGAAAACCCCAATAAAGAAGGGAATAAATTCTGTGTAAGCTGTATGATATTGCTGTATAATCGGGAAAAGAAAGATTGGCAGGAGGCTCCTGATGGAGAGAATTTCTTGGACAATGCCTATGATTTCTATCTTCCAGAAGGTGGGGATACTTGGGAAGCCAAGCCTTTAAGTATGCATATACCTTATGACTATGCATTATTTAAAAAATATGAAGGAAAAGATTAGGCTTACAAGCTAAATGCAATTGTCCAATGAGGTAAGGCTGCTCAACAAGGTCGGGACGAAGGTCAAGATTTGAGCAGACGCGTACAGTCTGCCCGTCTTTAAGGCAATACATTACTGGGAATTGTTTTGCTGTGCTGTTATATTGCTATTTCGTTTTTTGGGTAAGTAGCCAATGCAACAGGCAACGAAGATGAGTAATAGCATAGATATCGCCGTGGCAGAACCATACGCAGTAGTAATATGATGTAGCTGGAAGAAGGTTTTCCCATTTTCATGTAAAAACAGGCCAACAACAAAGGCAATACCGAGACAGATAGCGAGTTGTTGTATCGTGAGATAGATCGCAGATCCTACAGCGATTAATTCCTTGTCGATATCTTTTAATGCAAGTGTCATCAGCGCGGGTAATACGCTACCACAGCCAAGGCCATAAAAGAAAAAAAGCAGGTGGAGTTGATCGCTTGGTACATTTACCTGATTGAGAACAAACAAATGAAAGAATAAACCGATGACCATGAAGCTCAATCCGGTCAGTACAACAGCTTTCCCATAGCGTTGAATCAACTTACTGACCAAGAGGCTTGCGACGACATAACCAACACCCTGATAGACGAAAGCAATACCAGTCATCGTTGCCGTATAACTTTTATGGTGCTGTAGATAATTGGAGTTAATAATGAAATAGGCATCCTGGACCATATAATAGGCTAATGCGGCTATCAGTCCCAGATTGAAAACTTTATTACGGAAGAGTGAGAAGTTGAAAAGTGCCTGTTGTCCTGTTTGATATAGTTTTCTTTGTTTTTTTAGGAATAACCCCGTTAAGATGATTCCAGTAGCCAATAATAACATCGACCAGGTTGGCCAGTGTAATTCTGGCCCCATGATCAAGGGATAGATGATGCCCATCAATAAGATAAACAAACTCAGCATTGGCATAAAAGAGATTGTGGTCCTGGGGTTTGATTGCCCCCCCGGGACATAGCGATAAGCAGCGGCGCAGGCGAGAATGCCTATTGGAATATTGATCAAGAAAATAAGGCGCCAGCTTTCATGGATCCAAGATTGATCTGGAAGCAGTCCCCCAAGCAATTGCCCGATAACCGAGGCAATACCTGCGATGCTACCATATATCCCTAAAGCCATAGATCGTTTTGCGGCATCTTCAAAAAGTACTGTAATTAATGCAATACCCTGGGGGACCATCATACCTGAACTGATCCCTTGCAGTAATCTGCCCAATAATAGCAAATAAATATTGGTGGAGAAGCCACATAAAATGGAGGCAAAAGTAAAACCGGCCATACCTAGGACGTACAGTTTCTTTTTGCCAAAATAGTCTCCAGCATTACCCGCATTGATCAGCAGGCTCGCATAACCAATAATATATAAGACAATGATCCACTGGGTTGCACTATTGCTCAGATCTAGTGCCTGCTGGATTGTCGGTAGGGAAACATTGATGATAAATAAGTCGATGACAAATAAGAAAATGCCAATCGACAAGATACAAATATGAAGCAAATCTTTCATTTGGAAGCGCATATGGCAAAAGTTTTTGATAATTTTATAAGCAAAAGTAATTTGGATAATTTTTATGGTCAAGTAGTTATAAATTATGTACTTAGTATTGTTTTATGAACTAATGGTCAATATCAGCTGATTATGGATGAAAAAAAAAGTGAGTTTTTTGGAAGTTGTTGCGATGTCAATGGTATTTTCAAGATTATAGGCGGAAAATGGAAAGTTTTACTGATCAAGGCCATTGCAAAAGAGTGTCCTAAACGTTTTGGGGAACTACGAAGAGAAATGGATGATATGGCGCAGACAACGTTGACCGTGCAACTGCGCGAACTTGAGCGTGATGGTATTCTGTGTCGGCAGATTTATGCTGAATCACCGCCACGCGTAGAATATAAACTGAGCGAAGTGGGGAAGACTTTATTACCTATTATTGAGCAGCTGGATGAATGGTGGTTAAGCTATAAACATGAGTTAACAGATCAATAACCAAGAGTATGGTACCATTGATTTCGCAGGATACTTTGATCTATGCCTGTATTACCTTCTTTTTTGAGGTGCTAAGTAAGACAATCGTTAGGATAATGCAGGTAGTACCTAACCAGTCTGTCAAAGAAAATGGGGTATTGAGCCATAATACGGCCAATAAGGCAGCGGATAGGGGTTCTGCGGAGGCCAGGAGACTGGTTTTTTGTCCACCGATTAATTTAACTGCGGTGAGATAAGCATAAAAGGGAATTAACGTGCCAAAAATAACGATAAAGCCCGTATAACTATAGGTATAACTATCCCAGATGCCGGTCACCTCCCAGGGCGGTCTTACAAAACAAAATGCAGCCCCACCAATTAGCATGCCCCAGCCAATGACAACTGTCGCTTTATACTTTCGTAACAGATTGACAGGTTGTAGGGTGTAAAAGGCGAGGGTTACTGCCGACACTAATCCAAAGAATAGTGCAATGCCGGAGATTGACAATGTCCCCATTTTACCATGGGTGACCAATAAAAATGTACCTAAGACAGCCAATGCGATTGCGAGGCAGGTTTTGATATTGGGAAATTTTCGTTCTTTTAATGCAAGGTAGACTGCAATCATGACAGGACCCGTATATTGCATGACGGTTGCTGTAGCAGCATTCGAATAGTTGATCGCTGCGAAATAAGAATATTGTACAGCCAGTACCCCAGCAATACTAAATAGGAGCAGATCAACGGTATCTTTGCGGTTGCGCCAAATAGACCATAAGTCTTTGATGTTATTCGTACCAACGAGAATTAAAAGTACTGCTCCAGTCATTAACATTCTAACGGTAATAAGCCATTCGACATTTATTGCCCGTTTCTGAAAAAGAAATTGACCGAAAGTGCCAGAAACACCCCAAAGTATGGCCGCGCTAATAGCCAGTAAAAAGCCCTTTAAGACTTTATGATCGTTTGTATGATCCATGTGAAAATTTGGTGGTTCCCGCTGTAACGCAATTATAAAAGCACATCATGATCAGTAGATCCAGTAGCCAGTATAGCAGCAATACTCTTCAATGTTCGTTGTGCGATTTGGGTCAACGCTTCTTCCGTAAAGAAAGCCTGATGCGCTGTGACTAAGACATTTGGGAAACTCATGAGTAACTGAATGGTATCATCTTCAATTATGGTTGTAGAGAGATCCTTAAAAAATAATTTTTCTTCCTGTTCATAAACGTCAATGCCCAATAATGCGATCTTACGTTCTTTCAATGCTTTAATAGCATCATTTGTATGGATCAGATTGCCTCTGCTTGTATTGATAATGGTGACGCCATCCTTCATTTTCGCTAGCGATTCACTATTGATCAGGTAATGATTATCCGGTGTCAGGGGGCAATGCAGTGAAATAATGTCGGAAACTTCAAATAGCTTGTCGAGGGGCTGGTAATTGACTCCGGCTGCGATCAGCTCTTTATCGGGATATAAATCATAAGCAATAACCTCTGCGCCAAAGCCAAGGGCAATTCGGATAAATGCTTTGCCGATTTTTCCTGTTCCAATAACCCCAATTTTCTTTTTATAAATATTGAAACCCAATAAACCGTTTAAGGCAAAGTTCTGTTCACGGACGCGGTTATAGGCTTTGTGTGTTTTTCGATTGAGTGTCAGTAGCATAGCCATCGTGTGTTCAGCAACGGCTTCAGGAGAATATGCGGGTACACGACAGACTTGGATACCAAATTCTTTTGCCGCATCCAAGTCTACATTATTAAAACCTGCACATCGCAAGGCAATTAATTTTACGCCTTTCTGCGCAAGAATTTCGATCACCTGTCGATTCAATTTGTCATTGACAAAGACACAGACAGCTTCTTCGTTTTCAATTGCATTGACAATATGAGGGCCAAGATGGGTTTCATAAAAATTGAACTGAAAGCCGTAAGCCTCGTTTTCCTGTTCAAAGAAGATTTTATCGTAAGGTTTGGTTGAAAAGAAAGCTATTTTCATAAAATTGTATTTCCTATTGTAAATATACAGTATTAATTTTTTTATACACTTTTAATTTTATCGAATAAAATAGGATTGATTGCTGGAAAGTACCCGATAAAAGCGGTAAATTAGCTTGAAATCACGATAAAGTTATCTCATTTGACTTTTGGACATCAAAATCATCTCATCATGAATTGGTCGAATCAAATTACACACTTATTAGGAATAGCATATCCCATTGTTCAGGCACCTATGTTTGGAGTGACAACACCTGAAATGGTTGCGGCAGCTTCTCGGACGGGAGCCTTAGGTTCGTTGGCGCTCGGAGACTTGCCTTATGCGCAATGTCTTGAGGCTATCCGTGCGACAAGAACATTAACAGATGCGCCATTTGCCGTTAATATTTTTGTCAACTCCATTCCAGAAATTTCAAAAAGCCTCAAAAAACAATATGCGGATGCGAGGTCATTTATCGAAACATTGGCCCGTCAGCATCAGCTGGAAGTGTCTCTGCCCGAATTTGAAGCTATCCAATTGACAGATTATCGGGAGCAGGTACACGCTATTTTGGAAAGTAAGTGTCATATCGTCAGTTTTACCTTTGGAAATTTAGACAGGGAAAGCATTGGCTTACTCAAGGAAAATGGCAGCATACTGATCGGAACCTGCACTTCTGTTGAAGAAGCTCAGGCTTTGGAAGCAGCTGGAATTGATATTATTTGTGTGCAAGGATTTGAGGCTGGTGGACACCGAGGGAGTTTTATTGCGCATCCGATTCCGCGAATTGGTGGGCTTTCACTATTGTCACAGGTATATGAGCAGGTTCATAAACCACTGATATATGCCGGTGGAATATATAATGCCAACACCTTGCTGGCGACTAAACAATTAGGAGCTGCTGGTTTTCAGGTCGGGAGCCTATTGCTTGGCTCGAAGGAAAGCGCTTTGCTGGATTTTGAGAAGAATCGTTTAGCACAGGTTGGGGAATCAGATATTGTCTTGACCCGTAGCTTTTCGGGTCGGTATGCCCGTGGTATTAAAAATGCATTTATCGAGGCGCTGGACAATTCGCCCTATATTTTACCCTATCCCTATCAAAATAAGCTGACCAATACTCTTAGGAAAGTTGCAAAGGCCAATCGTAATGTGGATTTCGTCAGTATTTGGGCTGGGCAATCCATTCATCCTTATCAGAATAGTTCAACAGAAGCTATCTTAAAAGCACTTATCCAGCAAGTTGAATTCGTGGCGGACTGAATAGCGCAAGAAGTTTGATTATCAATATAACTAAAAATAATAGCGGGAAAGGTATCCGGCGGCTGTAGATATTGTTCTACAATAATTTATTCGTTGTTCTTGTTTTATACGGAAAATGATTAAATTAGAGTTAACTAAGTTATAAACAGATTCATATGGAAATTAAAACATCTTCAAAGTTTGTTGCCGAACTAATTGGAACATTTGGTTTGGTACTATTTGGTTGTGGAGCGGCTGCAATCGCCGGAGCCAATACCATGGGCGGGCTTTCAGGGCTAGGCCTGCTGGGTATTGCAGTGGCATTTGGTCTTTCGGTTGTCGTTTTTGCCTATGCCATTGGCGGGATTTCGGGCTGTCACATTAATCCAGCAGTGACAGTGGGGGTACTCCTGGCCGGAAAAATGTCTGCCAA
Source organism: Sphingobacterium sp. (assembly GCA_031277685.1). Lineage (GTDB taxonomy): Bacteria > Bacteroidota > Bacteroidia > Sphingobacteriales > Sphingobacteriaceae > Sphingobacterium. The sequence goes on along the minus strand of JAITLV010000131.1, from coordinate 155,645 downwards.
GGATGCGATTGTCTATATCATCGCGCAGTTTATAGGCGCACTTTTGGGAGCCTTTGTATTGCAACAGATTTTGAGCGGGCAATTAGCTGGTTTTTCTGCAGGGGAGTGGGCTTATGGTTCCAATGGATGGGGAAAAGGATATCAAAACGAATACGGGCAAACTTCAGCCTTTCTCATTGAAGCCGTTTTGACTTTTCTTTTTCTTTTTGTCATATTGGCTACCACCTCAAAGGTCGGTAATGGTACGATGGCGGGTTTAGCAATTGGATTTACACTGCTATTGATCCATTTGGTAGCAATACCGGTTACTGGCACGTCGGTTAATCCTGCTCGTTCATTCGGCCCAGCAATCCTGGCGGGAGGGAATGCCTTATCACAATTGTGGTTATTTATTGTTGCTCCATTGGTGGGTGCAGCGGTTGCTGCCGGTGTTTGGAGAGCTTTGGAGCCTAAAGATTAATCTCCATAGTAAAAAATTAGCACGGGCAAGGAACGATTAAGCTTCTTGCCCGTTTTTTTTAGTAACTATCTAGTTTGATGCTTAAGGCGTTTTGTTTGTCTATGCTTCCTGTAAATCACGGATAAAAGCACTCACTTTTTCCTCATCCGTTGCCCAGGATGTGATGAGTCGAATCGCTGCATAATCACTATCGATATTCTTCCAGATATAAAATTGGTAGTTTAGGCTCAACCGTTCAATTACCTTTTTAGGAAGAATAGGAAATAGCTGGTTTGTGGTGGGCTGCGTCAAAAAAGTGTATCCTTTTGCTTGGACTGCGCTGGCAATTGACATCGCTAATGTATTTGCCCGACGTGCCAGATCAAAATATAGGTCATCTTTAAATAATTCTAAGAATTGAATCGAAAGTATCCTTCCCTTGGCCAACATCGCACCTTTCTGTTTGATAGCGTACTCAAAATCGACCGCGAGTTCAGGCCTGTTAAAAATAATGGCTTCGCCTAATAGGGCTCCGTTTTTGGTGCCGCCAATATAAAAGATATCTGTAAACTGACTAAGGGCAGCAAGTGTTAAATCATTATTTTCTGCAGTAAGGGCATGTCCTAGTCTCGCACCATCCAGATACAGGAGCAACTGATGGGATTGACAGTATAAGAATAGGGCTTTAAGTTCTTCTAAAGTGTATATCGTTCCTATTTCTGTCGAATTGGAAATGTAAACTATTCGCGGCTTTACAACATGCGGCGCGAGCGCATATTCCGCTAAGACTTTAGCAATATCTTCAGGTCTTAATTTCCCATCTGTTGTTTCGGCGGTAATGACTTTATGCCCAGTAGCCTCAATAGCGCCAGTTTCATTTGCAGCAATATGACCTGTTTTTGCACTTATCACTGCTTCATGAACGCGTAAGAGGAAGGAAATGACCAATAAATTCGTCTGCGTGCCTCCGGATACGAAATGAATAATAGCATCGGGATGGTTTAATCTTGTTTTTAAAATTGCTTTTGCTTCATGTGCATATTCGTCTTCCCCATATCCAAGTTGTTGCACCAGATTGGTTTCGATAAGTTTATTCAAAATACGGGGATGGGCTCCTTCAGAATAATCGTTTTTAAAGTTGTACATAGTAAGTGTTTTAGCTCAGGTGTCTTTCTGATGAACCAAGGGGTATTGTCCTTTTTCCGATCTTTATTTTAAGAACTGGATGCTGGAAAAGGCTACAGCCACTTGTTCATTCAAAAGTATAAATACCTGCTTACTTTTTTGTGTTTTTGAATAAAAAAAAGCGATAGTACTGGAGGGATAGCTGATTTCCTGCCTGATCCAAAACGTAGCAGATTATAAAGAATAAAAGCCGTTCGTCAAGTTACGATGACAAACGGCTTTTATTTAGGGAACTATGGAACATCGTTTTAGTCTAATACATCATCTTATTTTAATAGCTTATAGACGCGAACATAGTCAATTTCAAATGTTACCGGGAATATTGTATCGTCTACGCCTTCCTTGCCCCCCCAGTTTCCACCAACAGCCAAATTGATTAGCCAATGGAAGTTTTGGTCAAAGGGCCATTCTTTAAAACTCTTATGTTCGTTATCAAAATGGAAAATTTCCTGATCGTCAACAAAACCTTTGATGTAGGTTGGAGTCCAGTCAATACGATACTTGTGAAACGTATCGGAAACTCCTGGGATCTTTCTTGTGCTTGTTTTTTGAGTATTTATGCCGTGATTATAGGCTTTGGTATGTGTGGAAACATGAACAACATCCTGATCATATCCCACATGTTCGAGGATATCAATCTCTCCGGAGTTGGGCCAGTCCCCATATTTCCAATCTGTGGGAAGCATCCATATCGCAGGCCAGGTACCGCGTCCTTTTGGAAGTTTAGCACGGGCTTCAAATCGACCGTAAGTGAAATCACCCTTATCTTTACTTACCAATCGTGCGGAAGTGTAGGATTTATCGCCTTTGTTTTCCTTTTTCGCTATAATCTTTAAGGCACCATTCTGTACAACAGCATTTGATAATGAAGCATCGCTGTAGTATTGCAGTTCGTTATTTCCCCAGCCATCATACAAAGAACCTACATCATAAGACCATTTTGTGGCGTCTGGTAAACCGGTGTAGTTGAATTCATCCGACCAATTTGGTACTGAAGAAAACTGATAGCTTGCCGCTTGCGATGTAGGGGTGCTATTTGTCACGTAAAACGGGATATTTGCTGTGGCTACATTGTTATTGCCATCGCCTGTGTAAACAAAGAGACGGTAGGCGCCTTCTTTTTCAGGTGCAGTCAATGATCCCTCTTTATCGCTGTTATTTTTAATATAACCCGACAAAGCTTTAGGTCTTTCTTCACGGTCACCACCTTCTTTGAGGTCTGTACTCTCGTGTAGGAGCTCCCAGCGGGTCTGTAATTGATCGCCATCGGGATCCTGAACAAATACTTCAATGGGATATTTCTTGCCTGACTCAAGCCGGATAAAATCCTTGGCTTGTCTGTTGTCTAACAGCAGTGAATCCAATCGGGGAGCCCGATTGCTAGGCCATTTGCCCGACCAGAGGTATTCCATGACATCCACAACTTCATTTTCTTCACCGGCTTCAGTAAACAGGCCATACCAAGTAGGGGTGCGTTCTTGCTTCTGGCCCCAAAGGAAGACATAAGAACCGAGGCAATTTTTGTCCTGACCAATGGATGCTTCGTATCTGCTTTTGTAGACAGCGGCCTTCTCGTGGCTAGTTTCTTCAATAGAAGCTCCCCAAGGTGTCTGTAAGCCTTCCCAGTGCCCTGTTGGGCCCCATTCTGTTACAATGTATGGTTTATTCCAGCCTACTTTTTTTAATTCCTGCGGGACAGCGGCTAAGCCACCATATACCTGAACGGCAATCAGATCCAAAGCGGGACATTTTGTTTTGATGTAATCAATTTCCTTCTGATTTACTCCAGCCAGCATAGTCGTCACCAAATGGTTGGGGTCTAGCTCGTGGATCATTTTGGCGATATCGTTGACGGCATCCCAAACTTTAGGATTACTGTAATGGAGATTGAGTTCATTACCGATTCCCCAGGCCAAGAGGGCGGGATGATCTTTATGCTGCAAGATAACAGTTCGGATATATTCTTTCTGTTTTGCTACAGCGCTTGGATCGTTGTAATCGAATCCATGTCGTTCTGTTTTAACATCTAGGCCCATCGTGACTGTCAGTCCCAATTGCTGCGCCTTATTTAGGATTTCATCCGCATTTTGAGGGCTCCAGGTACGTATGGAGTTTCCTCCATACGCTTTTAGTTGTTCCATATTGTTTGTACCGCCCGCACCCTTAATAAAATAAGGTTGCCCTTCGCGCATCAGTGTATATCCATTTTTGACTTTAGCGATTGTCGTTTTTATGGGGTTTGCTTTTTGCGCCCATACCATAGGCAGTAAAAGGAGGTTAAGAAGTAGAAATATTACGGGTCTTCCTGCTGTCATCATCTATCTAAAGTTAGGATTTGCATCTATTTGAGTCTGCGGAATAGGCAGGTACTCGCTTACACCGGGTGTGAATTTCGCACCGAAAACTTCTTTGGCGCGTCCTGTACGAACAAGGTCATTAAAACGCTCGCCCCACCATTCACACGCAAATTCAGCCCGGCGTTCATCCAAAATTTGATTTAAGCTGACATTGGTAATGGGGCTAAGTTTTGCCCGTTCACGAATCAGACGGAAAGGCTCATCTCCATTTTGTCCCTTTCTGACCTTTGCCTCTGCATTTAGTAACAATACATCGGCATACCGTAATATACGTACATTGTTGTTGGCACCATATTCCATTCTTCCAGCTGTCATCTGTGACTTTGGCAAATAAGCTTTACCGTTGAAATATTTAACACCAAAAGGATTTCCATAAACAACATCTCCACTCGGGGTGGTTGCGGTGGTTGCCGGATTGCCATTGATTCCACAATAGAGAATTGTTGTTTTCAAACGTTCAGTTTCACCTCTATTTGTTAAGAAATCGACGATATTCTGTGAGGGTGGAACCCAGCCTGCGCCTGAAATAGGGCTACCTTTCTGGTCACCGGAAGGCCCTTGCCATTTGAAGAAAGTCCCCCAGTCAACTCCAGGACGTACAATATCACCGGTTCCCAACCCAAAATCGGAGTATTGTAATTCAAAGATAGACTCATTGGACATTTTTCCCGGGATTTTGTATAGCTCGTAATAATTCGGGTATAAGGAGAACCTACCACTTGCGATAATTTTGTTGGTCGCATCAAGGACGTCGTTCCAATGGCTGCTACCGTTGTCATTTCCTGCGAGGTCAGCGGCAGCTTTCGCTTTTAACAGCAGTGCAGAATATCTTGTGACAGCACCCACATGCTTGGATTGATTGGGGCGAGCATCTTCCAGATCCTCCGCACAGGCATTCATTTCATCAATGATAAATTGACGAACTTCAGTCACAGTACTCTTGTTAATGGTCGCTAAACGTCCGATATTGTCGCTATCAATCAAAATAGGAACATTACCAAACAATCGGGAGGCCATAAGATGGGCATATGCTCTGAGAAATCGGACTTCTGCTTTGTATTGTTTGTTAAGCTTTAGATCTGCAGCATTGGCTGCCGGTATTTTAGCAGCAAAATTATCCAGTTCGATCAGTGCGTTGTTTGCTGCAATCACAAGGCTGTAATAGCTGATCCAGGACTGATTCAGGCCCCAGTAGGATTGGATTGTGACATCATTCTGAAAGTTTTTGATGCCCATTAATTCAGGGTTATCATTTGGGTTTGGTGCAGCCTGCTGATAGTCATCATCGCGCATACAGCGAATGGAAAGGTCAATCCAATGTACCAAATTATCATCCGAAGCCGAACGGTATACGCCGGAAACCGGACCATACATCAAAGCGGTATTGCTATAATCTATCTCCTCGGAGCGCTGTTGGTTTTCTAAAGGTTTGTCCAAAAATTTGCTACAGCTGGATAGACTAAAAGAAAGGCCCAAACAGCTTGCAATCAGGATATATTTAAAATTTTTCATACAGTTTAAAATAAAAGGTTACTAATTAGAACGATACTTTAACACCTAGGCTATAGGAAGAAGCAATTGGATAAATATTGGCGTCAAATCCCATTCCTCGGACATCGGAAGCTAAACCTGTACCGCTAATTTCCGGCGAGAATCCATTGTATTTCGTAAAAATAAAAGGGCGGTCAGCTGTTGCGAAAACACGTACGGGTATTTTATTTAGCTCGAAATTATAGCCCAATTGTATATTCTGTATCCGTAGATAGGCGCCACTTTCAACGAAGAATGAGCTGGCTTGGAGATTCCATGGAGCTACAGATCCTTTCGCCGAAGGATGGGTGTTGCTACTTCCTTCACCAGTCCAGAGGTTTTCTACAAATGCGGCATCAACGTTCATCTGATTATACTTGCGACGCATCGCCCGATTGAGGTTATGTATCTTATTGCCGGCAACACCTTGGAAAGCAATATTTAAATCGAAGTTTTTATAATCAAAAGCAACATTAAAACCATAAGTAATTTTTGGAATATAACTACCTAGGTTGATCCGGTCTTTCTCATCGAGCTCTCCATTGCCGTTTTGATCCTTGTATTGAAGGTATCCTGGTAAGATTGGTGTATTAGGATTTTGTTGGTTGTAACGTTTCGCAATTGGATCTGCATCTATCTGCGCCTGATTTTGGTAGACACCTGCTACTTCATAACCATAATAAAAGTTGATCGGTTGGTTCAGTTCAATCCGTGCTGGAAATTCAGCCGACCATTCTGGATAACCATTCATGATATTCTCGAGTCCGCCAAGATTATTGACCCGGTTTTTTAAGGTTGTTAGATTACCGCCAATAGCATAGCCAAAATCTCCAACTTTATCTTTCCATTGCAAACCAAGCTCCCAGCCGCTGTTTGTGACGCTACCCCAATTGCCGTAGACACGGTCCCATGAAAAGGGGATAGGTCTGCTAAATGCAAGATCGTGCGTTTTGCGATGGTAGTAATCTATCGTACCTGTTAACCGGTTGTTCAAGAACGCGAAATCTATACCGCCATCCCATTCTTCGACAACTTCCCAGCGCACTTGGGTGAAAAATCGTCCGACACGGTATCCGGGTACCCGGATGCCGTTCGTAGCGCCTTCGCTACCAAATATACCCGAATAGTTGTTGCCTGAATAAACTGTGGCATAGCCTGCATTCGGCTGAATACCATCGTTACCCAATTTACCCCAACTTCCACGGAGCTTTAACTGATTGAAAAGTTTTTGGTTCTCCATAAACTTTTCCCGGGTCAATACCCACCCCAGGCCTATGGAAGGAAAATAACCCCATTTCGTCTGGTATTTTGAACTTCCATCCGCACGGAATGTCGCTGTCAATAGATACTTGTTGTCGTAGTCATAAGTACCTCTGGTGAAGTAGGATATACCTGCATTTCTTGATCCTCTCTCTCCGTATCCAGTAGCCGAACCAGTACCTTGGGCATTGACACCTACATACCAAAATTCCTCCGATGCAGGTACATCATTGGCTTGTACCCAGGTTTCGCGCCAGCGTTCCTCGCGGGAAGACTGACCTAATAATAATGACCAGTGGTGTTTGCCGGACTGATCTTTATAGGTCAGGAGGTTATCCAGGATATAATTGGTGTTACGAGCCTGTGTTGACTGCAGAAAAGAACGGTCATTGCGCTGATCGTTATCAATATAATAAACAGGGTTATAGTTTATATTGTGTGTAGATTGATAACGCTGGCTAAGCTGGGAGCGGAAAGTGATTTTATCTTTCCATAATGCTGCTTCTAAATAAATTGTCGGCAGGATCTGAAAACCTTTTGTTTGATTTGTATTATAGAAAGCAGTTGCAATAGGATTATTATACCAAAACCCAGATTGCATACCAATTGCAGTACTGGACCCAAATTTCTCCGGTTTGGCGAGTTCAAGTGACGGATCATAGACCGGGTAGAGTGGGGAAGCGAAATAAGCTTGTCTGAAAGCAGCATTATTGGGCGAGTAGGTTTTGAAATTATTAAAATGTGCACTAAAACCAGCCTTCAACCAATCTGTTACTTTAGCATCTGCCTGCATACGAATGTTGTATTTCTGATTCATATTGCTGGCATCCATAATACCATCCTGTTTGACGTAATTAAGTCCCATAGCATAGGTGATTTTTTCACTGCCACCCATCAGGTCCAAGTTATGGTTGGTGATCAGTGCTTTGGAGCGTAGGAGTTCTTTGAACCAATCCGTATTCATTGCAGGATTACTCTCTGTGCCACCAAACTTTTGCACGGAGCTTTTTACAAAGGCATCGTTACCTATGGCAGTTGCATAAGCGGCATATTGCTGTGCATTAGCCATTTTTAACACATTTGTTGGTGTTTGGAAGCCGGCGAAACCATTATATGTAATTTTGGACTTCATGTTTAAGCTTCCTTTTTTTGTTGTCACCAGAATGACACCATTTGCTGCACGTACCCCATAAATTGCAGCACCAGAAGCATCCTTTAAAATAGAGATGTCGGCGATATCATTTGGGTTCAGGAAATCTATATTGTCCAAAAACATGCCGTCTACAACATATAAAGGGCTTTCATTGTTGAAGGAGCCTACACCCCGGACACGAACAGATGGGGATGATCCTGGGGCTCCCGAACTTACAATTTGCACGCCGGCAACTTTACCCTGCAAGGCATCCATTGGGTTGGAAACAGTACGTTTGACCATTTCTTCCATATTTACTGTGCCGATGGGAGCAGTTAGATCTCCCTTTCGTTGGGTACCATATCCTACGACAACGACCTCATCGAGACTGACGTCGCCTTTCTGTTTGAGTTGGATAGTTAGCATAGCTCCATTTATGGGAACTGTTTTCGTTTCATATCCTAGAGAGGAGATGGTGACATAATTGGAGTTGGACGGAAGGCTAAGTGTAAAGTCCCCGTTTTCATTGCTGCTTGTACCTATCTTGGTGTTCCCCTGTACAACAACACTGGCAACAATCGGATTTCCCTGTTCGTTTGTGATCCGCCCACTGATTGTCCTGTTCTGTGCGCTTACCGTATTGGTGAGGCATGAGAACAGCGCAGCACTAGCAATAATACTAATATTATTTTTCATGTGTAATGAATTGAAATTTAGGAATTGTTTATAATTATTAAATTCAAAATTAGGATTACAAATGTGAATGCTCAATTTTAGGGGTACTTCAATACTACTTCATATTGCATTTGTTGCTTAAAAATCAATATATTTGGGGTACGTCAAGTTTACGTCAGCCAATTGAGGGGAATTATTATGAAGTGTTTTACCATGCTATGTTTTTTGCTGTTTTCTATTTTTTCCAATCGGCTGTGGGGACAGAATTTACTTGGTTTACCTTTGGTATACAATTATAGTAAGTCCGTTACGCAAGGTGGAAGCCGCACCTGGGATATAAAACAGGACAGTCATGGTATTATGTATTTTGGCAATAGTGAGGGACTGTTGACTTTTGACGGAAGATATTGGAAAACATTTTCCTTGCCAAATCACACGAATATCCGTTCCATCTGGATTGATGCAAATGATCGGATTTATGTCGGTGGTCAAGGGGATTTTGGGTATTTTGAACGTTCTGCACAATCGGGGTTGACCTATCGGTCATTGAAAGATTTAGTTCCAGCGGAATATAGGAGTTTTGCGGATGTATGGAATACGGCCGGTGTAGGGCAATCGGTCTTTTTCCGGGGAACCAATGTGATATTTGAATTAAAGGGGCAGAAAATTCAGGTGCATCCAGCAGCGGTGGAATGGTATTTTATGGGGCAGTCTGGTGGCAGATTGTATGCACAGGATAAGCAGCATGGCCTATTGGAATTTCGTGATAACAAATGGACACCCTTTATCAAAGATCTACCTTTCAAAGAAGTTAAGATAGCTGCTCTAATGCCTTTTGGTCAGGATCGTATGCTCTTGTCTACATTAAATAACGAAACCTACGCCTTAAAGGACAGGACGTTGACACGATTGAATAGGCAGGACTGGGATGGTAGTTATACACCATCTTTAGCGCATATCGATGACTCTACATTTGTGGTTGGTAACGCCAAAGAAGGTTGCCACATCCGCAATATGGCCGGAAATACAATTCAGCGGATTGGCGTCAGGGAGGGCTTGCAGAACAAGAATGTGACTGCGGTTTTCGTGGATCGGCAAAGAAACATTTGGATTGGTACCGACAATGTGATTTCTGTTATAAGTTATGGAAGCGCGATCCGCTACCTGCGGCCAAATATGGAAAACGATGTGACCGGATATTCCTCTGTTATTTTCAATAATGCACTCTATCTTTCTTCTTCCAACGGGGTATATTATGCACCAATAAAGAATGGTCTGCTTGATCAAAGTCGTTCGCCCGCAGTTTTTTCATTGCTTTCGGGTAGTGATGGCGGAGAAGCCTGGCGCTTGGAACAGCTCAACGGCCAATTGCTGTTGGGACATAACAAGGGCTTGTTTCAGATTATGGGGAATGCCATAAAACCGCTGACACAAGGTATCGGTACATGGAAATTGCTTCCACTGAATCTTGTATATCCCATTCGATCCAGCTTAGTTGGGACCTATCAGGGACTTGAACTATTAAATTTCAAAAACAATGTTTTCTCTTCTACAGGCCTGTTGAATGGGCTGTCGGACTCTTTTCGCTTTTTGGAGCAAGATGAAAACGGAACAATATGGGCATCGCATCCTTATCGGGGAATCTATCGTATAATACTCTCACAAGACAAAAAATCGTATCAGACTGAACTCTATACAAAAAAACATGGGCTTCCGGCGGATTACCAGAATTATGTATTTAGTATAAAAAATCAGGTGATTTTTGCGACTGAGAAAGGGCTCTACAATTATGACTATAGCAAAAAACAATTTGTACCAAGCAAGCAGTTCGCTGCTTTCAAAGATCTGACGATCCGTTATTTAAAAGATGACCAAGACGGAAATGTGTGGTTTTGCACAAAAAAAATGGTAGGAGTAGGCAAATTTGACCCTAAAAGAGGATCTTATGAATTGATCAATTTTCCGGAAATAGAAGGTATGAATACGACCGGGTTCGAACATATTTATGCTTTTGATCGAAATAATATCTACGTAGGCGCAGAAAAAGGAGCAATTCATATCAACTATAATAAGTACTTGAAACAGAGTGTTAAACCTGTTGCTATGTTGTCGCAAATTGTGGCTACAGGAAGGGAAGATAGCCTTATTTTCGCCGGTTTTTTTTCCAATGCTTCCCAGACGCAACGGCAGTTAGCCAAGGACAGTATGCAACAGCTGCCTGCGCTATTCAACTCGTTTAAATTTAGTTTTTCTTCACCAAGTTATGGTATATATCAACACCTTGAGTTCAGCTATAAGTTATCCGGCTATGACGAAGATTGGTCCGCCTGGTCTCCGCTGTCCGAAAAATCTTATACTAATTTACAGGATGGTCAATATACGTTCTTGGTGAAGGTACGGAATAACCTCAACCAAGAATCCAATGTGGAGGAATATAGCTTTGTGGTGCTGCCGCCTTGGTATAAAACCGTATGGGCAAAAGCGTTCTATTTTTTGCTCTGTATACTTGGCGTATTGGGGTTGATTCGTTTTCGGAAAATCGAGCAGCGCAAACAACAGCGGAAACACGAACAACAGTTGGCGCAACTGCGTTATATCCATCAGCTGGAAATCGAGAAAAATGAGAAGGAAATTGTGAAGTTGAATAATGAGAAGTTAGCGCACGAAGTGATGGCCAAGACTAAAGAACTGGCAAGTACAAGTATGCAGTTGCTCGAAAATTCAGGGGCATTAATTAAAGTACGGGATGAACTATCTAAGCTCGATACGGGTGAGGATGAGGATTCAAACTTAAGGCGTATCAACAACCTGTTGAAAGACATTGAAAAAAATAGTGCCAACTGGAATCAATTTGCTAGTCATTTTGATGAGCTTAATGATGGTTTTTTGAATAAATTAAAGGAAAAACATCCCGGATTGTCCCGTAATGACTTGAAAGTATGTGCTTATCTGAAGCTACATTTCACATCAAAACAAATTGCACAATTACAGAATATTACGGTTAGGGGGGTAGAAATCCATCGGTATAGATTGCGCAAAAAGTTACAGGTCGAAACAGAGCTATCGTTGAATGACTATTTGAATGCGATTTGAAAACCTGATGTGATGCCCTCAAATCGTTTGTATATGGTTTAAATACAATGTTTATTGATTAAATTGCGAATAGACAACAGACAATCATGGATATGAAAAGATTTTTTTTTATTGTTAGCATATTGTTCGCTTTCTGCATGGGCTACGCTTTTAATGCCATAAAGAATGATAAGATAGTCCCCCAAAGGAAAAGGGTTACAGGTATTGGTGGGATTTTTTTTAAGTGTAAAAACCCACAAAAAATGCGCGCGTGGTATTCGACCCATCTCGGATTAAATACAAATGAATATGGGGCAGTATTTGAGTGGTATCAAGGTGCTGACAGTACCGAGAAAGGTTTTTCTCAATGGAGCCCTTTTAAAGAAAGTACCAACTATTTTCAACCTTCTGAAAAAGATTTTATGATCAACTATCGGGTCGAAAATCTTGAATACTTAATTGCTGAATTAAAAAAAGAAGGAGTTAATGTTTTGGATGAGATCGAAACATTTGACTATGGCAAATTTGTCCACATCATGGATATTGAAGGAAATAAAATCGAATTATGGCAACCCAATGATGTGGCCTATGAAAATCTAGGGAAAAGTATGGGAGCGAAAACGACAAAGTAAAAAAAATCCTAACACGCGATCAGAATTCTTCTTATCTTCTTTTGGCTCGATGAAAAGATCGGTCCAAGAGAAAAGCGATAACAGATCCAACGATGTAGGCGACCAGGTCAGACCAGAGAAAGCCTTGGCCAAATAGCAATCGTAGCAGCGGATGACTTCTGATGCTGATCAATAGTGGATGTTGTACCAATTGTAAAAACTCAATTGCAAAACAAAATACGAGTGAGCTTACAAAGCAAAAGCTGAAGGATCGCTGAAAAAAAATAAACCTGCATAACCAGTAGGCCATCACGGCATATAAACTATCCCCAACATAGAGCGGGATAACCTTTATTTTGCGGGAAAGTAATCCCATAGCTATTGTAATGATTATTAACGCCAAATAGTGGGCTTTGGTGAAGTTCATTATTGTGGGACTAAGTAATTTCTTTTTGTGTATAGCTATTGTTCGCGACTAATTCTTCTGGACAAACTGTTTTAATATCCTATTCAATACGGTGAAATCTTCTTTTCCAGCTGGATATTGATTTATATTTCTAACACTATGATTTTGATCATTGATGAAACCTAGTGCATCATGCTGTATAAATCCGTTTGTCATAACTAATCCATTCGTTATACAGCTCGCAATGTATGGAGCATGATCCGCAAAAACTGGAATAGCGGTCAAATGTTTGGCTACTAAGGTCAGGGTCTCTTGTTGCTGATCTGTTGCGATTCCCAGCATGGGCATAAGCAGTAGAAATAAAAGTGGATACTTCTCAAAAGATTTTAGTTCTTCCAAGGCCAAAAACCAGGCCTCGAAATGACCGCCTAGATTACCAATGTAGTTATCATTGAGAAAGAAAACAATTGCATTTGAACGGAATTGGATATGAATGGACAATTCTACTGTCAGGTCTTCAGTGATATATCGAAGTACTTCATCATCTGTTTTAGGAGGGAAGAAAAATTGTTCCCAATTTGCAAAATCTTCCGTATCAATTTGCATAACCTCCAGTGCTTCATCAATATTTAATTCGTTTTCAGCATCGTAACCACGGAACCAACATAAATAATAATACCAAAAGAATACGTTTCCTTCAAGCTCCTCTATTGAAATGCGTTTATCCATAATAGACCACTAGATTCATGGCTAAATATAAAAAGAACTTTATAGAGAACGATGATACAGGGCAAAAAAACACTTATAAAAGGTAGCTAGTAGACTATATTTGCTATAATGGATTATCGTTCTGGGCTATACTTTAACAATTTTTGATAGTTATTTTAATGACTATTTTATATTTTGGGTAATAATTTGATTTATGGCAAAAATATTATTTTTCTTAGTCTGTTTTCTTAGTTGTCACGTTCTATTTGCTCAGATCCGTATTGTCGATAGTTTGAGCGGAGAACCTGTGCCTCTCGTGAATATCTACAGTGAAGATGGTATATTACTGGGAGCAGCAAACACAAAAGGAGAGTTCTTCATGGATTCCCTGAAGCAAAATCTCAATTCGAAGGTTATTTTACAACATATTTCTTATGACAATTATCAGGAATCTTTTGCAGAATTACGCAAAGAAAAGTTAGTTAAATTAGTGCCGCGTCATATTAAGATCGAGGAGATCGCTATTGCCGATAAAAGCAAGTATGATTATTTAATTTTGAAAGGATATTTTAGGAATACCACTTTTTTCAATAAACGGACACGTTACTTTTACGATGGAATCATTGAATATTATATTCCGTTAAAAGATAGAAAAGGAAAGGTCTATCATCGGGTTATAGATTACAGGATCTTGGAGGACTCGATTACCTCTAAGAATTTTAGGGAAGTGATGGGGAATTTTTGGAGCTGGAATCCACATGTGATGCGGATGAAAGCACAGTCGGTTGTCAATGATCTTCCTTCAAAATTTAACATGGTTCAGGACAAAGACCGAAAAATTATTAAAACTGGTCATCTGAATACAGGATATGTCCAAAAAACTGCTCGTGGTGATGTACAGGTTTATTTTGATGTTATACCACCCAATAGCCAAAAAGCAGTTAGCTTTTTTAAGCTAAAGGGACAACAATATACAGGGGTGACGATGGAAAACTACAGTTCGACAAGTCTTGAACAGCCTGAATTGAGTAAATTAGTCAGCAAAGTAACGATGAATGTCGGAGCGATTAAGCGAGGTAGTAAATCTGAATTTGTTCCCTTTGATTTTTTAAGCGAGTTCTATACCCAGGAACGTCGATTCATTACAAAAGAAGAATTCAAGAATCTAAAGAAGCAGGTTACTTCAGGTCTTTGGCTTGAGGTAAAAAGCCAATATTCGAGCAAATTTTGGCTGGATATTGCTCGGTTTGGAATTCCACCAATGAATCCCTTTATTGATAAAAAAATTGGCCATGAACTACAGGAACTGAGGTGATCGGGATTGGGCTGTGTAGATGAACTATCTATTTCTAACGATGACGTTTTCATTATTGTTGTTAAAACGTAAATGTGCCAGTAAATCTATTTTTTTTTAAGTTTTCGGTTAAGTCATTTTGGATTTTTCGGTATTGACCTTTGGTGATGTCCAATTCTAGTGTGATGGAGAGCATTTTTATTCGATTTCCCTGTTCATCCAAGGGGTAGATAAAAAAATAACGCGATCGACCTGCATATTTTTTTGAAAACACCTGCTGGGTAAAAGTGTCATAGGTTGGACCTATCACAAATTCATGATCTCCGTAGGGAAAGGATTGCGCTTGTTGGAAGTTTCGGCGGAGTTTAAGCTGATCCGCATAAATCGTTAATTTGGTTTCAAATCTCTGGTAAAGGCAATAGCAAAAGAAGAGGAAAGAAAATAAAGCTAAGCCTATAAAAATCAAGGAAAAATTACGCTCAACAACTATAAAATAACAAAGTCCAAGCCAGATGAGGCAGGGTGATATCATGTAAAATGTCCATTGATTATTGGGGTAGTATACTTTCATTATTATAGATAATTGGCGATTATGGTCAGATTCGACTATTTTCTGGTATACGTGACGGTTTCTACAGGATTACCAAAGATCTTTTTAGTCCCTTTTTCTTGTCGGAAACTGTTGTGCCCTGCGATTTCGTTTGCAATCTGATAGATGATCTGTGTATCATGCTGGGGGTGGATCTTGACAAGCAGCTGCCCCCCCGGTCCAAAAACCTGTAGCTGATTTACCAAAGACTGGTTTATTGTCATTTCATGAATATCTTTTAAAAGGACTTGCTGATCCATTTTTTTTCGTTGCCTGATCACAATCTGTTCTTGGTCAATAAGCACTTCTATTTTCGGATTGATTAGTTGTAATATCACGACCAATGGACCTATTACAATGATGGCGACTAAAAAACCAAGCCCTTTAGCGGAGCCAAAGTTATTGGCCGCATCGGCCATTCCATTTATTCCGCCATATATAACACTGAAAATAACAAAAACAATAATCAGGTAGACAAATCCAAAGATGAGTCCTTTCTTAACATTGTGTGATTTAAATTGGAAAGCCTTCATAAGACAAATTTAGATACGCTATCTTTCGAATCAATATTCATTAATTGGATAAATATAAATATCTTTATCCAATTAATGATATAGACAGGGACAGTAAAATATACTTTCTTCTTAAACAGCCGAAACTTGAAAAACCATATACAGATCGAACGAAAAAATATAGGTAAAAGTGGGGATTATTTCACATTGGTATTGTATAGCCTTATTTTCTTCATAGGTTTTCTTTCTATTTTTTGGGAGTGGAAATCAGGTACGCTTTCCGTTATGTGCGTGATTGCTAGCTATTTTCTGAACCACAAAATAAATCTGATCGTACATCTGAAATGGTTTTCCATTGCTTTGGTTCTTCTAGCGCTGCTCGTATCCTGGTTGTTACAGCTGTCTTTTTGGATATTTATGCTTCAATTTCTCGCACTAAGTTGTATTCACGGCGTCATAGCTTTCATAGCAGCTATTCGGGATGATCATATCGATGTTATTTTTTCCCTGAATGCGGATAATTTTTCCTGTCTCTCTCCCGGAAGTGATTATAAAGGATATGCTCTTAATCCAATGGGGTATTTAAAGTACTTTAAAACAAAAGATATTGATAGCATTCAGCAGGATAAACAAGGCTTGCTCATCGTGGTAAAAGGAGAAATTTTGCGACCGCGAGAATTGACTCGATCAGAAATAACACAGATTTTGGCATATTTCAATGCGAAGGATAGCGCATTAGTGTCGGCTCTTGCCACGCAGGATATTTATCGGAGCGAGACAGAATTTGTCTGGGTGAAAGTCCTGGTTTTTGGTATTCCAGTGCTGTTAGGCTCACTGTCGGCTTACTTTTTGGGTGATAACGGACGAAATACAGCCGTGACTATGATCAGTTTATTATTACCCTTCCTATTGATTCCGCTGCTGTTGACATTGGTCAATAGATGGAAACGCCGTTCAGAAAATAAGTAAGATTTATTTTAAAAAATCAGCATACCAATGTCCCGAAGACTTTATAATGCGTTGCTGGGTCTGAAAATCGACATATACTAATCCAAAACGCGGGCGATAGCCCTCCGCCCATTCAAAATTGTCCAAGAAAGTCCAGACAAAATATCCTTTCACATTGATTCCCTCTTGTTTGGCTCTGTAAACATGCTGGACTGCTTCTTGCAAATAGCTCAGTCGTTTCGGGTCATGAACCTGTCCAGCGGTAATCTGGTCTTTAAAAGCTGCACCATTTTCAGTCACGATAAGTGGTGGCATGTTTGGATAGTCGCTAAATTTCTTTAACATATGGTAGATGGAACCGGGATAGACCTCCCAGTTCATTTCGGTCATTTCAACTTTACGTTCCTTTGCGCTGACAATCTTTGCCTGGAGATAGGGGACAAACATCGCATATCGGATCATCTCACGGGTATAATTTTGAATACCGATAAAATCCATATCAAATTTTAGCTCGTTTTCATCGTTATCTTTGATGTATTTTTCGATTCGATTGAGAATTTTTATTTCCTGTGTTGGATATCCCATACCCAATAAGGGTTCAATAAAGAGTCTATTGAGCAAGACATCGGCTTTTTTTGCTGCGATCATATCTTTTTCCCGCGATGTGAATGGTTCTACATGAGAACAGGAAAATGTTGTTCCAACTAAACTGTCCGGCAACAAGGATTTTATAATTCTGGCACCGTTTGCCTGGGCTAATGCGGCGTGATGGGCAGCTGCAAGAAAGTTGCCGAGCCCCTTTCTTTCCGGCGCATGTACACCAAAAAAATACCCTGCGGCAGTAAATACTGTCGGTTCGTTAAGTACCATCCAATTCTTGACACGATCGCCATAGCGGGAGACACATGTGGATACAAATTCGCCAAACCATGCGTTGACATCACGGTTTACCCAGCCGCCTTTTTTTTCCAAAGCATGTGGTAAATCCCAGTGGTATAAAGTCACCCAAGGCGTGATTCCCAATTCTAACGAAAGATCAATCAGACGATCGTAAAAATCCATTCCCAAAGGATTAGACTTCCCAATTCCGTCCGGTAAAATACGGCTCCAGGATAACGAAAATCGGTAGTTTGGAATATGCATCGCTCGCATTAAAGCCAGATCCTGCATATAGCGGTTGTAGAAATCACAAGCGTGATCGCCGTGTTGATTTTGAAATATCCGGTTTCTCTTTTTTACGAAGATATCCCAAATAGAAGGACCCTTACCATGTTGATCATGTGCCCCTTCGATTTGATAAGCGGCGGTAGAAACTCCCCATATAAAATCGTTGCCAAAGGCAGCTTTGGTTAAATGCATTTAATGAAATATAGTTGCCAGACAACTTATCTGGCCTGCGTATAAATTAATTTTTATGGAATCTAAGTGGCGAATAGAATGAACTGAATCGACCCAAAAAAATCCGAAAAATAATTCGTTGGAAAAAATAGTTGATCGTTTTCATAATGATACATTAAAGTGTATACTACATGAATTATCCTATTATAAAGTAACGAAACTAGTATTAACTGAATATGAATTATTTATTAAATATATAGAAAAATAACGGCTTTATTTTGGTTGTTTTTATAAATGGTCTTCACGGATGGACGTTTTCTGTTAATCCATCGGGAGAAGCCCAATAAGGACGATCTCAATGAACGGCATGTTGATGTGCCGGGTGGAGTGGACTGTGTTGTTTTTGATACCAAAACGAATCGAATTATATGTATACCTTGTCGAAATATGATGCTGTGGCTACTGTTAACATGAATCAATGCTTATTCGCGTATATAAAAATCCATGATAACAGTAAAAGTAAATTCTTAATCGTCGAAACAATTTAAAAACCGTTAGCAGTCGAATTGTACCGTGCCAACAAAAGGATACTGTTGAGTTGATAAAATAATGATTGTTCTTGACTCTTCATAATCACGCGGACTAGCGATAACAAAGTCCAATTTTCCATCCCGATCAAGATCGCCTATAAACTCAAGTTCCGTTGCTGTGTCGTGATAGGCAGATTGGTCAATCAATGTCCGTATATACTGGCCATTAACAAAAAGTTTTAAGGTATATTTTGTGTTGGGATTGTCCTGGTTTTCATCTTTATAAAATTCAATACCTGAAGCAACTAATTTATAACGATCATCTTTATAGTTAAACTCGAAAACCTTTTTAGGGGAAATAATCTTACTCGGAAACGCAATACTATCAACAGCGCCGGCCTGTATGGCTGGTATATTACAAAATACCAAGACATCATTCTTCGGATTTATGGTTTCAGTAGGCAAACCCGAACAGGGTTCCTCTTTTGCATAAACGATGCTATATTGTGCTTTTGCCACATGGTATTTTCCATTTTTGCGATGTAATTCCATCCAGTTGCTATTAATTACTTTAGACACATGATTATCATCCCAGACCCGATAGGCAAAAGGGATCAAAACATGGCCGTCAATCATCGAATCTGTCGGAGTGGAAGCTGATATTGCAGCCACTGGTTGTGTTGCCTGGACCTGCTTTTGCTGAACAGATACACTTGTATCCACGGATACAAGCTGTTTTTTTGAAGATGAATTTGCTGCTTTATTCTGGCAAGCCGAAAAGACAATGACTAGCAATAGGAGCTTGATGGAAAATTTTAAATAAGCCATGTATTGTATTTTACCGTAAAGATAAATAAAATAGCTTAAGTAAGATCTAACTAGCGCGGGGTAATTATTTTTTTTTAAACTTATGGAAAGTGCGTATTTGCTGCATCCTTTCGGAAAAAATTAGGATCTTTAATAGATATTTAGCATCATATTTTATGAGGAAATACATTTTGTTGCTGTTGGCTTTTTTGCCAACCTGGGGATTTTCACAGGACCTTAATCCAAAAAAAACGATCACAAAGTGGAATGAGGTGGAAAGACTCATCGCCATTAAGAACTATAAACAGACCTTACCCTTGTTGGCCGATATTAAAGCAGAGGCCCGAGGTTCGGGAAATCATGCCGAATGGCTGCGCGCATTTTTGGCTGAGAGCAAAGTGTTGGAGGTAAATCAACCGAGTGATTCCTCTTTTCTACTTATCCAGAAACATTTCGAAAGTAATATTCAGCGTTCTGAAAAGTTAACGAAGGCAGTGCTTCAAAACTTTTATGCACTTTACTTATTTTCCAATATTAATCAATATGCAAGTAAAAGCCAGAATGCGTTCGTGGCAAAAGACGCAAAGGGAAAAATACAGCTGATTGATTCAATTTTTCGTAGGTCAATTTCAGACGTAAATGGTTTAAGTTCGGAACCTATAACAAAATGGAAGGATTTATTCGTTGAAACAAAAAACCTCAGTTTGAATCCGACACTATACCATTTTCTAAGCTACCAGTACCTGGATTTTTTGAATACGTTAAAGGATACCTCTGCTGTCAATAAAGATAAACTTAAAGCACAATTGTCTGCGATCAATATGCGGAACAATTATCAAGATGCAGGCAGCTACATGATGTCTTACGATTGGAAATGGGATAATATTGAAGCAAGGGCAGGAGACTACCTGAAAAGCATGCAATTAAACAAGAGTAATTATAATGCATTCTTATTTTATCGCTTGGCAATGAGTTTCAATGATATTGGGAAGAAAACTACTGCGATTACTTATCTTGATCAAGCGTCAAAAGAATATCCAACATCACCCTGGATCTCGAATGTGGCTAATTTGGCGCAGGAGATAAGAAAGGTTTCTGTTGCACTAATCCATAAGCAAACAGCGCCAACGGATGAATATGTGCCGCTGCAGATTCATCATACGAATGCAGGAAACCTGTGCATTCGGGTGTACAATACCAGCCAGACGCCCAAGACTGTGAAGAGCTATACAGTAAAATATGATTCTGTAAGTTTTCAGACCACTGTTGATGCGCCACTTGTATATGAGGAAGAAGTGTCCTTGAAAGCCTTTAATGATTATGGAAGTCATCATACCATTTATAAAATTAATCCGCTTAAAGCCGGAAGCTATACGATCTTGGTTAGTACGAATAAGTCCTTTCAAGATAATGGTCAAGATCAGGATGTAGCCGTATCGCGGTTGATCATTTCCGATGCTTTTGTTTCTGGAAATATTGATGTAAAACCAAAAAAAGAGTTTGTCTATAGCGGTTCGTTGTTAAACAGAAAGACGGGGAGTCCTTATGCAAATGAAAAGTTTGCCTTGTACCAATTGGAAGATAAAGCTCCTCCTAAACTGATCGCTCAAGTAAAGACCAATGCTGCAGGTGAGTTCAGTCAACAATTGAACTATTCCGAAGACCGGGTCTATCGACTTAAACAAGCGCTGTTGCTGCCTGGAGAAAAATCGCTTATTCCCTTGGAAAATCCGCATTACGTCTATTCCCAAAATCGTTTAGTTTCAGCTGATGAGGAAAATAAGGGGAAAAATACACGTGCACTTAGTTTGTTGGATAGGGCAATCTATCGACCTGGACAGACTATTTATTTTAAAACTATTCTTTATGATGATCATATACAGCAAGGAAAGATCTTGGAAAGACAAGCTATTAAGGTGTATCTTCAGGATGCCAACCGCCAGAAGATCGATTCCCTAAATTTGACCACGAATCTATTCGGCTCTGTACATGCGAGTTTTAAACTCCCATCAAAAGCGTTGAATGGAAATTATAACCTATTGGTTTTTCATGGGAGCAAACAGCTTGACCAACGTTATTTCCAGGTTGAAGAATATAAACGGCCAACATTCGAGGTTACCTTTGAGCCCAATAAGTCGACATATACCGCAAAAGATACTGCGGTATTTATTGGCAAAGCAGAGAGCTTGGCCGGAGTCTCACTTATTGGTGCGGCTGTTAGCTATAAAGTATCTTTTTATGATGCCAAAGCAGGGAAGGATATCGTCCATAGTGATTCTACAACAACGGTCGACACAAAAGGAAACTTTACAATTCGTGTTCCATTGGCGGATCGTCAATTTGCGGGCTTGAAGGACTACGTATTAGTGTACCAGGCAGAAGTGGTCAATCAAACCGGGGAGATGCAGGGGGCTTCTGGTAGTTATGTTTATTCATCCCGGCCATGGCAACTCCAGATTCAGGTGCCAAATCTCCTGGAAGAGAAAAAATGGCAAACCATCACTGTCTTAAAACAGAATCAGAACGGTTTCCCTTTGAAGTTCGGTGGAAAGGTTAATATTTACAAAATGGAACAGGCAACGGTTCCGCTCACAGATGACTATCAACAAAGCTTTACACAAGCAGAGTACCACCTCCTTTCAACAGATCTTTATAGTAAGTATTTTCCTTTTTATTTTGATCCAATCTTGCTGCAAAAAGAAGAGAAAAAGACAAAAATAGCTACGTATGATTTTGATCATGCAGATACGAGTAAGATCCTATTGGACTCACTTCAATTTGATTGGGGCCGATATCAAATTGAAGCGATCAGCATACAGCAAGGGGATACAGTACGTGCTGTCAGCTATATCAATTTATACCGATCTAAAGATAAGAAATTAAGTGAGCAGGAGTTTTTCTCCTACCAGTTGGATAAAAACAACTACAAAATCGGTGATCAGGTTACTATCACGATGCAGACTGATGTAAAAAATGCCGGAAAGTTAGTTTTGCTACGTGAGCGCGCTGCGCAGAAATTGGATACAAAAGTATTCAGCTGGAAGAATGGCCGCATTGTTTATCAATTTGTGTTGGATGAAAAAGATATCGTTGGCCAGTTGCAGCTGAATGCACTTTTTCTGGCTCATAATCAAATGACGCTATCACCAATAGTAATCCCTATTTCCAACCCAAATAAGGCATTAACGATCCAAACCAAGACGTTTAGGGATAAAATAACACCCGGACAAAAGGAAAAATGGAGCTTTACGATAAAACAAGAAGATAAAGCAATTCCTACGGAAGTCTTAGCTACGATGTACGATGCATCTTTAGATGCATTTGCCAGCAATACTTTTAGTTCATTTCAATTGCGTTATCCCTATTACCCAAGGGCAAATTATTACTACATGATGATCTCATTTCGACAGCAGGCAAATTCTTGGAGCAGGTTTACGGCCAGTTCTGATGGATTGTATGTCGACAATAATCGTGACCCAATCTACAATTATGATCTATTGTCAAGCCGTAGCGGTTATTTTGGGAATTCTTCAGAACAAGACAATACCTATAATGATTTAATAGATGAACAAGCTTATAGGGCTGTCAGCAGGATGTATGACGAATTACGCGATCCAGGTCTTCGACGGGAAGTACGTATAAGAGGTTTGGCTACGGCGGCAAAGCAGTCACGACCATCACCGGCTGCCGCGTTGTTGTACGAACCGGTAGCGGAAGCGCGCGCAGAAAATATGGAGTCTATGACTGTTTCTGCGGATGAATTCGGTATGGGGGCCATAGAGACAGATCAGTCGATGCGTGCGGCAGCAGATCAGCTCAAGCAGATTCAGGTCCGTGCAAATCTACAGGAAACCGCTTTCTTTTATCCCAATTTATATACGGATGAGAGTGGTCATATTACCTTCGAATTTGATACACCTGAAGCCTTGACCAAATGGAAACTGTTGCTTTTTGCTCATGCTAAAAACCTTGCATCAGCTACGGAAACATATTTTACGCAAACGCAAAAGCAGCTGATGGTACGTCCGAATATATCACGCTATTTTAGAAGCAATGACCAAATAACGATCAAAGCGCAAATTCAAAACCTAACTAAGGAGTATATACAGGGAACCACGAAAATAGAACTTATCGATCCACGAAATAACCAGGTGGTTTCCACTGCTTTTCAGGTTGATTCTGCACTCAAAAACTTTGGTGTAGCTGCTTCCAATAATACCACTGTTGAGTGGAGGTTGAAAATTCCAGCTGAATATCCAACCATACAAATTCGTATTGTTGCTGCGGGAAACGAGTTCTCTGATGGTGAAATTGTTGAAATTCCTGTGCTGCCAAATAAAATTCTAGTCACAGACTCGGAGAAAATTACCTTGAAAGCCGGTGAATTCAAAGTCTATACGTTAAAAGGAAATGCAAAGGACAACCTCATGGGTAGGGTACAAGTGCAAAGTAATCCAATACTGGAAGTACTCTCTGCACTGGACTATTTGAAAAACTATCCTTACGAATGCAACGAACAATTGAGCAGCAAGTGGTTTGGTCTTAAGATGGCACAATACCTACAGTCACATTATCCCGCAGTGACAGACTATTTCAAGAGACTGGACGTCGACTCAAAAAAAGGGCGATTGGAAGAGAATAGTAGCTTAGATGAATTCAAAAAGGAAGAAATGCCCTGGCTACGCAATATACAAGGGGATGATGAACGTTTGAAAGCGATTGCAGTATTCTTTAATGCAGACATACAATCTGAAATAAGTATTGTTGAACAGAAGATAAAAAACAATCAATCAAAAGATGGTTCGTTTTCCTGGTTTGATGGCGGTCAGGCCAATATTGAAATTAGTATCCGTATGCTGGAAATTATCGGGAAGGTACTCTATTTGGATAGAAACTTAATCAATAATGATATGCGCGGCCTTGCTTCAAAGCTGACACAATACCTCGATCACGAACCAGCTATATTTTCGTCCAAGGCCAATGTCGATCTAGGTATTGATTATTTATATGCAAGAAGGTATTGGACCGCATTCAATCCTTTACCACAGGATTCGCTCCAGTTATTGCAACGTAAACTGGTTAGTTCCTCACTAAGCAGTGCTGGTCGAAGTGCAGGAATGGCTGCAAAAGCCTGGATAGTTAGTCAGATCTTTGGCCAAAGCACACAAAGCATGGAAATCAAAAATAGACTTGATCAGGAAGCTATTGTTGATGTAGAAAAAGGGACGTATTGGAAAAGTAATTTGAATCAATACAACAAAATTAGTTTACAATCTTATCTTGTGGAAGCATATAAACTAAATGACCCGGCAAAGCTCAATCAGGTGACCCAATGGATTTATTATAATAAGCAGGTCAGTCATTGGTATAGCACCTGGATGACTGTAGATGCGGTTTACGCACTATTATTAGCGAATAATCCGAAAGATTTCATTACTAAAAATACAGTTCGTATTTCGGTCAATAGGGAAGAGGCTGTCTTGAGTAACACTATTTTAGGGGAAGTCAGTAAGCAATTGACTAAAGTAGATTTGCAAACCGACATGGCTATCCAAATCCAAAATCAAAATAATAGAATAATTTCTGGAAGTATTGTGCATCAGTATTTTGCTGATCTTGATCAGGTGAAAACTAGTACAAATGCACTTTCGGTACAGAAAATATACCTAGTGGAGCGAAAAGGCCAGTGGGTAGAATCGAAGGAGGCCAAATTGGGCGAGCGTATCAAAGTTAGGATTACTGTGATCAACGATGATCCAATTCAATATGTCCATTTGAAAGATAGTCGTCCAGCTGGTGTGGAGCCTGTGTATAGTCCT
Source organism: Sphingobacterium sp. (assembly GCA_031277685.1). GTDB lineage: Bacteria > Bacteroidota > Bacteroidia > Sphingobacteriales > Sphingobacteriaceae > Sphingobacterium. The sequence continues at coordinate 130,433 of JAITLV010000131.1, read as the reverse complement.
TCTGGATACCAATGGCGAAAAGGTTATTATTTCAGTTTGAAAGATGCTTCGACAAATTACTTCATGGACCGTCTATCAAAAGGAAAATCTAGCTATGAATATGAGGTGAAAGCCAATAATGTGGGGATCTTTAATTCGGGAATCACCACTGTCGCTTGCATGTACGATCCCGCAGTTAATGCTCGTAGTTCCAATGTGATATTGACCATTGTACCTTAATTCGCGTTCATTACAATTGATCATAAAAAAAGCTACTTCCAAATGTTCGGAAGTAGCTTTTTTTATGATCACTGGGATGCAATTCCTTCTTTACGAATAGCTATTGTTCTTACAAATTGATCGTTCGGAACGTCACCGCCCGGAACAGTGGACGGTGTATAGGTTCGATCGTTTTCTTGGTTGAAGAAACGAGTAAGTAATAGGTTTTTACAAAGCTGTTTTGAATTATGAAAATAAAATTTACTTTTGTTTAGAATTTGTCTAAATAAATAAAGTGTTCAATAGCATTTAAAACCATTACAATTTTTATGAAAAGATCGATACTTTTTATCGTCTCATTCCTGCTGTTCTTTACAGCTTTTGGCCAGAAGGCCGATCGTATATCTGGCAAAATTATGGTAGATCAGTCCATTGTTGCCAAAGATGCCATTGTGCGATTGTTAAATACATCCTATCAGGGGCGGACCAATGCAACGGGCGAGTTTTATCTGGATCACGTTCCGCCTGGTGATTATATTTTGCAGGTCAGTCTAAATGATATTGAATTATTGCGAGAAAATATTCATATCGATAAGGAGACCACTGTACTTCCAACAATTTATGGGACTAGAAATAATTATTATCTGGATGGTGTGACCGTATATGGATATCGACGGAATAAATTTCTTGAACGTGATAGTTCAAAAGTAGCAAAGGTACAATTGGGTTATATGGAAAATCCGCAGTCCTATTCCAATGTAAACAAGGAACTGATGAAAGAGCAGTTAACTACTGATTTGTCGGAAGCCGTCAAAAACGTAGTCGGTATGGTTAAGGTTCAGGGGAGCCCTGGCCGTGGGTCGGATGGCGCTATATATTATAATTTGCGTGGATTCCCGACCAAAATCGGATTGGTGGACGGCCTGCCCGCAAATACAAATGGTGAAATTGATCCGGCAGATATCGAACGTATTGAGGTGATAAAAGGACCTTCCGGTACACTGTACGGTGGGGCAGCCACTTCTTTTGGAGGATTGGTTAATCTCGTTACGAAGAAACCAAAGGACTACTATGGCGGTCAGGTATCTTATTTATTTGGCAGTTACAATTTAAATCGTCTAACAGCGGATGTATTTGGACCTATTACCAGCAATCGTAAAACCTTGTTCCGATTGAATACCGCGTACCAATACCAAAACGGTTTTCGCGATTCTGAGTTTAGGAAGTCCCTCTTTGTGTCACCGACATTTAGTTATGAAGTCAACAATCGTTTGACGTTTAACCTGGGCGCTCAGATATACAACTATGAAGGGACTAATACACCGATTATTTTCCTTACACGTACACGTAAATTCTTCGCGACTAAGCCAGATGAACTTGGTTTTGACTGGAACAGATCCTATTCAAATAATGATATTACACTAAAGGCTCCTTCCATTAATATCAAGGGCGAGGTAAACTACAAAATTTCGGATAATTGGTCCTCCCAGACCTTAATCTCCAGAAATTTCAGAAAAACAGAAGGGATGTACCAATACCAATTTATTCGGGGTTTTGACAGCGACGCTTTGCTTCAGCGAAATGTCCAATGGCAGAATACCGAAGGAAGTTCGACAAGTATACAACAAAATTTTAACGGAAGTTTTCAGATCGGAAATGTCAAAAATAAAATCCTGATCGGTGTCGATTACCTCAACCAGACCTTACGTAATAATAATTCGCCCATTGTTGTTTTTGACACGATTAATGGACAGGATTTGGAAAAAGGTTATCTACCCATTTCTTACCAGTTAGCATCGCAAAAGATTCAGTTATCGACCTTACCCTTGGTTCGAAACTACTCATCCAGCAATATCTATGGAGCCTATTTATCCGATGTGTTGTCACTGACCGATCGGCTGACGGCTATACTAAGCTTACGCGTGGATCATTATAACAGCCGCGGTCAACTGGATATCAGTAAGAATAAGCGAGAAGGTAGCTTTAAGCAAACAGCGCTTTCGCCTAAATTCGGCGTAGTATACCAAGTGCTGAAAGACAAGTTATCGGTCTATGGTAATTATATGAATAGCTTTAATTATGTGCCGCCAGCTCCAGAGAATCCTGAGGGACAAAGGGAAATGAAGCCGCAATTGGCCAACCAATGGGAAGCGGGGATTAAGACCAATTTTTGGAATAACCGTTTTAATTTTACAGCTTCTTATTATGATATTGTCGTGAATAACATGACACGTTTGGCAAACGTAGATAATAATGCCAAAATAACCATTCAGGATGGGGAACAGCATAGCAAAGGGATTGAACTGGAATTGATCACCAACCCGATCAAAGGGCTGAATATTCTCACAGGTTATACCTATAACGATAGCCGCTACCAAAGAGCCGATTCTACGGTTGAGGGCCGTCGTCCTGCTTCCGCGGGGCCAGCGCAAATCTTCAATTCATGGATTAGTTATGTGCTTCAGGCTCCGAAATTACAGGGCTTAGGTTTTGGTTTTGGTGTCAATTATGTGGGTAAGCAAGTTTCTGCAGATAATACGATCAATGGAAAATTTACATTCCCAGCCTATACTTTGCTCAATGCTTCCATCTCTCTCGAACGTGATTTCTACCGTTTCGGAGTAAAAATGAATAATATTAGCAATGCACATTATTTTTCTGGACAGGGGGTAGTTGTGGCGCAAATGCCGAGAAATTTTGCTGCAGAGCTGAGTCTCAAGTTTTAGTACATCCTAAAATAATGCAAGCAAAAAATCCGCTAAAATGATCTCGTCATTTTAGCGGATTTTTTGTTGAAGGTCAGTTACATCTTCCACCAAGGATAGGCTATTTTATCTCAAATTCCGTGTATATCGTTCTTTTAAATTCAAGTACTTCTGGTGCTATTTTAAATCCTGCACCGCCATAAGCTTTATTAAATGTCTCTAAAGCCATTCCTGTTTTGTATCCGTTGGCTTCGTTGGAGGCACTGCCATCATTCGATAAAAATAGCAGCTTTCCAATTTTTACATCAGCTCTTGAGGCCAGCTTTTGTGCTGATTTTAAGGCATCATCATAAGCAATTAGATCGGCTTCCCGAAGAATACTGTCGGCCTTGGAATGGTCGAACGAAATGGAACCAATTCCACTAATTTTTGTTTCCAGTAATTTACCTGTTAATTCAGTGAATTTGGAGAGATCATGTAAAACAAAATCAATGGTCTGCTGTGCCTGATAACCAATAAACTTAGTTGTATTACCAATGTATTGATAATCTTTGTTGGCCGATACACTGCTTGTTTTTATATCTTCTTTTTTATTTCCGTATTTCCCAAGTATTGTTATAACACTATCTACGGTATTTTGTGTTTCCCGGACAGCATCCACCATCCTTGGTTTCGTAAATGCTGTATTTATGGTTAACGTGACTTGGTCAGGCATAATCCTAATTTTTCCTTCTCCGCTGACACGTATTCTATTTTGGTTTTCACTGGAGACGGACTGGCAGGATACCATCGCGAACAAACCACTACTGACAACGAGTGCCAGTAACATTCTTTTATTTCTCATATGAATAGGATTAAATCTATACCTGTTACTAACTAATCTAATATAATATACTAAATAAACAAGATAGTAGTCCTGTAGCTCAAATATTTAATTTGAGAAACGGTAAACAAAAAAGCAGGCACCGAAATGCCCGCTTCTATATATTAAGGGTTGCTATTTTTTAATAGATACTTTTAGCATAGGTTTTAAGCTGTTTTTGCAAGGACTTACGTGCCATATGGATACGTGTTTTCACAGTTCCCTCTGGAATTTGTAAGTGTTCTGCAATTTCATAATATTTGAAACCTTCCAAAAATAGTGCAAAAGCATTGTAATAATCTTTTGGCAAGTTATTGAGAGCATGCTGGATATCTGAAGCAACAAAATTATTCTCGCCACGATTGCCTGTGATCTCATTGATATAACCGGTGCTAATGTATTCATTACGGTAATTTTCTAACCGTTTATTGCGCGTGTACTGATTGATATATGTATTCTTCATGATAATATATAACCAAGACATTAGCTTAGGATGCTGTATAAACTTTTCTATGGAAGATAATGATCTCACCATAGTCTCCTGCACCAAATCTTCTCTTTCATCGGGATCGTTGGTAAATTGTGCAGCCAAATATTTTAATGTTGGTCTCTTTTCCTTAAACAGTTGATCGATTGTTGTATTTTCCATTTTATCAATTTTTAAGTGTCTATCAGTGCCAGAACTACTACAATTAGGGTGCTAGAAAATCGTGGGTAGAAATAATGATATTAATTCTAAAAAGGTTTATAGTCATTTTATTTCTATTGCAATTTACTGTAAATCAGTGTGTATTTATTTTTTTTAGATGTTTTTGGCCCCTCTTATTAAGAAAAAATTAAGGTGTTTTTTACTTTAACAACAAGTGTTTTCCTTGCTGAAATCCATCCTTTATCCCGTATAAGTACGTATTTATACGTAGTACTATAAATGATACACCCATGTTTTAACGCTTTGTCAATTTTTAAAAACTGTTCAAGCTTGAAAATGGTTATTAATCATAATACGAAAAACAGGATACTATGGGGAACGAAGACAAAAATTTATACATAGATCATTCGGAGCGAGAGGAGGAAGGGAAAGATCTAAATGAGACTTGGGGTGGGAGCCAAGAGGATTTTTACAAATCCATTATTAGGAACCAGCAGGAAGATATCGGACGTATTGGTCGATACTTTAGGGATGAACTCGCACAGGAACTGTACGGAATGCGTATTTCATTACAGAATTTTACAAATAGGCATGGTGATTTTGATGAGTTACGATCTTTACGGGATTCGTTGACTTCTTTAGTAATCGAATTGCGTAACAAAGCGTCATTACTGTATAACCCTATTTTGAATGATTTGGGTATTTTCCACGCAATCGACGAGGTTGTAGGCTCTTATAAACAAAAATTGGGTTTCACTATAGATATTGTGCTCGATCCTAATTTAAAAGAGCTTCGTCATCATATTCAAGTTCGCCTTTTTAAATTGCTGACTGCGCTATTTGAATACCTAAAAGATGAAATGCCTATCCAAGCCATTTCGATATCGGTGCAGTTGGTCGAATCTGTAGCTGTTATCAAAGTGTTGCCCTACTATAAAGAAAATAATACGCTACAAAAAGCGAAAAGCCCAGATGGACCGGTGCGACTAAAAAAGGTGATGGAGCTATATAATGCCAACATTATCAATGATACGCTCGAGACAGGTATGGTATTTCAATTAACTATTTAAAAAGAAGATATGACAAAAATCCTATTGGTAGAAGACCATATGGTGGTACGTAATGGAATTAAGTTACTTTTAGAATCTCAGGAAGGCTTTGAAGTTGTAGGTGAAGTTTCCAATGGTCGGGAAGCACTGGATTATCTGGAATCGAATTCAGCTTCAATTCCAGATATTGTTTTGACCGATATCAGCATGGATGAAATGGATGGGATAGAGCTTTTGCGCGTCTTACATAAACAATACAAAAATATTAAAGTAGTTATACTCTCCATGTTAAATCAGATCAACTATGTCATTGAGGGGTTTGAATATGGGCTGATGGGGTATCTGGTGAAAAATATTGGTTATAATGAACTACTTTTCGCCCTTAAGCATATTGCAGCGGGTGGAAAATACATGAGCGAAGAAATCTCCATGTTACTTTTGGAACACATCCGTTCAGGTCAACGTTACGCACAGCATCAGCCTGGGGTGAGGTCTGATTTCGAAATTTCCGAGCGTGAATTGGAGGTGTTGGGGCTTATTGCCGAGGGCTATACAAATATCGAAATCGCAGATAAGATTTTCCTAAGTAAACGCACTGTGGAGGGACACCGGCAGAACCTCATAGATAAAGCTGGTGTAAAGAATACTGCCCATCTGGTTAAGTTTGCCTTTGAAAATGGAATATTGAATTAATACGACCAGTCTATGTGAATAACGGATGAGATCTGGTCAGTTTTTTTTGCCGTTCTTCACATAGACGAGTGCGCTAATTGCGGTATACATTTTTCAGCTTGTATGGAATATATTAGGCCGACAGTTCATTGCAAGCTATTGCACATCGTTCACAGGCTTTAGCACAGGCTTGACAATGGTCGTGACTGTGTTTGAAGCATTCTTCGGCGCAATTCGCGCAGATCTCTGCGCATATTTTAATAAGCTGGGATGCATAAAAACTTCCCATCGCCAGGAGCTGAGCCGTGGATGAACAAAGACTGGCACATTCGATGTCCAGCGCAATGCATTTGGCCATAGCTGTAACATCCTTCTCTTTGGTACAAGCAAGCGCACAAGATTGACAAGCCGCCACACATTGCCAGCATGCGCTTATGCAATTTTCATGTTTTTTTCTATCTGTCATCATGTAAATTTCATTTTTGAATTACGATTTGTGATCGTTTTTCTATTTCCTATAAAAACCTATAATGATTGTTAGTAGAAGAACAGGTGTGAAAAATAAATAGTTTTTTTAAAGTCAATTCAACGAAACCTTTACAGCATATGTTCCTGAAGTAGAAAGGTTTGATCTATAAACTGGATGGTTTACAGGTTAAAATACAAAAGTGATGAATATGCAAAGCAGAAATAAATCGACTCGGACGGTAAAAGGAAATACTGTTTTGAACAAAAATAACCTTGATAGCAGGGAGTCAGTGGAAAATGAAATCAAAGGTAGTCGTATAAGCCACAATAAAAAGACCGGAAAAAGCGAAGGCAAGAAAAAAGATACAAATTGAGCTTCAATTGATACAATATCACCTGTTATATTTGAATTATTTATTCAATTTTAGTGTGAACTTAAATTGTATTCAGGTGAAACAGATTAAATTTTACATCTTGCTTTTTATGCTCCATGTGATTCTTTCGCTGGGGTATGCGAGCAATAAGCTGTTATTTGAATCGTCTCTGAGCGATTCTATTGAGCAGTTATCGGTTCCAGGAAAAGGAATTTTTCAGGCTGATCCCACAATATTCTATCATGACGGATATTATTATTTGTACGGAACGAATGGTGATGGCGACGAGCAATTGGGATTTAAAGTGTATAGGTCGCCAGATTTGAAGCAGTGGCAGGGGCCAGTTGGTGTGAAAGATGGATTTGCTTTGGTTAAAGAAGATGTATTCGGAACCAAGGGCTTTTGGGCACCGCAAGTATGGTTTGAGGGCGGGAAGTTTTATATGGCCTATACGGCAGATGAAAAAATCGCAATTGCAGTAAGTGATTCAGCCATTGGCCCTTTTAAACAAAAGCTAACGAAAAGTCTTATTGCAGGTGGAAAGGAGATAGATCCATACGTCTTTAGGGATAGTGATGGGAAGAAATATTTATTTCATGTTCGGTTGCAGGAGGGGAACCGTATTTTTGTAGCGGAATTGAAAGCGGATTACTCAGGTATAAAGGAGGAAACCCTAAAGGAATGCCTACATGCTGAACAGCCTTGGGAGAATACAGCGTATACTACATGGCCAGTATGTGAAGGACCTACTGTAATTCAACAGGGAAATCATTATTACATGTTTTATTCGGCCAATGACTTTAGGAATAAGGACTATGCTGTTGGGGTAGCTATTGCCGAAAATGTGTATGGCCCTTGGAAAAAAATTGAATTAAATCCCTTATTAAGCCAGCATACTAGCGGATATGCTGGTACTGGGCATGGTGATTTATTTCAACAAGGTGAGCAATGGTTTTATGTCTGTCATACACATTATTCTGATGATCAAGTGGCACCCAGACGTACGGCTCTTGTTCCCGTTAACTTTTCTCCCCAAGGGCAGGGAGGGATGATTATCCCTCGATTTGATGGAACCAGTTTCAAATTGCTAGCGCTTGCGCATCAATCGGCCAGCCCAATTGAAGTTGCCCTTGGAGATCCTTTTATACTATATGATCCGCGTAGTGATCAATATTATCTCTATGGTACAGGCGGTACGGAAAATGGGTTCGTAGCCTATAGTTCCAAAGACCTGAAACAGTGGACAAGTGCTGGAAAGGTGTATGATGGAAAGCAGCCCAAAGGGTGGGGGACGAAAGATTTTTGGGCACCAGAAGTGTATGCAATCAATAATAAGTACTATATGTATTATAGTGCACACTGGAAGGAAAATCCTGGCAATAAACTGGAAAACTATCGCATTGGTGTCACTGTTGCAGATGATCCATTAGGACCATTTGTGGATCTGACGGGGCGACCATTATTTGATCCCGGGTATCCCATCATTGACGCTAATGTTTTTAGGGATACAGATAACAGAAATTATTTATTTTATTCTCGCTGTTGCTATGAACATCCTGTTGCTTCCGAAATTGCCGAATGGGCCAAATCTAAATGGGGTTATAAGGACATCGAGGAAAGCTGGGTGTATGGAGTTGAGCTGGACAGTAGCTTGCAACAGGTCATTGGGCAGCCAGTACTTCTGGTGCGTCCTCCGGCACGTATGAACGACGCGCAGTCAGCATGGGAAAGTCGGTCAGTCTCCGCTGGCGAAATTAATAGAAGATGGACAGAGGGATCATTTTTATTGAAAGCGAACGAACAGTATTATATGATGTATTCAGCCAATTATTTTGCTGGAGCAAACTATGCGGTAGGTTACGCAACAGCCCAATCACCACTGGGCAATTATCAGAAATCTGAAACCAACCCGATTATAGAAAAGGATACCGATAAGGGTGGTATTGTATCAGGTACTGGTCATAATAGCATTTTTAAAGATCGCGAAGGAAAACTCCGTTGTGTTTATCATGGGCGGACAACAAAAACTGGCGATAAACGGATGGTATTCATCAGTACGGTGGACTTCGATAAAGATAGACAGCTACAGATCCAGACAGATTGACAATTAGCGTCAATCTGTTTTCTTGGTTATAGCCGGATTTTTCACATCTTCATCCCAGGTGTTTTTTTTGTCAAACTGATGCCTTTTGTCAGATACGTGCTGATCCGTTTGCTTATGTGTATATTTTTTATCTGGTTTCGCTTCTGTTTCATCCAGCTCTTCCCCAGGTGATTGAGCCGGGGCACTATTCTTCGGGTCTCGTATTTGGCTATCACTAAAGAGACATTTACGATACCATCTATTGCTAAAATAATACGCAATAATTAAACCTTGTTTTACTATTGTAGATTGCAATATCTTTTCCATTTTTTAATGATTGAAAGGGATAGGTGTATTTTTGATACCTATTAACTTATTAGAAGAACAATCGAAAATGATATTTGGTTTAAACTAATCGCATGTTATTAATGATCAGTCGAAGTTAAATAAAACCACTTCGGCATGGCTATGGTTCTTTATACGTTGGATCAGAAAATGTATATATGATGATACTAGGGGTTTTAACAACGGAACTCATATCCTCGGCTGCGCAGCCAGGGGAACAGACAGAGGCTTTAAATACCGGAAACTCAAACGAGTGGTATACAGAACCAGGCATTTGGCTTTTTATACTTATTTTTATTTTTGTTATGGTCCTCGTTGTTTATCGAAAATTAACGAAGAAGACACAAGATTAGCTTTTCCTCGGGTCCCGCACCAGCCTAATTTCTAAAATGTAGGAGAGACCTCAATAGGCTATCTTTTGTTATCTTCATCAGCTGGATCGTTGCTGTATCAATCACTCAGCATATGATCTGGAAATGGGGCGACTATGGGAAAATAGAGGTGGACAGTTGTTCCTTCGCCGACTTTGGATTCTACGTCTATACTGCCTCCGAGACGTTCCATAACACGCTTCACGAGTGATAGTCCGATTCCAGTGCCTGGAATGCTCCCTACATTGTGTGCTCTGGAGAACATCTCGTAAATATGGGGCAATTGCTCAGCAGGAATGCCTATGCCGTTATCCTTGATACAATAATGGGTCATATCCTCCTGCGTCTCGCTTTCTATGATGATAAGGGGTTCGTCCGCCTGAACGGAGTATTTGATTGCATTGACAATGAGATTTGTGAAAATTTGGTAAACAGCACTCTTTTCACCCCAGATGGGTAACAAAGGCCCAAAATAGGACTGGCAATTTGCAGCTTGATACAGCGTCTTGTTTTCTTGAAAGATACGCTGTAAGGTGTAGGTCATCGGAAGTGGTTCCTTGTCCAAAATACTTGCACGATGTTGGCTTAGCTGAACCATATTATTAATAATATCCTCAATATTGGAAACACTTCTACTAAAATTCTGATACCATTTGTCGGTCTTTGAAAGATCGATGTCATCGGAATGCTGCTGTAGAAATTGAATGCCCATTTTCAAGATAGACAATGGATTTTTCAAATCATGTGATAAGGTGTATGTAAACATTTCCAATTCATTGTTCAGGCTCAGGAGTTCTTCATTGAGCGTTTGCCTTTCTTTCAGCTTTCTAAATATAGATTCCTTAATAATCTGATTCAAGCGTAATACAAAATTGATTTCAGGATCATTCCACGGTTTTGCGACATCATAATGAACGTCCTCCCAGAATACTAATTTGTTGGGATGCTTATGGTTTCTTTGATCAAATTGCATCACCCGACTTTGGTTTGCTTTTCTGAACCATATCAGATAATAGTCATTTTCCAGTCCAACTTTGAGGTACATCAGCCCCGCAAAATTCAACTTTTCTTTGAAGTTATTCTGATGATTTAATCGAAAGTTGTAATCCTTGAATAGCGCTTTATCACTATGTTGCTGTAGAAATTGAATAATTTCATAGAAAAGCGCTTTATTGGGCGTATGCCCGTGGCTAAATACGTCACCTTGGTTGAATATGCTGAGACCATCCGCATCGACCAGTTGTGTCAGTGTACTGATATGCTGAACCAATGCACAATTGACTGTTTTGTTCTCCGAAAGGCTTTTTTTTAGTTCTTCTTCTGCCATATTAAGAAGTTCTGTTCTTTCAAGTAGGTTCTGTTTTACATGGCTTTCATATTTACTGGCCGCTGCTTGAATAACAAAAGTACAGAGTTTCCGCTGTTGTAGATCAACTTGTTTTTCCTGTATTTGTTGCGCAACAACGAGTCCCCAGAATTCCTCATCTATGCAGATGCGGAAAAACAAAGCACTCTCAACATGGATTTTTTCCAGGAAAATTTGATGAAGCGTGGGAAGTGGACACAGCAGGCTGGAAAGTGTATCTATGGAATCGCCGCTATAAAAAAACTGCTGGTCATTTTTCTTGATATTAGGAACATAACGGTATGAGTAACTGCTATAATACGCTATGGCCTCTTTGGACATAAAATCTTTGGAAAACTCCTTTCCTCTAAAGTAAGGTTTGCCATTCGAAGTGTGTTCGGCAATTACTTCGCTGTAGCCAGTTTCCTGAACCTGGAGAACAAATACCCGGTCATAGTTTAGTAACTTACTGATTGCTAAGCAGACCCGGTCCCAATTGTTGGGCTGGATCGTATCAAGCAAAAAGTTGAACTCATTGATTTTCTTTGCTGAGATATATTTTTTGTGTTGTTTTTCCCATTCAATATAAAAATATCCTTGATCTATTTTTATTTTGAAATACAAACGTTCCTGCTGTACTTTTAGTGGAAGAATATGGCGAGAATGGCCAGTCTCCTGTAATGTATTCAATACATGTTTTATCTTTTCAAGTGCATCCCCTAAGGCAGCATTGAAGGTTTCGAAAAAATTCGTTCCCAATAGCGAGTCAGTGGACGTGTTCGCTTTTTGAGCTGCAAATTTACTTATCGCAACAATTGTATATTGCTTGTCTATAACAACAAGACTACCAAAATGCTGAAGTTTAATCGTATTTTGATTGTTAGATTGAAAAGCAGTGTTCATATTAACAAAAACTCCTTATAATATAACCTAATATACGAAAAAAAATAAAAAATGCTGATTGATTATGCTGAGGTGGTAGCAAACAATTTGTTGTAATATTTCCTTATTTGATTATGTTTTCCTTTAGAGATAATCTTGCCGACTTTGAATTGCATTGCCTATTTTACATTCATTATTTAACGCTGATGTTATCAGCAAGACCTTTGACCAGTGATTTCCATTGTGGATAGGATGCACCAACCTTCGCGGCCAAGCCAATAAATAAGTTTCGGATATTATCCCCAATACTGTGATTTTCAACATTGATGATTTCATTGCGGCCCGCATATTGAATTAAAACACTATTGCGTCGCTGTTCTACGAGAAAGGTGGAGGAGGAAATCCCTTCAAAAAAATGAGCGGTATCTTTATTTTCGGGATGTTGTGGATTTGGACAGGGCTTTAAAGTCAGCGCATAAAGCTTATATTCGCCAGTGGAGTCTTGTGTAATATTAACGACATTCACCCAGTCATAGCCTGAGCTGCTCGGGAGTCCGGGCCCCGGGATATTTAGCCTAATGTAGTCATGTAAGGCCAAAGGCCGATCAATAGGATGGCCACTATTGTCCGTTAACTGAAATGTAGTTGCGGGAATTCCAGCGAGCTCATACCAGTGATTTACGCGTGCAAGATGAGCGCATGCCATATCAAAAGCTGCATCGGCAATCATTGTACTTTCAAAATCAACGGATTCGAAACAATCGAGTTTTTTACCCTCTTTCTGTTCAGGAATAATATTTTTCATGCCTTTTTGGTAAAGAACATGCTTCAATGCAATTTGGTTTGAAAGAAAGTGCCGCCCAATACAGTCGTTGAACGTTATACATATGGAAAAAATAGCCTAATGATCGTGCCTTTTCCCAACTGACTTGACAGATTGATGGTTCCGCCCAGTCGTTCGATCAATCGTTTGACCAGGGATAAACCAATTCCGGTACCAACGGTGTGTGTACTATTGCTAGCACGTTCATGGGCAAGAAATACCTGGTTCAACTCATCTTCTGGGATACCGATACCATTGTCCTCCAAAAAATAGACAATTCCTTTATCTGTCTGTTCACTATAAATGTGCAGGTAATCAGCGGTTGTTTTCTTGGCATATTTAACTGCGTTGGCAATTAGATTAACAAAAATCTGGTAAATCATAGCCTTATTGGCATGGATAGCATAGAGGTGACCTAAGCGGAAAGAAACAGTGAGCTGTGGGTAAAGCAACTGTACCTCAGCCAGGCAATTTTGGATCTTTCGATCCATTGCTATATATTCTTGCTGGTTGGTATTCTTACGGGCTTTGCTAAGCTCCAAAGTCTGATTGATTATAGCTTCAATATTTTGGATCGCATCAGCGATATTCTTGTTCCATTTTTTATGCACTGTAGGACACATATCGGGGTTCCTCGTCAAGAAGTCATTGCCCATCTTGAGTACTGCTAACGGATTTTTTAGATCATGGGAGAGGGTATTGGCGAGCAAATCCAGTTGATGATTAAAAGAGATTTCTTCGTTTTGTTGTTCAATTCTATTGTATACTAACTTGCGTTCAGTGACATCATGTGCGGTATGCAAAATCGCATAGGTATCCCCATATTCATCAACCAGTGCTTTGTATTCGAAGTCAAAATACCGAGTCGTCTTTGTATTACCGTCAATGATATCTGCTGGTGTATCTGTTGCCTGATAACTGATTCCGGTATTCCATACATTTTTGAGGATCGAAGAAAAACCTTCTTGTTTAAAGCTTGGAAAACAATTGCAGAACGTTTCCCCTAAAATAGTATGATCAGCACACCACATCTCTAACATGGCTTGATTCACATAGGAAATATGGAGTTCAGGACTGTTATAAACAGCGGTGGCAAGAGGAGAGTGATCAAGAACAGACAAAACGGAAACTTGTTCATTAACTATCATATCAATGTTTGTAGAAATTAATTGGTGGAAATAGCTCCGGTATGCAACGAAAATGTTTATTGATACAGCATAAATTATGCCGTTTTTATCGTCTTACGGAATAACTTATTAAGTTCTTTTGCAATCCGAAAACGTTTATAACTCCCGTATTTAAACGAATTATTTGGGGCATCTGGCAATATAGAACTTTACACTATTTATGATGTTTGAAATATTGAATTTCTTGTTCGTGCTTTTTTGCTGCTTCCAGACTGTCGAATGTCCCTAGGTTCTTGCGCCTATTGGTTTCTTTGTCTGGATGTTTTGAATAAATTCGATATTTGCCAGATTTGAGTTTACGTATCATCGGAAATAAGTTTAATGTTAACCCAGACTTGCTCTTAATTTAGCCAGCAAGTCATCGGCTTTTGTATTTTCAACCTTTATCTTTCTTATCGTCGGACGTTTACCTTTGTCTTTTTGTTTGATAATTTTTAAAAGATCCGCGCTATACTCATTTTTATAAGCGCTGATATCAAAGGCTACGCTATGTTGCTGAATAAGCTGGGTGGCCATATCCATTTCTGCTTTCTGGATTTTGATGTTCGTTGGCAAATTAAGGTCATCGAGACTTCTAATTTCCTGTTGATAGCGAATCTTGTTTAATACAAGGGCATTTTGATAAGGTTTTATGATGGCAAGATGTTCTACATTCCGCATGACGAAGGCTCCTAGTCCTGCCGCTTTTGTTTTTTCGAGTGCCTTTAACAACAACTGATAAGCTTTCTCACCGCCTTTTTGTGGTTGTAGATAATAAGGGGTTTCAAAATAAACGCTGTCAATCTCCGCTAATTTAACAAAAGCAAGTAAATTGATCAGTTTTGTTTTTTCCGGGCTGGCATCTTCGAAATCTGCATCTTCCAATACCACATAGTGATCCTTCATAAAATATCCCTTGACGATATTATCCCATTTCACTTCTTTACCTGTCTGTTCATTGACACGTTTGAATTTGATGTTGGCCAAATCTTTTCTGTCCAACATGTCGAGATCGAGACTGCTCGTTTCTGTTGCACTATATAATTTTATCGGAATGTTGACCAGGCCAAATCCGATGGCTCCTGTCCAAATGGCTCGCATAGCATCTTTGTTTTTTATAATTCTGTTGAACAATCGGTGTTACAATGATTGCCTCTTTTGCAATAACCCTTGCCGAACCCAAATAGTTTAATATATAATGAAAATGAGTCTTGTTTTTTATTGCTTTGGATCAATACAAACTTTTTTATATTGGAATTGGTTATATGGTCATTATTGATCATTTATTATGGATTTAAAATCGAACGAACCTTTTTGGCTAATAAAAAATGGGCTTTTGGCAACTTATCCCTCGCTGCATCAGGACAAAACCTGCGATATATTAATTGTTGGAGGGGGGATTACTGGTGCGTTGATTGCACATCAATGTGTTTCGATGGGAAAGAATTGTATATTAATTGATAAGCGGGAAATTGCCAATGGCAGTTCCGCTGCGACAACATCCATGTTACAATATGAGATTGATAAGCCACTTTATCAGTTAATGGAACTGATCGGTACGGAAGGGGCCACAGCCTGTTATGATGCTTGTGGCAAAGCCATAGATAAGATTGGTTTATTGGCCAGTAAAATTAGGTCCAAAGCTGGTTTCCGTGTAAAAGATTCCCTGTATTATGCTTCACGTAAGAAAGATATTCCTTGGTTGGAACAGGAATTTAATGCTCGGAAATCTGCCGGATTCAAAGTCATCTGGTTAACGGCAGAGGAAATTGGAAAGAGATACGGTCTACGGGATACTTTTGGCGGAATACTGTCTAAACAGGGGGGCAGTATAGATGCCTTTTGTTTTGCCCATGAGTTATTGCTTAATAGTGTCAAACAAGGATTGGAGATCTTTGATAAAACTGAACTTATTGGGGTCAAGCATAATGCACGAACCAATGTGGCGACCTTATCCACGGGTGTAAAAATCCGTGCAAAAAAAATAATATATTGTATAGGATACGAGACCGTGGGCATGATTCCAGAAAAGTTTGTAGATTTATTGAGTACGTTTGCGATTGTTTCCGAAGTGGATGTATCGCTTTATCAACGGTATAAGGACTTGTTAATCTGGAATACTTCCGACCCCTATCTCTATATGCGTACGACTGATGATGGTCGATTTTTGATCGGTGGCGAAGACGAGGAGTTTCGTGATCCGGCAAAGCGCGATGCACTGGTCGAGAAAAAGTCCATCAAATTGGAAGGGGCTTTCCATAAGATCTTTAATAAACCTTTTTATACGGATTTTAGCTGGGCTGGAACCTTTGGTGTGACCAAAGATGGTCTGCCTTATATCGGCGAACATAAGGCGTTTAAGAATAGCTATTTTGTTTGTGGTTTTGGCGGCAACGGTATTACCTTTTCAGTCACTGGAATGGAGATGGTCGCTTACTGGTTAGAAAAAAAGACGCATCCGCTGGCCGGGTGGTTTAAGTTTGGCAGATAACGGTCTAGCCGTATTTTAACAAGAATCTAAATAGTTTATATTCCAGTTTGCTAACGGTCAGTTTTTCTCTTACAAATGGGAATTTTGCTTCCAGATATACCTTCTGTATCGTAGGATGGATATAATAGTTCTGCGCCACTGTTTTGGTATTGCCCAATTGTTTAGCAACTATTTTTATGACTTCATTTAGCTGTTTTTTTCGTTGCGCTATATTTTCTTCCTGTTTGGTCTGTGCCAATAATCTAAAAGCCTCTCTACTGGCGCCCCAGATACGGATATCTTTACAGTTGATCTGACCAGGACAATGATCCCGTAGGTAAACATTAAAGCTACGCCCACAAAAGGTGCCCTTAAGGCCTTCCTTACCGATATTAAATAGATTTTTTCCTTTAATAGCTAGTAACTCTCCAATTAATTTAGCCTGCTTTTTGTCCCGCCAGGACTTTTCTTGAAAGACACCTTTCTTTCCCTTGTAAGCCAATGTGATTACATGATCACAAACGGTGACATGTCGCTTTTCTAATGTACTAAGACCATAAGATTTATTTTCTAGGGTGTAGCGTTTGTTCCCAATACGTATGAGCGTACTATCCATTATTTTAAAAGCTACAGCACATAACTTTTCCATATTCCAATCCGGATGTTTTAAATGACGGGAACTTATCTTTCTTAAATCCTGCAAGTACTGGCCCATATACAGTACTTTTCTAAATTTCTCTGTTTGCTGTTGCTGAACAAATTTGGGGTGATAAATATACTGTTTCCGTTCTTTTTGGTCAAAACCAAAAGCTTGAAGATTACTGCGCGGATTTTTCGAAATCCAAACATTTGTCCAGTTCGGTGGGATAACTAAATGATGTATTCTGTCCAGAATTTTACTGTCATTAACAATCTTACCCGATTCATCAAAATATTTGAAGCTTTGTCTAATTTTTTTTCTGCTATACCCTTTACTATTCTTTACAGTCATGGACTTGGTCTTTTTACTATAACAATGTTGCCTTTCATTTAGTTGTATCATAACAAGATCCTTATTGTTATGAAAAATAAGGATCTTGTTTGTTCAGTTGGGACCAGCTGAAATTAGGATGCACTGTCCCGCAATGTTTTGATGTATTCGTGCGCTTCAAGCTGTATGGCAAGCTGTTTTTCAATCAGTAGTAGTAGGTCATGTGTGATTTCCCAGTCTTGGTTGTCGACAACATCTTTATAGGTTTTCTTAAAGGCATCCTCACCTTGCTCGCAACTGGACAATAAGCTTTTTTCGTCATTTCCTGAAATCGCAGACTTGATGTCCATCCATATTCTGAAAAGTTTACCACTGATCATGGTACCATCGGTTGCGGCCTGAGCCTGCTGTTCCAGATAGGGCTTGAGTTCCTCAATAAATATCTGGGATTGATTCATATATTCAACAAAGATGTTATTTAAGCCATCAATCTGAAGGCGGGATGCTATAGCTATTGCTTTTTTGTACCCGGCGATACGATCGTTGTTGATTTGTATCAAATCATTGATCAGGGTGCTGTCATTGATTGTTATCGTTTCCATCTATTTTACTTTTTTAGTGCTAGACTATTTCTTATTCTTAGAACGGATGCTGATGCGTTTCCGTTGAAAAAAATGAAAGGATAGGTAGTTTTACTGTTTGGGGAACGTACTGTTTGCAGTATCATACAACACGCATAGGATATCCTACAACGCGGGCAGGCGACAAAACTCCAGCTGGAATAAAATTAGTTTAGATCTGTGTAGAAAGGAAAGTAGGGATTAAAGTATGTTGATTGCTTAAGGCATCAAAAAGAAGTAAAGAGACCACCTCACAGCCTGATCTCTTTACCAAATCTTATTTTGTTTTAATTAGATGGGAAGATTTCTTTTCCTCTTCTAGATTTTCCTTCGTTTGTTTCTTATTTATTGGCGTAGTGGAATTTGCCTGAATAATTGTTTTGTTATTTCCCTTTCCAATTGGGCCACCACAAATAACCAGCAAAACAGGTAGATACTGCTGATTGGACTTCTTTATTTTAGCGTTCATATAGCTTTTTTTTTATCAAATTTCTAAGCAGGACTTTATATCTGTTAACAGTAAAAAATGCATTTGGTTTTATTTAAGTTGATATACTTTTAACTGTTTTTGTAACTTCTTTCGGGTCATATGTATTCTCGTTTTTACAGTCCCTTCAGGCATCTCAAAGTAAGAAGCAATTTCGTGATACTTGTAACCCTCCAAGAATAGTTGAAAGATCTGATAATTCTCTTCGGAAAGACTGCACATTGCTTTTTCAATATCATCTGAAACGAATTTATTCTCACCTTTATTTGCTTCAGTTGTATTATAAGCCTCTAAATTAATGTATGTATTTTGTATATCGGTCGTTCTTTTGGCTTTACGATATTGATTTATATAAACGTTTTTCATAATCACATACAGCCAAGACATTAATTTGGGATGTTTGATAAAGTCATCTATCGACTTCAACGCACGAATAAGTGTTTCTTGAATCAAATCCTCCTTTTCATCAGGATCGGTGGTGAATTTTCCAGCGAAATGTTTCAATAAGCTTCTTTTTTCTTCGACCAGTAAGTTTAAATTGGAATTATTCATGATATCTTTCGTTTATTAAATTGATGATTTTTCTTTCCAAATAGGTGCAATTAGGGTGCTAGTTTTTATCAAAATCTGCTGTTAGCTGTTTGTTTAAACAGGTAAATGCGTGAAATACGTATCACCGAATTTTTACATTTTGTAGCGGAAACACTACAGGTAAAGCCGTTTAACGAGGAAATATAATACCGTATACTTATACAAATCCTTCCTTTTTGTTGCTGTTAATTGGGTATTTGTTCCCCAAAGAAATGGCTTAATTACGGGGTGGGGATGTACGTTTTTCGAACAGCTTAGCTGTCCAGCTTTATAGGCAAATCGGACAGTTTTTTACTTTTATTGAACTAAAGTTTCTCCAGTAGGGTTCTTTGCATAAAGATCAGAACATAAAACAAGTTAACTATGAAAGAGATAAAGAAATTATTTGCTATTGTCGGTATCGCCTTGTTGTCCAGTAC
The DNA here is from genome assembly GCA_031277685.1 of Sphingobacterium sp. Classification (GTDB taxonomy): domain Bacteria; phylum Bacteroidota; class Bacteroidia; order Sphingobacteriales; family Sphingobacteriaceae; genus Sphingobacterium. Next base: position 110,884 of record JAITLV010000131.1, on the reverse strand, counting down.
AGCCTTATTTTCATGTCAGAATTCCACCAAAAGTACCCCGGCGGGAAGTGGACAGTCAGATAATATTGCACCAAGTGATGCAGATGAAACAAGATATAACTTAAGCGAGCAGCAGAAAATGAGCATGCAGAAAGATACGACCTTATTGGATTCAAGCCAGCATGATACTTCGTTGAATCGGAAAAATTAAGTTTTACATTTTAAGGCAGGTCTTCAGTATGGAATATTAAGGCAGGTCTTCAGTATGGAATAATAATCAAAAACTCCCTCACATAGCGGGAGTTTTTGATTAGGATCGAATCGCTTTGATCAGGTTTTCTTTGGTCATTTTATGCCTGCCTTTTATGCCAATTTTTTTTGCTTCTGCCAGCAATTCTGTTTTACTGCGTTCATCCAGATCACTGCTTTTCCCACCTTTTTTTCCTGAGTCTGGTGTATTGGCTATGCGTGCAGATTTTTCTTTACTATAACCCTCTCGGCGCAAAGCTTCATATTTTGCATCGTCCTTGATTTGTTTGCCATGGTCTTTAGTCATATCGCTATGTTATTTTATGGTTAATTTATAATCCTTTTTCTTCTACATCCTCTTCCTGATCAGTATCAGGACTATAGATATCCTCTTCCTCATGATCTGGTTTTAGGGGATGTTTTTCATGGTCTGGATCGATATCGTCTAGATCATCTCTATCCCGTTGTTCTTCTTCTGTGGGGTCGGGCCCCTCGGCATCTTCCGGATAATAGTGGTTTGGGGTTACTTTGCCCAGGCCGGGAACTCTCGGAGCTCTACGGATAGGGGGAACGTCGTTCGTCCCTGGGTTTCCATCTGTGGGTTCTATTTCATTTAAAAGTATAAAGGCGTGCTCAAACGTCATTGGAACACCGCTACGAAATTGAATTGTTGTTTTCATAATTCCTTTTTACAAGCTGAACAGCTGTCAGTTGTGAATCGTTGTCATTTTTTCTGGAATAGACAGGATAGTAGGCTGTAAGATACTTTCTGTACCCAATATGAAATTAATAATAAATACAAAACTTTTCAATGCTGTAGCTTGTTATTAAATAAAAGTAATTTATTAAAAAAGATACTATGAGAAAATTTGCACTACTTTTATTGGTTACAAGTGGCATTTGTTTACAGGCAAATGCACAGAAAATCGAAACTACCCCACAGATGTCATCTGACGTAGGTATTGAACCTATTCGCCAAGGCAATTGGATGGTCGGTGGATCAATCGGTAGTTTAGGATATAGCTTTGAGGGAAAATCGTTTAATGCAGCATTGCAACCTCGCGCAGGGTATTTTGTCTCGGATGGACTGGCGATCGGTGCTCAAGCTAACCTTGGTTTGCATACTGTAAAGGATGCTGATAATGAATGGACTTACGGAATAGCACCTTTTGTCCGTTATTATTTTCCGAATGCAGGATCCTCTACAGGACGTTTTTTTGGTCAGGGAGACATCGGTATTTCGGGTAGCTCTGTCGGCAAAAGTGCCGCATTGGCCTTGGGCGCAAACGTCGGCTACGCACATTTTATAACGAGAACTGTGGCTTTAGAAGCAACATTTGGTTATAACTACAGTAAGGCCAGTATCAATACTGGAAGTGGTGCCAGTGGTTTGGGCGTAGGCGTGGGCTTCCAGATTTATTTGCCAGGGAAAAGATAAGTCGCTGTACTGGAGATCTTTAATAACAAAAATCCAACCCACTAGGGCTTGGATTTTTTTGTGTTCGATCCCCCTGTAAACGTATAAATACGGGATACAGAGAATTAAACACTTGTTCTGTGTTTTGCACTGCTATTTCTGAAACTTTTCGTCCTCAACCTTTGTTTTATCAATAGTAGAAAGGAAGAATATTAAGATGCGAACAAAAGATATTGGATTGATACTGAGAGACCGGATGGGGAAATGGTCTTCCTATAATATCCCTTTGCTCAAAGAATGTCATCTGAAGGACAAGCTTGTTAAAAGTAATGAACTGGAGGGCATATTTGTCATTGGGAGCATCGCTACTGGTCTATATATATTTTCACTCTATAAAAATCGCTTTATTGATTTGATGGGTAAAAGTATCGGAATGGAGGAGATTTGTGACCATTTTGGAGAATACAAGGAAAATTTAATATAATATATCATTTCATTTTTAAACTAAAAACGAGTATTATGAGTAATTTAACATGGAAAGGACGTTGGAACGAGTTAAAGGGAAAAGTAAAGCAACAATATGCTGATTTGACCGACGATGATTTGTTATATGCAGAGGGAAAGGAAGATGAGTTATTGGGTAAATTGCAACAAAAAACCGGCAAGACTAAAGAAGAGGTGGAGGATTGGTTAGATAAGATGTAAGCATTTGATTGAGTTGTAAACTTACATATGAGAAGAAATGCGGTCAATAATTTATTGACCGCATTTTTTATGCATTATAGCGCAAAAATTGGCTTGTCTAGTTTAATAGCGAGCCGGTAAACGGCATTCATTAGTCCTACGTGGCTGTAAGCCTGTGGGAAATTACCCCATTGGCTACCATTATCTTCGGTCACGTCTTCACTAAAGAGACCCAGATGATTGCTATAAGTAAGTAGTCTTTCCAATATTTCTTTGGCTTCGTCAACTCTCCCTACGCAGGCTAAGGCTTCCACATACCAGAAAGCACAGACCAAAAAGGTCGATTTGGGTTTACCAAAATCATCCTGATGTTTGTATCGATAGAAAAGCCCATTTTCACCTTTTAGTTCTTTTTCCAGCATTTCGAGATGCTGTTTTGCACGTTCGGATTTGGGATCTAAGTAATCCATAACAATCAATTGCAGGGTGCTGGCATCCAAATTCTGGCTGTCCAATGCATTTTGGTAGACTTTTCTGTCTTCGTCGTAACAGGCCTCAATATAAGTCGCTGCCTTTTCCAGTAAGGTTGCTGCCCGTTGTTCCATATCTTGATAACCATTTTGGCGGGCAATCAGTAAGGCAGCTTTACAGCCGACCCATTGAAATAGATTGGAATAACAATGATGATTGGCGAAATTTCTAAATTCCCAGATACCAGCGTCTTTTTCATCAATGGTTGCTTCGATTTTTTCCAGGATAAAATTCACCCAGCCCAATATATTTTTATTTTCATGGATTTTGAAACGTTGGTCTGTAAACAGTGGAAGTAAGGCAATCATTGCTTGTCCGTAAACATCATTTTGAATATGTTCAAATGCCTGATTTCCGATGCGGACGGGGCCGCTTTCCTGATAACCGCTCAGATAAGGAAGAATGTGCTCCGTGAGTTCGGAATTTCCGAGTATCCCATATAGGGGTTGTAGTCTTCCGGGATTGTGATGTGTGATACCGGCGATGTAATTGGCAAAACTTTCCATCTCCTCAAATTGACCAATATGGGTCAATGCGGTCAAGACATAATAACTATCACGTACCCAACAATAACGGTAATCCCAATTTCGTCCCGATCCCGGGAATTCAGGTAAACTTGTCGTTGATGCGGCAATAATGGCGCCTGTATCTTCATATTGGTGTAATTTGAGTACCAAAGCCGAGCGGATGACCTCTTTTTGGTAAATGTTTGGAATGCTACAATGTTTTATCCAACGCTGCCAATAACCCAATGTTTTATGGAGGAAATCCTCACAAGTGCTTGCGATAGCAGATTCAAAAGCTGTGTCATAAGTCAATATGAGATATTTATTCTCACTAATAATTGTCCAGCCTTCATCCTGAAAAAAATGGGAAATAGGTACATCGGTTGTCAATCGGATGCGTTCGCCAATATCAGCACTGCTATAAAGAATGTGGTTGCTTCCTCGTGTGGCTTTTAGCTTGTTACGACCGTAATTTCCTGTTGGTTGACATTGGATATTGACACTGGGGGCACCACGTAATGGCTCTATTTTGCGGATCAGCATCAGTGGTTTAAAATATCGGCCAAACTGTTCAAAACGAGGTGCAAAATCTGTGATACGGTAGGCGAAAGATGCGGTGTGGATTTCGGTACAGAGTATATTGGAGTTTTTGATATAATACTGTTTTGTTTCCACGATATCTTCTTCCGGCTTTATGGTAAAACTGCCACCCTGGCTTTTGTCTATCAGGCCACCAAATACAAAGCTATCTTCAAAGGATGGCCAACATAACCAAGAGATATTGCTGTCGATGCCTACATGTGCAATATAGGAGCAATTACCGATGATGCCGGTTTGATAAATATGTCTGTCTGTTGTCGTATTCTCCTGCATTATTTTATAATAAGTTGATTTAAAAATTGAAGTACATCTTCCTGTTGATCCAAATAGTATTTTGCAGCAGATTTATTGCTGCCCACTTTGATGCTGATTGTTGAATGGGGAAGGTACTTGAAAAGATCTTCATCTGTAACGTCATCACCGATCGCCAGTAGGAAATCCGCTTTGATGTGACCGGCGATTTCTAATGCGGCTTTTCCTTTATTGACTTCGGTGTTTTTAACTTCGATTACCGCATTGCCATCCAGGAGCTGTAGTCCATAGTCGTTTAACATTGGATTTAAATTTTCTTTCAACTCAGCTGCTTTCAGTTCGCCGAGACCGAGTTCGACTTTACGGTAATGCCAAGCCAGTGAGTAAGGTTTCATCTCGATATAGGCTCCTGGAGTCTGATCGGCTAATTTTTCCATTAATTTCTTGACTTCAGGCATCCAGTATAAGGCCAATCCCTTTTTATAGGCCCAATTAAAGTTTGGAAAATTGGACCAGATCCCGTGTTCTGCAACCAGATAGTAGGCACGTCCATCAAACCAGGTCGAAAGGCTTTCCTGTGAACGCCCACTGATGATGACAAGGGTATTGAGCGGATCCGCAATAATACTATCGAGTAGATTATACAGGAGAACCGTAGGACTGGCCTTCTGGGCATTGTTCTGGAATTTGACAAGTGTGCCATCGTAATCCAGAAAGAATAATCTGTTGTTGCTTTTTTTGTAACGCTCAGCAATACTGTTAAATACTTTGTCCGAAATTCGTCTCGCCCATTCGTCACGTTGTATAGCTTTGGTTTCCGACAAACGGTCAATGAATAACCGAACCCAGTGATGTACATTAAATTTCTGAATAATCTGACGGTTGGCTTCTGTGCGTTCCTGAATCTCCTCCGGCGACATTTTGAGCGCCTGATAGATACTTTCTGCAGTTTCAGCCCTGTTATAGGGGTTAACGATGAGTGCGTCAACAAGCTCTTTTGATGCGCCGGCAAATTCGCTTAGGATCAATACCCCGTCAGAATTGGTTTTGCAGGCAATGTATTCCTTACTAACGAGGTTCATGCCATCTCGCGTAGAGGTCACCATACAGATATCCGATGCCACATATAAGCCGATCAATTCCTCAAATGGAAGCGATTTATAAAAATAAAGCACTGGAGTCCAGCTTAAATTGCCATAGGTAGAGTTAATCTCACTTACTTTTCGATTGATTTCATCTTTTAGTTTTTTATACTGTGATACCTTATCTCTCGAGGGGACAATAAGCATATACAGCACGACCTTCGAATGCCATTCCGGGTATTTTTCCAGGAAGGTGAGAAAAGCACTGAGCCTTTCCAAAATTCCCTTACTATAGTCGAGTCGGTCCACGGATATAATTATTTTTTGGTCTGGAAAATGACCACGAAATTGCGTCGCAATAGTATTTATTTCAGGGAGCGAACTTGTATGGACAAACTTCTCGTAATCGATCCCCATTGGAAATGATTCGATAAATATGTGTCTATCTTTATATTTGAGTTGATTGTACGTGCTGGGTACATGTAGTATCTTCTTACAAGCGTTAAGAAAATTTTGGCTATCTGCAAAGGTGTGAAAGCCGACAAGATCAGCACCGAGTAAACCTTCAATCAGCTCCTTCCGTTGTGGAATATTCATAAATAACTCTTCCGAAGGAAACGGAATATGGTGGAAGTAGCCAATATTGAGTTCCTGATTTTGTTGCCGTAACAGTTGTGGTAGTAGCATAAGTTGGTAATCTTGTACCCAAACAAAATCAGGTGACTGCTGTATGGAGAGTGCCACATCGCGAAACTTTTTATTGACAGCGACATAAGTAGACCAGTATTCCTGGTCAAAGTGTATATAGCTTGGTTGATAATGGCAGATTGGCCAGAGAACTTCGTTTGAATAGCCTTCGTAGAAATTACGGATTTCTTCTTTTGACAAGAAAACCGGCAGTAGGTTCATTGGTTTAAGTAAGGATGTGATTTTTTCCTTTTCAATCTCATCTTTGGGAACGATTCCCGGCCAGCCTACCCAGAGGATCTCTGCGGAATCAAAGGCTGAATTTAAGCCAGTTGCCAAACCACCCGTACTTGGTTTGATGATAAGTTTGTCTTTTTTTCGTTCTATTTGTATCGGCAGCCTATTTGAAATTATTATTTTCTTTTTATTCTTCATAAAAATATTAGATCGATTTACTTGCTTTTAGAGGAGTTGAAATGCATATCACCATGAAGGATATGCATTTACTTAATAAAACAGGTCCCGGGTGGAAATCGTTTTGATTAATTCAAATAAGATCGGTAGGAGGGCTATAGTGTAGCTAAAGGGTAAAAAAAAGACCTGTAGTAATTACTACAGGTCTTTTTTTTACGGCGTTTCATGTTATGAAATACTCGGTACGTTTATTTTTTCTTTGGCGATCCGATCGCGCATAAATTCATTTAAGATTGTTCCCAATCGTCCGGAAATCTCGCCAAGTATACTTTCCCAGTCTTTTACAGTGCCATCGCAATTATCTGAAACGATCTTAATACTGTGGAAAGGCAGGTTTTTAAGCCGGCAGAAATTCGCAAGGGCATAAGACTCCATATCAAAGGCCAATGGATTAAGATGTTTGATATCTTGGTAGAAAGCTGAATTTACATTGATAAAGCGATCGGATGTCAACAAGGCATCCTCATAGCTAAATTCGTCAATTGACACCGATTCGATCGTCCCTTGTCCTTTAAGGAAAAGAGTATTCTCTAAAAAGAATCCATCTGTATAGGCATCACCCTGTGCATAGTGGCTTGGGTACAGTACATGACCAATTGGGTGCCGTGTACAGCCTATCGTACCGACATTGAGTAGGACAGGGGTAATTCCCAGCGCCTTAATATCTTCATAAAGCGTGGCTAAAGAAAGCAGTGCATTGACTTTTCCAACGCCTATTTCATAGACGATGGTTGATTTGTTATCGGTAGTAAAAGACAATTCATTTTTATTTGCTACCAGGATGATTGTTTCAGTCTCTTTGTTAAGAATCATTTAATTTTCTTCAATATAAGGGTATTCGAAAGCGAGTTCTCCGGCATTGATCAAATGCAAGAAATTAACACAGGCTTGTTTTGATGAAGCGAAGTCCATAAACGTATAGTTTCCACAACTGATCGGATTTTGAAAAGGAACTTCGTACCCTTCGGTCAAGACAGTTTCCAAGACCTCTTTCATCAATTCTGCGACAGCCTGAGGCGTTCTATCTGTACCCGCCAGCACCACATAGAATCCCGTACAACATCCCATTGGGCCAACGTAGATAACTTCGTCACCTAAAATTGTTCTAATTTCAGTCGCAAAACAATGCTCCAATGTATGCATGACTTCCGGTGACAACATACGTTCCGGAGAATTTGGTCGAATCATGCGGATATCGTATGTTGTATAGCTTTCAATATTGCTCGTATTGGTATTGGAAGCCTTGGCATATATCCCTTGTTTCAATTTGGTATGATCTACCGTGAAACTATTTACTTTTGCTTTTTCTTTAGTATACATCTTGTTCAGTACATTGCTATAAAGTCCAGGACTTTATAGGGGTTAAAAGTTGAGTTTAAAATTTCTACAAAGGTAGTAGATATTATTGAGAAAGATGGATAAAAAAGCTATTTTAACACTTCATAGTGCTCAACGGTAGGGAATGGATCGTAGTAGTGATGCAATAGTTTTTCCCATTCCTTAAATAGCTGGGATTCTTTAAAACCTATCGTATGATCCTCCAACGTTTCCCATTCGACTAATAGGATGTATTGATTATCCTTTTCAATGCATTTGCGGAGCGAATGTGTAATATAACCTTTGCTGGCGCTGATATACTGGCAAGCAGTTTGATAATCACGTTCGAAATTAGACTGTTGTCCCTCGATAATTTGTAGTACGGCTACTTCTAAAATCATAATTTATATTTTTAAATATATAGTCAAGTAAATATATCAAATATTTCCACGATAAAAAAGACTAGCTTTCCATTTGAATGGTTTTTAAGCCTTGGGAAGCAATAATGTCCAAGACAAAGGGTATTCCCGGATTTCGATTTTCGGCATTCCATACCAGGGATAAAGTCGTTCGTTGGGGCAAGTTTTCCAGTTCGAGAAAACCTACATCAACTTGATAACCATTTTTTAAAGAAGCAGGTACAATCGCTACGCCGAGTCCTTGAGCAACCATATTGAATATCGTCAATGCATTAACGGTACGTAATGTGACTTTTGGTGTGAATTGATGATCTTGAAAAATGCTCATGACCAGATCATAATAAGAATGACTGTAATTTTTTGAAAATAAAATAAATGATTCATCCTTTAATGTGTATAAATCCGGCTTTTTCTGTGTTAATAAGGGATGGTTGTTGGGCAGTACCAGACTGAAATGTTCGGTATGGATTGGAATACTGTGTAGACCGATTGGAATTTCGGATAGACGGACAAAACCAAAGTCGAGTTCCTTCTTTTGGATAAGCTCTAATTGCACTTCATTGGCCAGCTCATGCAAAGAAAGCTCAATGTCGGGTTGATTTTGTTTGAGATTGATCAATAATTGGGGTAGTATAGTTTGTACTGCCGAACCGATAAAGCCCAATTTTAGGGTGCTGATCTTGCCGTTGGCCAAACTCTGGAGCTGTGTTTCCATTTGATCTAAATGCCTAAATAACGTTCTTACTTCTTCAAAAAGATAGATGCCCGCCTCGGTCAGTGAAACGTTTCGTTTATTACGTTCGAACAATACAACGCCATAGTTTTCTTCCAGCTGCTTAATCTGCCTGCTAAGCCCAGGTTGGGCAATAAATAGCCTTTCAGCCGCTTTTCTGAAATGTAGCTCCTCGGCCAATACTTTGAAATAAAGAAGATGTCTAAGTTCTATCTGATAATTCATGGTTATCAATTGATGATAAAAATGGTATTTCTAATTATTAAATATAGCGGCTAAATTTGGTAAAAGCTTTATAACAATGGAAAAATTTTTATACGGCAGTGGACATTTAACCTGTTCCATTGCTTTGGCAATAGCAAAGGGTGACATTAAAGGGGAGATTACTGCGGAAGTGAAAACTACGATCGATCAAAGCGCAGCTTATGTGCGGCAGATTGTCGAACGCGGGCAAGTTGTGTATGGTATTAACACCGGTTTTGGGCCCCTTTGCACAACATTGATCGATGCGGATCAGACCCAAGTATTACAGGAAAATATTTTGAAGAGTCATGCAGTGGGGCTGGGTGAGCCTATTGCCAATGATTTGGCCAAGTTGATGCTTATATTGAAGGTTCATGCCTTGGCGAAGGGGTTTTCGGGCATTCAGTACGGCACGCTAGAACGTATTATTTGGCATATTGAACATGATGTCATTCCGGTAGTTCCCAAGCAGGGGTCTGTTGGTGCATCGGGTGATTTGGCACCCTTATCCCACCTTTTCCTACCCTTGATTGGATTGGGTAAAGTGCAAGTCAATGGTGAGGTTTACAACACGGAGACGATTCTGACACAACATGGATTAAAACCTGTTCAATTAGGCGCAAAAGAGGGCTTAGCACTGATCAATGGGACACAATTTATGGCAGCCCATGGGGTAAAAGCGGTCAGCGAGTTCAATAGGCTGCTTCAAAATGCGGATATTATCGCCGCATTGATGATTGAAGGATTGAATGGATCCATAAAACCTTTCTTTTCCGAATTGCATCAGCTCCGCCCACATGCAGGGAACCGCTATGTCGCATCGAATATCTACGCTTTACTCTATGGCTCATCTATCTTAGAAAGCCATAAGAATTGTTCCCGCGTTCAGGATCCATATTCTTTACGTTGTATCCCACAGGTTCATGGTGCTTCACGTAATGCTTGGCTTCATCTGAAAGATACGATTGAATTAGAAATCAATTCGGTAACAGATAATCCGGTTATTATTAATGATGAGTTGACGATCAGTGGCGGCAGTTTTCATGGACAATCCATTGCCCTGCCTTTAGACTACGCAACACTTGCCGTCTCGGAAATCGGAAATATAGCTGACCGTCGGGTATATTTATCCTTAGAAGGACAAACCAATGGGGTGCCTAAGTTGTTGATGAAATCAACTGGACTCAATTCTGGATTTATGATTCTTCAATACAGTACAGCGGCTATTGCAAGTGAAAATAAAGGATTGTGTTTTCCTGCTAGTGCAGATAGCATACCCACATCACTAGGACAGGAAGATCATGTGAGCATGGGATCTATTTCAGGCCGAAAATTACTGCAAGTAATAGATAATGTAGATAAAATACTGAGTATTGAGTTGTTGTGCGCGGCACAGGCGAAAGATTATCATCTTCCATTGCAGTCTACAGCAGCATTGGAAGCTGTTCATGAACGTATACGAACCGTCATTCCACATATTGAATCGGATCAACCCATGGAAGATTTGCTGACAAATGCACTGCAGCTGGTCAAATCGGGTGAACTTGTTAGCTTACGGCAGCAGGCAAACCCCTTACATGCGGAAATGGCGTCGTTGGCAGCGCGTTTTGATACATTTTAAAAACACTGGGAATGGAAAAAGATCTAAAACTTATAGGCCCTTTAAGACAGTTGGTAACCATGGAACATATTCCTTTGAAGGGCGCGATAAAGGATACTAAATTACAGGTTATTGCGCATGGGGGAATGCTGGTAGCAGGTGGACTTATTCAGGAAGTCGGAGACTTTGATGATCTATGTAAAAAATGGCAGGAAAAAGCGACTGTTATTCAGCTGGAAGGGGATCAGGTCGCTTTGCCGGGTTTTGTTGACTGTCATACACATATTAGCTATGCAGGACAGCGGGCAAATGATTTTGCGCTTCGAAACGCAGGTTCTTCCTATCTGGAAATTGCTGAGGCAGGCGGTGGTATCTGGAGTACAGTGTCCCAGACCAGGATCTGTACCGAGGAGGATCTGGTGCAGCTTACTGTCAACCGTGCGGCATTTTTGTTGGCTCAAGGTATTACAACTGTTGAAGTTAAAAGTGGTTATGGCCTTCAGGTTGAAGAAGAACTTAAGATTCTGCGTGCCATAAAGAGAGCCAATACACAGACTGCTGCGGACCTGATACCCACCTGTTTGGCCGCCCATATGTTGCCCCGAGATTACAAAGGATCCGCGAAAGATTACCTTGATTTGATGGAGGCAACGCTCTTTCCCGAGTTGAAAGCACAGCAGCTGGCTAACCGCGTGGATGCTTTTATTGAGAAGACAGCATTTGACGCCGAAACGATCAGACCGTATTTGCAACGGGCCAAAGAAATGGGCTTTGATTTAACGGTTCATGCGGATCAGTTCAGTACCTCAGGCAGTCAAGTTGCGGTGGAATTAGGAGCACGATCCGCTGATCACCTTGAAGCGTCTACAGCGGTCGAAATTGAGCTTTTGGCACAGTCAGATACTGTAGCAGTAGCATTGCCGGCAGCATCAATTGGTATCGGTTGTGCTTTCACACCAGCACGTAAATTACTGGATGCTGGTGCCTGCCTCGCGATTGCAAGCGACTGGAATCCTGGTTCCGCACCTATTGGACAGTTGCTGACAAGTGCCTGCATACTGGCCACGATGGAAAAACTAAGCAATGCCGAGATTTTATCCGCATTGACTTTTCGTGCGGCACATGCTTTGAATTTGCATGATCGTGGTAAGCTAGTTGCTGGGATGCGTGCGGATTTTATTTTATTTGAGACTGATAATTATCAAAATATTACTTACTACCAGGGAAGTTTGCAGCCTTCAGCTGTATGGAAAAACGGGGAGCAAGTATTTTCAACCAAAAGATGATGGACAAGACATTTAGTCGTATTGTGGCGGAGGGTATTCCTTCACAACTACCACCCAAGATAGAACGTGACCCGACGGTTAGTCATGCGCCACGACGTAAAGATATTCTTTCAGAGAAAGAAGAAAAATTGGCAGTTCGGAATGCGCTTCGTTATTTTCCCAAATCATGGCATGAGGAACTGGCGACAGAGTTTTTGACAGAATTACGGGATTATGGAAGGATTTACATGTATCGTTTTAGACCCGACTATGCCATGTATGCGCGTCCAATAGCTGCTTATCCGGCCAAAAGTAAGCAAGCTGCGGCTATCATGCTAATGATCCAAAACAACCTGGATCCGGCAGTAGCCCAGCATCCCCATGAACTGATTACCTACGGTGGAAACGGAGCAGTTTTTCAGAATTGGGCCCAATATCGTCTGACAATGCATTACCTTTCGCAGATGACAGACGAGCAGACCTTGCATATGTACAGCGGGCACCCCATGGGACTGTTTCCATCTTCAGAACACGCTCCACGTGTTGTTGTCAGCAATGGCATGATGATTCCGAATTATTCTAAGCCAGATGATTGGGAGCGCTATAATGCGCTTGGAGTCACCCAGTATGGGCAAATGACCGCAGGTTCCTATATGTATATTGGGCCGCAGGGTATTGTTCACGGGACTACGATTACGGTCATGAACGCCTTTCGTCGAAAACTAGCCGCCGGAGATTCTATTCAGGGAAAGGTGTTTTTGACTTCCGGCCTGGGAGGGATGAGCGGTGCACAGCCGAAAGCAGGGAATATTGCAGGCTGCATTACTGTTTGTGCTGAAGTTAATCCGGCAGCAGCAAAAAAAAGGCATGCGCAGGGCTGGGTAGATGTGCTCGTTGATGATATTGCAAAGTTGGTGGAGCAAGTTCGTACGGCGATGGATAAAAAGCAGACAATATCCTTTGCCTATATCGGCAATATTGTGGAGGTCTGGGAAGCCTTTGACCGGGAGGATGTTTATGTGACTGTTGGATCCGATCAGACTTCACTCCACAATCCATGGTCAGGGGGTTACTATCCGATGGGATTGTCCTTTGAGGAATCCAATGCGTTGATGGCGACTGATCCCGATAAATTTAAACAAGCTGTTCAGGAAACCTTGGTTCGGCATGTAGATGCTATTCACAAACATGTGGCTAAGGGAACCTATTTTTTTGACTATGGCAATGCTTTCCTATTGGAAAGTAGCCGTGCCGGAGCAGCAATATGGGATGCTGAGGCGGATGCATTCCGCTATCCCTCTTATGTTCAGGATATTTTAGGCCCCATGTGCTTTGATTACGGTTTTGGACCGTTTCGTTGGGTCTGCACGTCCGGGGAGCCTGCTGATCTGGAAAAAACAGATCAGCTTGCAATGGATGTATTGACTGCACTGGGAGCTATTGCGCCAAAAGAGATCCAGCAGCAGATGCTGGATAATATACAATGGATTAAGGAGGCGGGAAAGAATAAGTTAGTTGTCGGATCGCAGGCCCGTATACTGTATGCAGATTCCAATGGGCGTATAGCTATTGCTAAAGCATTTAATGAAGCTGTTCGGAAAGGTGAGCTGGCTGGTCCGGTCGTTTTGGGGCGAGATCATCACGACGTTAGCGGTACTGATTCTCCTTACCGGGAGACCAGTAATATTTATGATGGTAGCCGGTTTACAGCGGATATGGCGATTCATAATGTTATCGGTGATAGTTTTAGAGGGGCGACGTGGGTCTCTATCCACAATGGTGGTGGTGTAGGCTGGGGGGAGGTCATCAACGGCGGCTTCGGGCTGCTGCTTGACGGCTCATCATCAGCAGCAGTTAAATTGGAAAAAATGTTGTATTTTGATGTGAACAATGGTATCGCAAGACGTGCCTGGGCGCGTAACAAAGAAGCAAATCAAGCATTGGATAATGCGATGGCAAGTAATCAGACACTACAAGTGACCCGTGCGCAAGTGGTAGACGATCACATTATTGATGAACTGTTTAATGGAGACTAATGAATCCTTTACTTAATCAGAGCGACTTATATGTCGGCGGAGATCAGGGGGTGTGGAAAGGGCGAGTCGATGGTGAGGCAAGAGCGTGGATGCGCTGGCATCAGATGATGGACTGCATAGACTTGTCTGTAGATTCCAATTTGGACCATTCGGTGGTGTTTTTAGGGTTTTGCAGTGATGAAGGTGTTGGCCGGAATCAAGGAAGGGTTGGTGCAAAGGACGGGCCAGCTGCCCTACGGAATGTACTCGCCAACCTACCTGTTTATTTTTCATCTGAACTTAAACTTAAAGATGCAGGTGATATTTTGTTAAAAGATAGTGATTTGGAGTCTTCACAAATGGCATTGGGCGACGCTGTGTCATCCATTCTTCGTGCAGGAGGCTTTCCGGTGATATTGGGGGGTGGACATGAGGTAACTTATGGTCATTATCTTGGAATAAAGAGCTTTTTGGAGGATCATAGGAAAAAGATCGGTATTATTAATCTTGATGCGCATTTGGATATGCGTGAACTTGCTATGGGACAAGGAAATTCAGGGACAGGGTTTTATCAGATTGAAAAAGAACGCGCGGGAATCAACCAGTCTTTTCATTATTTGGCGATCGGCATACAGGAAATCAGCAATACAAAAGGTCTTGTGGATTACGCAAAGTCCAAGAATGTTCAGCTTATTGAACGTAAAGATTTGGTTTCGCATAAGCGCCATGAAATCCGGCAACAGATTCAGCTATTTGCCGAACAAGTGGATTATATTTATCTTACTATTGATTTGGATGCTTTTGCAGCAGCCTATGCACCTGGTGTTAGTGCATTGGCTTTCAATGGTATAGTTCCAGATGAACTGTTTTTTGACCTGTACCATACGATTATTACTTTGCCCAATTTACAGTCCGTGGACATTGCAGAATTAAACCCATATTTTGATATTGATGCACGTACAGCCAAATTGGCTGCTGATCTTATTTTTAAGCTTTTAAATCGGTTTTAATTCGTCATACCCTGATTACTTTTGTCGTTGGGATAAAGAAAAGCATAAAAAAATGAGGTTCGATTTGCTATAGCAATCGAACCTCATTTTTTTATGCTTCCTCCTTATTTTAAAAGAGTACATCAGCCAATTCAGGCTCTTTGTCAAAGACCGATTTAGCATAGGGGCATAGTGGAAGGATTTTGAGATGTTCTTTCCGGGCAAAAGCAATTGCTGCCATTAACATTTGCTTACCTAGTCCTTTGCCCGTATAGTTTTCACTGACTTCAGTGTGGTCAATGATAAATTTTGTTGGTCCGGCCCAGGTGTATGTCATTTGTGCCACCGCTTTGCCTTGATCTATGATCTCAAAACTGCCATGCTTTTCGTCGTTTTTATGTGTTACTTCCATTGATGATAATTTGATTTCTTACATTAAAGTAGTCACAAAATAAACAAAATCCAATCAACAGCCTTCCTGTACTGTTGATTCTGTTGAATATTGCTAAAAATTGACCGAATTATAACAGGAAGGATAATCCCTTAATCCATCACTGCGCTAGGATTCGGTCATCGGCGATGGAATAAACTTTATAAAAAATGGGTTTATACTAAAAATGTTAGTATATTTGTTTTAGGAATGAGTATGAATCGAAGTAAAAAGCAAGAGTTTGCGATTGTGGATATTGAAACCACAGGAGGTAATGCAAAATCCAGTCGGATCACCGAAATTGCGATTGTTATCCACGATGGCAATCGCGTGCTGCAGCGTTGGGAGACACTCGTAAATCCGGGTATAGAAATTCCCAATGCTATTTTTGCGCTTACGGGTATCGACAATGATATGGTTAAGGATGCACCTATATTTGCGGATATTGCAGACGAGGTCCATTCATTGTTGAAGGATCGGGTTTTTGTTGCGCACAACGTCAATTTTGATTATTCTTTTATTCGTTTTCAACTTCAGGAAGTAGGAATAGAATGGTCTTCCATCAAACTATGTACTGTACGGTATGCGCGTAAGATCAAGCCGGGATTATTATCCTATAGTTTGGGCCGTTTGTGTGATTATCTGGATATTCCGATTGAAAATCGGCATCGAGCAGGTGGTGATGCGGATGCAACAGCGATTCTTTTTGCCTATCTCCGCGCGCTTGATACAGCTCAGATCTTTCAGGAGATGATTAGGCACAAATCAATTGACCAGCGTTTCCCTCCGCATTTGAATCTTAAGGAATTTGAGCAGCTTCCTGATACACATGGTGTCTATTATTTTCATGACAAAAATGGGAAAGTAATCTATGTCGGCAAGGCCGTGAATATCAAGAAGCGCGTGTTGTCCCATTTTACGGGCAACAATATTCAGGCGCAACGGCAAAACTTTTTGAAAGACATCTATCATATTAGCTACGAATCCTGTGGTACCGAACTCATGTCACTCTTGCTAGAATGTGCAGAGATTAAACGGCTATGGCCGAAATATAATCGTGCGCTCAAGCGCTATGAACCTAAGTTTGGCCTGTTTTGCTATGAGGATCAAAATAGCTATCTGCATTTGGCTATAGGCAAGATGAATCGGATTCAAGATTGCATACAGCTATTTCAACGGGAGTATGATGCCATTCAATTATTGCAGTCCTTTATGAAAGAGGGCGAGATTGATTCCCAATTTTGTCATTTTGGCACTGCCAGTTTGGCTGTTAAACACATTGTCCGATCAAGTATGCCGGACCGGGACCTCCATAATACCCGCGTAGAACGCTGCATTGACGGGTGGTTAAAGCAGAGGCCTTCTTATGTCTTGATAGATAAGGGAAGGCATGTTGAAGAAAAAAGCTGTATTGTGATCGAGAATGGCCGATTTTATGGCATGGGCTATATTGATTCATACAGTCAGTATGCTAATTTTGAAGATATCAGAAGCCTGGTACAGATTTATCCGAGCAACCATTATATGATGGAACTGGTGCGACAAATGGCTGAAAGATATCCCAATAAAATACATTTCTTAACTAAAAATCCTATTGGTCTGGTGGCGGCTGAACCTGACAGTAATTATGACAGTCTGACGAGAGCAGGACTTTTTTAGCAAGCCTATATGCTGTATGAAAACCGGCAATCGATATGCTGAAGCAGTAATTCGTCATACCAATCTCAGTTATTTGTTAAAAAAATGTGAAATAGGAAGTGACAGTTTTTTTTGGTCTAATTGTTGAAATATTCCTTGTGTAGAATAATAAAAAAAGACTTTTCATAATTTAGGTTAATAATTGGTTAGTTAAGACCTGGGGCTCCCAACCTCAGGTCTTCTTTTTTATGTATACTGCATTGACAGCTGATATACGGTGTAATAAATGACTGCCGACCTAAGGACGATTTTATTATTTTATTCCAAATAAATTATTTTTAGAATAATTTATTTGGTTTGTAATTACTTGTTTGTCAATTTATTGTGATTTGTCCCCCCTTTTGTCCCCCTGTTTTTTTTTCTCTATAGGGTTAATTTACCCTATTTTAGCGTCAGCATACTGTAATGGCGGAATTAGTAAACAAAGATGGGGCGTTTTCTAAAAGTAGCTACGGTATATCTTATCCATATCTTTATATATAAAAGGGCCCAAGGCCCTTTTTTTATTAAAGCATCTAAGCTGAAACGTCTACAGGTAGGTGGATTGTCTACAGTTCTTGTGACAGGGTGTCTACATAAAACGTAGATGACATCGTAGCTAAATTTTGATGTAGCAGTTTTTTCTTCGAAGAAACCAAGCAACTAGCCAATTTAGAAAAACAAAAAATAAGGCGAATATGGCTGATCCCGCTGCTTGGTTTGTCCAGTTTCCAAACAGAACTTGATAGCTAAAATCCCAAAGATTATGTTTCGTGTTGGATATCAAAATAAAGGTACTTACAGTCGGGATAATTCCACTCAGACAATAAATGAAAAGTGTGTTCTTTCCAAAGTCATCAAACACAGTATAAAGCGGCCCTTTGATTTTTAGAAATTCGATGAGATAAATTAGCAGGCTCAGGAATGATAAAGCGATACCTGTCGTGAATAGACAATAGCTGCTTGTCCAAATCTTCTTATTGATGGGAAAGGCAAAAGACCAAATGTATCCAATTAAAATGAAGATCAACCCACAAACAAATAGTCGGATCAATTCGCGCTTTCCTGTCAATTTTTGAATGATATATTTTCCGGCAATGTAACCAAAAATCGTTTGACTGATTGCGGGGGCTGCACTCCAGAGGTCTTCGGGATCAAATGCCTTACCTTCGCCATGATAAAGATGGGATGCACCGAAAAAATTGATGTCCAGTGAGGTTCCAAACCAGCCATCCAAGCTGTAAGAGTCAATCGGATTGGCTATATAACAGATGAGCCAATAGATAAATAGCAGCGAGATGGCCGCAATAAGTGCCCCTTTATCCTTGAGATAGTAAATGAACATGGCACTGCAAAAATAACATAAAGCGATGCGCTGTAACACACCGAAATACCGGTATTTTTCGAATGGTAACCATTCGAGCTGATGTTGACTGTTCCATTCAACAAAAGGAAAGATATTTAATAGAAAGCCGATCAAGAATAATAATAAAAACCTTTTGCCTATTTTCTTAAGGAATACCTGTGTTGGGAGTTCGTTCATTTTTTTGAGAGAGAAGGCCATTGCGTTACCTACTGCGAACAAGAAAAATGGAAAAATAAGATCTGTAAATGTACAGCCGTGCCAGGCAGAATGCTCCAATTGCGGATATACGTGCTGATAATTTCCAGGATTATTCACCAGTATCATTGCTGCCACGGTAAATCCACGAAATACATCTAATGATTTAAAGCGATTCATAAGTGAAGTTTAGAAAAAAGGCCGCGTTCGTTAGAATTAAAAATACAAACACGGCCTTGGGTTGGTCATTAATAGCCCGGATTTTGTGTCAGGCTAGGGTTTGCCTGCATTTCCAATAATGGTATTGGGAGTAGCAAGCTATTTTGGTTAAAATTATATTTGATTGGAGTAGATTGACTTATCTGTCCATCGTTACAGGTAAACTTAAATTCATTTAAATTGTTCATAACATCTACTGTAACGCCATACCGGTTTAAATCATCCCAACGTTGACCTTCAAATGCAAGTTCCAAACGACGTTCGTTGAGTATAATTGATTTTAGCTGATTGGCATCGCTTGTTGTGATATTGGATAGTCCAGCGCGATGACGTATTAAATTAATAGTATTAATAGCTTCGTTCGTGTTCCCTAGGGCGTTTAAGGCTTCGGCTTTTAATAAGACGATATCACCAAGGCGCAGTAGGTAGAAGTGATCTCCGCTTTGGAAACTATTGGCGTGTTTTTGTTTGACATTAAAGGGGATTTTTGTACTCGCATCACCACATGGATTCCAGAACTCGTCCGCCCAAGGAACGGAAAAAAACCAGATATTGGCATTTTTTCGTTTTGTGTCACCTGTTTTGTCGTAAGCCGCTACGAGATCTTTTGAAGGGGTACCATATCTGCGCCATTCATTTTCATTGATGAGCCCATTTTGGTCGAGGTCTGGGAAAAAGAAGGCGCCTCCCCAGCAGCTTAAATTAGGGCTTCCAGCAACATAAGGAATTTCAATAATTGATTCATTGTTATAGTTGTGTGCGCCATCAAAGAGGTCAGCATAGTTTTGAAGCAATTGATAGCCACCTTTTCCATTGATGACAGCGTTGGCGTATTGGAGAACCTTCGTGTAATCTCGATCTGGTCGTTGTGCCCATATTTTTGTCAAGAGCGCATTTGCAGCACCTTTCGTCGCACGGACTTTGTCAATGGATGGCTGCCCAAATCCATCCGGTAGGTTATTTACTGCAACCTGTAAATCGGAGTCTATAAAGTCGTAAACTTCTTCAACCGTTGCTCTTTTGATGCGGATAACTTCCGGGTCTGTACTGTTGGAGTGCTTCTCCAGGGGAACGCCGCCATACAATTTCACTAGCTGATAGTAATGGAATGCTCTTAAAAACGATGCTTCTCCAATGATTTGTTTACGCCTCTCTTCTGAGAAGGTGGGGTCAGCGACTTTTACGACGTTATCAATGACGATATTACATTTTGAAATCGCGCCATACAATTCTTCCCAGTCCCGTCTTACCATTTCGTTCGTGTTGGTGATGGTGTTGAAATCAATTTGTGCGAAATCGATCTCACCACCACCGGCAGCATGTGCGTTGTCAGAGCGAATATCCGTTTGTAGGATCATCTCCCATTGGTAGTAATTGGCATTGCTACCAGATCTGGTACCATTTCCAATAAAGGAATTGTATGCTCCATTGAGCGCTTTTTCGATATTGTCACCGGTCAGGTAAGCGTTTTCACTCGTTACGGTGGATGTCGGTTGTATATCTAGAAACTTCTTACAGGAAGTAAAGGATAAGGATGCTATTAAGGCTATTGTGAGTGATGTATATAAATTAGATCTCATGTTATTCAATTTAATGGGTTAAAAGGTTAAGTTTAAACCAACAACAAAGGTGCGTGCCTGTGGCGAAGTGCCAAAATCAATACCAGGGGACATATTGGAGCTTACGGTCGCCTGATTGGTTCCGCCGTACATGCTTACCTCTGGATCGAGTCCGCTGTACTTGGTGAAGGTCAATAGGTTTTCACCAGTTACATAAAAACGCAGCTTATTTATTTTCCATTTTTCCAGGATCTGTTTAGGAATTGTATAACCGAGTGTGAGCGATTTTAATCGCAAATAAGAACCCTTTTCAACAAATCTTGAGGAAATCTGCGTATTGTAATTGTCCTCCGTATTGTTTAAATCGGGGCGGGGCATAGTGCTATTTTTGTTTGTTGGGCTCCAACGATTGAGGACTGTCGCACTTTGATTGCGGGGTTCCCACATACCTTCGGTATAGATTCGTGTCGCATTGAGGATGTCGTTTCCTTGTACACCTTGTAGGAAAAAAGAGAAGTTAAAGTTTTTGTAGCTGAAATCGTTGGTCATACCATAGAAAAACTTTGGTGTTGCATTACCGATGACAGCCATATCGCTTGTTTGAAGACCTGCATCAGGATCTGCCATTTGGTAGATCATGTCGCCTGTTTCAGGATTGACCCCTTTGGCTATATAGCCCCAAAAGGAACCTAAAGCAAGACCTTCCTTGGCGATGGTACTGTTTCCGCGGCCGTTAATATCACCATCATAATAGGTACCTCCATCGATGTTTAACACTTTATTCCGGTTGAGGCCGAAAGTTAGCGTTGTACTCCATTTGAAATCCTGGACAAAATTCCGGCTACTGAGTTCAAATTCAAATCCTTTGTTCTGTAGGTCACCAAGATTCTTTAATACATTGGCATATCCCGAGCTATAGGGGACTCTGGAATTAAGTAAAAGTCCGATTGTTTTCTTGGCATAATAGTCAGCAGCAATGGTTAATCTGGCATTTAAAAAGCTTGCATCAATACCGATATCAGTCTGATTGGTCGTTTCCCATTTCAGATTAGGATTGTCCAATGTAATTGGTGTATACCCGGGAACAACTTGATCACCAATTACGTACGAACCCGTTACATCTATTAAACCGAGGTACGCGAATGCCGGTATCTGGCTATTGCCGACTTTCCCCCAGCTTGCTCTGATTTTTAAATCGTTGACAGTATTTTTCCAGGCTTCGAAGAAACCTTCATTTGATACCCGCCAACCTGCAGAGAAGGACGGGAAATAGCCCCAGCGGTTATTGGGGCCAAATACAGATGATGCATCAGCCCGTAAATTGGCTGTAAATAAATAGGTATCGTTATAATCGTAGCCTATTTTTGCGATTCCGGAGACGGTTGTAATTGCTGCGTCTTTCGCATTTGGCATTTCGGTAATCATAGATCCGCCATTGACCGTATGGATCGCCGGATTGGCAAAGTTCTGTGTGCTTATGCTTGAACCTGTCGTTTGTGTTTTGGTTGTAATATACCCCAATAAACCCGTGAAGTGATGTTTTTCATGAAAGGTCTTGTCGTAGTTTAAGGTATTTTCAGACATCCAATATTGGTTGTCCTGTTGATCAAGCTGAGCTCGCCCTTTATATTTCCGACCTTCGGTTGTGCGGATAGGATCAACAAAACTGCGGTATTGATTGTTGTATTTTTCATAGCCAAATAAAGTCCGGAATTTTAGCTCAGGGAGGATATTTGCTTCTGCATATATGTTTCCGGTGAATCTATTATTAACATAATAATGTTCATTTCCCGTCGCCAAAGCGACCGGGTTATCGAGATCAGTATAAAAAGGATCGACTGTGAAAGCTCCTTTATCACCATATATTCCAATGACAGGCGAACCCAGATAGGCATTCATAATAACACCGTTTCTGGAGTTTTCGGGGATATCCACATCATACCATCGGTTATAGGATAAGCTGGTTCCCACCTTAAAAATCTTGTTGATCTGATGATCGAGGTTGACTTTAAAATTAACTTTGTTGACAGTATTTGTGATTACTGTACCATTATCCTTTTGATAGGATCCTGAGATATAAAATCCAGTTTTTTCATCCCCGCCACGTACGGATCCCTGATATTTTTGGCTATGCCCGGTGCGGAACAGTTGATCTGGCCAGTTGGTATCTGCTGTGTATTTAGACCAATCGGCCACTTGCCCGACTTCGGTCATCAAGTCTTTATATTGCGCTGCGTTCAATACCTTTGGCCTTTTCCAGATTGTAGAAAAACCCTGATAGGTTTCGAAGTTTATTTGAGTTTTTCCATTATTTCCACGTTTTGTTGTAATCAATACAACACCGTTGGCCCCAGATGAACCGTATACTGCGGCAGATGCGGCATCTTTCAATACAGAGATGCTCTGTATATCGGATGGATTGAGTTCTGAAATATTCTCGGTAGGCACTCCATCCAAGATATACAGGGGATTGCTACCCGCGGTGATCGTTGAGGTACCACGTACACGGATGGAAAAGCCTGCTTGTGGTTGACCTGAAGATTTTACAATTTCTACGCCAGCCATTTTTCCTTCCATAGCACTCGCCAATTGAGTGATTGGCCTATCTTCGATATCCTTCGTACTCATGGTGGCAATCGCACCGGTAATATCCTTTTTCTTTTGGGTTCCAAAACCAACAACAACGATCTGTTCTAACTGATTATTGGCTGTTTTCAGTTGGACTGTCAGGAACGTGTTTTCACTAACAGTACTGCGCTGTGTTTCATAACCTACGGAACTAAAGCTGAGCTGTTGCGTAGCAGTAGCGTCTATGGAGAATTCCCCTTTACTGTTCGTTTCGGTCTGATGATCATTGTCCATATTGCGAATGGTAACTCCGCTTAAGGGTTTTCCATCCATATCAACAACCTTTCCTTTGACCAGCTGTTGGACAGATTGACTACTCGTCTGGTCTATCGCTGCTTTCTTTTTTAAGACAATGGTGTTGTTGACAATTTTGTACGAATAAGAAAGTTCCTTTAGATTGTCATCCAATATCTCCTCAATGGAGCCATCCAGATGATGAACCCGAATCTTTTGATTGTCATTGATCTGTGAGTTGTCATAAAGAAATACAAAAGAACTTTGTCGTTCGATTTCTTTGGCAAACTTCACCAGGGTATATTCTTTGTTCTGTAATTTAATTTTGGATTGACTGACAAGGGCGATGGCCTTGTTGTTTACAGCGGCAACGCACTGAATAGCCAGTAATGCGCCAAATAGTTTTGCCCGTTTATGTGCAAAATGATTCGTGGTACGTTTATACATAATTTAGTTGGGTAAATGTTTGTGATATATCGTTATACTTTAGCGTGATTAAACATTAGAGTTCTACTTCTATTTTGTTGTTTTTCAATTGGCATTTGATATCGAGAAAATTGAGTGTTTCGATGAGTTGTTGTGCTGTAGAGTTTCGTTTTATTTTTCCGGTCAATTCTCGTTTTTCATTTGTTCCTTTATAGATAATATCTACGTTATACCAACGTTTTATAGCGGTTAGGGCTTCTTTGATTGGTGTAGATTCGAAATAGAAGAAGCCATTTTTCCAGGCAATAGCTTCCGCTACATTGACGTTTTGAACGATTAACTTGTTGTTTGCATTCCATGCGGCCTGACCTGGTTTTAACATTCTGGATTGTCCAAACTGCGTGACTTGTACTGATCCTTCGACTAAGGTTGTCTTATGGTTTTCGTTGGGATAAGATTGAACATTAAAATGTGTACCGAATACCCGAATGACCTGTTGATCAGCGTTAACGTAAAACGGTCTCTTTTTATCAGGTGTCACTTCGAAATAAGCTTCCCCCGATAATTTTACTTCCCGGTCGTCTGTGTCGAACGTTTCAGGAAAACGTAACGAAGATCCGGCATTTAACCATACTTTAGTACCGTCGGCGAGAATAATACTATATTCGGTGCCAATGGGAGTTTGTATTGTGTTTGTTCTGTTGCCAACATTGTTTTTAGTGGCTGTAAACTGATATTGAACTGTACCTGCAGCAGTTGTAGTGATTTTTACTCTCGTATCTTGATGGAGAATATGCGGCCCATTATCCGAGAGGTCGATTTTGGTGCCATCTGCGAGTGTCAATAGTGCTGATTTTGTTCCCGGATGAACTTCTTGCTGAACTTTAGTGATGAGTTGTTTCTGCTCATAGTCTGTACGTTGTACAAGATAGAGTGGAAGTCCAAATAGGAGTACTACGGCAGCGGCAATTCCAGCTAATTTGTGCCATTTGGAAATTCGTCTTACTTTGGAATTTTCTATTTCTTGTTTGATATTGGAAAAAAGGAGTTCCTTAAGTTGCTGTTCACTCGTTGCAATTTCCTCCGGAATAAGTAAAGGTGCTTCATTATTTTCTTTATACCACTGTTGCAAATAAGCCTCTTCTTCTGCAGTACATGTGCCCTGCAGCCATTTATAGGCTAATTGCCTGATTCGAAATTGATTGTTATCAACCATATTTAGGGGTTATTTTCTATAGAGTCCCCGAAATAAGAAAATACCCTGACAGAGGGATGAAAAAAATCACAAAGTAATTAAAAAGCGCTGAATACCAGCGCGTATTTTTTTTAGGGCCCGGCTTAGTTGAGTTTCTACAGTCTTGACAGAGATGTCTAATTCCTCGGCAATTTGCTTGTACGTCAAACCTTGTTCACGCGACAGTTTGAAGATCAGCTGGCATTTTTCGGGAAGCGCTGAGACAAGTTGTTCTAACCGGATGCGCAATTCTTCAAATCGAAGCCAATCTTCGGTAGAATTGTCGAAATCCACCCAGTCATTGTCATGATCAAAAACTTCTCTTTTATATCGTTGTGCCAGATACTTGAACACTTTATATTTAACAGCAACAGCCAAATAAGAGGATACAGTACTTTCGATATGCAGCTGCTTTCTTCGTAACCAGATCGAGGTGAAAATATTTTGTACGATTTCCTGTGCGTCCTCAAGCGAATCTGTTTTTCGGGCAGCTTGATAGTAGAGTTTTTTCCAGTAGCGCTCATATAGCGCTTCAAAAGCTATATTATCGTCCTGTTGAATCAATATAATCAACTCTTCATCTGAATGGATCCCAATATCTTTCATCTGAGACAATAATCTGTTTTCTTCGGTTATATGATGTGACTATGCAATTTGTACTGTAAATGTAGTTACTAAAATACGAATATTACAATTTTAAAATTAATATTGTAAAGCTGCTTCAGTTTACTGTACTGCGTACGCTAGCCGCTGTTACTTAAGTTGGTTTTTTCGTGAACCAATAATGTGATTAAGGCGGTTAAAATAGCTTTGAAGGGAAGAAAATAGGAGTTGAGCGCTGATATCTTTTTTATCGGTCTGTGTTTTTTGTTTAGATGGGTGTAATTAGATAATAGTTATAATCTCTAAAAAGCTTAAACTTTATCTTCTGCTTGTTTTCAGTAAGCTAATAGACCACTTAAAGCAGCTCTAAAGTATATTGTTCTAAATACTATATCGATACTTAGTCAATACTTAATCAATACTTAGTTGGTACTTTATCTGTATGGTTCGTATCACCCAAAATAGGAATGCTGAAGAAAAAGGAGTTTTTCTGTTTTTGGGTACTGCGCTCTAGCGGATCTAAAAATTTAGGCTAATATTTGTATAAGACAAGAATGCAGCGTGGGCGGGTAATCATGATTTTTCTGATCGAGGTATACTGGATAAGGCACAAAAGCACATATAACATAAAAGAGCGTCCAATTGCTTAGACACTCTTTTATGTTATATGTAGGTTACTGCGATTAGAAATTCGGTTTCAGCAGATACTTATCATAGAAGCGGAAAATATGGTCAGCAGCTTCTTGAGCGGTGTCGACAATGCGAAAAAGTTTCAAATCTTCTTCACTGATATACTTGTTTGTCAACATGGTATTTTGAACCCAGTCCATTAAGCCTTTCCAATATTCTGAACCAACTAATACAATAGGAAAGCGGGCAATTTTACCGGTTTGAATCAATGTGATTGCTTCAAAGAGTTCGTCCATTGTTCCGAAGCCGCCGGGCATAACGATATAGCCTTGGGAGTACTTCATAAACATTACTTTTCGCACAAAAAAGTACTTGAACTCAAGCAATTTATCCCGATCAATATATTTGTTGTGAAATTGTTCGAATGGTAATTCAATATTCAAGCCTACAGATTTACCGCCAGATTCGTACGCACCTTTATTTGCCGCCTCCATAATTCCGGGGCCGCCACCAGAGATAATACCGTAACCACGTTCAGTTAATAGGGCGGCGATATCAACAGCCATTTGGTAATATTTGTGTTCACGGGGTGTACGCGCCGAACCGAATATGGATACACAGGGGCCAATTTTTGCCAACTTTTCAAATCCATCCACAAATTCTGACATGACTTTAAAAATCTGCCATGAATCTTTAACCTTAATTTCCTGCCATGTTTTGTTTTCAAATGCGCGGATAATTTTATCTTCTTTTGTAATGTCCATATATAACGTTATACATTTAATTTTTAAAACCCATTTTTTTCAAAAAGGAATACAATATAGCTATTTTTTTAAAACTAGCTACTTTTTACGATTATTCTTACATTTGCATTATGAATTTTTCTTCTAAACTTCTTGAGAACGCGGTTGCGGAATTTGGTAAATTACCGGGTGTAGGACAAAAGACAGCCTTAAGGCTAGTCTTGCACTTATTGAAGCAATCTGACCCTGAAGTTGCACGTTTTACGGCCTCTATTGACCGATTGAAAGAAGATATTCAATATTGCCAAGAATGCTTCAATATTTCAGATCAGGCGACCTGTGAGATATGTGGATCTTTCAAACGGGACAAAAGTTTAATTTGTGTTGTGGAGGATACACGTGATGTCATGGCCATAGAAAATACAAATTCTTATCAGGGCGTTTATCATGTATTAGGCGGACTAATTTCGCCAATGGATGGCATTGGGCCAGCTGATCTTAAAATAGAAGGTTTACTTAGTCGTATTCAACGTGGTGGGGTAGAGGAAGTTATTCTTGCGCTTTCAGCAACAATGGAAGGGGATACAACAATATTTTATCTGTATCGGAAGCTGCGGGAGTTTGATATCAAAATTACTACCATTGCCCGTGGTATTGCCTTTGGCGGCGAGCTGGAATACGTTGATGAGCTAACATTGGGCAGATCGATTGCGACGAGGGTGCCATACGAAAGAAATGTCGGTTAGTTATATGTCAAATAAATCTGTTTGACTCCTTCATGGACTTTTCGGCCTTTCAGTATCTGTTGCTGTCTGATCTCATCGTTTAGGATTTGACTATTTGCCTTTTTATTTTTGAGAATATTGAAATAAGCAATTTTACCTATAGTCGTTTTTTCGAGTCCCAATAAGGCACATGAATATGCTCCCAAAAGATAGTTGTTATAATATAAATGAACCTCCCGCATGAGTTTTCTGCCAAGTTTGCGTGTTGGATATGCAGCTTTTACGGGTTCCTCCATCAAGGCCTGCGCCAGTGCAATACTGTCTTGGTCGCCTTCCTTTTGGGTCATTGTCCAATAGTAGAGCGATTTTATGGCCTCCGGCTCGGTATCGGGAAGAAGATCCAATGGGATGCCCAATAAAGTTCCTACATATTTCCATAGATGGAATATTCCCTCGATTTCATTTTGTAATAAATTGAATTTCATTTGCTTGAGGCCGACGATATAAACTAATGAAAAACCCAAGTTTGTCGCTAACATATCCCAAGTATTCAGCGGAATTCCCCATTTATCGATATTCCAATCCGTATGTTCCAAGATATTTAATCGTGCAAAAGAATGAATACATCGGGTCAAAAGAATGGCTTCTATCCCCATACCGCCTTTCCGGAGAGCGTCATCCGCTGTAATGTCCACCCAAAATGTGACAGTTTCCGTTAAACGCTTTACCGCACCTTTTTTTAGCGCACCCGTAAAAATCAGCGGTTTATTGATTGCACTGGATTCATAACCACCCATCAGGCAGTAATCCCGTAATACAATGAGTCCAGTCAATCCCGAGCGCTGGCTGAGCGCAATTCCCGGCTGCATTTTTTGTCGATCGAGCCATTCAGGTTCCAGGTTGACCGTATCGATGAAGTCCGAAATCGTTGTGTGGTAGTCAGGTTCGATTGTCTTACCCTGTAAATAATCACGGATCAATTGCTGCCCTTTTGCAAAGCCAAGTTTCAGATGCAGGTTGCTGACCAATTGATCACAGGCTTTATCGCACTGATATAATAGCGAAATAAACTGCTCGGCTTCGGTTAAACTTGGCTTATTGTTCAATTTATTAAGTAGACTGACACCAACGCCTTTGGTCCAATAATGAGCAAATGAGGTTGTATTGATTTTATAGCGTTCAGGAATTTTCATTTTTGAGTGGGATGTGCATAACGTGAATGCGCCTCTATAATACTGCTATCGATAAGATATTTACTGGATTTCCCATGAAATATAGTGTCCTGTAATATAGAGTGTTTGTTCTCTTTTTGTGAAGTTTAAATCAATATAATCTCTCTGACAGGACGAAATGTCGCTACAACAAAATTGTCTGGAAATTTGAAAATGAGCACGAAAGGAGCCTTTTGAGCTCATGCTGTCAAACGTCATGTTACTGACGCTAAAATCGGTGAGGGTTGGCGCCCCATCTTTATCTTCCAGCTGACTGACGACATGATTATCTATCTGTTGTTGCTGTTCGGTACCCAGTAATTTCGAAAATTGGACTGGTTCGTCAATTAGCGCCTGAAAATTGTCGCCTACAGCTACCGTGAATTGCAATGTAGTTTCCGCCATATGTTACTATAAATTAAACTCCCTCCAATTTGGGAAGTACAAGTTATAAATAGCTTCTGATTCTTTCCTGCTTTTTTTGGAAAATTTACAAAATGCTGCTAAAACAATCAGATTTACCTGCTCTTTATCAAAATCAATCAATTGGGGTGAAAAATGGATTTCATCACCTTTGATTTTATAATTCAAACTGGAGCGTTTGCTTAAATGAATCCTGGTAATCGCATAGTTGTCCAACTGCTCTTCCCAATAGGAAACGCTCTTGATCAATTCATTGTATAACAGTTCGAGGCTCCATGTTTTGAGTAACTTGAATGTGTTTACATTTTTTCGTTGATAAACGCATATACTGCTTGATTTAAGTTGGATGACTGCGGTAGTCACTGTCGGAAATACTTTTACCAGGTAGGGTATTTTAAATAGGTAATACGGACTATCGAGATAGGAATAGGACTGATCTTCTCCTTTGTGTACTGGTGGATTGAGCTTGATATATTGCTTTAGAGAAGCAATATCATAATAGGGCGGAGCATAAACGCGATAGGGGGAACTTGTTCCCTGAACTTGAATATAATCTTTGTTCCAGCTGACTATTTCATAAAAATTATGATCAATTTCGATCTGCATATTGAAAAAAAATATGTTAAATACACTTGAAAAATAGTTATTCTGTTGTTTTTCTCGCCGTGCTCCGAGCTTTTTTTATCCTGGTACAACCTTTGACTTTCTATAATCGAAATCAAAGTAACTATATTTTTGCATTAAACATATGAATGCGTAGAAAATTCATTCAATTTCTATAATCGGGTGCCTCATTTTTGTTTTCCAGGATTTATGATTTATATTTGAAATTGTTTATGCATCATCCTACTGACCATTTTCCGATATTAAATCTACAGAAATTCTATGACGGAGTTATGTCTGACCGTGATCTGCTTTTTCATGAATTAACCGGAAATCGAGAGATAGAGGAACCTCACAAGCACGATTTTTTTATTTTATTGTTATTTGAGCATTCCACTGGTGTTCATTGTATTGACTTTGAGACGTTTGCTTTGGGGCCACAGCAATTGCATCTGGTGTTTCCGGGACAGGTGCATCAATGGTCAATGACAGATCCGACCCAAGGTCTGCAGTTAATGATCAGCAGGGCGTGGTTTGAAAGTATTCTACCTGCATTGCGTTTCCCAGTATCCTATTATTTGCGGCATTTAGTAATACAGTTATCCACGCAAAGTTATACAGCCCTGGAACAGGAATTCCGGGCTGTTTCAGCAGATTTGAAAGAGAAAGAAATTCTGTGGGAACTGATCCACGCCAGAGTGAAGGTTATCGCGCTGCTTATCAGTAAGATTGTTGCCGATAATTTTGATGATTATGATCAATATCAGGATAACCCAATTATAGCAAAGTTTGTGCAATTGATAGATAATTGGTATAAAACGGAACGATCTGTTGCTTTCTATGCTGAGAAGTTGAATATTTCGGCTAATTATCTGAATGTGTTGAGTAACAAAGTTTTCCAGGTGTCAGCCTCCACATTGATTCAAGATCGGATACTGCTAGAATCCAAGCGGTTACTGAAAATAACGGATAAATCTGTCAAGGATATTGTTTTTGATTTAGGTTTTTATGACAATGCTAGTTTTAGCAAGTTTTTTAAGAGCCACACAAATATGACCCCAAGTCAGTTTAAGTCTCAGCCATAATATTTACAAGTGTTGTGATAATATCTACAAAGGAGTAAGGTTCAAATAACCTAGCTTTGAAAAAAATGATCGTGTCATGAATGAATTGAATCAGCATAACAAACTGTATACATTAGAAAACGTCCGATTGGAAACAGGTTTTCTTTATAGCGAAGGACAAGTTGTTGGAACTGATACTGCACTTTTTGCTATCACAATAGCGGATGGAAAAATAAAGGAAATTCGGCCCAATGCGTCAGCCGGAGGAATAGAGGCCTTCAATGCCAATGGAAAGCTGGCTTTACCAGCTTTCAGGGATATGCATATTCACTTGGATAAGACCCTATATGGTCTGCCTTGGAAAGCTGTATTCCCTAAAAATAGAACGGTAAAGGATATGATCCTGCGGGAACAGGAAATTATTCCGGAGTTGCTCAAAACCTCTGTTGAAAGGGCTGAAAAACTAATTATGTTACTTCAGGGCTACGGAACTAATTTTGCACGCACGCATTTTAATGTAGATCCAACTTCTGGTACTAAATCTCTGGAACATCTGTTACGGGCACTGGATCACGTCAAAGAATCATTTGCAGCAGAATTGGTTGCGTTCCCACAACATGGTCTTTATTATACCGATTCTGTGCCGCTGATGCGAGAAATTGCAGCTTGGGATCAAGTCGATTTTATAGGTGGTCTGGATCCTTATAGTATAGATGGTAGCATCGAAAAGCCGATCGATGTAACCGTTCAGCTAGCTTTAGATAACAATAAAGGAATTGATATCCATTTGCATGAAGGTGGTGAATCGGGTGTTAAAACTATTCATTATTTAATAGATAAAGCACTGGAGAATCCGGAGTTACAGGGACGTACATTTATCAGTCATGCTTTTGCTTTAGGATATATGTCTCCAAAAGATCTGCAATATACCGCTGAACGCTTGGCTGCTGCCAAAGTTGGTATTGCCAGCTCCGTTCCTTTCCGTAATATGCTAATGCCATTGCCAACACTACGGAAAGCAAGGGTAGAGGTTCTTACCGGAAATGACAATGTACAGGACCACTGGGGAACCTTCGGCAGTGGGAACATGCTGCAAAAAGCAAACCTCGCGGCACAGCTGTATGGCTACGAAACGGAATTTGATCTCTCCCGTTGTTTGCACTATGCGACCAATGGAAAATTACCGTTGGACGATAAGGGTAATCGGATCTGGCCAAATGTCGGGGATGAGGCCAGTTTCCTATTGGTGGATGCGAGCTGTTCTGCAGAAGCTGTGTCAAGAATATCAACTGTCGATGGACTGTTGCATAAAGGTAATATTGTCAAATGGCATCATTCGTCTCCGATTCAATCTGCTTAAACGCTCCATTTATATATTTCATGTAGCCACTTTCTATCATAAAAAGAAGAAAGTGGCTTTTGATGTTGGATTTAGTGTTTCCTGAGACTATTATTGCACAAAGGCTGTCTTGCAATAATCAATTTTATAGGCATTCTTTTCAAGTAGCAGCTGTACTTCATTTTGCGTTTTGATGTCATTACCGTAGTCTATAAAAACGCTGTATTTATTTGTGTCTAGTTTCTTGATCGTGACCGTTCTGATTGTCAATGCATCATCATTCCCTCTGCCAAATAACCACATTTCCTCCTTATAGAGCGGGTAAATTTTTTCCCATTTCGCTTTGTACCTTGCTTCTGCCGCTGGCAATTCAGCATCTGTTAGGTTTGAAGGACCATAGATTTCATTGGCATCTCGCAGGAACTCCAAAAAACGAGCTGTACAGCTGGTTTCCTCTTTCTCTATATAATAACAATATTCTCCTGGTTTGCCGCCTTCGCAGTGAAAAATGCCTTCCAACCACTCTTTGGCCGGATCAAGAGCTGGATTTGCAACTAGCTGACCGCTGCGTTTCGTTGTATCCAGCGGTATTGCCGCCACTGCATTGTTGCTCATGACTTCAGCCTGTTTATTTTTATCAGCTGATCCGGTACAGCTGATAACCACAAAAAATAATGACAGTATAGCTGATAATGCTTTTGCTTCCATGATGTTCATATTATTTATATGATGGTAAAATTAGCATTTAAATCAGCTATTGCTATCATGGAATTCCGTGATATTTATTGTGTTCCAAGGTTTGTCGGAATCCGATTTCGCTTTCTGGCTTCATTATCTACGCAATGTAATTGCGTATTATGTAGTTTTCGTTGTTGATAGTTGTTTTTATATTGATTTTTTATGTCTTATTATCAGTGTGTTGTGATTTGTTTTAATCTTTTTTATGTTGGTAGTTTGATTACGCAAATTGTCTGCATATTCACCCTGCGATCTTTGTCATGTCAGCAATGATAAACGTTCTTTGATGAAGATAATAGCAAAAGCTTTTAAGATATGTACTTTTTGCAGAAAGAAGTACAAAAATACTCTCATGCTGTGATTTGCATCCTGGTTTCCTGTTTCTATATAGCAGGATAGTGTTGTACCCTATGGGACTCAATATACTGATAAGATGAACAGCATGGGAGAAGGTTGCCAGGGATGAAGGTTCGAATCCTTCCCTCGAAAGAGGTAGCTCAAGGGTAGAGCATGGCATTGTGTTGAATCGTGTGGGTTCGAATCCCACTTCCATTTTCGGATGGAATAGCATAAGGGTATTGCACAGGATTAAGGTTCTGGATTTGAAAGTTATACCTTCTGTAAAAAGGTCACTTAAGTAAAGCTTGCTATTGTTTGTCCGGCACCTGAAGGGTATATCGTTTCTCTTCAGGGCAATTGCTGAAGAACCTGTGTTCGGGAACAGCACAGACAGAGGCCATACAAGGCGAACCTTATTACGGGTATCCACGATAACCGTCCTGAAGTTTTAATTGTAGCAATCTATCTGGGTCCTTTCTGATCCCGTTCTGAATCGATGGTCAGGTAATAGCAGGTTTTTTTTGATTTAAAAATAGTATAAAACAACAGATATTATGAAAAGAGTACAAGTAAATGTCAATGAAATTGGGTTGGTGGTTAAGAATAACCAAGTCATCCGTGTATTGGAGACCGGTAGATACTGGTTGGGTTTTGGTGAAAAAATGGAGACGTATAATCGGGCGAATTCATTTCCATCCAGCCATAACATTGATGTACTCTTGCAGGTAGAGGGTTTTCGTGAACAGGTCGATCTGGTAGAGGTGGAGGATAGTGCAATTGCATTGGTCTTCTTAAATAATAATTTTGAGAAGACATTAGCAGCGGGTAGACATGTATTCTGGAAAGGTTTGCAGGTGCGTAAATTTCAGTTGGAAGATATATCGGAGATTGAAATCCCGGTTTCTGTTCATCGTCAATTGTTTGAAAGACAAACTTTGGCTTATTACATCCGTCAATATAAAGTTGAACCGCATGAGAAAGCGTTGCTTTTTGTCGATGGTGTATTTGTAGAAACGTTAAATCCAGGAACATATTACTGGTGGAAGAATGCGAAGACAATTGCAGTGTCTAAAGCCGATATGCGTGTATTGACATTAGATATCGTTGGTCAGGAGATATTATCGCGGGATAAAGCACAGATTCGGATCAATTTTACGCTGCAATACCAAATTGTGGATATTGTGAAAGCGTTGTTAGATCATAAAGAATATGAGAAACAATTGTATGCTGTGATGCAATTAAACCTTCGGACTTATATTGGGCAGATGACGTTGGATGAGCTGATGGAGAAGAAAACAGAGATAAGTACGTTTATTATGCAAAATACGGACACTTATATCGCTGGATTAGGTTTGCGCCTGTTAACTTGTGGTGTGAAGGATATTATTCTTCCGGGAGATGTGCGTGATATTATGAACCAAGTACTGATCGCGGAAAAACGGGCGCAGGCAACTATTATTATGCGGCGTGAAGAAACAGCTTCGACAAGAAGTTTGCTAAATACGGCAAAACTGATGGAAGAGAACGATATGTTGTTTAAATTGAAGGAAATGGAATATGTGGAGAAAATCGCGGAGAAGATCAATAGTATCTCCGTTTCAGGAAATGGGCAGATTATCGATCAATTAAAACAATTGTTTGTGAAATGACAAGGATAACAGGTAAATAAAATTGAAATTAAAAGAGGTGCAGGTGACAATTGTAAAGAGGTTATTGTCACCTGCTCGGAATCCAGCGATTCACCTCGGTAAACGAAAATAAAAAAATGGAAAATAAAAGAATCAACGGCAATGATCTGATCGCATTGGGGTATAAAGAAAATCATACATTAGGTGCGGCGTTAAAAATCAATAGTAAGCGACATGGTTTTACACGAGTCGAAATGTTGGCCAAGTTTAAATCCGTGCTGGAAAATCCTTCAGCTTATATCGCGGATGAGGTTTTCGCTGCATTAGCGAATGCTATACTTGGACAGGATGTGATCGATGCCTCTTTAATTGCACTAAATGAAGATCCTGTGACCTATGCGATCTACGGTGAATCTGAAATCGAAACAGGAGCCAAGGAGCAGATGAAGGTAGCCATGAAATTGCCTGTTACAGTAGCCGGTGCTTTAATGCCTGATGCGCATCAAGGGTATGGTCTACCAATCGGTGGTGTTTTGGCGACCAATAATGCAGTGATCCCCTATGGTGTAGGTGTAGATATTGGCTGCCGAATGGCCTTATCAATTTTTGATCTGCCAGCCTCCTTACTGGAAACACATACGACTTTATTGAAGGAGACTGTTTTGGAACATACCCGATTTGGAGCTGGAAATGGCTACCTGAAACATGAACGTGTGGATCATGCTGTTTTGGACAACAAATTGTTTTCGGAGAATCATCTGCTTGCTTCGTTAAAAGATAAAGCGTGGACACAGTTAGGTTCTTCAGGGGGTGGTAATCACTTTGTAGAATTTGGGCTAGTGGAGTTTTCGGAAAGGGATGAGCTGCTGGGTATTGAGAAGGGTATTTATCTGGGGTTACTGACGCATTCTGGATCCCGGGGTCTAGGTGCAACGGTAGCTGCTCACTATACGAAGCTGGCGAAGAGCTTGTGTCAATTGCCTTATCAAGCTCAAAATCTGGCCTATTTGGACTTGAATACCATGGAAGGACAAGAATATTGGCTGGCGATGAATTTGGCGGGTGATTATGCTTCGGCCTGTCATGAAGTTATTCATAACAAAATCAAAAGAGCCTTGGGAGCGGAGCTGTTGGCTAAGATTGAAAACCATCATAATTTTGCCTGGAAAGAACAGTGGAATGACCAAGAAGTCGTGGTACATCGAAAAGGTGCTACACCAGCCGCTGCCGGTGTGATGGGGATTATTCCTGGTTCGATGGCGACACCTGGATTTTTGGTCCGTGGAAAAGGGGAGCTGGCGTCTATTCAATCGGCATCGCATGGTGCTGGACGATTGATGAGCCGTACACAGGCGATCAAAACATTATCGGCTATTGAATTGAAGAACATGCTTGCTGATCAAGGTATCACCTTGTTGGGTGCGGGAATGGACGAGGCACCCATGGCCTATAAAGATATTCATACAGTGATGGCCTCACAAGAGGATTTGGTCGCGGTTGTCGCGAAGTTCTCTCCAAAAATTGTCCGCATGGCGGACGATGGAAGCCGAGAAGATTAGCGTTGATCAATTTAACATAAAAAGCTGTTCCTTTGACGAATGGAACAGCTTTTTATGTTTTAGATGGAACCCAGCGTTTTTCTGCTATTTATATTTAAGACCTTTCCGATGGATAGCTTTTTGTAAGCTCCGTGTTTTGGTTCCGTGTATAAAAAAAATCAAGCCACTAGTGATGTGCAACCTCTTTGTAGGTATAAACATTGTAAGGATAGATCTTTTTGGCAAGTACTTTCGCGACGAAGCTGGCAATCAACAGGGGAGCTAATAGTAAATAACCTGAAGGAACGATGCTCGCAATAATAAACATTGCTGTAAAGGGGGCGTGGATAGCTGCTGAAAGCATTGCCGCTGCACCGAATAGGGCAAAGTTAATGACAATCAAATGTGTTCCCAGGTAGTGATTGCAAAATTGTGCAAAAAGTACACCGAGGAGTGCCCCGGTAACAATGCTCGGTGCAAAGACTCCGCCGTCACCCCCAGCGCCTAAGGTAAGTGCCGCGGCAAGCGGTTTTAGCAATACGAGCAGCAGTAATGGCAGAAAGTATAACCAATTGATAGATCCATGCAAACTGTTCTCCAGGATTTCACCTAAACCATGATAGCTGTCACCGTAGAGTGCCGGCAAGAAGAAAATTAGTGAGCCAACAGCGATCGCGCCCAAATTGACTCGGATAAAATTACTTTTTATACCGGCAAAAAAGGACTTTGCATAGATGACAATTTTTGTGAAATATAGCGCCAAAACACCGCCAATTATTCCTAAAATGACAACAAAGGGGATTGCTTGCCATTGCCATTGCTTCACAGTGAAACTAAATAATGGGCTGGCATCTATATAAAATACAAATATTGACGCTACAAGCATGGAGCTGATGCCACTTATCAACAAGGTCTTGTTGTATTTTCTGGCGATAACTTCAAAGGCAAATAGCAGGCCACCTAATGCGCTGCCAAACAAGAGGGTCACACCGGCGATAACGCCAGCGCAAATCAATTCTGTTTTGTATGCCCATGCGGGGTGCAGTCGTTTATAGGCTTGATTTCCTACAGTGGCTGTTGCAACAACTGTTGAAACCTCTACACCGGTTGAACCGCCAAAAATGACTGTCAGAAAGCCATTGATATAGTGCGATGGTATTTTAAAAAATGGCAAGTGATCCTTTCTGGTTTCAAGTGTTGTGTAAATTTCTTTGATCCCTTTATTTTTTCTGTTCTGAAAAGCATATTTCCGCAAAAAATAGATCGCTGTAATACCCACACTTGGTAGAATGATGAATAATGCATGGTTCCAGGCCAAAGCACTTTCCATGATTTCATCCTGTATGTATCCGGTGATATGTTTGAGGCTATAGGCCAGCAAACAACAGATTATACTGACCAGAACTGAACTTGCAATTAGTTTTAAATAGCTATATCGAACAATTTTCTTACGATGTGCTGTCGTGCGCTGCATATTATTTTACTTTAAATCGGCACAAAGGTAAAAGATATTTTTGCTAAAATAAAAGTAAGACGAATCCGACATACCTATTGTTACATTGACCAGTGGGGGCCAACTGCTGTTGTCAGGTCCATAACACTTGGCCCCGTGCTAGACCTGACAAATGTTGTGCGTCCTCTTTGCTTATTGTAGTGCGATGAAAATATCTACTTTAGCCTGCTCGGGATTTTGTGCTTTTTCGCCATAAACCTCGAAATCTGCTGAAAATGCACGCGGAAGATCAGCTTCCCAGATGTTTAACCAGGCGTCATAAACGATGCCCGCAGCTAGATTCCCCTCAGCTTCAACATGATGATACTTATTTTCGGCAATACGTATACCGTCCATGTCTTCAGGGACATCATCAAGATGAGCGACCTTACAGCCCAGTAAGGTGGTATACGGTAGTGTATGATCTTTTTCATATTCTGTATAAACACAATAGAGCTCATTGGATACTTTATTTGGAATCCGGTTTAAGACATCATTTTCAAAAAATCGGGCCCAGAGGTCGGGAATATCTTTGGCCGCCTGATTGTTCTGATTGCTTGTGCGTATCGCAATTCCGATAATATTAAAAGAAGGGATAGATCTATTTTTCATGCGTTTTATATTTTCTTCAAAAATAGACTAGATTACTGACAACTGTTTGTCATTAGTAATTGTTGAGCGCAGAAAATATTAATGCTCTTCTTTCCATATTTTTTCGACATCAAATGCGTGATTTTTTCCGGATTTTCCCTCCACCGAGATATGCATTCGATCTCGCGTTAGCAATGTATAGTGTATTTGATTGGGGAAATCGTGGTTGTCGTTGGTAAAGGAATAGGTGCTGTCTTTATATGTCAATTCGAAGTCTATTTCTTTACCATTATTTTGCCCTATCACTAAAGCGGAATAGATCACCTTATCAACTCGTTTTTTAATCCTGAGATACTCGCTAACTATCTTTTGACCATTTTTTATTCCATAGGAAACCCCTTTCAATTCACTGTCATTAATACTGTCCCAGTGCTCATAGTTTTCTTTGCCCACGACCTTCCAGGTGCCTTGGAGGAAAGATGGAAAAGGGGCTTGGGCGAATATCGATCCTGAGCACAACATGAATAGGAGGACAAACCATGTGATTATTGATGTTTTCATATTATTGATAAACTGCTTTTAGATAGTTTGCTAGGTTTGATTATCTAAACATATAGGATGGATCTGAAACCGCGTGCAGCATAGTAAGAGATCGCGCCATTATGATAGGTGAAGATATGGTCATAGCGACGGTCACAAAATAAGGCGCCCCCGAGTTTACGAATATTGGGTGGCGTTTGTATCCAGCTTGATGTTTTGAGATCAAATTCGCCCATAGTTTGCAACTGTCGATATTGTTCTTCTGTGAGTAATTCCACGCCCATCTGTTCGGCTATTTCTACTGCACTGCCGACTGGTTTGTTTTCTTTTCTGGCATCCAGTGCAGCTTGATCAAAGCATAAGCTTCTTCTTCCTTTTGGACTTTCTTCGGCACAATCCACAAAAATATAAGCACCACGGATTGGATCAAGGCCGACCACGTCAGGCTCACCGCCACTTAGCTCCATCTGATTCAAGCTCCAGGCTTTGCTGGGATTACTTTCCAGTTTTTGCTGTATCTGTTCCCATGCAAAGTTCTTGTGTCTGGCCATATTGGCATTAAATCTTAGCTGGAGTACTTTATAGAGTGCCGTTTGATCGGAAAGCGAAAGTTTTTTTTTCATATTTGGTTTATTTTGTATCTAAAATACATAATAAAATTAAATCTGCTTACACTTGATTAATCTATTCCAATGAAATTACTTATTTGGGAATTGAATTAAATTTATATTTTTACGTTCAAATTTTTATTTAAATATGGCTTCAGGAATATTTGCAATCTTAGATGATATTGCAGCTTTAATGGATGATGTTGCCGTTGCTAGCAAAATAGCAACAAAAAAAACAGCAGGAATCTTGGGTGATGATTTGGCGGTAAATGCGGAAAAAGCAACTGGATTTTTGGCATCTCGGGAATTACCCGTTTTGTGGGCTATTACCAAAGGATCATTGGTTAATAAACTGATAATTGTTCCCATAGCTTTACTCTTGAATGTTTTTTTTCCAATCGCTATTAAATACATTTTGATTTTGGGAGGCTTCTATTTAGCGTTTGAAGGTGTTGAGAAGATTATTGAATATCTATTTCATCGGAAACATCAGGAAGGGGAAGCTAAAGTTGAAGAGGTGATTGAAGAGAATAATATGGTGGCTGAGAAGACTAAAATTAAAGCCGCAATCACCACTGATTTTATTCTTTCTGTTGAGATCGTAATTATTGCTTTAGGTACAGTATTGGATAAAAGTCTGACCTTACAGATTATTACCGTTTGTGTGGTTGCTCTGCTTGCTACAGTGGGTGTTTATGGTATTGTCGCATTAATTGTTCGGATGGATGATGCGGGGTATAAGTTGATCAAAAGCGCGAACGAAAAAGGACCGTTGGCAAGCTTAGGGAGATTACTTGTGCGGGCATTGCCTTTTATTATCAAGCTATTGGCGGTTGTAGGAACCATCGCACTTATTTTGGTTTCCGGAGGTATTTTTTCGCATTATATAGATTTTCTACACCATGCCTTAGCTACATTTCCTGGTATCGTCAGAGAGCTTTTGTTTGGCCTTGGGGGTGGTATAATTGTGGTGTTGCTTTTTACGATAGGTCAGAAAATTTTTGGTAAAAAGAAAACTGTAGGCACGAACTAATATTGCTAAACTATTTTAGATAGGTGCTGGTAATTATGTTACCAGCACCTATTTTTTTGATCAACTTCCAGGATTAAATTTCTTCTTCGACAGCTTCTGCAGCCGCATCCAATTCAACTTGTTCCCCTTTGGTGTTGATTAGGATAACTTCCTCAGATCCTTCTTTTGTCACTGATGCTAAACCATCGCTAAAAGAGGTTGCGCCACTATAAATAAATGGAATGGCAATTTTGCCCTGACCGTTTAAATATCCGTATTTACCATCTTTACTTGAGAGGAAAAGATTCGGTTCTTCGGTTATCGAAATAAAATCATAGGCTTGTGCTGTGGATTTGTTCGTTTTTATATCAACCAAGCTGTATTTATCATTTTCGACACTAATAAAATGTGTGCCGTTATTCTCTGAAATGAAACTATAGCTTGCAGGAACAATGATCTTTCCGGCCTGATTTAAGATGCCATATTTTTCATTTTCCTGAAAAACGGCATAGCCACCATTGATATAGGAAATCATCGCGTAATTGGCGGGGATGAGTACTTTACCTGACTTATCCAATAGACCATATTTTTCATTGATTCCAAAGAGAAACTGCCCCGAATGATCGTCATAGCTCAAGTAGTCGTATTGAAAAGGAATCACGGTTTTTCCGACAAGATTAATTGCACCGTATTTCTCATTTTTAAACTGAACAACACTTATCTCACCTACAAATGGCGTAATATAATGATATAGGGCTGGCACAATGATTTGTTGGGCATTGTCCTGTAATCCCATAAGGCCAGAAGTACTATCTTCAAATAGGTATAGGTTTTCAGCCATTTGATTATTTTCTTCACCTTCCTGCTCGTCTTGATAAATGGATTCTACTTGATCATAGTCTTCGGGAACGATAAAGTCATTGTCATTTAGTTGACTATTGGCAACAGTTTGGGCGACAATATCCACGCCGAGTGGCGTGCTGACCTGCAGTACCCCGCCCGGGATTTTTTTGAAGATATCGAAACCTTCCCAGTAAATAACAGGTAATTTTTCGCTATACCATATAGACAATACGCTATTACCCTCGATGTCTTCCATATTCGGGAGTTCGATCTCTGCCAGTTTACAAGGATAACCAGCAATATTTTTAGTTTGGCCCGGAACTAATTTCATTGAGAAGGAAGCAGCTTCTTCATCATGTATCGTGTACTTTGATAGCGAAGGGTAGAGGATCGTCGATTTATCTTCATTTTTTTTTGCAAGAAATATTGATTCCTGTCCCTCTGCTGAAGATATCACCTTTATCTTGTCATTGGTGACATAAGCTTCATATAGGGAAACGGGAGCGTCCTGCTCGGTACCGTTATTAGCGTTTGTAAACACAATAGCATAATTGATTTTAAGCGCTTTATTGATCTGCGCGAATGATACTGTGCTTGCAGCCATCAAAACTGCGAATGATAAGAATGTTTTTTTCATTTTTCTTCTACCTAAAATTGATAGGCAAATATGCTGATTTGGCAGAACGGCTTTTATCCCTGAAATCCGTTATTTAGCAAATTAATAGTTAACATTCTTTGCATTGTCCTATAGCATCATTTCATCAGTCGATCAGTAATTGGTACTTTGCCAATAAACCTGGTAGTTGTTCAGAACCGAATTTGCTTTTTTTCATCCGATTGGATTCGGGATCCATTTGAATATTAAGTGAAGAACGGAAATCACAGCCTTCGAGATTGCATTGTTCAAAACGTGCATGTAGGAAATTACAATCTTTAAAGACCGCTTGTTGGAGATTTGCTTTTTCAAAATCAACATGTTGGAGTGAACATTGTTCAAATTTGAATTTTTTCATATTTCGTTCAAAGAAGGAAGCATAGTCCAACGTGGTGTTTTTTACGTCGATATGAAAAGAGAATGCACTACATTCATTAAATTGGATACCCAACATTTTACAATCTTGAAAGATAATATGGTCCAATTGTGTTCCTTTTAGTTGGATGTTGGATAAATTGCAGGATTTAAATTCACAGTTGGTAAATATGAGGTCTACCATTCTTGCATTTTGGAAATCGCAATATTCAAATGTGCATTTATAAAATTCTGTGATTAGCTGTAATTCTTTGTTGAAGCTTACATTCGAAATAGTCTGTTCTACCAGTTCCTCCATGATTTGTCTGTCTACGTAAATAGCTGGATTGATTGCAGACGAAAATACATTTTTATCATTGATAATGGAAAGGAAGTTGGCTTAATCTTTTACAATGTTCAAAAAATAAAAAATGGCTGATTTCGGGGAGAGAATACCGTTGGGATAGGGGGTAACTTTGGTGCATCCACACAACAATTAGTGATTGGGTTGAAGCAGTTCTTTAGGAAGACTCTGGTAGGTTTTTATATAGGTTGTAGGAAGGGCACGCTAGCGTGCCCTTTTTTATTTGTTCATCTCTTTATACTGGAGAATACTAACTGTTTTTTAAATATTGCCTGAGTACATATTGTAAGATACCATCATTCTTAAAATATTCTATTTCGATTGCCGAATCCAGCCGTGCTTTGACTTGAAACGTCGATATCTTGCCATTATCATGAACAGCTTCCACATCGAGGAGTTTATGTGGCGTAAGTTCATTCGCCAAGCCAGTGATTGTATAGGTTTCTGTTCCATCCAGACCCAATTTTTCGGCATTTTCTCCATTGATAAAAACAAGTGGCGCTACGCCCATACCAACCAGGTTGCTCCGGTGTATACGTTCAAAACTTTCGGCAATGACTGCTCGTACACCAAGTAGAAAGGTTCCCTTGGCCGCCCAATCCCGAGAAGAGCCGGAACCATATTCTTTTCCAGCCAAAACGATCAAAGGTGTATTGGTCTTTCGATAAGCCATCGCCGTTTCATATACTGTTTTAACTTCATTGGTTGGAAAGTAGCGACTAAAACCGCCTTCCTGATCCGTGATTTTATTTTTGATCCGTACATTGGCAAAGGTTCCGCGCATCATCACTTCATGATTGCCGCGTCTAGAGCCATAAGAATTGAAATCTTCTTTCGCAACATGATGGGATTTCAGGTATTTTCCTGCAGCCGTATCTTCTTTAAAAGATCCAGCTGGTGAAATGTGGTCTGTTGTGACGGAATCTCCAAGATAAAGTAATACTCTTGCCGCCTGAATATCGTGAATTGGTTGTGGCACGGCCTGTAAGTTTTCAAAAAATGGTGATTCTTTGATGTATGTTGAACTGCTGTCCCACTGGTAGTTTTGATCAAGATTGACCTGGAGATCCTGCCAGTCTGTAGATCCATCAAAAATAACATCATATACCTCTTGAAAATCAGCTTGTTTGACACATTCGTTGACTGTTTTGGTAATTTCTTCGCGGCTTGGCCAGATATCCTTCAAATAAACGGGCTGTCCATTTGGATCATAGTCAAGAGGTTCTTCCATGAGATTGATATCGACCCGCCCAACGAGGGCATAGGCCACGACGAGCATTGGTGACATCAAAAAATTCATTTTTACCTGCGGGTGTACCCGGGCCTCAAAGTTCCTATTTCCGGAGAGTACTGAGGCGACAATCAATTCGCCTTTCTCCACAGCTTCTGCAATCTGTGGTGGGAGAGGACCTGAGTTTCCGATACAGGAAGTACATCCATAACCCACGGTATGAAATCGGAGGGCATCGAGATCTGCGTTTAGACCCGATCTTTCCAGGTATTGCGTGACAACTTTTGAACCTGGCGCCAACGACGTTTTTACCCAAGATTTTGTGCGTAATCCACGTTCTATTGCATTTCTGGCCAATAAACCTGCCCCGATCATCACTGTTGGATTGGAGGTATTTGTACAGCTTGTAATAGCGGCAATAGCAATACTGCCATCACTGACAATATATTCCTTATGGTTATGTTTGATGCGTACGGCATGTATGGACTCGGCAATAACTTCATGTGGCGATGCGTGTTCCACAGGAACTTTTCCAAAGGTGAACTCGGTGCCTGAACCGCCATCTGCCAGCCAGG
Organism: Sphingobacterium sp.; assembly: GCA_031277685.1. Classification (GTDB taxonomy): domain Bacteria; phylum Bacteroidota; class Bacteroidia; order Sphingobacteriales; family Sphingobacteriaceae; genus Sphingobacterium. The sequence continues at coordinate 66,025 of JAITLV010000131.1, read as the reverse complement.
CTGACTCTGAGCGTTGAAGGATAGGAATATATTGTCGATGGTGTTCACTATCCAATAGCTGGGAGAACTTATTGCTTAAGTCCTTAACTAGAATTTTGTCCTGCGGACGTTTTGGGCCTGATACCGTCGGTTCTAATGTAGATAGGTTAAATTCCACCACAGCGGAGTATATGATCTGTTCATTCCCGGTACGCCAAAGTAAATTGCGCTTACAGTATTCTTCTACAATTTTAATTTCCTGCTCAGTTCGATTGGTGCTGTGCATGTATTCCAAGGTGCGGTCATCTATCGGAAAATAGGTGACTGTACAGCCAAATTCCGGTGACATATTCGATATAGTCGCGCGATCTGTGACGGACAGTGTGTCCAGTCCCGCACCAAAAACTTCGACAAATTTTCCAACAACACCTTTGTCCCGCAGGATTTTAGTAATAGAAAGAACCATATCTGTTGCGGTACAGATGTCCGGAATTTTACCTGTTAGTTTGAGCCCGATGACTTCTGGACAGGTGAAGAAGATCGGTTGCCCCAACATGGCCGCTTCTGCTTCGATACCACCAACACCCCAACCTAAGACACCAATTCCGTTGACCATTGGGGTATGAGAATCTGTTCCCACTAAAGTATCTGGAAATAGCCAGTTGTCACGGGCGATAACACCTTTTGCAAGGTACTCTAAATTTACTTGATGACAAATCCCCATTCCAGGAGGTACAACAGTGAAATTTTTTAATCCTTTCTGTGCCCATTTTAAAAGTTCGTACCGTTCACGATTGCGCTCATATTCCAGTTCAACATTTTTGTCATAGGAATATTCAGTACCAAAATAATCTACCTGTACGGAATGGTCGATGACTAAATCAACCGGGATAGCGGGATTAATTTTTTGTCCATCTTTGCCGTGTCTGATAAATTCGGCCCGTAAAGATGCCATATCCACAACTGCTGGGACACCCGTAAAGTCCTGCATCAGGATACGTGCCGGTTTGAAAGGGATATCTTTATCAACTGGTTGAGGAGACCAGTTAATTAATGTGTTGACATGTTCATCCGTGATACTAAATCCATCATGGTTGCGTAAGACATTTTCCAAGAGAATCCGGATACTGAAAGGTAGGTGTGCAATATCACCCTCAGGTAGGTCTTTGATGGAACTATACTGGTATACTTTTCCATTGATTTCGATTTCTTGGATTGATTTTTCCTTGCTCATATTGATTTCCTTATTATTATCTATATAATAATCATAGCCATCAATTTGTTTGTAATAACTTTTACACAAATCGTTTCTATCCGCTATGTTTCTTAATATACGGAAAAGTATGGTTACAGGCCAGCTAAATTCATAATTTTAGTTAGCTGCAAATGCAGCTTATTTTTTTGCGTTGGTCTGTCGATTTCTATTGTTTGTATTTAATACAGGCAGTTTTAGTTCTGTAAGTCGATCCACTGATGAGTACATCCTGTGAAAACAATAGATTGGCGTAATATTATTGTAGTTTATCTGAGTATAATAACAATCAATTTGTATAATAAACGTTTATACTGTATTCTTACAAGAAAATAATATGGGAATAAAAAATACCTGGCGATTTCTGACCATCAGTGTCTCACTTTTACTATTTGTATCGACACTGAGCTATGCTCATGGGGATGAACCAATGGAAAAGGCTGTTTTACTTTTAAAGAATCAAGATATCAGTTTTAAGGATAGCAAGGGCAATGTTGTTTCTTTAAATCAACTTAAGGGTAAAGTTGTCTTGATCAATCTTTGGGCGACATGGTGTTCTCCCTGTTTAGCAGAAATGCCTTCTTTAGATAAATTGTATAGAGATTTTCGGGGGAACAATCGAATTGTATTCCTGTCGGTTGATGTTGATGGGCGTTTAAAGTCTTCAGAGAAATTTCTAAAGAAAAGAAAATATAGTCTTCCGGTCTATCAATTGAACACTGCTTTGCCCAAGGAACTCAGTACGACAAGCATACCAACAACGATTATCATAGACAAAGCTGGCAAATTGGTCAATAAGCATGTTGGTGGGATGAATTTCGGTTCGGAGAAGTTCCGAAAAGCATTAAAGCAATTAAGTGAGGAGTAAGTTGGAAGAAGAGAAATAAATCTGGCGTCTTGATAGAAACTTAAATTTAAGGATTCATTTAGTATTCTGCCATTTTCTTGCTAATTTTGCGTGCTAATTGTATAAGGAGAAATTATATATGCCAGTCAAACTTCCTAATAACCTTCCGGCGATAGAACTTTTAAAAAAGGAAAATATCTTTGTCATGAGTGATCTGAGAGCAAATGAGCAAGATATTAGACCTTTACGTGTTTTGGTGCTTAATCTTATGCCACTTAAGATTACGACGGAAACCGATTTCATTCGTTTACTTTCTAACAATCCTTTACAAGTTGAAATGGAGTTTCTTCGCTTGGAAACCCATGTTTCAAAAAATACGCCAGAAGAACATCTGGAGATGTTCTACAAAAGTCTGAGCGAAGTGAAGGAAAACTTTTATGATGGCATGATCATAACGGGCGCACCGGTTGAGTTGGTTCGATTTGAAGAAGTGACGTATTGGGCTGAAATTCAGACAATTTTTGACTGGGCAAGAACACATGTTACCTCAAGTTTATATATCTGTTGGGCGTCACAGGCTGCATTGTACCATTTCTATGATGTAGAGAAGAAACCGTTAGACGAGAAGCTTTTTGGTGTGTTTAAACATACCGCACTCGACAAGAGACATCCGTTATTCCGCGGATTTGATGATGAATTCTTTATTCCGCATAGTCGCCATACAACCATTGAGAAGGAGGATTTGTTGCGCAACAGTGGTGTGGAAATTCTTTCCGAATCTGCTGAAGCTGGTATTGCTATCGCATCTTCTCGTGGTGGTCGGGAGTTTTATCTGACGGGGCATTCGGAATATGCGCCTTTTACATTGGATGAAGAATATAAAAGAGATTTGGAAAAAGGTCAGGCCATCCGCGTGCCGGAGAATTACTATATAGACGATAATCCTGCAAATCGACCATTGGTGCGCTGGACGAGCCATGCTAATTTATTGTTCAACAATTGGCTCAATTATTTTGTGTACCAAGAAACGCCTTTTGATTTAAAAGATGTTGTTCATTTGGGCGAAATCAGACAAAAGGACTGAATACAAAATTTATTCTCGCAAACAAAATAGCCCGGAAGGACATTCTATTCATATAAAGTTTATAATATGAATAGGATGTCCTTATTTTTTTGTTTACAGCTGTCAATTTCTTTGACCTATGCACAAGTGACAATCGAAGAGAATCAAAAGCTGAAAGAAGCAAACGGTACACTATGGTATGCCAATCCCTGGATTTGGCTGGCCGGCGTGGCGTTGTTCCTTGTTGTTTTCTTTCTGTTGCTACGAAAATCTACAGAAAAGAAAAACCAGACATAAGTCAATATATATTGATTTAGTTGTTTGCAAAACTATGTTTTGTGTTACGAACAATAGCGAAACTTTTCTTAAGTTTGTGTAGATAGATAACAAACTAAAATTTATATGAAGAGAAATATACTTTTGGCTGCTTTGTTGGCATGTGGTTCGCTGACTGGTTATGCGCAAAATAATGCAATCAATGTAAATTACATGGATAAAAGTGTTCGCCCACAGGATGATTTCTACAACTTTGTGAATGGTCAGTGGATGAAAACAGTTAAGATCCCTTCCGATAAGGCACGTTGGGGATCTTTCGATGAATTACGTGAGAATACAGATATTGCTACATTGAAAGTGTTGCAAGAGTCGCTATCAGGCCAGTTTACGAAAGGGACAGATAACCAAAAGATTGGGGATTTATATAGATCCTTTGTTGATATGAAGACCCGTGACAAATTGGGATTGGGGCCTGTGCAACCTTATTTGGCAAAAATAAATGCAATAAAGAATTTTGATGAACTTTATCAATACTTAGTAGAAGTGGCGCCCATTGGTGGAAACCCATTTTTTGGCGGCTATGTATATGCCCATCTCAAAAACTCCAATATCAATACCGTTTATTTAGGAGGTGGTACATTGGGTTTAGGCCGTTCTTATTATCAAGTAAAGGATCAAAAAAATGAGGAGACATTAAAGGATTATGCAAATTATATTTCGGCTCTTTATGCGAAGTCAGGCCAACGGACAAGGGATCTGAAAGGGCCCAAAATTGTTGCTTTTGAAAAAGAACTGGCGGCTAATTTAAAAACTGTGGAGCAGTCACGTGATGCAAATGGTCGTTATAACCCTGTAGCTGTTGCTGATCTGAAAAAAATGGTGAAAAACGTTGATATTGCAAAATATCTAAAAGATGTTGGTTTCAAGGCGGACACAGTCATTGTTCCGGAATTAAAATACTATGAAAATTTAGATAAGATCTTCAATCCGGGAAACCTTCCTGTTATCAAGGATATATTGACGTTTCATCTATTAAATACTGCAGCTTCTTATACAACGCAAGAATTGAATGATCTATCTTTTGATTTCTGGGGCCGTAAGTTGAAAGGGCAGAAGGAGCAACGTGCGCTGGACAAACGTGGTGTAGAGTTTGTTAATTCAATCGCTGGTGAACTTTTAGGAAAGCTTTATGTGAAAGAGAATTTTCCACCACAAGCGAAAGCTGATGCCGAAGAGTTGGTCAGTTATCTTGTGAAAGCATTTGGACAACACATCAATAGTTTGACATGGATGTCTGCAGATACCAAAGTGAAAGCATTAGAAAAGTTGTCGAAATTTAAGGTAAAGATCGGTTATCCGGACAAATGGAAAGATTATAGTAAGCTTGATGTTGGTACATCACTTTATGACAATGTGTTGGCGTCTAGCAAATGGTCTTTTTATGAAAACCTTGCAAAACAAGATAAGCCAGTTGATAAATCTGAATGGGGAATGACACCACAGACAGTCAACGCTTATTATAGTCCGTTGTTTAACGAAATTGTATTTCCAGCGGCAATCCTTCAGCCTCCGTTCTATGATTACAAAGCAGATGCAGCCGTTAATTTCGGTGGTATTGGCGCTGTTATAGGACATGAGTTATCACATGGTTTTGATGATCAAGGGGCCAAATACGATGGAAATGGAAACCTGAATAACTGGTGGACTGATGGTGACAAAGCAAAATTTGAAGCAGCGGCAGATGCTCTGGTTAAACAGTTTGAGTCGTATGAGCCGGTACCGGGGGTTTTTGTCAATGGTCGCTTTACCTTAGGTGAAAATATTGGTGATTTGGGTGGTTCTTCTGTTGCCTTCGATGCATTACAGTTGTATTTAAAAGACAAAGGAAATCCTGGTTTGATTGATGGTTTTACGCAAAACCAACGTTTTTTCCTTTCTTGGGCTACCATATGGAGAACGAAGACAACCGATGAGTTTGTTGTAAATCAGGTGAAAACAGATCCCCATTCACCTGCGCAATACCGGGCATTTGCTCCGATTATTAATTTGGATGCGTTCCATGCCGCTTGGGAAACGAAAGATGGTGACAAGATGTTTGTTCCTATGGACCAACGTATTAAGATTTGGTAGAGAGATCCAACAGTTTTGCTGAATATACAGGGGACATTTCATTTGGAATGTCCCCTGTTTTATTTATCGCATCCATTTCAGCACAAGGTAAAAGCCAAGTCCTGTGAAGGATAATGTCAGTGCTGTTGCCCACCAAAGTGTCGTGAAACCGAAGGAGTCAACAATCGACGTCCCGAGTAGAGGTGAGAAGATATTTGCTGCTGAGAAAGCCAGAGAATTGAAGCCCATATAAGCGCCCTGCGTTTTGGGAGTAGATCGATTAACGGATACAGTTGCCATAAATGGTAATGTCAGCATTTCACCGAGGCCAAAAATAAAGAAGGTAAAATACAACCAGCCGAGTCCACCCATATAATTCAACATTGCGTAGGAGCTAGCACATAGCAATGTGCCGAACACCAAAGTGCTGATCAGTGAAAACCTCTTCTCAGCAACATGGACAACAAACATCTCTAATAAAACAATTACAAAACCACTCCATCCCAATAGGAATCCAATCTGATGGTCATCCAGATGGTGTACCTCACGATAGAATATTGGCAGGGTAGTAATCAGCTGAAAGAAACAAAATGAAAAGATGCAGCAGAAGATATTAAATAAAACAAAAGGGATATCTGTGTAAGGATTGCGACTTTGTTTTGCAATTTCGTTTTGCGCTAAAGTCTCTTTTTTTGCTTTGACATCGGTTCTTTTCTGTCTTTTGTTAAAAAATATAAAGAAAATCACCGCTGCGGACATGACAGCGAAAGAGTTTCCATAAAAAATCCAGTTAAACGAAATGGTGGCCAAGAAACCTGCCACTGCGGGGCCGATTGAAAAACCTAGATTGATCGCTAATCTGTTTAATGAAAAAGCACGGGTAATATTTTCTGGCTTTGCGTAACTGGCAACTGAAACAGAGTTTGCTGGTCTAAAGGCATCAAAAATCAGGCTTAATGTAAAGATCATGATGGATAAGGATTGAACCTCTTTAAAATGAGGAATCAAGAGGAACAAAGGGGAGGCCAGCACCAAGCTCCCGAATTGGACCTTAAAACTACCAATCCGATCTGTTAACCATCCACCAATATAGGACCCGCAGACAGAGCCTATGCCATAACTCATCAGGACAATCCCAACTTGTTTGATGTCGAAATGAAGTACTTGTGTCATATAAAGTCCCAGGAAAGGAATGACCATACTCCCCATTCTGTTGATCAGCATGACAATTGCCAAAAGCCAGGCCGCCTGTGAAAGACCTTTAAAAGAATCTAAGTATATGGATATAATTTTTTTCATGCAATATGTTGCTTTTTAAAAGTTGGCGATTTTTATAAATATTTTATTGTCAATTCATTAGGTCGAATTGCTCAGGTTTATAAAATCTGTCATGCATTTTGATAAAAAAATGCCAAATTGATATTGGTCAATTTGGCATCTCTATTATAAATTGATAACGTTTATGCCAATTGTGACTCTTCAATAGCGGGGTTGACCTGATAGGTACTCGCAATCATCTGTTTTTTACCTGAACCCGGTTCCAAAATAAAATCAATTCGACCAAGATTAATACCTGCAAAACCAACTTGGTTGACCACTGTTTGCGTTCCTTTTAAGTTTGTGACCAAGGTTGGCTCATTTAAAAAAGTATGAGTGTGGCCACCGATGATCAGGTCAATATCGGAGGTTTTTGCTGCTAATATTAAATCGGAGACTTTATCATTTTCATATTGATAACCCAAATGGGAAAGACAAATGACAAGATCACATTTATGCTTTTCTTTCAGGATTTTAACAATCTTGTTGGATATTTCGATTGGATCCAAATAGTTCATGCCCTTATAATTATTGGGATCTACCAGGCCTTCGATATCGACACCAAGCCCAAAAACACCTATCTTGATACCTCCTTTATGGAATATGGTATAATCTTGGGTTTTTCCTTCAAGTACAGTGCCTTTAAAATCATAATTGGCGGTCAGGAAAGGAAATTTGGCATGATCCAGGTATTTTACAAGTCCATCCAAACCGTTGTCAAACTCATGATTGCCAAAGGTTCCTGCATCGTATCCCAGTTTCGTCATCAGATCAAGTTCCAGTTTACCTCCAAAAAGGTTGAAATAAGGAGTTCCTTGAAACATATCACCTGCATCCAATAATAACAGGTTATTTTCTTCTTTGCGGATTTTGTTGATCAGCGTGCTACGACGCGCTACACCGCCCAAACCTTGATATTTACCGCCATCCATTGGAAAGGGTTCAATTCGACTATGCACATCATTGGTGTGTAAAATGGTCAATTTGATCTTTTTACTTTTTGCCGCCGCCTGAAATGGTAGTGAGCCCAAAGCAAGTACTGCTGAAAATCCACCAGCTTGCTTGATAAACGTTCTCCGATTAATTGATTTTAATTCTTCCATCTAATTCCGCATTTACCTGTTTACCTGCTTTTGTTAATTCACTTACATATTCTATCAAACCTTCACGCATTCGTTGCGGATAATTTGTTCTAGCAACTGATTGTGTCAATAATACGAGGTTATCGCCACCATTGGCTAGATAATCATAGGTGACTAATTTGTACAACTGATCATCCTTGATTGCTTGCCCTTTAATTTTGATATCCTGAACCTTGTTGCCCGTTATCGTCAAATTCATACCTGCAATCGGTTGACCATGTGTTGTCGCGATATAATCAGCCAGCTGACGTATTTGACTGCCTTTGAGTTCGATAATCGTGAGTGTATTTTCAAACGGCATAACTTCAAAGATATGGCCAACGGTGATATCTCCAGCTTTCAGATCATTCCGTATTCCGCCTTTGGTTGCAAATGCTAAGTCTGCAGGATTATGGGCGTAATGTTCACTCATCCATAATAATGCTTCACAGAAGAAATTACCCATCAATGTTTCAGGAGTTTTTTCTTTTGTCAGGGCTTTATTTGCGTGTCCGATCACACGGTTCATTTCGCTCTCCATTTTTTGCTTGAAAGGCTCATAAATAGATACTACGGTAGGATCTGCTTGTACGTCCTTGTTAATATGATATTGCTGGAAGTCCTTTTGTGTAGGGTGGAGCTGCTTTGAGCAGCTTGTGGCCATCAAAAGCGAAGCGACTCCAAGACTACCAATAAAGGCAATTTGCTTTGATATATTCATTATAGTTAGTTTAACCAAATACTCGGGCAAAGTTAGCCAATTAAATACGAAGAAATCTTATTCCAGGTGGTCTAATTTTGCCAAAAAGATAAAAACAATAAAAGCTTAACATAGAACTACGTTAAGCTTTACCATATAATTAGAAAAATAACAACCTAGTGTACTAATTCAGCTTCAGGAAGGTCATCAATAGGTGTCTGACGTTCATTATTCTTTGTTAATGAATCTATTGTATTTCCTTGCAGAATCTTTTTGTTTTTATTTTTAGCTGACAACTTGGTGCGATAGGCTTTCCAATTCATCAGTAAAACTGAGAACAAAATAACTGCCAAACCTACGATCTGTAGGGAGGTTACTGCATGTGAAGTGAAAAAATGACTTAATATTAACGCAATGATTGGATTTACATACGCATATGTGCTTACTTCCATTGCTGGACGAACCTGCAATAGCCAAATGTAGGAGCTAAATGCTAAGATGGAGCCAAAGGTAATCAAGTAGCCTAGATTGAACCAATCGATAGGGGCTACACTCTTTAATTCGAAAGAAGCATATTCGCCTGTGAAAAGGGCTGTTATGTTAAAAAGAATACCAGCTGTAACCATCTGCCACGCTGTCTTTACCATAACATGCAAGTCTTCTTTTTCTTGCGTTTCTGATTTTTTGAAGTATTTGGAAACGAGAGAACCTGCGGTCCAGGCAATTGAACCCAATACTAGAATACATAAGGCTATAATCTTCAAGGAGCCATTTGCATTGTCGTTGGATGTCATGATCTGTTCTGCGAACAACATCACAACCCCAATAAATCCAAGTAAAACGCCAGCTACCGTCGTGATACTGCTGAAATTTTCTTTCCATTTGGGTTTGTCCAGTAAAATAAACCAGATCGCTGCAGCAGCAGCGATGATTGCGGCAACGCCACCAGAAACATATTGTTCAGCCCAAATAACTCCGGCCATATCGACAAACAATAGTAAAAATCCTACAAATGCAGCTTCTAATATGGAACGTTTATTAAATAATTTGTAACCTTTCAAAGCACAGTAGCTCATCAGGATGGCACTTGCGGTAACGAACCGAAATGAACCTAATATAAATGGTGGAAAACTATGAAGTGCTTTTTCTATAAAGAAAAAGGTAGATCCCCATACCACATAAATAATAAAATATGCAACAGCAACCATTAATGGACTTGCTGCTTTTTTTTGTCCTTGCAACATAATTAAACCTCCTTTCTATTACTCAGGTATAACAACCTGTTGATCTTCTTTTACCGTTTGAAGTACGATTGTGGTACGTGTAGAAATAATTCCTTCTACTTTACCCAATGTATTACGCATCAAATCCACGAGTGCTGTCGAGTCTGCAGTCCTTACTTTGATCAGGTAGCCATCGTCTCCAGCGATATCATGTACTTCCTGTACTTCTGGAATTTCAGCAAGCGCTAAGCCTACGTGCTGTTCGCCAATGATGTCATTGGCTTTGATGAAAATAAATGATAAAAGTTTCTGATCAACTGCTGCTGGATTAATTTTAGCACTGTATTTTAAGATCACATCTTTTTGCTCAAGTTTTTTAACACGCTCCAGTATTGCGGAAGGAGCCATGCCTAATTCTCTAGCAATGTCTGCATTATTAATACGTCCATTATCCTGCATTAAACGTAGGATTTTGTAATCTACCTGATCTAAATTATATTCTACTTTTGTCATTTCGACTGCAAAGATACGAATAAAAGTATAATATTCAAAATGTTTAGTGTAATTATGAATATTATTCTGTAGATATGCTGTATGATGTGAATTTTATTCGATCGTTAACGATTTTGTTTTCTCGTTTTGGATATAATTTATTGATTGAAAAGCTATTATGGGGCTTGGTGTAATTGCAGTGATCAACAATTGTACCGATTTCTTAACTTAATAATAATATTTCGGGTGGAGAGGATCACGCCCAGTCCAATCAAACAGCCGACACATACACAGCCAAAACGATCCAGGGCTGCGAAATAGGAGCGACTTTCTTGTTCATGTAAATAGACAATAATTAAAGCGACCATAGATGTACGAGCCACGGCCATAATATTCAATGCTTTGCAGATGATCAGTGAGCTCAATATGCCGATGATCATTGCAAATAGTTGGGAGATTGGTGCAAAGTAAAGGCTAAGTCCGATTGCAGAGCCAATAAAATTTGACTTTGCACGATCAATAGCAATTTTTTTCGATTCATTTTCCTGAGGCGATATAACAAGGATGATAGAAATCAGTGTCCAAGAAACCGAGTATTCAGGAAAAGAGACAAATAGAATATAGCCCAATAGAAAACCGATGAGTACGCGTATGGTGTATATGATGAAATCAGAATGCAATGTGTATCGAAGGATAAGATTACGCATATAACAAAGAGGATGTTAGTGATAGAATGTTGTCGCCGATGCAAAAATACGAGCAATTGATGAATGCACGAAATTAAATTAAGGTTTGTTGCATTTTTGACTATGCGTTTTTGTGCGTTTTGTTTAAAAGAATTGTGTATTTCTTGCAATTGTCCCTTTTTCCGAAGAGAAATTTAACTAAATTTGTTTTCTACAAACAAAAGCAAAATCAGTGAAAGATCAGAATCAATTAGCCTTATTGGCAGCTCGACTGAAAGGGGAGTTGTATTATACAGATGAAGCAACACACCAAACGATGTTACTGGCGTATTCAACGGATGCCTCAGTCTACCAGGAGAAACCAGTGGCAGTGGCTATACCTGCTGATATTAATGATATAAAGTGTCTCATTGATTTTGCCCAAGCAAATCAAATTACATTAATTCCACGTACGGCGGGTACGTCTTTGGCTGGGCAAGTGGTTGGAAATGGTATTGTGATGGATATCTCGCGTCATTTTAACCGTATACTTGAATTGAATGTGGAAGAGAAATGGGTGCGGGTGGAGCCAGGTGTCATTCGGGATGATCTAAATAGTTACCTAAAGCCATTTGGATTGATGTTTGGCCCTGAAACATCTACGGCAAGCCGTGCCATGATCGGTGGAATGATTGGGAATAACTCTTCAGGACTACACTCTATTGTTTGGGGAGATACACGCCACAATCTGATTGCTGCAGACGTGCTTTTGGATGATAAGTCCGAAGTCTGCTTTGCAGCGCTGGATGAGGCTAGTTATTTTAAAAAATTGTTACAGTCAGATCGTGAGGGAGATATCTATCGTAATCTAAATAGTTTATTGACTAATCCGCAGCATCTTGCTGACATTGAAGCGGGCTACCCCAAACGTTCCATTACCCGAAGGAATACAGGGTATGCTTTGGATATTCTCAGTGACCAAAGCCAGCCTTTTAATATGTGTAACCTGCTCGCGGGGTCTGAAGGGACCTTGGCCATTGTCACCGTAGCGAAACTTCGTTTGATGGATTTACCACCAAAGGAGCTGGGATTGTTATGTGTTCATTTTGCTGATATGGTTGAATGTATGCATGGCAATGTCATTGCATTGAACCACAGGCCCGAGGCGTCGGAGCTGGTTGACAAATATATCATGGATTTCACTGTAGGGCATCCAACATATAAGTATAATCGTTTTTTTATTGAGGGAGACCCCCAAGCCTTGTTGATTGTGGAGTTTAGAGGTGATACGGCAGCGGAAACGGAAGCAAAAGCAATGGCTTTGAAGGCCGAATTAATCGAAAAAGGTTTAGGTTATGCTTATCCTTATATCATCGGGGCGGAGCAGACCAACCTCGTATGGGACGTTCGAAAAGCAGGACTTGGTCTTATCCGTAATCTTCCAGGAGATAGTCAACCTGTCAATTTAATTGAAGACTGTGCGGTTTCTCCTGAAGACCTTCCCGCCTATGTGAGTGATATCCAGCAGCTATTGATCGAAGAGGGAGTACATGCTTCTTATTATGCACATGCCGGCGCAGGTGAATTGCACATTGAACCTTTTGTCAATTTGAAAACAGCTGAAGGTAAACGGACTTTTCGTTCTATATTGGAAAAAACGAGTGACCTTGTCTTAAAATATAATGGATCACTTAGTGGAGAACATGGGGATGGACGCTTGCGTGGTGAGTTTATCGGTAAAGTTTTGGGGGAAAAGGTGTATAAGCTGTTGGAAGAAGTTAAGGTTATCTTTGATCCTGTAGGAATTTTTAATGCAAATAAGATTGTTAACACGCCTCCAATGGATGCTCATCTGCGTTATGATCATGACAAGAATAGAGCAGAAATAAAGACCTATTTTGATTTTTCTAAAGATGAATCTATCCTTCGCTTAGCAGAGAAATGCTCCGGATCAGGGGACTGTCGGAAAACGGAAATCACAGGTGGTACGATGTGCCCTTCTTTTATGGCGACCCGAGATGAGAAGGATACAACACGGGCGCGTGCTAACATGTTGCGTCAATTTCTGACGAATTCCACCAAGAAAAATCGCTTCGATCATGAGGAAATCAAAGAAGTGATGGATCTATGTTTAAGCTGTAAGGGCTGTAAAACAGAATGCCCATCCAGTGTCGATGTCGCTAAAATGAAAGCTGAGTTTTTGCAGCATTATTACGATGAACATGGAGCCGGTTTCAGAACCAAATTGATCGCGAATTTTACGGACTCGCAAAAATTAGGTTCGCTTGTTGCTCCAATCTATAATTTTGTCGTGAAGAACGACTTCTTATCTGGTATAGTCAAGAAGACTGTAGGTTTCGCGCCAAAACGTTCACTTCCTACGGTTAACGGTACGACATTGAGCCAATGGGTCAAAAAGCAAGGTGTGGCACTGAAGGCCAAGCGCAAGGTATATTTATTTTCAGACGAGTTTACGGAGTATAATGATGCTGAGATTGGTATCACTGCTTATAAATTGTTGACAGCATTGGGGTATGAAGTGATTATACCAAAACATGTACAAAGCGGCCGTACCTATCTTTCTAAGGGCTTTGTTAAAGAAGCCAAAAAAATTGCTAACAAGAATATCACATTCCTGAAGGATCTAATTACGGATGAAACACCATTAATAGGTATAGAACCATCGGGCATTATTACATTTAGGGATGAATATTTAAGTTTAGTTGAAGGAGATCTTCGTGCTGACGCTGAACGTGTTGCTAAAAACGCGCTTATGATTGACGAGTTTCTATTGGCAGAGATCGAGGCGGGTCGTATTCATCAGGAGCAATTTACAGCTATTGAAAAAAAGATCAAACTGCATGGACATTGTTATCAAAAAGCGTTTCATTTGGTCACAGTTACCCAACAGGTCCTGTCGTTTCCATCAAACTATACGGTTGAGGTGATTCCATCTGGTTGTTGTGGAATGGCTGGTTCATTCGGTTATGAGGCTGAACACTATGACGTTTCGATGAAAGTGGCAGAGTTGGTGTTATTGCCCGCGGTACGAAGCACAGATACATCGACTTTAATCGCTGCTGCAGGCACTTCATGTCGACATCAGATCAAAGATGGTACAGGAAGAAAATCTTTTCATCCTGTTGAAATTTTATATGATGCTTTATTGAAATAAAATAAAAACATTGCCAATAGTTGTTTGTTATCAGTAATAATAGTAATATTATAGGAGCAATATTTCAATGATTACTGATAATAAACAATTCACCATGTACAAAATTCAATCTATAGCCTTTCTTGCAACAGCTACGCTGATGATGGCTGCTTGCGGAAATTCCAATCAGAAGAAAACTGATGGAAGCGATACTGCAACGGCAAATACTATCGAGCGGGTACGCATCGAAAAATTGACGAATGGTACTCCGGGGCCTGAAAAAAAGAACTTCTTTTTGCGTATTACCGACGAAGTTAAGACCGATTCTAGCCGTATTTATACCACGAAATCGCTTTATAATCAGGATACAGTCGGTGCGAAAATTGAAGTTATTGATTTTATACCTGCCGGTATTATTGATGGTCAACCAAGTGACGACGTTGGATTTACAAAAGGGAAAATTAAAATATCTTCGCTGGGAACACAATCTGACAACTTAGTAAAGGCTTTAGGTGAGTTGTTTCAAATGCCAGTCAAAGATGGATTTACAAAAGATGTTATTCTTCCGAACGTATTTTCGTCAAATAATATGAATGTTGATTTGTCAAAGAAAACAGCTTACAGTTTTAAACTCTTTTTAGACAATAAAAAAGCTGAACCTGCGGAATTATTTTTTAATGTGGACACTTATAAACATTCAATAGAATTTTCTGAAAAGGATCCTTCTTTCCGTGCAGGATTCTTGTCGGCATTGACTGGCAAGTAAATTCTTAACAAATAAACATAGCTAATCGCTCTTTTGAGGGCAGCTTTACAACAGTACAACAAACAGGCTGGATTATCTTTGGATTTTCCAGCCTGTTTTGTGCTTGTCGTCTTATCAAGAATGGCTTTAATGCGCCTGTTGGTGCTAGATCGCTGGGGATTGATTTCTAGAAAATTTTGCTTAACTAATAAAAATGAGTTAGTTTTGTGCTAATATATTTAGTTTTATTTATGAGGCATTCTGGAACGGCTGACTTGCCACTGCATTATGGAAAAGTACCAGCTTGGCTTTATGAACGTATGAGTTCGTTGGGGCGGTCCATTGTGGAAGTTATTCTAATGGATTATGGTCACGATGAAGTCTTAAGAAGATTGGCTGATCCTTTTTGGTTCCAAAGTTTCGGTGCAGTTCTTGGAATGGATTGGCATTCATCCGGTATAACAACAGCTGTTATGGGGGCTCTAAAACGTGCCATTAATCCCAATGCTGATACCTATGGTCTCTATATATGTGGTGGAAAGGGGAAGTTTTCCAAAGATACTCCACAGGAATTGCTTCAGCTCGCCCATAAAACCGGTCTAGATGGTGATCAATTGGTTCGAGCAAGTAAGTTGGTTGCAAAGGTAGATAATACTGCAATACAAGATGGCTATCAGTTGTATCTTCATAATTTCGTTGTGGCCAAGAATGGTCAATGGGCTGTCGTTCAACAGGGAATGCATGAAAATGATGGGACAGCTCGTCGTTATCACTGGCATTCGGAGAAAGTACGATCCTTTGTAGAGGAGCCACATGTTGGTATCAATGGTTTTTCACAAGGGACAATTTTAAACCTGACCGCGTCGGGAGCAGCACCCAATAGGGCGGGCATTATGACAATCGTCAATGCGGATTATTCACGTGCATTAATGGATTTTAAAAGATTGATTATGCCTTCCCATCATGATGTCCGGGCTTCAGATGTTGATCTCAAAAGGTTAGGCGCGATGTTATATGTCGCACATGAAAATCAACCTTCAGATTTTGAGGATCTCTTGCTACTCAAAGGAATGGGCCCTCGTACCTTGCAGTCCCTGGCGCTTGTCAGTGAGGTGATCCATGGTGCTCCGGCGCGATTTGAGGATCCCGCACGATTTTCTTTTGCTCATGGCGGGAAAGATGGGCATCCTTTTCCTGTTCCTTTGGATATCTATGATCAAAGTATTCAAATCCTACAGAAGGGTATCGAAAAATCAAGATTAGGAAATAGTGATAAATTAAAATCACTCCATAAACTTCATCAAATTGTAACAGAAGCTGAGCATAATTTCACACCGCAGTTTGATCTACAGCAAGTCATTGAAGAAGAACGCAGAAATTCGTGGAAGTATAATGGACGAACGGTATTCGGTGCTTCAAAAGTGCCAAAAAAACAAGATCAGGGGCAGCAGTTAGCTCTTTTTTAGCTAATATTGATGGATTGTAATGATTTTGTTAAATTGTGTTAAACGTTATCAGAATTATTTATACGCTAGTATATTTGCCCTCGAAATGAAAGCGGTTATTACAATTTTATGTTTCATAGGTTTCCTATTAATTAGGAGCGGTAATAGCCATGCAGTGCTTAATGAATCTGATCGTCCTGTGATCAGTTTCATGTATCAGCATAATGAGGCCAATTTAAAAGATAAGCTTGCTTCACCAAGTTCTCATATTGATCCACTCGTCGCAGGAAGTTTACATGACGAAAATCCAGTCATTGAAGAATTTAATAGTGAAAACTTTCAATTGACCAAAGATCTCCATACAGCCTCCGATTTTGTCGCTTTATTGTTCTGCGCTGTCGTGCTTTTCATTTTCGTATTTCGATTTGCAAAAAAGATCCCTTTTTGCAATTTTATCGCTTATTTACATCCACAAAGGTATATTCTTCAACAAACCTGGAGGATTTAATAGCCAATATCCGAAATAACTTACCCTTATTTTTTTGTATTCTGTATTGATCAGATTTTCATTTACGTATGAATGATTTTATCTTTTTGATACCTAGAAGAAGTTAAGGATTGGGTTATTTTACCTTCCATATCAAACAAACAATCAAACTTATTTTTAATTAGACGCTTACAAATGAAAAGAGTATTTATGCTCGTTAATTTGGCTATGGTATTATGCCAAATTGGGTGTACTTCCAAAAAGGAAGAGAAAGAAGAAAAGGAAAAATTCAATGTTACCTCTCCGGTACAGATGGATACCACAATCCGGAAGGATTTTGTGTCCCAAATTAAATCATTCCGTAATATTGAATTACGAGCACAGGAAAAAGGATACCTGGAGCAGATTTTTGTTGACGAAGGACAATTTGTGCACAAAGGTCAGCTTTTGTTTCGCATTATGCCCAAAATGTATGAAGCAGAGTTTAGAAAATCCATGGCCGAAGTGAATGTTGCGGAGATCGAAGTACAGAATACAAAGAGCCTTGCAGATAAGAATGTGGTTTCTCCCAATGAGCTTGCTATGGCCAAAGCTAAATTGGAACAAGCTAAAGCAGCATCTGCTATTGCCAAATTGCATCTTTCTTTTACGGAGATAAGAGCACCGTTTGATGGTACGATTGACCGAATTCCGTTAAAACTAGGAAGTTTGGTGGACGAAGGAGAGTTATTGACGAGCCTGTCTGATAATAGTCAGATGTTAGTCTATTTCAATGTTTCGGAGCCGGAGTACTTAAATTACCAAACTAACGTCAGTAAACGTGGTGATAGTCACGTGGGGTTATTGCTGGCCAACAATGAATTGCTTCCAGCGAATGGGGTGGTAGAAACCATAGAGAGTGAATTTGACAGTGAAACTGGTAATATTGCGTTTAGAGCAAGATTTCCCAATCCCAATCGGTTATTGAAACATGGTGAGAGCGGTAAAGTGGTGATGAATTTTCCATTGAAACAAGCATTAATTATTCCACAGAGAGCAACTTATGAATTGCAGGATCGCAAATATGTGTATGTGGTAGATAAAGATGGAAAGTTAAAGGCACGTTACATCACGATAGGGAATTCCCTGCCGGATCTTTATGTGGTCACAAGTGGTCTTCAAAAAGAGGACAAGTTCTTATTGGATGGTATACAAAAAGTGAAAGAAGATGAAAAAATCAGCTACAGTTTTGTTCAGCCTAAAGAAGCTATCTCGAATTTGAAGTTAAAAACAGAATAAATCCCATACTCTTAAATTACTATGTTTAGTCGTTTTATAAATAGACCTGTACTTTCGATTGTTATATCACTGATCATTGTGTTTCTGGGGATTCTTTCGATGGTACAACTTCCAGTAACTCAGTTTCCGTCTATATCGCCACCTAAAGTAAACATTACAGCAGAATATCCAGGTGCGAATGGGGAATTAATGATAAAATCAGTTATCATTCCGCTCGAACGCGCCATAAATGGTGTACCAGGAATGAAATACATGGCTTCGGATGCTGGTAATGATGGTGAAGCCAGTATACAGGTGGTATTCAATTTGGGAACAGACCCAAATCAAGCTTCACTGAATGTGCAGAACCGTGTTGCTTCTGTTGTTAATAAGCTTCCGCCAATAGTCGTACGTGAAGGGGTGAAGATTACAAGGGAAGAATCCAATATGTTAATGTATATCAATCTTTACAGTAAGGATAAAGACCTTAATGGAAATTTTATGTACAACTATGCGGATATGAATATTGTCTCGGAGCTTAGACGTGTCGATGGTGTTGGTGTCGCGAATATTCTTGGAACACGGGAATTAGCCATGCGGATCTGGTTAAAGCCGGATCGCATGACGGCGTACAAAATCTCTGCTGAGGAGGTCATGAAGGCGCTCTCAGAACAGAGTTTGGAAGCATCTCCAGGTAAAGCTGGGGAGTCTTCTGGAATAACATCTCAGTCCTTCGAGTATGTGCTGAAGTATCCGGGGCGTTTTACCACACCCGAAGGCTATGGTAACATCGTATTACGAACAAGTGCAAACGGTGAAATGCTTCGCCTCAGGGATGTGGCGGATATTAAGTTCGGCTCGGCCATGTATGATATCTATTCTACATTGAATGGCAAGCCCTCTGCGGCGATCGTTTTAAAACAATCCTATGGTAGTAATGCTTCTCAGGTGATTCAGGATGTCAAGGATAAAATGAAAGAATTAAAGGCTTCTTTTCCAAAAGGGCTGGATTATGAGATTAGTTACGATGTTTCCAAGTTTTTGGATGCCTCTATGGAAAAGGTTATCCACACCTTGGTTGAAGCCTTTATCTTGGTGGCCATTGTTGTTTTCCTTTTCTTGGGGGACTGGCGTTCGACCTTGATTCCGACTATTGCGGTTCCGGTTTCCTTAGTCGGTTCATTTCTATTTATGCAATTTTTTGGTATTACCATCAATCTGATTACACTCTTTGCTCTGGTATTGGCCATTGGTGTCGTTGTTGATGATGCGATTGTCGTTATCGAAGCAGTACATGCCAAAATGGAAGAGTTACATATTTCGGCATATAAAGCAACAAAGAAAGCGATGCATGAAATCAGTGGGGCCATTATTGCAATTACCTTCCTGATGGCGGCTGTATTTATACCAGTAGCTTTTATGTCGGGACCTGTCGGTATATTCTATCGACAGTTTTCTATCACAATGGCGACATCTATTATTCTCTCCGGTGTTGTTGCATTGACATTGACGCCAGCGCTGTGTGCCATTATGCTTAAGAATAACCATGGAAAAGCACGAAAAAAATCCATCGTGGATAAATTTTTGGATGCCTTCAACAGGTTGTTTGATAAAATGTCTAACAAATATGTTTTTTTATTAAAAGGTATCGTTGATAAACGTCTCTTTACCTTTGTGGTATTAATCGGGTTTTGTATCGGAGCTTATTTTTTGAATAATTCTGTACCAGCAGGTTTTATCCCGAATGAAGATCAGGGCATGATTTATGCGATTATCCAGACGCCTCCAGGCTCTACTTTGGAACGTACAAATCTTGCTGCCCAAACTTTACAAAAGGAAGCAGAGGATATCGACGGTGTACAATCAGTTTCTTCCCTAGCCGGTTATGAAATATTGACAGAGGGAACTGGAGCTAATACAGGCACTTGTTTGATCAATTTAAAAAGTTGGGAAGAGCGTAAAGAATCTTCGCAAGAGATTATTGAACAGCTTGAAAAAGCAGCGAAGAATATCCCCGGTGCTTCCATTGAATTTTTCCAGCCGCCAGCAGTACCGGGGTATGGCGCAGCAGGGGGATTTGAATTGCGGCTTCTGGATAAAGCGGGTTCAGGGGATTATAAGAAAATGGAGACAGTAAGTAAGGATTTTGTTCGTGAACTGAATAAACGACCCGAGCTTTCTTCTGTGTTTACGTTTTACAGTGCAAGCTTTCCCCAATATATGCTCCATATCGACAATGATATGGCTCAATTAAAAGGCGTCACTATTGATAATGCGCTGAATACATTATCTACATTGGTTGGTAGTAACTATGAAACCAATTTCATCAAATATGACCGACAGTATAAAGTAATGGTTCAGGCTTTACCACAGTATAGGGCTCTTCCGGAAGATATCTTGAAACTATACGTGAAAAATGACAAGGATGAGATGGTACCTTTCTCTGCGTTTATGCATATGGAGAAAGTATATGGACTCTCTGAGATTACGCGTCATAATATGTATATGGCTTCAGAAATCTCTGGTTCCGCTGCTCCAGGATACAGTAGTGGTGAGGCGATACAGGTGATCAACGAAGTGGCTGCCAAAACATTGCCACATGGCTATGGTATCGATTGGGCGGGTATTTCCAAGGATCAGGTGGGGCGTGGTAACCAGGCGATCTATATCTTCTTGATCTGTTTAGGCTTTGTCTATCTGATTCTATCGGCACAATATGAAAGCTTTATCATGCCGTTTGCTGTGTTATTGTCATTGCCCATTGGTATTTTTGGTGCCTTCTTCTTATTGAAAGTCCTTGGACTTGAAAACAATATCTATGCGCAGGTGGCTCTGGTCATGCTTATCGGATTATTAGGTAAAAATGCTGTATTAATTGTCGAATTTGCTACACAGCGACATGGACAAGGGTTAAGTATTATTGAAGCCGCACTGGAAGGAGCTAAAGTAAGGTTTAGACCAATCTTAATGACGTCATTTGCATTTATTGCGGGGTTGATTCCATTGGTTTTGGCTTCTGGGCCGGGGGCGGTCGGTAACCGAACAATTGGTACTGCAGCAGCCGGCGGGATGTTATTTGGAACCGTTTTCGGGATCCTTGTCATTCCAGGTCTCTACTTTATTTTCGGAACAATTGCCTCCAAACGTAAGCTCATCAAACATGAAGACGAAAATCCTTTAACTGAAGAAATTGATAACAATGGCTAGTCAAACTAATAAACACTGGGTAATAGGGCTTTTGCTGTCTACAGCAGTGACTGGTTGTAACGTTCCTAAAGCAACCCAGATTCAAGAAAATAAACAAGTACCACAACAATTTGCAGAAGCGGTAGTACAAGATACGACGAATTCAGCTAGCATAAAGTGGCGTGATTTTTTTAGCGACCCCAATTTAGTAGCCTTAATTGATACGGCATTAAAAAATAATCAAGAGCTGAATGTAACCTTACAAGAATTGGCTATTGCCAAGAATGATATCTTATTGCGAAAAGGGGCATTGAAACCAAGTGTGGGACTACGTGCAGGAGGGGGCGTGGAGAAAGTCGGTCGTTATACCAGTCAGGGGGCAGGTGATGCGAGCACCGAGATCGCACCGGGTAAGGAAATGCCTGATCCATTGGGGGATCTCAAGATAGGGGCTTATGCAAGTTGGGAAATTGATGTTTGGAAAAAACTGAAGGATTCCGAGCAGGCTGCATTGAACCGTTATCTAGCGACGGTGGAAGGGAAAAATTTTGTACTCAGTAGTCTTATTGCAGAGGTTGCCCGTTCATATTATGAGCTGTTGGCATTGGATAATCAGTTGACCATAATCAAGCAGAATATCGAGTTGCAGGATAATGCGCTTGAGGTAATCAAACTACAAAAGCAAGCGGCTCGGGTGACGGAACTGGCTGTTCAGAAATTTCAAGCTGAGGTGCTGAAAACCAAAGGGATGGAATTCGAGACACGGCAACAGATTAAGGAAACGGAAAACCGGATTAATTTTCTTTTGGGACGTTTTCCCCAGGATGTCAAGCGTGATCAAAGCAGTTTTGTGGATATGATTCCCGCTAACGTGCAGACCGGTATGCCGAGTCAGTTACTGAGTAATAGACCTGATATCCGTGAGGCGGAATACGAGTTGGCAGCGGCTAAATTAGATGTGCAGATTGCTAGAAAAGAATTTTACCCTTCGTTAGAAATATCGGCTGCTTTAGGATTGCAAGCATTTAAACCATCTTATCTGTTGAAAATGCCCGAGTCCATGTTATACAATATTATAGGTGAGCTGGCCGCTCCTCTTTTGAACAAAAATGGACTAAAAGCGGAATTTAATACAGCGAATGCAAAGCAGATACAGGCTGTTTATAATTACGAAAAGACGATTTTGAACGCGTATCTAGAAGTATCTACTCAGCTTTCAAATATCGAAAATCTTGGAAAGAGCTATGACTTTAAGACCAAGGAAGTTGAAGTCCTTAATAACTCTGTGACTGTATCCGGAGACCTATTTAAGTCGGCACGAGCTGATTATATGGAAGTGCTGATGACACAGCGTGATGTGCTGGATTCAAAACTGGAATTGATAGAAACGAAGAAGCAGCAGTTGAATGCTGTTGTCAATATCTATAAAGATTTGGGAGGAGGCTGGAAATAAGTTGTTTGTTTGAATGGGCCCCGCTAGGCGGGGTTCTTTTTTGACCTCATTTTGAAACGAACTGTGGTTGTTAAGGAATAATTTTTCTTGTGAAAATAGAATTAATGCTTAATTTTAGTCTATATTAAATCATTTTATTTATCTGTTATATGGAATCACAAGAGTATTTACTTATTAATGATGAAGCTGAAAGGGGTGTTTTTTATAAAAAAACGTATCTCCATGTTGCTCTTTCTATTTTGGCATTTATCGTTTTAGAAACCTTATTGATAAAATTAGTACCCTATGATTTTATCGTATGGATGATTAGCGGAAAGTTTATCTGGTTATTTCTTCTTGGTTGTTTCTGGCTTGGGGCTTCATTGTCTTCCAGATGGACGTTGGCTCAGAGTCGTCAAACGCAGTATATGGGGCTGGCGTTTTATATTGTACTGGAGGCAATTATTTTCTTGCCAATGATCTTTATTGCTGTTGCAATGTCTGATGGTGCAAATGTACTTTATCAAGCGAGTATAATGACACTGGCCTTGTTCACAGCCCTTACAGCAGTTGCTTTTATGTCGAATAAGGACTTTTCCTTTCTGAAAAATATTCTAGTAATCGGTGGATTCCTCGCGCTAGGAGCTATTGTGGCTGGTGCCTTATTTGGATTTCAATTAGGACTTTGGTTCTCCATAATTATGGTGTTGATTGCCTCCGGCAGCATTTTGTATCAGACACAGAATTTGAAATACAACTATGGCAATGAGCAATATGTAGGGGCTGCATTGCAGTTGTTTTCATCTATCATGTTGTTATTCTGGTATGTGCTAAGGATTTTGATGAGCCGTCGTTAATTCGATTTGTTCGTAAAAAAGGTATTTAAAGCAGATTAAGATGTGCTTTAAATACCTTTTTTTATTTCTTTATTGGCCTATTTTAATTCAGCTTTTAGGTTTTTGAGCCCCTGCTCGAAATCTTTATTCATATTCATAAATAGATTCATTAGATTCCAGGGGTAAGGTGACTTGCCAGAAATCCCCCATTTCACAGCAGTCTGATTAGTTGAGATTTCCTTTACAATAAAATACGCTTTCGAAGGCTCACCAAATCCGAAGTCAAGGGCAGTTTCGATTGTTTCGCCATCCACAATCCGTGTAATGGTCTGTGAGCCTTTTCCTAGTTTCTCACTATCCCAGCTATATTTAAAGCCAACCTGACCGTCAGTTCCTTGTTCTGATTTTTTCATTTGCGGATCGGAAAGCTGCCAGACACCAAAGTGATCTTGGTTTCGAAGCATTTTTACATAGTTGAAAACTTCCTGCTTAGGCTTGTCAATTGTTATCTCGCTTTGGGCTGCAAAATCTTTGGATACGAATAGTGCTATAATGAGAGGAATAGCAATCAGAATAAGCAGTACAATTAGAATTTTTTTAAGGATTTTCATTTCTTTAGTTTCATTGGTTTATAAATTGTTGTCAGAATAAAGATAATCGATAAATATGACTTCTGCTAAGGTGAATATAGGAATTTAGGCGGGAGGATGTTCAAAAAATAAGGGACTATTTATCGATGAAATAGTCCCTTATTTCTATTGATTTCTTCTGGTAGTATAGGCGGTTTTTTCCAACGTAAGGGTTTGGCTGTCTATCTACTTTAATAATTCTAAATGTGTACTTATTCCAATTCTATTCCAGGCATTAATGGTAATAATAGCAATAATGATTTGAGCAATCTGTTTTTCATCAAATAGCTTCTTTGCCTTCTGATACGTTTCTTCGGTCAGACCTTGTTGATGAATTAGCGTAATTTCCTCAGTCATTTCCAATAATGTTTGTTCTTCTGTCGTAAATAGTTGCGTCTCGCGCCAAGCGTTCAGTAAGAATATACGCTGTGGAGTCTCTCCATATTTTAATGCATCTTTTGTATGCATGTCCAAGCAGAAAGCACATCCGTTAATTTGAGATGCCCTGATCTTAATGAGTTCTTTTTGGATCGGGGTTAAGAAGACATCAGCAAGATAGGTTTCTAATCCCATCATGGCTTTGTAGGCTGTCGCATCTACTTTTGCAATATTTAGTCGTGTCGTCATTATTTTATATTTTAATACTACAAAATTGGTTGAAAGATTGAATAATAAACTTAAACTGGTTTAAGAAAGTACTTCAAAGCAAAATTTCGTAATGGTCAACGGTATATTGACAGAAAAAGTCTCTTATTCTGATATAATCAGATAATAGTTGTCCGGATCCCGTAGGATGAACTGATTTTTTAAAGAATTTTCATTGTAATGGATTTCCTTCTCGAACATCGCATCGAGCTTGGTCGCATTTTCAAATACCTCTTGGAGGTTGTTTACCCGAAAGAATAAGATAAGACCATTTCCGGCATTTTTGGGTTGAAGCATGGTTGGATGCGCATGTTCACCCCATTTGTGAAGACATAAAATGACGTGGTTATCGACTGTTAACATTTCAAAAGTTTCACCGCCATGTGCGCTGTTGCAGCCCAGCAGTTCTTGATAAAACGTTGAACTTGCTGGGACACTCTCCACAGCGATAATTGTTTCTGTTCTGATCATTGGTTTATTTTTTGGTATTTTAATGATTCCTATTTTGCCTGCATATAGCTATGGAGGTTTAGAGATAAACAAACAAAATAGGAATTAGGTTTTTTGAACGCTTTATTTAAAGCCTATGGCTATCAATCGAAAAGGCTCAAATGTTTGGTTTTTACAAGATCTAAGATCATATGGTAACCTGCAAGGGAATTACCATGTTGATCTAATGCAGGACTAAATACAGCGATTCCCATTTTACGGGGAACACTAACGGTGATACCGCCACCGACACCAGATTTACTTGGCAATCCAACAGTGCGGGCATATTCGCCACTAAATTCATACATCCCCGCAATTAACATTTGCGACTGTATAAGCTGCGACAAGTTTGGGTCGTAATATTTGTTGTCGCCGTCATAACGGATACAATGGTTAGCAAAAAAGTAGCCTATTTTCGCCAGATCCTCTACGGTGATTTCTATCGAGCACTGTTTGAAGTAATTATTGAGCTTATCTTCGCCATCGCCATCAATTAATCCGCTATTACGCATAATATAAAACATTCCCCGATTCCGGTGCCCCGTTTCTCTTTCTGAGTTATACACCGTATGACTATAATCTATCTCTTCATTTTTTGTAATGAAGCGTATCATTTTAAGTATTTTAGTGAAAGCTTCTTCACCTTTTCCTTTAATAAGGGCTGTTGTCAATATTGCTCCAGCATTCATCATGGGATTAAGTGGTTTACCCATGGTCTCAAGATTCCCAAAGTGATTGAAGGGTTTATCCGTCCCAAAATAGCCCATTTTCTCAAAGACACTTGCTTCGCCATTTTCCTGTACAGCAATCATGAGTGCGATGATTTTTGATATACTCTGGATCGTAAATTTTTGCTGTACATCTCCTGCACTGACCACGCGACCATTGCTATTTACAACGGAGATTGCAATGGATTGAGGGTTTGCTTTACCCAGTTCCGGAATGTAATCTGCTACTTTTCCCTGTTTAAAGAACTGCTTGTTCTTGTCAAGAATACTATTTAATGTTACTTGATCTATCGTGTTCGTGGTATCCTTTACTCTTGAAGTAGCAACTTGCTGTGCCTGGGATTGCCCTACAGCACCCGTATAACCCATGATAAATAAAGCGACTATTAAACTAAAAGTTCTATTCATGTCTTCAATCTTTTTATGAAACTCCAAAGATAGGAAAGTATCAATACTTTAGCTATTCGCCGGTGCAGGATCAACATTCCAACCTGAAAGTATGTCGCCATAGAAAAAGAAAGTAACATAGAAATTCTTTTTGCTGACATTGTCTTTTACAAGATATTTCTTTGTCACATCATAGGCATCAACCTGTTTGTACTTTGATAAAACCACAGGGCTTGCGCTTGGGTTTTGAGCCTGTACCATATCTTGGATCTTTTGTGTGATCAATTTCATGATGCCAGCTTTTTTAAAGGGGTCGTTTTCAACTTTGTTTTTTACAATGGGAGACAATGCTCCATTGTTCTTTTCTTTTTTAGATTTTGCCGCTATCGTATATGCTCTAAAACGCTCTTTGATCTTTTTGTCTTGAAGGCTATGGATGGTAAAGATGGAGATCCCCTGAGCACCATTCGCTAATGCTTCGTCCATATCGACAAACATTTCATCATTGTTTTTGGCCATCAATCCACAATAAAGCGTTGTATTCGCTGCTTTATCTCTGACATTTTCCAAGGTACAATCTTTTATAAAACTTGGGTCTTCTGTATAGAAGTTGCTGTAAACCATAGGGAATACAATGTCAAGATTCCATTTGCCCCAGTCTTGGCGAACCATTCTAGATGCCATTTTAGGGGTTGGGAAAGGGGAGGCTGCCATTGTTTTTCCATGTGCATGAACGATGTCGGCAATCATATTGGCCATTTCAGTAATTTGATCGCAGCGAAATTGTCTCCATTTCAAATCTTTTGAAGGATCTTTTTGTGCCCGTGGATCATAACCATATTGTTTTTTGAATTTCTCTATGGCCATAGGGTGATATCCATAATCCCAGGCAGGGTATTCACGGTCTTGAACGATATTATACTTTGGCCACAAGGTCGTGGGCAGTACGACATCTACATATCGATTATAATCTATTGAGATACCAGCAAGACCTTCCACTTCACAATAGGACTGAATTTTTTGTTTAATGTATTCTTTGACTTCAGGTACTACAGGTGACAGGAATTTATAATAACCAACATATGCAGTGGTATCCGCTAAACTCTTTCCATTTCTATTGACACTAAACCAGTCTGGATGTTCCTTGACTATTTTATCGCGGTCATGTTCTAGATTCATCGTCCATAGCCAGGCGATTACCTGTATTCCATATTTCTTTGCAATCGGAATAGCGATGCGATATTCGTCGGGACTAGCTGCATTCAGCATGACTCCATCTATGCCTAAATAATTCATCTCACGGCAGATCGAATCAAAATTTGTCGTGGGGTTATAGTCAAGCCAGGTCCAAAACATAGGATGTTTCTCTTGTTCAGCGGCTTTAGATAGGGGAATAAAAAATCCATAAATAATTAGGATTAGACAGATACAGCATTTTCTGATTACTTGTGCTTTCATATGATTTATTGATTCTAAAATTTGTTTAAAATGTATATTGTTGGGGGTGTATGGTTCATAAAAACCTTAAAGTGTATGACAATTATGTTTCTACGTTTAATATTCATTTTACATCCAACCGTGAAAATACATAAAAGCTCGGAATTTATTTGACTTCTTTTTTTTGGGCAATCATTTTCTTTGAGTTATAAATTTTTATTAAAAAAATAAAACCATTTATCGGTCCATATGTTATTAGAGCGTAACAAATGTAATATATATCATTTATTGACATTGAAAAGTGCGCTGGGCTACTGGCGAATAGATAATTATTTTAGATATGAGGAAACTTTACATTCCAATTTCTGTCTTATGCCTGTTGCTATGCACAACTGCCAAAGGGCAGGAGCCTGGCCCGGTTGAACCGACTAAAAGAGATTCGGTACAACAAACCAAGGATGATATATCCTATCCAAAACTGCAGATAAAAGGACTTTTTCAGGCGCGTTACCTCGTCAGTACGACGAAGGATGTGGATGTTAATGGACTACATCACAGTGATGGTTCGGGGACAGATAACAATTTTATGGTGAAGTATATGCGGGTACAGATGCGCGCGCAGATAAGCAAACGAACAGAAGTCGCTGTACTTGCTAATCTAGCCGATTTTAAAAGTGATCCAAAAACAAAAGTACTTGAAAATGCATATTTAAAATATACTTTTAGCCCCAAATTAGCAATTACGGTAGGGCAGTTTCGGCCCTGGTTTGGCATCGAAGAAACCTATCCCATAGATATTATTAAATCATTGGACTGGTCAAATCAATATCTTGAATTTGGCAAACTGGGCTGGGCAAGTTTTCAAATTGGTATGGCTGCGACTGGAGAAGTCAATTTAGGTGATATGCCTTTTAGTTATTCTTTGTCTGTTGTCAATGGTAATGGAAAAAATCAAGTTGCCGATAATGACAATGGGAAACAATTTTCAACACGGTTGGTATTTGGGCTCTCCAAAAAATATGCTGTCAATCTAGGATTAAACGGTGGTATAGGAGAAGTAATGAAAAAACAGGTCCATGCCTTGGGAGTAGATCTGAGCGGAAATGTAGATTTCGGAAAACGTTGGAATCTTGACATGCAACTGGAAGCAAAGCAGGCCATAAATCATAACTTGTATTATGCGCTGGATGAGAGTATGCGTACCTCAAAGTTGAGTGACTATCTTGTACGTGGTATTTATTTTCTTCCAAATTTAAGGTACAATGTCAACTATTACAACCTAAGCGCATTCGAACTGTCCTGTCGTTATGAATATATTGATCCCAATTATAAGCTCAATGCAAATGCAAGACAAACTTTTACACCAATGTTCGGCCTTGAGTTCCTGAAAAATTATGGTGCCCGTATACAATTGGGACTTCAACTCGACCGCTATAAGAAGCAGAGAGAGAATACCAATGAATACAATAGAAATTTGTTTATTGTTCAAGTACAAAGTAGATTCTGATCTTTTAAATCTCAATTATTATGAAGGAAATAAGTATCAAAAATGTCACCATCACCTTTATTGTAGCGCTGATTTTATGGTTTATTCCAGTGCCAAAGGGGGTCAGTCCCGAAGCATGGCACTTGTTTGCTATATTTGCTGCGACAATCCTGGGGATTATTCTCAAGGCGGCACCGATGGGCACGATGTGTATGATGGCGATTGCTTTTACGGCACTGACACAGGTATTGGCCCCAGGAGATGCGGGTAAATCCATTACTAAAGCATTAACGGGATTTGGAGATAAAGTTATTTGGTTAATCGGGATATCTTTTTTCATTGCCAGAGGGTTTATAAAAACAGGATTAGGCAATCGCATCGCTTTTCTCTTTATTCGAGTTTTTGGAAAAAGTTCACTCGGACTTGCTTATGGTCTGGGCTTGGCGGATGTCTGTTTGGCTCCGGCGATTCCGAGTAATACTGCTCGGGGCGGTGGAATTATCTATCCGATTATGAAATCGATGGCAATCAGTTTTGATTCCGTCCCTGATAAACCTGAGACGCATCGGAAATTGGGTTCCTACCTGACATTGAATAGCTACTACATGAATTTAATTGCTTCTTCCATGTTTTTAACAGGAACGGCAAGTAATCCGATGTGTCAAAAATTTGCCGCAAATCTGGGGATTGATATTACTTGGATGTCTTGGGCGATCGCTGGATTTATTCCAGGAATTGTTGCTTTTTTTATTGTTCCCCTCGTCCTTTATAAACTCTATCCGCCAGAATTAAAAAAAACGGGTGATGCCCCAAAAATGGCGGCTGAGAAATTGAAAGAGATGGGGCCGATATCAAGAAACGAATGGTTGATGCTTTTGGCTTTTTTTATCCTCTTGGCACTTTGGATTTTTGGGGGGTCATTATCCATTGATGCAACTACAACAGCATTTATTGGATTGACTTTACTTCTGTTAACTTCGGTATTGACTTGGGAGGATGTTAAAGCGGAGAAAGGCGCTTGGGATACTATTGTTTGGTTTGCCGTCTTAGTGATGATGGCCAGCTCGCTGAATGAACTTGGGTTTATAGGTTGGTTTAGTGATTTGATAAAGGTACAAATTGGAGGACTAAGTTGGCAGATTGCCTTTCCAGTAATTATTTTGGTGTATTTCTTTAGTCATTACATCTTTGCGAGTGCTACTGCTCACGTTGCTGCAATGTATGCAGCGTTATTAGGCGTAGGGGTTTCATTGGGTATTCCACCGATGTTATTGGCTATGATGCTTGGATTCCTTGGTTCGATATATGGGGTTTTAACACATTATGGTCATGGTCCGGCACCGGTATTCTTTGGTAGTGGCTATGTGGATCTCAAGTCCTGGTGGCTGCGTGGTCTAGAAATAGGAATTGTCCTGCTCATTATATACATGGGTGTTGGTGGACTATGGATGAAAGTTATTGGGTATTATTAAAACAGCGCTTATGCTATCGACATTATCAAAGAAAATGCTCATGTGTCTGACGGGATTATTTCTCGCTTTCTTTTTGCTTATCCATTTTCTTGGAAACTTGCAATTGTTTTTACCACAGGAGCAGGCACACCTGCAGTTTAATGCCTATTCACACTTTTTGTCAGGAAATATTCTCATTAAAATTGTTTCCTATGTACTTTATCTGAGTATCATATTACATGCTATTGACGGCATAGTTGTGACGCTAAAAAATAGAAAAGCAGCTGGAAGTTATCAATCGGATCGGCGGGGACGAGCAAGTAAATGGTATTCCAGGAATATGGGCGTACTCGGTACCTTGATACTGATTTTTTTGGTGATCCACTTCCAAAATTTTTGGTATGTATATAAGTTTGGGACTCCACCGCTAGATACGAAAGGAAACAAAGATCTTTATATACTTGTGGTTGCGGTGTTCCAA
The DNA here is from genome assembly GCA_031277685.1 of Sphingobacterium sp. GTDB lineage: Bacteria > Bacteroidota > Bacteroidia > Sphingobacteriales > Sphingobacteriaceae > Sphingobacterium. The sequence continues at coordinate 34,706 of JAITLV010000131.1, read as the reverse complement.
CAATGGTGGTATGTGCTTATTTATGTTTTTTCGATGGTGGCCCTATCCTATCATCTGATACATGGGATTCATAGTGCTGTTCGGACTCTTGGATTGTATCATCCAAAGTTTGTACGCTGGTTTAAGGTAATCGGTATTGCCTATTCCATTATTATCAGTTTCGGTTTTGCACTCATGCCAATTTATATATTTTTTACTGTTAACTAAAGGCGAAGAGATGACTTTAAATTCAAAAATACCAGCGGGACCTTTGGAAGAAAAATGGACACGCTATAAGAAAACCGCAAAGCTTGTGAATCCCGCCAACCGTAAGAAATTGGATGTTATCGTTGTTGGAACAGGACTAGCAGGAAGTTCTATTGCGGCGTCACTGGGCGAAATGGGTTATCGGGTTAAATCATTTTGTTTCCAAGATAGCCCGAGAAGAGCACATTCTGTGGCTGCACAAGGCGGGGTCAATGCAGCAAAAAACTATAAAAATGATGGAGATAGTGTCTATCGTATGTTTGTCGATACGCTAAAAGGCGGAGATTTTCGTGCACGGGAGGCCAATGTCTATCGGATGGCCGAATGTTCGTTGAATCTGATCGACCAGGCTGTGGCGCAAGGAGTTCCCTTTGGACGGGAATACGGCGGATATCTGAACAACCGTTCCTTTGGTGGGGTCCAAGTAAGCCGTACATTCTATGCGAGGGGACAGACGGGACAGCAGCTACTATTAGGCGCTTATCAGGCTTTAATGCGGCAAGTAGGCAAAAAGACGGTTGAACTCTTTTCTCGACATGAAATGCTCGATATCGTGGTGATTGATGGCAAGGCGCGCGGCGTTATTGTACGTAATTTAGATACCGGTGAAATTGAAAGACATGCGGCACATGCTGTTATACTTGCCACGGGTGGTTATGGTAAAATCTATTATTTATCCACGTTGGCAATGGGTTGCAATGGATCTGCAATTTGGCGAGCACACAAAAAAGGAGCATTAATGGCGTCTCCCAGCTGGATTCAAGTGCATCCGACTTCTTTGCCTCAATCGGGGGATTATCAATCTAAGTTGACTTTAATGTCAGAATCGCTACGCAATGATGGCCGAATTTGGGTTCCGTTAAAACAGGATGAAAAAAGAGCACCCCATGATATTCCAGAAGAAGATAGGGATTATTATCTGGAACGACGCTATCCTGCATTTGGGAATCTTGCCCCAAGAGATATATCTTCAAGAGCGGCGAAGGAGCGTATTGATGCTGGATTTGGTATTGGTCCTTTAAAAAATGCGGTTTATCTTGATTTTGCTAAAGCAATCAAAGAACAGGGAAAGGCCAAAATCGAAGAAAAATATGGTAATTTATTTGATATGTATCATAAGATAACTGGATATAATGCATATTCCGAGCCAATGATGATTTCACCCTCGGCACATTTTTCGATGGGGGGACTATGGGTAGATTATGAATTGATGACAACTTTACCTGGTTTATTTGCGTTAGGTGAAGCCAATTTTGCTGACCATGGAGCAAATCGTCTTGGTGCAAATTCTTTGCTTCAAGCCTCTGTGGATGGTTATTTTATTGCGCCTTACACCATTGCCAATTATCTTGCTAACGAAATTCACACCGGAAAGATATCGACGGATGACCTAGCATTTGAAAAAGCAGAATCAGCTGTCAAAAAGCAAATTGAAGATTTATTACTTATCAAAGGGAATAAAACTGTCGATCATTTTCACAAGACTCTTGGGAAATTATTGTATGATTACTGTGGCCTGGCTAGGAACGAAGAGGGACTGAAACATGCCATAAAGGAAATCAGGAAGCTTCGGGAAGAATTTTACAGTAATGTCATGGTGAGCGGACAATCAAATTCACTGAATAGCGAACTAGAGAAGGCCGGACGTGTGGCTGACTATTTTGAAATTGGTGAATTAATGTGTTATGATGCATTGACACGAGAAGAATCCTGTGGAGCGCATTTTAGAGAAGAATACCAAACAGCAGACGGAGAGGCACTACGGAATGATGCTGAATTTCAATTTATTTCTGCCTGGGCCTGGAAAGGAGAAGAAGCAGAACCAGAATTGATTAAAGAGCCATTAACTTTTGAAGAAATACAACCCACAATAAGGAGCTACAAATAAAATGAATAATTATGGATCTACATCTTAAAATTTGGCGGCAGCGGGATCGTCTATCAGAAGGAAAACTGATCGCCTATGATCTCCAAGATCTTAATCCGCATATGTCTTTTCTGGAAATGTTGGATACGCTGAATGAACAACTTATTTTAAAAGGAGAGGAGCCTGTTGAATTTGATCATGATTGTAGGGAGGGGATTTGTGGCCAATGTGGTGTTATGATTGATGGTATAGCTCATGGTCCATTGAAAAATACAACGACCTGCCAGTTGCATCTCCGTTCGTTTAATGATCACGATACTATTGTGATTGAACCATTTCGTTCGTCAGCGTTTCCGATAAAAAAAGACTTAAAAGTGGATAGATCTGCTTTTGACCGAATTATTTCTCTTGGTGGCTTTGTATCTATCAATACAGGGCAGGCACCAGATGCTACGGTAATTCCAATCTCACATGAAATCGCAGAAGAGGCTTTTGATTCCGCAGCGTGTATCGGATGCGGAGCCTGTGTTGCTACTTGCAAAAATGGAAGTGCGGCTTTATTTACCTCCGCAAAAATCACCCATATGGCGCTACTTCCGCAAGGGAGGGAAGAACGAAGTCAACGCGTAATCAATATGGTTACGCAAATGGATGTTGAGTCTTTTGGTCACTGTTCAAATACAGAAGCATGTGAAGTTGAATGTCCACAGGGAATATCTGTCCTAAATATCGCCCGGATGAACTTCGAATATAACAGGTCGCTGCTCTTTAAGAAGAAATAGTCTGTTACAATAGTAGAATTGAAACCCTATTTTATGCTGTATTAGCTTAAATAATAAACCTGGTAGTCAAATATTTTATTGATTTTTGTAGCTATTTATCCCGGAAAATAGGGATTTATAAAATATTATACTTTTTAAGTAGGTATTTGTAGTATTTTTGACAGGAAAAAAAATCACTTAAGTTATTCATATAGATATGAAGTGTAGAAGGTTGTTGATTACATTGTTAACAGGTAGTGTAATCTTTGGGCATGTGTCATGTAAAGATTTCTCAAATAAGGTCTTGGGGCGAGGGAAAGAAGACGGCAGGGATACGTTAAATGAAAAATTAGTCGAGAAAGAAAGAGTTCCAATTCTTTTAAACAGGTGGGATTCTCTTCAGAAAAATCAAATCCATTTCACGGTAGATAGTTTGCATCCTATTCCTGTCAAACAACAAAAACGAAATCTAAAAGATTCGTTACGTCGCGCATTTGATTCACATCCCAAACACATTTATTTGACGTTTGATGATGGACCTCTAATAGGGAGTGCCGCAATAGATTCTCTTGCAAAAGAGAAAAATATAAAGGTAAGTGTATTTTTAATTGGTAAACATGCCAATATGAGCAAGGGTAGAAAACGGGACTTGGAAAAATATGAAAACAATCCGCTGATCGCCTGTTATAACCACAGTTATACACATGCCAATAACCAATATTCACGATTTTATAGTAATGCAGAAAAGGCTTTTGCTGATTTTGAAAAAAATGAGAAAGATCTTAATCTCAAACATAAAATCGTTAGGCTCCCGGGCAGAAATATCTGGATGTATGATGATACTCGTAAAATTGATTTGAAAAGTGGTTCGACTACAGCTGATATGCTGCATAAAAATGGTTATCGCATTTTTGGTTGGGATGTGGAATGGCGTTTAAATAGCTTAACTGGTATTCCAGTACACAGTCAGGAGGCCACATTGTCCCATATACACAATTTTATGAACAATAAAAGTTCAATGGTACCTAATAATGTCGTTTTTTTAATGCATGATGATATGTTCCAAACGAAAAAAGGCCAAGAACAGTTGTCTACATTGATAGATGCACTAAAAAAAGATGGCTACCAATTTGAATTTATGCAAGACTATCCCATTAAATACTAAATAAGAAGGCTCAACTGTAACTATTTTAATAATTGCAGTTGAGCTGTATTTTATTGTATTCCAAACTCCTTTGGATAGCTAACAGTTCCACTAACGCCCGCTAACGCTCCTTGGCGAAGTTCAATAAGCATACAATTTTCATTGGGCGCATCAAAAGGCATTTTAATACCATATTCAATCATTTTTTTATAGCCAAATTTTGGATAATAATCTGCATGTCCCAATACGATAATAGATCCAAATTGAAGTTGCTCAGCAATTCGGTGTGCTTCCGCTATTAATTTACTTCCAATTGCTTTTCCCTGGAATTCGGGCGATACTGCAATCGGGGCTAAAGCTAAAGAAGTGTAACTCGTTTTGCTGTTTTCATTTACAATTTTGATTTTTGTCAGTAAGATATATCCGACAAGTTTATGATCAAGTTCTGCTACTAGCGAGAGTTCAGGAATAAATCCCGTTGAAAGACATAGTTTTTCAACGAGAAATTGTTCCTGATGATCACTGTGTTCTTCCTGTTCAAATGCTTTCTGGACAAGAGCAAAGACTGTCGGAGCATCATCTGGCCTGGCTTGCCTAATATGTATATTCATTGTTATGAACGATTTTGAGAAAACTATATTTTCTATGTTTTTATCACGCTTAACTACTGGAATTAACAAGTAGTATTATTTCGTTGTAAAAGTACGCCTTTAAATATAATTTGATCGCCATTATCCTGAAAATATTAGGTGTTGTTTTGTAGAAATAAAACCGTTCTATTTTTAGTAAAATCTTCTGAGGGTATGTATTTTAACGATATTTTGTTGAGTCTTGGGGATAAGGATACAATAATAAAACGAATCTTTTCGACTAAACACAATCTCCATGATTTGGAATGAAATGGGAATGTTATGTATAGCTGTTTTTTTTATTAATTTATTGACATAAAGCCTTTTATGTATAAATGTATAAATGGTGTTAAAATAACACTTGCATTGTTTATTTATTTTTGTATTTTCATATTATAGAAAATCAATTATAAACCGCCTTTAACAAGATCCTAAACCAATAATCTTGTGTAAGCAAATAAATAACTAATAAACATACAATTTAAACCATTAAACAGTTTCTATGATTAATTGCCATTATTTCTCCAATCAATGGAAGAGAGCATTTTGGACTGGATCTCTGTGTTCTATAGTAGCACTAAATCCCCAAGCTGCGGATGCAGTGACTGTCACAAGCTACGGAAATCTCTTTCAACAAGAATTAAGTATCACCGGTATTGTACGGGATGAAACAGGAATGCCTATTTCTGGTGTAACTGTTTCTGTCAATGGTACTAATTTGGTGACCAAAACAGACAATGAAGGCCGTTACAAATTGGAAAAAGTTCCAGCCAATGGAACCGTCAATTTTCGTATGGTTGGTAAGCAGTCAATGGACGAAGTGGTCAAAGGCCGAGGAGCTATTGATGTCACCTTATTGAATTCCCAATCCAGTCTCGATGAGGTCGTTGTGGTTGGTTATGGTAAACAACGAAAGGAAACGGTTACAGGTGCAGTGGCTACAGTGAAGGGGAGTGATCTTGCTCAGTCTCCTGCGTTGAATATCTCGAATGCGATGACGGGAAGAATTCCTGGTGTAATTGCAACGAATGGTAGTGCAGAGCCCGGAAATGACGGATCAACCATCAAGATCCGTGGTACAAATACATTAGGAAATAGTAGCCCGCTTGTCGTAATTGATGGTGTACCAGCCCGTGAAGGTGGAATTGAGCGGCTTAATCCCAGAGATATAGAAAATATTTCTGTACTGAAAGATGCTTCAGCAGCGATCTATGGAGCAAGAGCTGCAAATGGTGTTATCCTTGTTACTACACGTCGGGGGAAAACTGGCAAACCACAGTTTTCGTATACGTTCAATCAGGGATATTCCCAACCGACTGTAATCCCCCAATTGACCGATGCTACGAAGTTTGCTGAAATCCGCAATGAATTAGAGATTTATAACCTTCCAGTGAATGAATGGTCTGCAGCATTAACTGCATTAAATGATAAAGGTTCCTATACCAAGAAAGATGGTACTGTATTGGGAGCACCTTTTAAACCCGAGGATATCCAAAAGTTTAGCGATGGTTCGGATCCTTGGGGACATCCCAATACAGATTGGTATAAATCTACTTTAAAAGATTGGTCACCGCAACAGCGCCATAATCTCCAGGTCAATGGTGGTACGGAAGATGTTAAATACCTACTGTCGCTGGGTTATCAAAACCAAGATGCTTATTACAAAAATTCTGCAACCGGTTACAAACAGTATGATTTGCGGATTAATTTAGATGCTAATATAAGTCAATATATCAAAACACAGTTTGGCGTTCTAGGAAGGCAGGAAAACCGCAATTTTCCAACAAAAAGTGCGGGTACGATCTTCCGGATGCTGATGCGTGGAAATCCTACCCAGCCCGCCATTTGGCCAAATGGGAAACCAGGTCCCGATATTGAGAACGGGGAAAATCCTGTTGTGATTACAACAAATGCCACTGGTTATGACCGTGATAAACGTTATTACTTTCAAACAAATGGGCAAGTAGACATTACAAATCCCTGGGTTGAAGGTCTTAAACTGACATTAAATGCCTCAGTAGATAAATATGTAAAGAATCAAAAAACATGGGGCACGCCTTGGACTCTATATTCTTGGCCAGGAGGATATGAAGCTGACGGCAAAACACCTTTGTTGCAGGCTGGTCGACGGGGCCCAGCGGATCCAAATCTGAACCAAAGCAACGAAGATCAACTCAACATTTTGTTAGGCGGGATTTTAAGCTTTGACCGGAAATTTGGAGATCATCAAGTGAATGCAATAGCAGGGGTGAACAGAGAAACAATTGATAACGATAAGTTTAGTGCTTACCGACGTTACTTTCTGTCCAACAGTATAGATTACCTTTTTGCGGGTGGAGAACAAGAGAAGAATAACGATGGGACGGCCTGGAAGCGAGCGCGTTTAAACTATTTTGGTCGTTTTGGTTACAATTACAAAAGTAAGTATATCGCCGAATTTCTGTGGCGTTATGATGGGTCATATATGTTCCCAGAGAGTGAACGTTTTGGTTTTTTCCCAGGAGCAATGGCTGGTTGGGTCGTATCTGAAGAAAACTTCTGGAAAGAAAATATTCCTGTTATCAACTACTTCAAAGTTCGTGCATCCTATGGTCAAATGGGTAACGACAATATTTATTGGGAAGATAAACTACAAGAATACCAATACTTTTCAACCTACTCATTTGGAACTTATATTGTGGACGACAAACTGGCCAAAACATTGTTTGAAAGCCGTGTCCCAAATGAAATGGTGACTTGGGAAGTTGCCAATAATTACAATTTAGGATTTGACTTTCAATTTCTCCAAGGCAAGTTAAATTTCGAATTTGATATCTTCAAAAACCGAAGAAATTCTATTTTATGGCGTAAAAATGCTTCGGTTCCCCAAAGTACAGGTATGACATTACCAGCTGAAAATATTGGTAAAGTAGACAACAAAGGCTGGGAATTTAACCTGGGATATAAAGGTAAGGTAGGTGAACTCGGTTACACTGTCGGTGTCAATGGCGGCTATGCGAAGAACAAAATCATTTTTTGGGATGAGGCGCCGGGCGCTCCTGCTTGGCAACAAAGTACGGGTAAGCCAATCAAAACAGATATCTATTACATCTATGACGGCGTATTTCGAGATATAAATGACATTGAAAATGATAAATTAGACTATAGCGCCATTGTTGGTTCTGATGTCCGGAAAAATGGAGACTTACGTCCAGGGGATATGAAATACAAGGATGTTAATGGAGATGGAAAAATTACGCCGGATGATAAAGTAAGAAGAGACAAAAATAGCGATCCAACTTTTCAGGGTGGATTCAATTTTAGCTTGAGCTATAAAGATTTTGATCTATCTGTTTTATTCCAGGGGGCTACCGGTGGGGAGATTCGTGTTGGTACTGATGAATCTGGTTCTATCGGTAATTTTCTAGAAGAATTTTATGATAAGCGTTGGAGTATAAGTAACCCGAGCAGTGTTTATCCACGTTTAACGGATCGTAGTAATCAATATTATTCGTACAATAATACATATTGGATGCGAAGTACGGATTATCTACGCCTAAAAAATGTAGAGTTGGGCTATAATTTGCCTTCAACAATTTGTAATAAAATTGGTATTGGTTCTTTGCGTGTATACGCAAACGGCATGAATCTAATCACCTGGAGTAAGATAAAAATGTATGATCCAGAAGCTGTAAATGCATTAGGACAATATTATCCACAGGCGAGATTACTAAATGCAGGTGTCCTGTTATCTTTTTAAAAGCTATTGCATTGAGAAAACGAATAAGTGTTATGACGAATGCCGATGGGAACTCTGAGCTCCTGGTATAGCTAAATATGCTTAATAGTTTCATTACAGAAAATAATAAATCAGAAAAGAAAATGAAAAAAATTGTAAATATATCCCTACTCATGCTTGCGCTATCGTCAGGACTCCAGTCTTGCAACGACGATTTTGTCAATACAAAGCCCCTGAGCGAAGTCCCCAAAGAACTGGTCTGGTCAGATGCCGGATTGTCCGAAGCCTTTGTTGTTGAGATCTACAATGGTTTTGGTGTTGGCGGTTTTTACGAGCAAGAAATGGCTTCGATGACAGATGAAGCATTGTTCACGCATCCTAATCGCGGAATTAACACAGTAACCGAATCCAGGTCTAATCCAGCTGACCAAGGTTATATTATGGATACATATGAATACGGACGTATGTATGCGCGAATTCGGGCTACCAATATTGCTATTTCGAATTTAAAGCAGGCCAAATTTGATCAAGAAAAAGCCAATAGAATATTGGGAGAAGCTTATTTCTTGCGTGGTTATTATTATCAGCAGCTTTTGCGTTTTTACGGTGCTGTTCCAATAGATAATAAAATCTACACATTAAATGATAAAGATTTTATGGTCCCAAGAAATACCTATGCAGAATGTGTCGAGGCTATTGTCAAAGATCTAGATAGTGCGAGTTTACTGCTAAAAGATCTAAAAACGGCTAAGGGGCGAGCCAGTGAAACTGCCGCATTAGCACTGAAATCTCGCGTATTACTGTATGCTGCGAGTGACCTTCATGATGCTAACAGAGCTGGTGCAAAATCTGCACTTTTGAAAGGGTATACAAAACCGGAATATCTGATGTATACCAGTGGTAGTCAAGTTGAGCGTTGGAGAAAAGCAAAAGAAGCGGCAAAAGCTGTTTTGAACCGTGCAGACTTTGCGTACAAGCTGGATTTGACAAAGGCTGTGTCTGCTGAAGAAGGAAGTGCAAATTATATGTCCTTATCCCTTGGGGGAGGAAGTAAAATGGCAGATGCTACTGCTTCAAAGGACATGATCTTAGGTCGTTATTTTGTTGATGAAAAAGACGAACGTGGTGGCTGGGTAGGGCGTGACAATGGTCCCAACGGTTATCATAACTGGGCCGGTAATACACCAATACAATTGCTTGTCGATGACTATGAAACTGATAAAGGTCAGAAATTTGAATGGTCAAATTCGGCAATGGCTGCGGCTCCCTATCAAAAGCGGGATCCCCGATTAAAGGCGACAATTCTATATGACGGCGCTGATTGGAAACCAAGGACAGCTGATGTGACAAAGCGAGATCCAAGTAATCAGATTCAGACCGGTCAATATGAAATTATTAACGAGAAAGGTGAAAAAGTTACACATTTTGGCTTAGACACTAGAAAGAGCCCAGTTGAAGATTGGAATGGTTCAAGGACGGGATATTATATGCGTAAATTTGTTGATCCTGATCCGGCACAGGAGGATCAGAATACAAGACAGCGTATTCCTTGGCCGATGTTACGTTATACTGAAGCTGTACTAAATTATGTGGAAGCCTGTATTGAACTAGGCGAAGATGCCGAAGCCAAAATTTGGTTAAATAGAATTCGGTTTAGAGCAGGTATGCCGGCAATTGAGGAAACAGGGACTGCACTCAAAAGCCGCTATCGCAATGAGCGCAGGATCGAATTGGCCTATGAAGAACATCGGTTCTTTGATGTAAGACGCTGGATGATCGCTGCGGAAACAATAGGACGTAAGGCCAATATTATCAATATTACAGGAACATTGAAAGATAATCAGAAAGTAACATTGTATAAATTTGATCCAAACAACTACAATTATAAGTATGTTGTGAGTAATATTGATCCGGGAATTGAAAATAGAAACTGGAATGATAAGATGTATTTTACCTCTTTACATCGTGATGAAATAAATAGAAATACCAAGCTAATTCAGAATCCAGGATATTAATAGAGAAACATCTCTCCAAAAACCTTTGGAGAGATGTTTTTTTAGGATTTCTTATGACGCTCAATGTTTGGTAAAAATCCAGTCACTATACCGATCAATGGCAGGTATGCACAGATATTAAACACATGTTCAATAGAAGTTTTATCAGCAAGCCATCCTAAAATAGCGGAACCGATTCCACCCATTCCAAAAGCAAGACCAAAGAAGAGCCCTGCAATCATGCCAACTTTTCCTGGAATCAATTCGGTCGCATAGACTAATATTGCCGAAAAGGCAGAGGATATGATTAAACCGATCAAAATAGAGAGTGTTACGGTTAATGCTAAGCCAACATGTGGTAAAGCCAATGTAAAAGGTGCAGCTCCGAGAATTGAGATCCAAATAATAAGTTTACGACCATAACGGTCGCCTAATGGGCCACCGAGTATTGTTCCGACAGCTACAGATGCGAGGAAAATGAACAGATAAATCTGTGATTCTTGTACAGTTATTCCAAATTTATCGATGAGATAGAACGTAAAATAGCTGGTCATGGATGCCATGTAGAAGTACTTAGAAAATATAAGAATCAACAAAATAGCCAAGGCAAAAATGATTTTAGACTTAGAGAAATTTGATTTCAACGCTGTGTTTACCTGTGTCGAACCGGTAGATTTTGGCCGAAGATGCAATTGATACCAATTCCCGACATAAGTAAGAATTAAAATTGCCAAAATTGCCAATACACCAAAAACACCAATATATTGTTGACCAAAGGGGATGACAATCAAAGCTGCTAGAAGGGGGCCTATAGCACCACCAGCATTTCCGCCAACCTGAAAAATAGATTGTGCTAATCCTTTTTTACCACCAGAGGCTAAATGAGCAACCCGGGATGCTTCGGGATGGAAAATTGAGGAGCCCATACCAATAAGGCTCACCGAAAGCAGGATATATGTAAAATTGGAGGCGAAGGCAATACAAAGCAAGCCCGCAAGGGAAAACAACATACCTATAGCTAATGACCTTGGCGTAGGTTTTTTATCTGTATAAAGTCCAACAAAAGGTTGGAGGATGGAGGCTGTTAGCTGAAATACTAGCGTAATAATGCCGATTTGCGTAAAACTGAGGGCATAATTAGACTTCAGTAGTGGATAAACTGCCGGAATAACAGATTGTATCAGATCGTTCAATAGATGAGAGATACTAATTGCAAATAAAATAGGGTAGACCGTCTGGGAACTATTCCAAGAACTGTCGGCTTTTAAAGATTCTGTTTTCATAAATTAAGACATCAGGTCATCTGATGTTTAGAGTTGTGATTTATTACATTTGATTGTCGGGATCCTAAATGATGAGTGCCCTAAAAATTTACTTATGTTGAATAATTTGATTTGCTACTGCAACGGCTTGCTGGATGTCTTTATCTTTGATCGCTTCCATCAATTGCTCGTGTTGGCTTTGCGAGACAAGAAAAGGTGTGGTGTCCTTATAAATCTCCATGAAAAATTTATTAACGTGAACCGATAATGTATTATATAGTGCTGTTAGAATATTATTCCCACAGGATTCTGCAATAGCACTATGAAAGTCAATATCCGCTTCCACACAAGCAATAAGATTCCCACTAGCGGCATATTTTGCTCTATTTTTGAGTGCGAGAGCCATATCCTTTAGTCCTTTTGCTGTGCGATTTACCGCAGCTTTTTCAATAATTTTTAATTCCAATACATGTCTGACCTCGAAAATATCGTTGAAATTACCTTTTTCAATTTTTGCATCTAATGCGTGGTGTCCAGTCACGCTTTTGATAAATGTTCCTAGGCCTTGTTGCACATGCAAGTAGCCAGATTGACTTAGATATTTTACTGCTTCTCGAATAGTAGATCTTCCTACTGCAAATTGTTTCATCAATTCCGGTTCTGTTGGGAGCTTTGAATCCAGCGGGAAATTGCCCAGCTTAATTTTCTCCTCAATTGCGGCCGCTACTTCTTCGGCTAAAGATCTTCGTATGATGTGTTCAGTTTTCATATAGTCATATCATCTGATGATTGCAAAGGTAGTATAAAATTTCTACGCCAACAAAAAAAAGATACTTTTATTGTTTAGCTTACCCTGGAGACTATTAACAAGCTGCAGGGATCATATAATAGTGGATAACAACTATAAGTAGCATAATAACAACTGTAAGTAGTCGTTATTTTATGGCATCCAATATTCGCGGCATGTATATTTGTGTTGTCAAATAACATAAATACCGATTATGGATGCTAAAATACTTGGCAATAGAATTGCTAGTGCTCGAAAAGCACAAAACATGTCACAGGCACAACTTGCTGCTCTTTTATTTATTAGTCCCCAAGCCGTTGGAAAATGGGAGCGTGGCGAATCTATTCCTGATTTCATTACGATTAATCAGCTGGCGGAGGTTTTTACCGTTGAATTGAGTTACTTCATTGGGGCGCCACAGTTCACAAACGATGAGTCAATAACAAAAAATACCAGTAGTGATGACGATGCAAATCATGGGACGCAGTCATACGCTGAAGTGGAACGTCAACTATTAACTGATTTTAGTGGTAGCTCATTAGCGGAAGCAGATTTTGTAGGAGTGTATGCTCCAAAACGTCGGTTTCTAGGCAGCGATCTAAGAAATACTGATTTTTCCAAAGCGGATTTCACAGGAAGTTCATTTAAAGGCAGTGATCTGCATAGCGCGAATTTTACGGAAGCGAATTTGAAGGACTGCATTTTTTTTGCAAATAACCTTTCAGATGCAATCTTTAACAAGACTATTCTTATAGGTACTGACTTTCGTTCATCAGAACTTACTGCAGCAAATTTTATGGATTCTTCCTTAATCAATGTAAAGCTCTCAGCTACAGATCTCACAAAAACAGTTTTTAGTAACTGTTCTTTTACGGGTATGACATTTAGATCCTGTGATATGAGTGGGATCCGGCTTGACGGACAGGTTTTTGTAGATGTGATGTTTGATCGAGTGGCCTTAACTGGAGCTTCTTTCAAAGGAGCTACATTTAGGAGTGCATCGTTTCGCTCCAGCTTTGCCTTGACGAATCGATATTACAAGGCACTTAAAACGATCAATTTCGAGGGAGCAATGATGGATAAGTTAACTTATGCTGCACTCAAAGGTTTGGATGTGGATCTGTCACAAGTCACAACCTTATCATGAAGTACTTGTTGATAAAATAGCTTTATTGGGCTTTCTCCAGGAAACATAAGACTTCATTTTCCTGGAGGCATCAAGCTGAGGGGGATTGATTCCGTTTAACTTGATTTTTACACGGGTCATTAGAAGCTAGAATTTTATAGCCTCCGGAACATTGTATGTTTAGGTCTAGCATTGTCAACAGAAATAATAGAAATGTTAGCGATATTCGATAACAATAATGATAAACTGCTTTCATCTAACTTGATAATATTTTGTTATTGTCAGCTCATTGCGCTCTACTATTGGTTATATATTATTTTTAATGTTTGTGGTTCTTTCTAAACTGTAGGGGAGTTAATCCTGTTTGTTTTTTAAAAAAACGATTAAAGTACGAATCTTCGGTGAAGTTTAGTTTTACTGAAATCATAGATACGGTGTCATTGGTTTGTAGCAACCGTGATTTTGCTTCTAATATCAATTGTTTTTTTATAAAATAGCTTGCTGGAAAACCAGTTGTTTCTTTGACAAGATCATTGAGATAGTTGGGGTGTACATGAAGCATCCCGGCGTAATCATTTACTTGTCTTTTCTCTATAAAATGTTGATTGACGAGTAATTGGAATTGAGATGCAATTTGATCTTTCCGTGTTAATGAGAAGTTTTCTTGTATTGCTTTCCCATTGTAAATACGTTCAGCTTCCAATAATATCACATTCAGGAACATTCGGGTCAGAAGATCGTCGTTAAAGTTTTTTTTCTGGCATTTTTCAGTGTTTAATTTCCAAAACAAATGCGTCATCATACTCGTTTCACGTTCATTCAAGAGGAGAAAAGGTTCTTTTTCCAACTGAAAGAAAGGGAATTGATTAAGCTTGATCTGATGTTTGACGCAGAGCAAAAAATAGTCGGCATCAAACATACAATAAATACCTTTTACATTGTTGCTCCAGTATTCTACTGCATGTAATTGGTTTTCACCGATAAAGTATAGGCTGTTTGGTTTGAAATGATAGGCATGTTGCCCTATCGTCTCTTTTATTTCACCTTCAGTCAGCAAAATAATGCTATAAAATTTCCGCCTCGTTTGCTGTCCTTCAATATCTTTTTGTTTTTTTTTAAGTTCTTCCAATGGGACGATCTCCAAAAAACCATTTCCATTTTTATACGAAATAGCGCTACATTCATCACAAAAAGTCAGTGGCACTTCCTTCAAATAAAAATCCTTGAAATCTTGCTCGTCTCTTAATTCTTTGATGATGGTCTTTTTCATTTCTTTTGATTCGCTATTAGCGATGGACATTATGATTTTTTTTTAATGTATTATTCAATATAGCAAATATAATCATGGCAATTTGGACAAAAATACTGTATTTTGAACTTATAAATTTTCCCTTTTATTGCAATTTGCATTCAAATTGTAATGTAGAAGCGCTGTCCGTAGCAGGTAGATAATTTTTGATAATATGCTGGTTTATAACCCAAGTTGCTTAAACGATAGTGTTTAACTAAGTTTTTTTCTAATTTAGATTTTAAAATTCATTTTATGAAGAATCTTCCGGTTGTACTGTTGTTATTTATTTGTAGTCTATTCGGTCTTTGTAAGACCTATGCTCAAAATCTCACCCCCTATGAAATAGGGAATGGGAATCAATCCACAACATTTGAAGATATGAGGAAGTTCTACCAGGAATTATCCAAGCAATTTTCAACCATCAGTTATGAAACAAAAGGGGAGGATGATAACCATTTTCCTATCGATGTCGTGACTTTTAATCCATCAGAACAATCTTTGGCAGAATCAAGAAGAAATAAGTCGGTTCTTTTTATAAATAATGGAATTCATCCAGGGGAACCGGATGGAATTGATGCAACCATGATGTTGATGAGGGATTTGGCTGTAGGAAAGATAAAGGCACCGGAAAATGTTATTATAGCAGCTATAGCAAGTTATAATGTAAGTGGTATGTTAAATCGAGGCGGTTTTTCAAGAGCCAATCAAAATGGACCAGAGGAATATGGTTTTCGTGGAAATTCGAGAAATTATGACTTAAATCGAGATTTCATCAAAACAGATACTAAAAATTCGAGAAGCTTTCAGCAGATTTTTCATTGGATAAAACCGGATGTTTTTATTGACAATCATGTAAGTAATGGTGCAGATTATCAATACATATTCACTTATATATCAACGAACAAGGAGCGTTTAGGGAGAGCTTTAGGAAACTATTTCAATGATCAAATGCAAAACACGCTTCTTAAAGATCTGGCGAAAGGGGGATTTATTTCCGTTCCTTACGTCAACATTCATAATGATGTCCCAGATGTTGGTTTTCCAGTTTTTATGGATTCACCAAGGTATGCTACTGGCTACACCAGCTTATTCAATGTTATCGGAACTGTTGTGGAAACACATATGTTAAAATCTTATAAAGAACGTGTAAAGGCTACCTATGATTATATGTGGCATAGCCTCAATTTTATGGATAGAAACCACCTTATTATTCAACAAAAAAGAATGGAAAACCTGAGGCAATACCGTATGGGAGAAAAATATCCAATTGCATGGCGCCTCGATTCTACACAATTTAACAATCTAGATTTTAGGGGATTTGAAGCAAAATATAAACCGAGTGAAGTTTCGTCAAAAAATAGATTATGGTATGATCGGGAGGCTAAATTTTCTAAACGAGTCAAATTGTATAATACCTATGTCCCGACAAAAGAAATTATCATTCCAAAATATTATGTCATTCCACAATCTGAATGGAAAATTATTGATTTATTGAAATTGAATCAGATTGAAATGGTTCCAATGCGACAAGATTCTACTATTGCAGTCGAACAATATCGGATCAAAGACTTCAAAACAAGTCCTATTCCTTATGAGGGACATTATCTCCATTCTGAGACTTATGTACTCAAGGAATTTAAGTCGATGAAGTTCAGGGCTGGAGATATTTTGGTGCCCTTGAACCAAAACGGAGTAAAGTTTCTTTTGGAAACACTCGAACCGGAAGCGATAGATTCATATTTCAATTGGAATTTCTTTGATGCTATTTTAGGACAGAAAGAGTATTATTCAGCTTATGTTTTTGAAGATACAGCGGCTAAACTTTTAAAAGAGGATAGCCATCTTAAAGCAGCATTTGAGCGCGAAAAGGCGAATAATCCAAAATTTGCTGATGATGGGCGGGCGCAATTGGATTGGGTATATAGACATTCGAACTACTATGAAAAGTCACATCTTCTTTATCCTATTTTTAGAATCGTAAACTAGCTGTGTAAAAATAACAGAGATTCTGTTACAAGTTTCCTTGATTGAGTTACATCAATGGCGATCGTTTTCTTGAATTTTGTAATCTATAAAAAAGGATGATATGCAAACAATATTAGGAGCTAATGGACAAATTGGTGAGGAAATTGCAAGGGAACTGAAACGAAACTTTACGTCAGCTATTCGTATTGTCAGTAGAAATGCAAAAAGAGTAAATGAGACAGATGAGGTGTTTTCCGCGGACTTGTGTATCCCTGAAGAGGCAATTGAGGCAATAAAAGGTAGTAACATCGCTTATTTCACGCTAGGACTCCCAATTAGCTCGATACTTTGGGAAGAACAGTTTCCTCTTATTCTACGTAATGTGATTGATGCCTGTAAGTTGCACGGAACAAAGCTTGTGTTTTTTGACAACACGTATATGTATCCTCAGAATGACCAAGTTTTGACTGAAAAGACAATATTTTCTCCAGTCGGAAGGAAAGGGAAAGTAAGGCAACTGATGGCAGAAATGGTCTTACAGGAAATCGAGATTGGAGAACTTGAAGCGGTTATTTGTCGAGCACCAGAATTTTACGGCCCCAACAAAACTCAAAGTATTACTAATACACTTTTGTTCAAGAATATTAGAGAGGGCAAAAAATTGAAAGTACCACTGAGTGCAAATAAGAAAAGAAGTTTGATATGGACACCAGATGCTAGCCGAGCAACTGCATTGATAGGGAATACGCCAGATGCATTTGGCCAGACATGGCACCTTCCTGTTGATACCGATCACCTTACATATGGAGAGTTCATCAACATTGCCTCTACTATTTATAATCAGGAATTTAAATATAGTATTGTACCTAAATTATTTTTTCAGATAGGAGCGTTATTTAATAAACAGTTCAAGGAACTTATTGAACTTCTGCCACGATATGAATATGACAACGTATTTGACGATTTGAAATTTCGGAGTAGATTTCCTGAGTTTCAGGTAACGAGCTATAAGGAGGGGATCAATAGCATAAAAAACGAAGTGGCACGGTCAAAATAATAGTAGTAAATTGGTAACATATAAAATACGGAGTCCACACATGAAAACGCTTGAGAAAGTTTCATCAATTAGTACACTATATCAGTTTTTAGGTCTGCCAAAACCTGCTAATCCACTGATCAGTGTATTTGATTTTGATCAAGTTAATTTGGGGCAGGAAACAATTCTGCATACAATAACAACGGATTTTTATATTATTGCGCTAAAGAAAGACTGTGCCGGCGGGAAGTGCAGATATGGACAACAATACTATGATTTTGATTCGGGTATTATGTATTTTATCGCTCCAAATCAGGTGTTGCAGTTTGATGATATACTTCTGAATAGTGTCAGGGGATTTGTCTTGGTTGTACATCCCGATTTTTTACACAGTTATAGGCTTGGATCTCAGATAAGGGAATACGGTTATTTTTCTTATACGGCAAATGAAGCTTTATATCTTTCAGAGAAGGAGGAAAAATCTATCATTGACATTATAGCTAATATCGAAGGGGAGATAGATGCAAATATGGATGCTTTTACGCAAGATCTCTTAGTTGCTAATCTTGATCTTTTATTGAAATATTGTGATCGTTTTTATAATCGTCAGTTTCTGACTAGGAAGAAGATAAATAATGATCTTCTCTCAAAATTAGAAATCTTATTAGACGATTATTTTAGGAGTGGGGAACTAGTTACACATGGAATTCCAAGTGTTCACTTTATTGCGAATAAATTGTATTTAAGTGCAAATTATCTCAGCGATATGCTGCGTGTGCAGACTGGGTTGACAACACAACAGCATATACAAAACCGTCTGATAGAAAAGGCAAAAGGATTGTTGTCTACCACTGAAATGTCAGTTTCTGAGATTGCTTACCAATTGGGATTTGAACATGCTCAATCTTTCCACCGTCTGTTTAAAAGTCGTACTGCTATTTCTCCTTTGGAATTTAGGGCATCATTTAGATAAATCAGATTATAGCGATTTGCTTATCCTTCATATTATTTTTGTTTGAGCTATTCTTTTCAAAAAAATTCTTTAGGCTTTCCTTTATGAAAGAATGCTTCAATAAAAAGGAAAGATGTATTGCTGTGGATTGCTCAATATTAAACTCAACAACTTTCGCGAAAACAACAGTTGATACCAAAAGATTATTTGTTAAAATTGATCATACATAAATAGCTTACATAAACCCTAGTGTGGTCTTGCGAATAAGTCTCGAATTGATGACTTTTACTCTATGGTTTTACTAGTTTTGCTGTCTGTTTTAATGATTTTAGTTGCTCGCGTTCGCGGTTTTCTTGGCATTCCCTTGGTCTGTTGATTTTCCTCAGCGGTAGTTTTTGCAGCAACTTTGTTTGTTGTCGATTTAGGCGCTGAGGCTTTTGGTGTAGTCTGTTGATTCTGATTCTCCTTGACTACCTTGTTCTGCAGGGTAGTTTTTGCAGCAACTTTGTTTGTTGTTGGTTTGGGCGCTGAAGCTTTTGGTTTAGTCAGTTGATTCTGATTCTCCTTGACTACCTTGTTCTGCAGAGTAGTTTTTGTAGGGACTTTGTTTGGTGTCGGTTTGGGGGCTGAGGCTTTTGGTGTAGTCTGTTGATTGTCTTCGACTATCTTGTTCTCATCAGCGGTTTTGTTAATCTTGTTTTTAATCAACAATTGAGAATTACCTTCTTCGATTTTATTGAACTTGCTTTTATTGGTTACCTGTTTTTTTTCTAAAGCTTTGTTTCTAATGCCCTCAGTCAATAATTTGGTTGCCTTTTTTATTCTGTTGCTGAACTCTTTTTTGTTTAAGTACAATTGTAAGTCTTTAACCGTCTCATGTAATTGCCTAATTACTTGATTTTTTAATTCTTTTTTAAGAGATTGACTTTTTGCTGATTTTGCCATAATTTATCGTTGTTTTGGGAGTTAACTTAAATATAACATTAATTTAAATGTAAAGTGATATATACTGATAAACTTATTGGGTTTGGTATTAATTATTTACGGGGTTAAATCTCAATTGAGATACCCCTCATTAAGATTTTGCACTGTCACTTTTAAAAATTTAGAACATCAATCAGCTTTTTTACTATTTTATTGCTTTCATCTTTTCTAGTTTATTTTTATCAATGGTTAAGATGGAAATTTATTGTTCATTCTGGAGCGATAGAAATTGATTTGAGCTAAAGCAGATCTCGGCTTACGTTAAAACTCTTATGACCAACCTGATTCATCATTGAAGTATTGAAGTTGGTCACTTTTCCTAAAAAAAAATATCTATGTATTTTATGTTTGCCCCATAATTTAAGCTAAGAACAGGTAAGATAGATTTATTTATGCTAAAAAGGTTTTTTCTTGTCCCATTAATAGGTTTATTCCTGTTAGGGAAATTCATTCTCACTACATACAATGGTAGAACCAAAATTAAACATCAACATATAGAGTCAATAGTACCGGATTCGATTGGATCATTAAAGCTGAAGGATATGGCAAAAAAATAATGAAAATCTTGTTTTGTTGGATCGTATATTTGGATTTACAACCTAAGTTCTTAACTTGGTATAGTTAAGAACTTAATTCTCTGTATTAAACCGAAACAATAATGACGATAGACGAAATATATACTCTCATAGCAACTAATATTACTAACAGTATCCAAGATGAAAGTTGGACAAAAGCTATATTATATATTCATGGAAATGACGCCTATGTGGACACTACTGGTGAATATTTTGATAATTGCAATATAACAAAGGCGTTAGATGTGCACAGTTTTGATCCGACAGTTGATTTTGGTCTCATGGAACTTCACGAGATTACTAATCGGGCACAAAATGAACAATGGAATAGAGCAATTTTTACATTAGCGGCTAATGGGATTTTCGACATGAAGTTTATCTGGGATCAGACGTTACAGGATGAATTGGATCAAGGTAATTCTTGAGGTCAAAATCTGGACTGACAAGTACGACCGAACTCTCAATCTGTCGTAATGGAATATTCCAATATTTTCTTAAAAGTTGTTCCTTTTCTATGTCAGTCACTTGTATGAATCCGTTTTTTATATAGAAACCAATGGCCCAACTCGCATCTTCCCATGTTCCGATAAGGATTGGTTTATCGGTAAGCGTAGACAAATGCCTTAACAGTTTACCACCAACTCCTTTATTTCTAACTATAGTCTTTACGTATGCATGGCGAATTAAGGTGACATCCGATTTCTGTTGAATTCCCATTACGCCAACTATAGTACCTTCGCAATGGTAGCACCAGAATTCAACCCCGTCGGCAATTTGTTCGTGCAATTCCTCTTGCGTCATATAAGGTTCTTTCCAGCAATCCTCTGGGATGTTACCTTTATAGGCTGAGGAAGCGTCATTGATAATCTCGTAAATAATATTGAAATCTGATTTTTGATTTTTTAGTATCATATCCTGAATGTATCGTTTTATGAAATGTTATTCTCTTTTGTTCTATATATCAAAATTATAAGATTTATAAGATATCGCTTTTTACATATGTTGAGAAATGTGCTATTTCAATAATTTTCGAATTCTGCTCAATTGAGTGGGGGTAATGCCAAGATGAGATGCGATATATTGTAAAGGTACATGCTTTTCTATGTTGGGATTGTTTATCAATAATCTTTCATATCTGATTTGGGCATCCTCCATAACAATGGATATTTCCCTTTCTTCCTTGTCAATTACCCAGTTTTTTTCGAGATAATGGATGTAAAACGATTTCAAATCATCTGTATAAAAAAGTAAATCCCTGAATTTTTTGTAGGAAATACTTAGCAAGGAGCAGTCTGTTATCGCTTGAAGAGTGAATTTTGATGGTCTATTTAAAATACAAGAAACTGTGGACGCAATAAAATCGCCACTAACAGCGATATTCTTATTATATATTCGTCCCCTTTCATCGCTGATGTACGCTCTTAAATATCCTGAATATAAAAAGCAAAATTGTCGTCCAATTGAGCCCTGTTGTACGAGTATTTCGTTCCGTTCTAAATTCACTACATTCGCTATTGCTAAAAGGTTTTCAAATGTGGCTTTTGAAATGGGGTAATAAGAGCTTATTTTTTCATTAAATTGTTGTGTCAACGACTTTTCCATAGTCATAAAAGTAATAAATTTAAAACTACACTAATACATAGTTGTATTTCTTGGGCAATCACGGTATTATTAATACGACATTGGCTATAATATGATCCGTTATTTACATCTGATTTCAATTCTAAAATTGTCTATCGTTTATTGGATTGTCAAATATCATATACTTTACCTCAAATAGTTGCATGCCAGATCGATAGTCTAATGATCGGGGGGATTTTCCAAGCGATTTTTCGTTGATACAGCGTTACCTTTTTATCCGATTGTGGATTGTAAGCTAGTACTTCAGTATATTGACTGGATTGCATTTGCCCTTCTAATTAGTTTAGTTTTTCTATAGTATCTGTATAAATTAAACATTCGTTATACAATCTCCAAAAAACTAAAACGGTTATTCCCTTATCACACATTGGATGTGCCAGAATCCAATGGATGTATTTAGAATTGTCTCAAGAATAAATTCTGTGTTTTAAGAGTTTGGATATTTCCTTCACTTTTATAGCTATAAAATTATCCAATATGGATATTTAATAATATCACTGATAACCGGTGAGAAATCATCAATGAAAAAGCAAGCTCTCCGTTTTGAAGAGCTGCTTAGTTTTAAGATCTATTGACCAGATAATATAGTAGCTGAATTTATTTGCAGATTGATACAGCTATTTTTTTTTGCATTAGGTTTTGATTTTCTTTAATGTTTTTTGGAAAGTTAACAAAACTCAGCGCAAATGTAACAGCAAGTAACGTGACACTTACCCATAGAACATAGTGGACGCCATAAGAAGCACTTATCGTTCCACCAAGGAATGCACCTAAAGAAATTCCAATATTGAAAGATGAAGTAAGTAAACTGTTAACAAATTCCAGCGCATGATGTGGTACGGACTGTGTTGTTCGAATATTTGAAACCAGAAACCCACCGGTGTGAATCATTCCCCATAGGGAAACAATAATGACCATGGGGGTGAAGATTCCACCTAGGTAATAAGCCAGGATCTGAACCGTCATCAATGAGGTCAAAAATAGCCTCGCTGTAGCCAATACATTTCTATTTAATGCTATACCCATTAACCAGTTTCCTAGAGTTCCCATTCCACCAAAAAGAAGTAACATAACACTTATTTGTGCAGCATTCATTTTTGTAATTTGTTCGAGATAAGCAGTGAGATAGGTATAGCTAGAAAACATGGCTGCAAGCGTACAAATTGTTGAAATGAGGTTTATCCATAAAAGTGGGTTTTTTAATATAACTAGTTGGTTATTTGTTGATTTTGTTGTTTCAGCTGGAATCGAAGGAATGAAAAATAATAGACCTATAAATGCAATTAAACTAATGGCGCTGCTAAGTAAAAATGATGCTTGCCAATGATTGAAGAGATCTACAGCATAAGTTGTCAATGGGATACCTAGGACTGTAGCAAGACTTAGCCCCAACATTACTTTAGACACACCCTTTGCTCCGTTGTTCTTAAATGCTATCGCAATTGAGATATTCCAAAACAATGGATGTAAAATTGCCGGTAATATCCTAGCAACCATAAGCATAACGAAATTTGTTGAAAATGCAGATATTAAATTTGAGAGAACGAAAATACTCATGACTAAACATAATAGGAACTTCCGGTTTATTTTTGTCGTAAACGAAGTTATAAAGGGAGAGGAGACAGCGACTGTTATAGCAAAAGCACTGAGTAACCAGCCTGCAGTGTCTAATGATACCTCAAATTGCCGACTAATTGTGGGTAGAATGCCAACTATCCCAAATTCAGTTGTTATGATTCCAAATGCTCCGAGAGCTAGGACGTAAATTGATTTTTTCATAAACTTTTTAAATTTTAACATAGCAAATTTGAACAGAAAAATCTTGAAAAATCAGTATATTTTAATGATAAATAAGTATTTTTACATGATGAAAAGGGAGAATATAGATCAATTGGTAAAAGTCGAGCATCACAAGATTGTAAACTGTCCATTGCGGGATAATCAATTCTCATTTTTTCAAATTGTGTACGTGATCTGTGGCAGAGGATTTCTTAAGATAAATAACAATAATGCTGAATATAGTAAAGGCAGTTTGATATTACTTACTCCAAATGACCAGCACTATTTGGAAGTTGTCGAGAAAACAGAACTGTTGCTTGTTAAGTTCAGCGAACGTTACGTAAAAGACTATAAGTGGAACAGTATTAATTCAATGGAGTGCTTATTATATGGTGCTTCTTATCTGTCAGGTTGCATCTTACAGAATAAACCTGACGTTATTTTGGTTGAATCGATCGCATCGTCTCTTCTCCATGGTATACATTATCCGGATCTCTACCATGAGGAATTGACATTACATTATGTAAATGCACTAATTGTGATCGCAGCACGGAATATTTCAAAGATGAGGGTGGAACGCGTCGCTTCCAACACAGATAAGAGAGTAGTGGATATTATTAACTATATTCAAGGAAATATCCATGATCCTAGCTTACTAAAAGCCTTTTCCATCGCTCAAAAGTTCGGCTTTTCCGAAAGTTATCTCGGTAGTTACTTTAAAAAGCAATGTGGTGAAACGATTCAACATTATATCCTAAATTATAAAATGAGATTGATCGAGCATCGACTTCTTTTTAGCGATATGCGAATCAATGAAATTGTTGCAGAATTTGGTTTTTCGGATGAAAGTCATCTGAATAAATTCTTTAAAAAACGACATGTAATGAGCATGACAGAATTTAGAAAGACAAAAGGACAGCTAGAATTGGGAGCTTAAGGCTATCCTTTTTCTTCCAAACCAAGGGTCTCAAGTGTAGTTAAAAAGACTAATTTTTTTAATTGAGAACCAATCAGCATATCGCCCAATAGTCTTCATTAACTTTTCATATTTAATCTTTCTTCCTGAAGATCGAGTAGACGAAGATGTTTTCTGATAATTTCTTCGTCTAACAAAAGTTCTTCGCGATTTTTATTGATGAGCCAGATACGTTGAGTTTCGAGAATATCTATATAAATATTTCGGTATTCAGCAAAGTTAATGATGATTTCAGAGCTTCTTAGCTGGCTTTCGTATTTCTGTAATTGATCTTTCAATGTCGGAAAGCTATCTATTTTGTCAGCATAATCTTTACGAATTTTATCCACTGCCACTTGGGCGAGTTTATTCTGAATTTCATAGTCGATTTCTTTTTCGGTTCTGACAAAATCAGGGTCTACTGGTGGGAATTTTTTCAGTAAGAAAGGAAGTGTGAGTCCCTGAACAAGTAATGTTAACAGAATAACAATAAAGGTGATAAAAAGGATCAGGTTTCTTTGTGGAAAAGGAGTTCCGTCAGCTATCGTTAAAGGAATTGAAAGGGCGGCAGCCAAGGAAACTACGCCTCTCATTCCGGTCCAGCCGATGATGATAGGGGTTTGCCAGCCAGGAGATTGCGCATCCGCAACTGTGATAAAGTTTCTCATAATCAAAGTCGTGATTACAGCTGCATATCCAGCGAAAATTCTTACTATAATTAATACTATCGTGACCGCTACACCATAGCCAATCGCTGTATACATATCGGTGTCACCCAAGCCAGAAACAATTTCGGGCAAATCTAAACCAATGAGCATAAAAACAATTCCATTGAGCAAAAAGCAGAAACTTTCCCAGACAGTTACTGTACGTATTCTGGATGCGCTGCTCAAGAAGTCATGACTGCGATAAGAGAGGAAGAGGCCGCCCGTTACCACTGCCAAAACGCCCGAAGCATGGAGTTGTTCTGCTGCCAAATACATGGAAAAGGGCGCAATAAAAGTCAATAAAATATCTATATTTGAATCCGTAGGTAAAGTTTTGTGCATTTTTAGAAAAACATATGCAATTATGATTCCGATGCCCACACCGCCAATACACATCCACAAAAAACTTCCAGTCGCCTCATACCAAACAAATTGTCCAGTTGCCGCTGCGATCATCGCAAAACGAAAAATAATCAAGGAAGAAGCGTCATTGAGTAAACTTTCGCCTTCAAGGATTGATGCTAGACGTTTTGGGACTTTTACAAATTTTAGAATTGCTGCTGCGCTCACTGCATCCGGTGGAGAGACAATACCACCCAATAAAAAACCGAGCGCCAAAGAGAAACCAGGAATAAAATAATTAGCGAAAATCGCAACAGAAAGCGCAGTGAAAAAGACTACTACAAAAGCGAAACTGAAGATGATTCTTCGCCACCGCCCGAGTTCCTTCCAGGAGGTTGACCAGGCGGCCTCGTATAATAATGGTGGTAAAAAGATGATAAATATCAACTCTGGCTCTATTTTTATGGCGGGTACTCCTGGAACAAAACTTATTAGAAGTCCAGCCAATACAAGTAAAATAGGATAAGCGACCTGAATTTTTTTCGCCAGCATAATGAGCATGGTGATCAACAGAACCAGAAAAAGGTAAAATTCAAAATTCTCTAACATATATAAGTTTTAGGTATATAAATATATATTAAATTTTTAGAAATATTTAAGTATCGTTATCTGCTCATAGAAGCAATACTGATCTGTAATTTTCTGGATGAATTCTCTAGCCAAATGAAAGGATCAAAGATGCGTTTTATATCGCTATTTGAATGTATCAGGTTTCTTTCTAAATTGATTTGGTGCGATACCACATTGCTTTTTGAATGCTACAGAGAAGGAGGAAGGGGATGAATACCCTGTTCTGAAGGCAATCTCTTTAATGGATAGATCTGTTGCTTTCAGCAGAGAGATTGCTTCCTGAATATGTACTTTTGTAGCGAATTGAAAGAGACCCATGCCAGATATTTCTTTGAATCCCTTTTTCAATTTGTATTGATTTATGCCAAATTTGATCGCTAGCTGCTCGATGGTATAGAATTCCCTGGTATTTTCCGAAATAAAGTTCTGTATCGCATAGAAAATATTGGTATCGACTTCGCTATAGCCACTATCTATATCGTTTTGCTTTTTCACTTGATCAATCCATTCAAACAATAATTGGAGGAGGATCATTATTCTACCTTTCATAAAATATTGTCGTTGGATACCTGTTTTACGACAAGATTTCATTTCTTGGAGAATATGGAGCATCTGTGGACTAATGGGTATGCCTTCCTCAACCAGACGAGTGAAATTATTCTTGTCCACCTGAGCAATGAATGAGTCTATGCGCTGTGTTTCGCTAATAAACTGATGAAAATAGTCAGATTCTACATAGATATCGAAATTGCGATAAACAATATTCTTTTTAAAAAATATCTCGACATCAGATTCCGATGGGGTGAAATAGATGTAGTTGTGCTGTGGTAGGTAGTGATTTTGCTGATTATTAATATTATCCTTAAGTATATACTTATTGAGAAAAAAGGCGATCTGAATGTAATTTTTGCTTGAGGTTTTGTAAGACAAGGTGATATCCTCTACATAGGTATACACGTAATCTCTAATAATAAACTCTGGACTGTCATAAATATAGGTTGTGCTAAAACTTCCTAACGCACTTTCCATATGGGTTACTGTTTGTTCATCTTTATCCTGATCGTAAAAAGATAGCACTTCTTTGATCAGTTGCTGATTTGTTTTAATTACTCCCATATTCTAATGTATTTCTACCAAATTCGAAACCCGATTGCATGAATGTGCTCTAATTTTGTGTTGTAAATTTAATTATATTAATTCTAAATAACATATGCTGAAGAAAAATATCCTCTGGAGTATCCTTGTTTTACCCACTATTGTGCTGGCACAGAGTAAACCAGAGAAAGGAAAAGCTAAAATAAACTCAGCAGTGGATTCTATCAAAGTAGATAGTACAAAATCTTATGTTTTATCCACTGCAAATGTTGTTGCGAACAAAACCACCATACCATCTTCGACTTTACGTCTAGGTGAAAACTTATTGGTTACGCCACAAAATATTCAAGTTATTGATCAGCGTTTGCTGAATGATCAGATGATATTGACAACTGCTGAAGGTTTATCGAGGAATGTAAGTGGAGTGCGAACGATTACACACCAAGAGGAGGGGAGTGTAGGTATTGCGGTAAGAGGATTTCAAGCTTCCAATCTGCGTAATGGAATGGATGTAAGTGGTAGTTTTGGTCCCTTGCGGGAAGATATGGCCTTTGTGGAACGCGTTGAGTTTGTAAAGGGGCCAGCCGGATTCATGATGGGCAATACGCAACCGGGAGGATTTTATAATATAGTGACCAAAAAACCTATGGGAACGAATCAGCGAACTACGCAAATGACGGTGGGAAGTTATAATTTATTACGTGCGGCTGTTGATATTGATCAGAGATTAAGCAGTGATGGGAAGTTTTTAGGGCGCTTTAATGTTATGGGAACCAAGAAGGGAAATTTTCAGCAAAATGTTAATCATGAGCAATTTGTTTTGAATCCCGCATTCAAATACAACGCTAGTGAGAATACAAATGTGACATTTGAATATATTCTATCCCAAAATAATTTTGAAGGTGGTTTTTCAAAATATGTCTATGGTATAGACGGGTTTAAAGAATTGAAGAAGAACTTTTCTTTTAGTGATCCGATCATGGATCCTACCAAATCCTGGGAACATAATGTCTATGGAACAATTAACCATAATTTTAACGAAGATTGGTTATTGACAGCGCAGTTCGGTTATGTCCGTTCCGAAATGGAAGGCGCGTCATTGTATGCAAATTACAATACAATTGCTTTAAAAGACGGGAGTGATGGTGTTAAAAAAGGTGATGTAACACGTAATGTTAGTATCAATGATGCATTGAATACCTCTACCGTTGGGCAGGTATTTACACGCGGAAAGTTCAAGACGGGAGAAATCAACCACAATATTCTAGCCGGTTTGGACATGGGTAAGAAGTTCTATGTAGCGGATTGGTCTGTAGCGGGTAGTATTGTTGATCCAAGCAAAAAACTGCCAGTCAATGCCAAAGATGAAGTTATTTTTAATATCTACAATCCTATTTACGGTAATTTAACCAAGAATATGTTGCCGGTTTATGATCGTTCTAAATCATTGCGGGAACGTGGCGCTAATTATCTATCGGATTATTCGTACAACTCCGTCCATATACAGGATGAGGTTCGTTTTCTAGCGGACAAGCTAAGGGTAGCTGCGGGTTTGCGCTATACTGCGACGAAGAAAGTTTCTATTGCCAATAATGGTAATGAAGTTAAGAACGAAGCATTTACACCACGCTTTAGTCTAACCGGTCTCGTAACACCTACTTTTACCATCTATGCATTGTATGACGAAACATTTCAGGAGCAAGTTGGATTATTGTTAGATGGTGGAAGTGCTGACCCGTCATATGGACGAAACAAAGAGGTCGGACTGAAAAAAACCTGGTTCCAGAATAAATTGATGACTAATTTGACGGTGTATCATTTGACAAAGACTAATATGCTCACTGCTGCTGGTGTTGATAACCCTGGAAGATTTGAACAATCGGGCGAAGCGACCTCTAAAGGTATTGAGCTGGATGTCAATGGTGTAATTAATAAAAATTGGAATGTGGTATTCAACTACGCATATACCGATGCCAAGGTAACTAAAGACAAAGATTCCAAGAAGATTGGTGGTATGTTGTACGGTACTGCTCGTCATATCAGTAATGCATGGATCAAGTACACTATTGCGGAAGGAAATTTAGAGGGATTGGGATTTTCTGCTGGTTATGAATATCAAGCAAAACGTGCTACTTGGCCGGTTGTCCAAGATCATAAATATCTACCAGATGACTTATTTTCCATAGATTTAGGAGCTTCCTATCAAAAAAACAACTATAGCATAGCATTATTGGTAAATAATGTAACTAATCGCTATAATTATGTGGGCTTCTATCCTGGAGCCTGGGGGTATACACACTATGGATGGCGAGTGGTCAACCCGCAAGGTTTTAGACTGAACTTAGCTTATAAATTTTAATTCGTATTACTATGTTGTAAAAATTGTTTTCAACAATTTTATGAAGCCCAACTATTCAATAGTTGGGCTTTTTTGTCCCTATAACTATTGACCGCGCTTTTAATGTTCCCTCAATCTGTTTTACATATATAACGCTTTGTTGCTTATCAAATAGCCTTATCTTCAATTGGTCGACAGTCATTTATATGAAATTCAATGTTTACAGGTGGGACGGCAAGATCAAATTGTGCTTCAAAAAGATGCGAAATCTTTTCCAATGGTGCATATTCAGAATATTAAAAATAATGCGACAGTATGGAATCCATATCGTAATGAAACGAAGGTTCTTTTTGCAGCGGGAGATATGCTTAATTTTTATAGCGGTGGCTACAATGAAAATCCATTGAGCATGGCGTTAAAGTTTTGTTATGGAAAATTTGACTACTATGCTGGGGCCGACAATACCGGCTTACAGGACAGTTCAGTACCATCTTGGTTTGATGTTGAAACAACAATAGCAAGGGCAGTTGGTTAAGTGGATGCGATGGTATTGAATCACCATGGCAATCGAGATGCCAACAATGCCAACTTTATTGAAGTGTTAGATCCAAAAATTGCAATCCAGCAAGTCTACAGTTCCGATCAGCCTGGCCAAGAAGTTTATTACAGATTACGAAACTTAGGAAAACGAAAAGACAGATTATTATTTTCTACCAATATACATGAAGAAACGTTAACGACGTATGGCCCATGGTTTAAACGGGGATATCAGTCATTTCATGGAACACGTCGTCATCCGTGTTTTTGAAGGTGGAGAAGCCCATAAAGTCTATGTTTTAGATGAATACGATCGTTCTGTAAAATGGGAAAGCAGTCTATTTGCTGCGGAATAATAGTTGTACCGTTCAATTGTGGCTGCACGATAGTCTCAATTGAACGGACACTTTGAACGTTGGCTCTTGAAATTTGTATGGAAACAATTAGGTTGACAGGTACTTTTGTATGGTTCTCGCCGAATCTGATGCAATAATAAGCCCAGCGCCCATCATAATAATATCCTTTAAAACGAGCCTTCCGGCTGCGGATAGAAATGGAAAACCATGTTCTTGTCCGCCCAGATTGGGAACCCAGACTTCCGGAGTTGTGATCAAAAAGGAAAGTGTCACTAACGACATGCCTGCTGTTAAGATACCTCCCCACATCCCAACTTTTGGATAGAATATACCAAGTAATACCAACATTCCGATAGAAACAATCATAGCCCCCAATCCGTAGGAGAAAGTATAAGTTCCATTCGCTTCGTGCCAACGGATATTATTCGTTATGACTTCACCTTCTTTATTTTTGTGAAGTTTATAGTTATCAGTATCGGTAACATGTTTATGAAGCAGAAAGCTCATAATAGGAGAATTGGTTACAAAGGGAATGATTCCTTCAGCTTCATAATGGAAAGCTTTTAGACCACCAATCCATGCCATAACAATAAAGATTCCAATACGGAGGAAATGAATAAAACTTTTTTGAGAATTTGCTAATAAATCTATCATAACTTTTTTAACAAAGTTATGTTGAACTAATCTCCCTGGGAATGGCAGATTATGGATTTAATTTGTATAAATCTGCCACGATAGATATACCTCCTTACGAAACTGCGTTGGCGAGACGCCTGTATATCTCTTAAAATACTTGCTGAAGTGGTATTCATCGGTAAAACTTAATGCCACAGCTATTTCCTTGATAGATTTTCGTGTGAGATGAATCTGCTTTTTAGCCTCCAGTATTACTCTTTCTTGGATTATCTGTGAGGGTGTTTTGCGAAAACGGGATTTAATCTTTTTACTTAAAGCATTTGGAGTGATATGAAGGAGATCTGCATAGTAGGAGAGTTCTTTGTTGGAAAGAAAATGTTCTTCCACCAGAAGCTGGAATATTGTCAGTTCATCAAAATTATCTTGAATCAACTCTTGCTCTGGTAAGAGTTGATTTTTTTCCTTACTGCAAATTGCAAGGATCAGCTGTAGGTAAGACCGGAGTATCGCGGTTGAAAAGCTCTCCTGTTTGTCGTCCTCCTTTGCGATCTTTGAAAAGTAGTTGGAAACTTCGCTGAAAATTTCATCTCGAAGTTCAAAAAGAGGGAAAAGATAGATATTGTTAAACAGGAATCCATTACAGGCCACTTCTTTTTTATGAAATTCGATGCAATAAAAATCGCTATGGAAGTCAAGAACTTCTATGTCTAAGCTAGACTCAGACAAGATCTGGATGTTTTGAAACGGTGAGGAAAAAAAAACTGTTTTTCCGTTGAATTTATATTCAATAAAATCAACTATAATCTTTCCACTTCCTTGAATCAAGAAAATATGGTAAAATGAATCACTGAAAATATTTTTAAATATCTCGGGATCTGCCTTCTGAACGGAAAGAGAAGTCGTATTCATAGTCGTAAAACTATGGAAATTTATTTAAATCGGATCGAAATGAATTTATTTGGATAATTATTGATATAGATCATCGTATTGGATAATAGAAAATCGGAAATTTGATTATATTTAATAGACTAGGAGACAGATAAGATAAGTAATTATGGAAATAGGGATAGATAGTTTCATTGCTACCGGAGCATATGATGGAGCGTTGCTTCCAGAAAAAAATGTAGAGGCTATAGAAACATTATTGTCAAAAATAGAATTCGCAGATCAGGTTGGGCTTCATGTTTTTGGACTGGGCGAGCATCATCGAAAAGAATTTTTGGATGAGTCTCCTGCGGTAATCCTTGCTGCTGCTGCTGCGAGAACCAAAAAGATTCGTCTGACAAGTGCCGTTACTGTTTTGAGTGCCGCAGATCCAGTACGTGTATTTCAAGAATATGCCACGTTGGATCTCATTTCTAAAGGCCGGGCTGAGATTGTAGCAGGGAGAGGATCTTTTATTGATGCATTTCCTTTGTTTGGTTTCAATACACAAGATTACGACTTGTTATTTGATGAAAAGATTAGGTTACTCTTAGAAATTCGGGACAATGAAATTGTCTCTTGGAAAGGCGACTTCCGTCCCGAGTTAAAGCAACAGGCCATATACCCAAGGCCATTGCAGGAGCAATTGCCTATTTGGGTAGGTGTTGGAGGGACCCCCGAGTCTTTCATTCGAGCTGGCCTACTGGGAGTACCATTGATGGTCGCTGTTATTGGAGGCGAAACCCACCGATTCCGCTCATTAATTGATATGTATTATGAAGCTGGCCAAAAAGCTGGCCATTCGCGGGATAAACTAAAAGTAGGTTTACACTCTCTCGGCTTTGTATCTGATTCAACAGTCAAAGCAAAAGATCTATATTTTCCGGGCTATCAGGAGATGATGGGTAAGATCGGTAGAGAAAGGGGATGGTCAACACCTACACGTGAGATGTTTGAAGCACAGACTGGTTCTAGTGGAGCATATGTCATTGGTAATCCTGAAGAGGTTGCGGAAAAGATATTACGGCATAGCGAAGCATTAGGAGGGATATCCCGCTTTACTTTTCAAATGGATAACCCTGGATTGAGTAAAGAAGCTTTATTCAAATCCATTGAGTTGATAGGAACACAAGTAATTCCCTTAATAAATCACTAGATCATAGTCGCGTTATCATCTGACCAGACGTGATCGAATACGGCTCAGTGTTTCTTTTGTAATACCCAAATAAGAAGCGATCATATGTTGAGGAAATATTTGCAGAAATTCTGGATAATTATCCACTAGCATATTGTATCGCTCCTCTGCCGTCATACTGATTGCGGCATTAATCCTTCTTTGGCTGGCGAAGGAATAATTCTGATCCAATTGCCTTGTCAGTTCAGTCATAATTGGGAGAGAACACTTGAGCAGCATTGTTTTTTGTTAAAATGAGTAAATCAGTGTCTTCACAGGCCATAATATTGAATGGCGAAGGAATGAGTTTGGTGAAACTTTCGCGGTCACCTACCCACCAGCCATTAATATAAAGATTCACAATATGTTCAATCCCTTTATTGTCTACACTATACATTTTCATAGCACCTTTCACAAGAAAACCCATGTATTTGTTTACTTCCCCCTCCTTTGAAAAAAACTGTCGTTTCTTGACCTTGTTAGGTATAAAATTGTCTTTCAATATTTTAATCTCATCTTGCGCTAATGGCCTTGAAATGCGAGAATTTATATATTCAATTAAAGTATTGTACATTCCTATTATTTTACATATAACACTAGTAAAAGTATAAAAAGTAATTTGCTAATTACGTGTATTTTTATTTTTGTCGGATATGCTACCATCCTGAAATTTAATGTAGGCCCAATTCGTGCACCTAATATTTTCTGAAGAATAGCATGAATATTTTTTTTATCAAATCTTTAGCTATAAAGACAGAAAAAACAATAGTTGATCAAAAGACTTGTGGAGGTAATAGCAGAACAGTTCATTGTTTTGATCAAATAAAAGTATACTGATTGATGATACTGAGGAACGAATAATAAATGATCTCAGACGAATATTAAGAGGTATTTATTTTCAACATTAAAAACTCATACATTTATAATAGAGGAGAGTCTCTTTGGAGATTTTGCGAGATTGAGGTATAATATTTATATTGACGCTATAAAGTATGAATAAAAATGAAATAACATTATCTGTTTTTAACAGCAAATATATTTTTTGGACAGTATTATTCACGGTATTCATTTTATACCCTCTTGCTGTGCTATTGATTAAGGGGATGCATATAAGATACACGGTAAATCAAACGCAATTCATCATTGTTGTCTTGAGTTTAGTTTTCAGTTTTTTAATTATCGTAATGAAAAGTACGATGCGAAAAATTTCCTTTATACGATCTGGGGACAAATTTTATTTGAAAGATAGCAAAGG